>NZ_JANIFO010000001.1:0-730661 GCF_040259625.1 Bacillus sp. B1(2022)
GACCGGGAGAGGTTTTTTTATGTTTCACGTGTAACATATTTCGACAAAATGGAACAAGGTATATAAATGTTTATCATCAGGGATGCTTATAAGCATACAGAAAGAAAAAACGGCTTAGCAGTGGTACGATGTTGATGAGGTGACAGTGATGATTTCATTAAGCATATTAGATCAATCTCCTGTATCAGAAGGGAGTTCCGCGGAAAGTGCTCTGCGGAATACAGTAAGACTGGCGCAGGAGGCGGAAAAGCTCGGATATAAGAGGTTTTGGGTGTCAGAGCATCATTTTTCAGAGCGGTTGGCGGGTTCAAGCCCTGAAGTGCTGATCAGCCATATTGCGGCGAAAACGAATGAGATTCGTGTAGGCTCGGGCGGTGTCATGCTTCCGCATTACAGCGCATATAAGGTGGCGGAGAATTTCCGCGTGCTTGAAGGGTTGACGCCGGGCAGAATCGATCTCGGATTAGGGAGAGCGCCGGGCGGAATGCCGATCGCATCATGGGCGCTGAATGACGGCGGGAAGCGTAACGCTGATCAATATCCGCAGCAGCTTCGTGAGCTGGCGATGTATTTGCATGATGCAGCCGACGACAATCACCGTTTTCCGAATCTGACCGCATCACCCCTTATTAAGACGGCGCCGGAAGTCTGGCTTCTCGGTTCTTCGGGGGAAAGCGCGCTTCTGAGCGCAGAAATGGGAGCAGGCTATATGTTTGCTCACTTTATTAATGGAGAAGGCGGGGAAAGCACGTCAGCACAATATAAGCGCAGATTTAAACGTTCTGTATTAGGAAAAGAACCAAAAACAGCCGTGGCGGTGTTTGTGCTGTGCGCGGACACGGAGGAGAAAGCGGAGGAACTCGCGGCCGTCATGGATTATACGCTGCTTGCGGGTGAACAGGGGATTCCGCTTCACGGCGTACCGTCTTACGAAACCGTCCGCGGCAATACGTACACACCGTATGAACAAAGACGAATTGCCGATAATCGGAATCGAATGATCATCGGAACGAAGCAACAAGTGAAAGAACAGATTCTGGCTCTCAGTAAAGCATACGGAACGGAAGAAGTGATGGCTGTGACCATTACTCATCACTTTGAAGATAAACTTCAGTCATACCGGCTGCTTCGTGAAGCTTTTGCCGAATGATCAGAAAGAAACCCTGCTGATGCTCCAGCAGGGTTGTTCGGTTATTCAATGATAAAAGGTTTTTCAGTCAGCACCTGGCTTGATTTCCCTTTGTTCGCGGCATAGGCCAGCATATAATATTCTCCTGCCGGCAGTGCGGTGTCACCATTGACTTTGCCGTTCCAGTCGAAATATTGATAGCCTTTATCCTGCTTTTTGTAGATGCCGGCTTGGCCGACAAAGTCAAGATTGCTGTCATATACAAGGAAGGCAAGCTCTTCGGCTCCCGCCGGAAGATAGGTTTCAATTTGGTAGGTTCCCTGCGTTGTGCCGTCCTGCACGTCGATTGACGTCACGCGCGGATAGTCCGGCTCTTTTACAATCAGCAGCGTCGGCACTTTTGCGACTGTTTTTCCGCCTTCTCGCACTGTGACGGTTCCCTCATAGGTGCCTGCCTTTACTTTTTTGGCATTGACCTTTACTTTCGCATTGACCTTTCCGGTTTGATGAGCGGGGATCACGACCCGGTCTGTGCCCGAAACGGTAATGCCCGTGCCGTTGAAAGAGTACTCGAGCTGATATGATTTTCTGATGGACGATTGGTTTTCAATCGTAAAGGTTTCTTTTTTCGTTTCATTGCCTTTGTCTTTCATAAACGTTCCGTAAGAATAACTTCCCGGGGCGACAAGGGAGTCTGCTTTGATCGCCTTCATGATTCTGATGCTTCCGGCGCCTTGCGCATTATGCGGGTATACGTCACCGTCCGCGTCCGTTAAGGTTTCCGCCGTGTTCATGAGAGCGGCTTTTATTTGTTCCGGGCTCCATTTCGGTTTGGCCTGCTTGATGACGGCAGCTGCGCCGGCTACATGCGGGGAAGCCATGCTCGTTCCCTGCTTCGATCCGTAGCCGTACGGGTCGGCCGGATCATGGGTCGGAATGGTGCTGACGATGTTTACGCCGGGAGCGGAGACGTCAGGTTTAATCATCCACGTGTCCATAACCGGACCGCGTGACGAAAAGTCTGCCATTTGTTCAGTGAGCGATTTAGCCACGGATAAATTGAATGTCGCTTTTGTGCCGCCTGCTTTTAATTGGCTGACGAGTTTTTCGCCGTCTTCTGATGAAAGCTTAATCGTCGGTACGGACATGCCCGGTACGTTGGCTTCAATTTCTCCCGGGGCATTGTTATACACAACCATACCGATCGCGCCCGCTTTTTTGGCGTTGTCTGCTTTATCCACAAAGGCGATGCTGCCCCGTTTGACGACAGCGACTTTTCCCTTCAGATCTTTGCCTTCAAAATCCTTTTGCTCGCCGATACCCGCCTCTATGAGCTCTGTTTCTTTTTTATTCAGTGCTTTTATGTCATCTTCTTTGTTGTAGCCCATTACTTTCGCTGAGGAATAGGAACCGAAGGACACGGCGTACTCGTTCAGCGGCAGCTGGGTCGCTCCGACGGAGATGGCTTCTCTGGACGTTCCCGGAGAGCCGACGGTCCAATTGTTCGGTCCGCTGTTTCCGTTTGATGTAACGGCCGTGACGCCTTCTGACATAGCCCAGTCAAGCGCCGTGCTTGTCGCCCAGTCTGGGTTATTCACAGAATTGCCGAGAGAAAGGTTCATGACATCCGCTCCGTCCTGTACGGCGCGTTCGATGCCGGCGATGACGTTCTCCGTTGTTCCGCTTCCGCCCGGACCGAGCACACGGTAGGCAAGGAGTGTAGCATCGGGCACGACGCCTTTAATCGTTCCGTTTGCCGCTACCGTGCCCGCGACATGGGTTCCGTGGTCAGTCGACGCGCCTCTCGGATCACCGGACGGCGTTTCTTCAGGATCGTAGTCGTTATCCACAAAATCGTATCCTTTATATTGTCCGAAATTTTTCTTTAAGTCAGGGTGTTTATATTCGACACCGGTGTCAATAATGGCAACCTTGACGCCTTTACCCGTATAGCCGAGCTTCCACGCGTCATTTGCCCCTATATAAGGCGCGCTGTCATCCATCTGCGGAGACACGGCATCCTTAGATAGGGTGATGTCTTTATCTTTGAGCTGATCGGTATGATAGGTGACATTCGGATA
Source organism: Bacillus sp. B1(2022) (assembly GCF_040259625.1). Lineage (NCBI taxonomy): Bacteria > Bacillati > Bacillota > Bacilli > Caryophanales > Bacillaceae > Bacillus > Bacillus sp. B1(2022). Next base: position 3,211 of record NZ_JANIFO010000001.1, read on the forward strand.
AACCGCTTTGACATCCTGATCACTCAGCAGTTTGGGGATTTCATTTGCCGGGAGTTTCATGGAGAAGCCGGAAAACACTTGCTCATATTCCCTGTTGATTTTTCCGTGTTTAATGGTTTTGAGCGCTTTCTTTTTCACTTTTGCGCGTTCGCTTTTCAGCTTGCTTTTTGTCTGTGCTTTACCGAGTTCCTTTGCTTCCGCCAGTGACTTTTCCTTCAGCTCCACGATGACTGTCGTTTGTTTGCCGGTGGTCATATCAATGTCACCGAACACCTCAGCCTTCTCAAGATCAGGAGTTTGCGGTTTTGAAGCCGGCGCAGCCTGTGAACTTGTGGATAAGGTAAAGGATAAGACAAAAGCCGGAAGCAGATAACGGATGATTCCTTTTTTCAATCGTGTTTCCCCCTTTTTCTTTATCTAAATTAGAAATCTAGTATATATTTCTTGAAAATTCAAAATAATCCTTGTGACATATGACTCATTTATGGAAATTGGTCTGTGAATAAGGAGGGAGTTATACACAGAATCCTGTGTATAACTGAATAAATTTGTGTATATATATTGTTGGGAACGAGTGTTCCTATACAAAATATAGATCGAGTTTGTGGATATGTGGATATACCCTGTGTTTAAGCTGTGCTTAACCAAGGGATAAGGTGTGTATAACTTTTTTTATCGGCTTTTCCATTTTTCAGGTCATTTCCATCAGCTTTCAACAAAACTTCTGAAAACTAGTTTGTTTTTTCACTCATATTGTGACAAACAATTCGCCCGGACGCGTCTATCATAGAGTCATAGGGTTGCTAGACCCGCTAGTTTTTAGCGGAGAAGGATCGGCCGCCTTTTCCGTTAAAGCGGAGAGAAAAACAGGCCTGCGAACAAGCTGTCTGTCAAAAAGAAGCGGAGGGATGATTTGCAATGAAACGTTTGCTAGTATCTTTACGGGTGTGGATGGTCTTTCTGATGAATTGGATGGCGCCGGGTAACGGAAGATATCCATTAGCTGCCGTGTACGGAAACCAAGCGGCTTATCATAAGAAAGCGAAGCGGACGGCTGGGGCTTTTTCGTTTGTGAGCCGTGTCCGATCGGCGGATTTGACCGATGAAACGAAATCGGCCCGCGGCAGGCTGGATAAAAACCGATGGATGCCTGTCCGCAAAGAATTGCCGAAACGGGAGCGCGCGGGTCCGGCACCTTTACATCATATGAAAAAGAGGGTACAATCCCACTAAACATATGAACGGGAGCGAACCTCTTGAGAATAGACAAAGTATTAAATAACAATGCGGCGTTAATAAAAGAAGACGGACGGGAAAAGATCGTAATGGGTCCCGGAATCGCTTTTCAAAAGAGAAAAAATGATGTGATTCAAAAACATAAAATTGAAAAAATATTTGTCGTGCACGACGAAAATGAAAAGTTCAAACAAGTGTTAGAAACGCTTCCCGAAGAGCATATAGAGGCGGCTGAAGATATCATCAGCCATGCGGAGGGAGAGCTTGCGGCACCTTTGAGCGATCACATCCACATTGCGCTGGCGGACCATTTATCCTTTGCGATCGAAAGGATTCAAAACGGCCTTCAGGTGCATAACCGATTGCTTCATGAAATTAAGGCGCTTTATAAAAAAGAATATGAGATCGGCCGCTGGGCGGTTGAACACGTGAAACAAACCCTCGGTATATCATTGCCTGATGATGAGGCGGGGTATATCGCGCTTCATATCCACACTGCCAAGGCGGATGCCAAAAGCATGTATTCGGCGATGAAGCATACAACCATGATCAAAGAAATGATCGAAAAGATCGAATCCTTTTTCGAACAGAAGGTGGATGAAGACAGTATTTCCTATCAGCGCCTCGTCACGCACTTACGGTATGCGGTCAGTCGGTTGGACTCAAATGAAGCACTCCATTCCATGGACGAGGAGATGCTTTATTTCATCCAAAAAAAGTATCCGTTTGCTTATCGGTGTGCGCTTGAACTGGCGGCGTTTTTAAAAAATGAATATGATTTGGAACTGCCGGAATCCGAGGCCGGCTATATTACGCTGCATGTCCAGCGTCTGCAAAAAAACCCGGAATAACGCGTCTGTTTCGAGAAACAGACTTTTTTTTTGAAAACATATTGACGAAAGCGCTATCATGAAATAGAATGAAAGCGCATTAAAAAAACTGAATCCGGCGGGATTGTGACTGGTAATGCAGGCAAGACCTAAAATTTGCTTACATGAAAAAGGGATTATGCTGACCTTTTTCGTTGGCGAATTTTAGGTCTTTTTTGATTTTAGAAAGGGGGATACATCATGAATTATCAAGAAACGGCAAAACAGCTTATCAAGCATATCGGAGGGGAATCAAATATTATCAGCGCGACACATTGCGCGACGCGGCTCAGGCTCGTCATTCAAGATGAACAGAAGATCAGCCAGGCCGGCATTGAAGAAATAGAAGGCGTAAAAGGGGCTTTCAGCAGCTCGGGGCAATATCAGATTATATTCGGCACCGGCCTCGTGAATAAAGTATATGACGCTTTTTCAAAAGAAGCCGATTTGGGGCGGGAGGATCGTGAGACACATCAGGACGCAGCGAAAAAAAAGCTGAATCCGGCCGCAAGATTTGCGAAGACACTGTCTAACATATTCGTTCCCATCATTCCGGCTATCGTGGCAAGCGGACTTTTAATGGGGCTGCTCGGCATGATGAAGGCTTTTCACTGGGTGTCTGAACAATCGTCGCTGTTTAAGCTTTTAGACATGTTTTCAAGCGCGGCGTTTATCTTCCTGCCCGTATTCATCGGGTTCAGCGCGGCGAAGGAATTTGGCGGTAATGCCTATCTCGGTGCCGTGCTCGGGGGAATTATGATCCATCCGGCGCTTTTGAATCCGTGGGGGCTTGCGGATGCATCGCCTGATTTTATGCAGCTTTTCGGCTTCGACATTGCGCTGCTCGGCTATCAAGGGACGGTCATCCCCGTACTGTTAGCCGTTTACATTATGAGCAAAGTGGAAAAGGGCACGAGAAAAATTGTGCCTCACGCATTCGATTTATTGGTCACGCCGTTTGTCACGGTGATTGTCACAGGATTTATCACCTTTATCGCAATCGGTCCGCTTGGCAGGGCGATCGGATCAGGCATTACCGTCTCGCTGACATATGTGTATGATCATGCGGGCATTGTTGCCGGACTGCTTTTCGGCGGTCTTTATCCGCTTATTGTGCTTACCGGTGTGCATCACAGCTTTCATGCGATTGAGGCCGGCCTCATCGCTGATTTGGGCAGAAACTATATCCTTCCTATCTGGTCGATGGCGAATGTCGCTCAGGGCGCGGCGGGACTGGCTGTATTTTTTCTGACGAAAAAAGCGAAAATGAAAGAAATCGCTCTGCCGGCCGCATTTTCCGCTTTTCTCGGTGTAACCGAACCAGTCATTTTCGGTGTGAACCTAAGATACCGCAAGCCGTTTATCGCGGGAATGATCGGCGGAGCGCTGGGCGGAGCCTATGTCGTGGTGACCGGTGTCGCCGCCAATGCCTACGGTCTGACCGGAATTCCGATGATTGCCATCACGGCTCCGCTCGGTTTAGGAAATCTTATAAACTATCTGATCGGAATGGGCATCGCCTCTGTCTCGGCGTTTATTGCCGCTTACATTATGGGAGCTAAAGAAAAGGAGGCCGTCAAATGAGAACACCGGATCAAGAGCTGCGCCTGCAGGCTGAGGAAGCGAAAAAGAAGCGGGGAGAAACAGCCGCGTCAGATCCATACCGCCAGAACTATCATATTATGCCGCCGGTCGGGCTTTTAAATGATCCGAACGGCGTGATCCAATGGAACGGCGTATATCACTTGTTTTTTCAATGGCAGCCATTTCATACGGGGCACGGCGCGAAATTTTGGGCGCATGTGACGACGAAGGATTTCGTTGAGTGGAAAGAGGAAGAAATCGCGCTTGCGCCGGGTGAGTGGTATGACAAAAACGGTTGCTATTCCGGAAGCGCCATCGAAAAAGACGGGCGGCTCTGCCTGATGTACACAGGCAATGTCCGTGACGGAGAAGGCAATCGGGAAACGTATCAATGCCTCGCCGTATCCGAAGACGGGATCGTATTTGAAAAAAAAGGAGTCGTCGCGCGTCTCCCGGTAGGCTATACCGCTCATTTCCGTGATCCGAAGGTTTGGAAGAAAGACGGAGCGTATTACATGGTGCTCGGCGCGCAGACAGAAAAGCTCACCGGAAGCGCTGTATTGTTCACATCAGAGAACTTGACGGATTGGACGTTTCTCGGTGCGATTGCGGGGGCGGACTCCGGCGGTCTCGGGTCATTCGGCTATATGTGGGAATGTCCCGACCTGTTTTCCCTTGACGGAACCGACGTGCTGCTCGTATGTCCGCAGGGGCTTGAAGCCGAAGGGATAGAATATCATAACAGCCACCAGGCGGGCTATTTCCTCGGCAGGCTGCATACAGAGCCGCCAGAATTTAAGCACGGTGAATTTACGGAGCTTGACAGAGGATTTGACTTTTACGCGGCGCAGACGCTGGAAGATGATAAGGGACGGAGGATTCTGTTCGCGTGGATGGGCGTTCCGGATCAGCATGAGGACAAACATCCGACCCATGCGTATCACTGGATTCACTGCTTAACGATGCCGAGACAGCTGTCACTGTCCAACGGCAGAATCATACAGCGCCCGCTTTCGGAAATGAAATCACGCCGCACGGATGAACAAAAGCACCGTCTTCAATTGAATTGCTCGTCTGTAAGCCTCCCGGTGAAAGATGCGTCCCGGGCTGAAGTGCTGCTGGAGGACATCACTTGCGAATCCGGTTTTGAAATCTCAATTCGGGGCGCAGCCCGGTTTATATTTCATCAGGAAGAGGGGCTGGCTGTGCTGGAGCGCACCGCTTTCAGCGGAGAAGAAAAAGAAAAGAGAAGCTGCGCCATCAGCGAGGTGCATTCCGTGCAGCTCTTTCTGGATGCATCCTCGATTGAATTGTTTTTGAATGATGGAGAAGAGGTATTCAGTGCCAGATATTTTCCTTTCCCGGGAAATGATGACGTAACCGTCACTTCGGCAGGAAAAACGGAAATAAATGGCTCAATTTGGGCACTTTTGTAGAAAATCGTTCTTTTTTCTTATGTGAAACCTATGCCATCTGTGCTATTCTTCAAACGAAAGCCTATGATTCCAGGAATAAAAGGAGTTGTTTTCTCAGTTTTGAAAAATCAGAAGATGACGCCGAAATGTTTACTTGTCAAAGCCGCAGAGCAAGTGGAAGATAAGCGGGAAGAATATAAAGAAGTATTGCTTCAGCTGAATCGCATGCTCAAGAGAGCTGAGCCGCACAATGAATGGAGTGATCGGCTGATGCATACTTATGAACAGATGAAGGAATATGCGCTGTTTGTGCAGTCTATTGAGATGTTTTTGCGGTCATCCGCGAAAAAAATGAAATAATCCCCCTCGGGTAATGAGGGGGATATTTATTTTATTTTCCGCTAAGACGCATCGCCGAATGTTTAGTCGGTCCGATGTATTGGTTCAGCGGGAAGGATTCTTTGATTGCCGCGGTGATAAATTCTTTTGCCGCATAGATGGCTTCCTTCACTTCAGCGCCTTTGGCCAGTTCTGCCGTAACGGCGGCGGAGAATGTGCATCCGGCTCCGTGCGTGTAAGGTGTATCAATCATTTCGCTTTCTAATACTTCCGCGGTTTCTCCGTCATACAGCACGTCGATCGCTTTTTCATGTTTCAATTTGCCTCCGCCTGTAATCAATACATATTTCGCGCCGAGTTCGTGAATTTTCTTGGCCGCTTCTTTCATGTCTTCCACCGTTTTTAATTCATCCATACCGCTCAGCTGGCTTGCTTCAAACAGGTTTGGCGTGATGACGGTTGCCAGAGGCGCCAATTGGGTGCGAAGCGCTTCGGCATGCTCCGGATACAGCACTTCGTTCGCTCCTTTGCAGACCATGACAGGATCGATAACGACATTCTTCAGCTGTTTTTCTTTAATCGTTTTCGCCGCAAGCTCTATGATCTCCACGGTAGGGAGCATTCCCGTTTTCATGGCGTCTACGCCGATTCCGTCAACAATCGTCGCCAGCTGTGCGCGAATCGTATCGGCATCGATCGGAAATACTTGATGATCCCAGCTGTTCTCCGGGTCCATCGCTACGATCACGGTCAAAGCCGTCATTCCGTATACGTTTTTTTCTTGAAATGTTTTTAAATCGGCCTGAATTCCTGCGCCGCCGCTGGAATCAGAACCGGCAATAGTAAGTGCTTTGTGCATTGACATATCAATGGCCTCCATCAGTGTTTTATATCTCATTATAGTTAGATTTTCTTCCGATCACAATACGGAAGGCTTGGAGGAATGATTTGACAGCCGCGGGGGATGTGCGTACAATACCTACATAAGATTACTAGGTAAGGGTGAGAAAATAAATGCTCAACAGGGAGCTTGTAAAGGGGAGCACGGTCATTCTGGTGCTGACGCTGCTGAATGAACGGCCCATGTACGGGTATGAACTTGTGAAAGAAATGGAGAAAAGAAGCGGGAATGAACTGCAAATGAAGGAAGGCACGCTGTACCCATCGCTTCATAAGCTTGAACGCCAAAGCTATATTTCTTCTTACTGGGAAAAGCAGACCAAAGGGCCGGACCGAAAATATTACCGGATCACCGATGAAGGAAAAAACATTCTAGCCGAACGGACGAAGGAATGGAATCTGTTCTCTGCTCTGATGGACCGGATGCTGAAGCGGGGCGGGCAGAATGGATAAAGACCTTTATGTGCAGGAAATCAGAAAAGGGCTGGAAGGCAAGGCCGGAAGCCGTGAATTATTAAAAGAAATCGAAAGCCATATTCATCATGCCATTTGTGATCATCTGGAAAAAGGCAAAACCGAAAGCGAAGCGATGGAGCTTATTCTGCGGGAAGTAGGGACTCCGTCTGAGATTATCTCTGCTTTTCAAAAAGCTTCGGCGGTGCCCGCGCGGACTTTTATGCTCTTTTATCTGTTCTGCAACTGCGGTCTTTTTGTGATGGGGGCGATGATTACGATGATGCACGCGTGGAGGATTCATCCCGCTGTTGACGCGCTGTGGAAAGGGATTTCCGTGTCAGTATGGCTGATTATGATCGGTTATGTGCTGTATTGGTTCCAAATCGGCTATCAAGCTGGCAAAGAGTTCGGGGCTGGCGGCAAAAAGCTTGCTGAGCGGACGGTATGGGCTTCAATGGTGCCGAATCTATGTTTTATGTTTGTCTTTTTGTTCAATCTGGTTCCGGCTGGGCTGTTTCCTTCGGCGGTCACACCGAGTTTTGCGGCAGTATGCGCCGTTGTGACGGTATGTTTTCCGTTTTGCGGAAAAATAGGTTTTTACGCAGGCAGGCAGAGGCTTGCCTGATCTTTTTCACTATATACATAGGGAATCTATATAGGGGTGTTAAAATGAGATTAGGTTCGTGGATGTACGGCGCGTGCGCCCAAATAGCCGTTACCGTATTTACCGTCTGCGGCTTGGTTCTTGCATTGCCCGTTGTAAGTCTTTTTATTATAGTTCTGAATGGGATGCAAGACGCTATTTTTGTTGTTTTCAGTATTTTGCTTCTTCTATTGTTTTATGCGCTGGGATGGATTTGGGCCGTTTCGTTTGCGCGTGAGTGGAAGGTGAAACTTTTCGAGCTGCAGATCAGTTCGCTCATTCCGCTGGCGGGTATATTATACTTGTACATTGACAGCGGGGTGAGTATACCGGAACTGATTCATGATTGGCATGAGGATGGATGTGCGCTTGTCCCGCCGGCTTTTGTCTGCTTGTGCACATGCTATGCGATGGTGTTGGTGCCTGTTTATCAATCAAAACTTTGGAACGCCATGGAGGCGGGCAGACTTAATGCCAAGGCGGTATGCACTGTTTGGGGAGACCTTCTGATCATTCTCGTTTTGCTGGCAGGCATGACCTGGATTTGTTTCTGAATGGGCCGAAATCAAAAATCCCCCCTGATCTCTCCGCCGCTTTATGTTTTAATAGAACATGAGAAAAAGCAGAAGGAGCGGGTCATGAATATATCAATTGTCATAGTCACGTATAACCGGATTCCGGCTTTGTGTGAGCTGCTGGAGTCGATTTCCATGCAGACCATAAAGCCTTATGAAGTGATCATTGTAAATGATGCCGGGGAATCGGCCGAACAAGCGAAGCAGCTGTACAGCGATCTGCCGATTCAGATTATTGATTTAGAACAGAATGCCGGACATGTGGAAGCGCGGAACGCAGGTGTGAAAAAAGCGTCGGGTGATTGTATCATGCTGTGCGATGATGATGATTTCATTACGCCGGGCCATTTGGAAAGAATGGCGGCTGCACTTGCTGATGCGGATTTTGTCCATTCTGACGCGGAAATTGTGTCATTTGAAGAACGGGGCGGCACGAGATACCCGGTGTCACGAAAGCCTTTCGCCTATACGGCGGATTATGCAGATATGCGGGTATTTTCCACGTACGTTCCGTCAGGCAGCATGTACAGGCGTTCTCTGCATGACACGTTAGGGTATTTTGATCCGGATGTCCATAATTATTGGGACTGGGACTTTTATTTGCGCGCTGCAAAACAGCACCGTGTGAAGCGTGTTCCTTGCGCGAGCGTCATATATGCGTTTTTTGAGGGAGGCGGCAATCAGTCCGCGGATCTCGGCGGCAAACGGAAGAGGTACTTAGACCGGTTAAGCGAAAAGCACGGGCTTGGGGAGCTCCCGACGAAAAACTTCGCGGTTCTTCTTGAAGAGCCGGACATGAAGAGGCGGGAGGCGCCGACTGACATTGTGTGGGACGGAAAGCCCGTCCATTCAAGACTGCACAGTTCATAAGGGGGACGGACAGTTTGAAACAGCTTTTAAAAGACAGCTGGTGGAATCAGCTGAAAGATGAATTTGACAAACCGTATTATCAAGAGTTGAGAGAAATGCTGAAACAAGAATACAGCAGCCAAACGATTTATCCTGAAAGCCATGATATTTTTAACGCCTTGCATTATACGCCCTATGAGGATGTAAAAGCGGTCATTCTCGGACAGGACCCGTATCACGGGCCAGGACAGGCGCACGGGCTTAGTTTTTCCGTTCAGCCCGGGGTCAGACAGCCGCCGTCTTTGAAAAATATTTTCATAGAGCTTCAGGACGATATCGGCTGCTCCGTACCAAACCACGGATCGCTCGTCAGCTGGGCGAAGCAGGGAGTGCTTTTGTTAAACACAGTGCTTACGGTTCGCCGCGGTCAGGCCAATTCCCACAAGGGCAAGGGATGGGAGCGGCTCACTGACCGCATCATTGATGTGGTGAATGAAAGAGAGAAGCCGATTGTCTTTATCCTATGGGGGCGTCACGCGCAGATGAAAAAAGAGCGCATTGACACATCGAAACACATTATTATTGAATCGACTCATCCGAGCCCGTTTTCGGCAAGGAACGGTTTTTTCGGGAGCAGACCGTTTTCCCGTACAAACGCCGCCCTTGAAAAAATGGGGGAGCAGCCGATCGATTGGTGCATCCCCGACCTGCCGCAATAAACGGTTTTTTTGAGGCGCTTCCGCCCGGCGGAAGCGTCTTTTTTGACGTTCAGGGCGATATGCCGTCAGAAAAAATAACAAACTCAATTCTGCGATTCGCTCAGAAATTTGATAAAATGCAGGAAGAAGACAAATTACTGCTGGAGGATTTACTCATGAACATACATATCTCTGCTTTGATTCAGAAGATGGAAGAAGAACTGAGGCAGGCGAAAACGGCGACCCGCACCGAGGAGGTCAAAATGCACGCGGCCGCTATCCGCTCTCTGTGTGATGTCGTGCTCGGCACTCAGACGCACACCGCTCCGGCGCCTGTGCAGAATCCGATTCCGAAAGCGGCGCTGAAACCTTCCGCGTCTCCTTCGACAGACCCGCTGTTGCTTGAAAAAATGATGGGCAGCGCCGGGCTGAACCAATATCAGAAAAAAGCGAAAGACGAACGTGAGGAAGACGGAAACGGGGATTCCATTTTCGATTTTTAACAGGAGAGGTTGATTGACTTGAAACTGATACTCGGGGGTTTGCAATGGACGGCATTTATGATTGCGGCTGCGATTGTAGTTCCTGTCGCCATCGCACAATCATTTCACTTGAACCATGCCGATTCTGCCGCATTGATTCAGAGCACATTTTTTGTGCTTGGCGTCGCCGCGGTCATCCAATGTCTCCAGGGACATCGTCTGCCGATTAATGAAAGCCCGGCAGGCTTATGGTGGGGCGTATACACGATTTACGGCGGACTGACTGGCACGGTGTTCGCGACATTCGGCGAGACGCTGCGGGCGCTGCAGGGGGCGCTGTTATTAAGCGCTGTCTTTTTCTTTTTGTTCAGCCTTTTTAAAGTGATTGAACGGCTGGCCGTGCTGTTTACGCCGGTTGTGACCGGTGTGTATCTGCTGCTGTTGGTCATGCAGCTGAGTCAGCCGATTGTGAAAGGCCTTTTGGGCATCGGCTATTTAAAAAACAGCGTCGACGGCCTTGTATTCGGGCTCGCCATGGTTGTGACGGCGGCGATGTTCATCATGTCCCGATCGAATGTTACGTTCTTAAGACAGTATGCGATTCTCCTTTCGCTTGCCGGCGGATGGATCTTATTCGCCGTCTTCGGCGCTGCCAAACCGATTCAAATACCGGACCGCGTGATTCAGCTGCCGGCTCTTTTTCCGTTTGGAAAACCCGTGTTTGACAGCGGCCTGATTATTACGTCACTCTTCATTACCGTGCTTTTGATTGTCAACATGCTCGCGAGCATCCGGGTTGTAGAAGCGGCGGTGAAAAAATTCGGCGGCACCGTCGGGAAGCGGCGTGAGCGTCCGGCTGGGTTTGCGGCTTCGATCAGCCACCTTTTGAGCGGACTGTCAGGGGGCATTGCGCCTGTGCCGATTTCAGGGGCGGCCGGTTTTATTGAGACGACGAAGCTTCCTTCGAAAAAGCCGTTTCTTTTGGGAAGTGTATTTGTCGTGATCATCAGTATGATCCCGCTATTTATGAATGCGTTTGCGAGTCTGCCCTCACCGGTCGGCTTTGCGGTAAACTTCGTCGTTTTCTCCACGATGGCCGGTCTCGCCTTTACGGAGTTTGACTCTTATGAGAGAGAGGAGCAAAAACGAATCCGCTCCATTATCGGTCTGGCGCTCCTGACGGGGGTCGGCGTAATGTTTGTGCCGGAGAGCGCGTTATCAGGGATGCACCCGATCCTGATTTCGCTCTTAAGCAACGGTCTTGTGCTCGGGACGCTGCTGGCGATAGCGATTGACCGAATCCAGCTTATCAAAAAGAAAAAATCCGACAATCTCGTGTCATCGGACGGCGGACGTTGAATTTTGCCGATGTTGGGTTATGATTGAATTGGAAACTTTAACGAAAAGGCGGGAGAAAAATAGATGAAAGTGTTTATTATTCTTGGTGCGATTAACGCTTTATTGGCCGTGGCGCTGGGCGCTTTCGGCGCGCATGGGCTTGAAGGGAAAATCCCCGATAAATATTTGCAGGTGTGGCACACAGGCGTGCAATATCATATGTATCACGCTCTCGGTCTTCTGGCTGTCGCGTTTTTGGCCGAAAAGCTTTCTGGCGCAGGCAGTGTTTCTGTTGCGGGCTGGCTGATGTTTGCGGGCATCGTTCTGTTTTCAGGAAGCCTGTACGTATTGAGCGTGACGCAGATTTCCATTCTCGGCGCGATTACACCGCTCGGCGGCGTGGCGTTTATCATCTCTTGGATTATGATTATCGTCGCGGCCGTCAAATATTTATAAAGAAAAAAAGCCAATCCTCTGTCAAGTGAGCGATTGGCTTTTTGATTTATCTCGGAGAATAAGAAGACATGGAGTACGGATAAGTATAAGCGATTTCCTCATCAAACGTGATGTAATCAAGGTAAATGGTCAGAAGCAGATAGCGGGTGCCCGTTTTCGGATCGCTGATGATGATATGGTCACGTCCCGCCGCCTGAATCACACCGCGGAAAATCTTTGAATTCCATTCTTTGCTGTTTTCAAATGTCATATAAATCGTCGCCGTTTTGCCCCGGTTCAACCGCAGAATATTTTCAATGTATGACTCTTCAATCGGCAGCATGCCGGGAACGTTTTGTGACGATGATGGGCCTGACGGAATCTGAAAGCTGCCGCCGCCCTGCTGCTGCGGCTGGCCGGGGAACCCCCCGCCGAAGCTCTGCTGGCCTTGCTGCATCGGCATTGTCATTTGCTGCTGCATCGGCATCATTTGTGATCCTTGGCCCTGAGGCTGCGGATAAGGATTAGGCCCGAGCTGCGGCTGGTATCCTTGCATATCCATTCCCATTCCCATCCCCATCCCCTGCATTTGCTGATATTGATTCTTTTTCGGTTTCATATTGTTCCTCCTTTGATGAAAACCTCTTGATGCTGAAACCTCCTGACAAGTATCAGACAGCCGACAGAGCGGCTGCTGTTTTTATCTATTCCACCATATGAGCCCAAAGAAAGATTTATGCGAAAAAAGAAAATACGCTCCAATGAGTCCGGGCATCAGAGCCGGCTTTTTTTGTGCGCGCAATGCTGACTTTTCACATAATAGTCTGTATTCCTAGCGCATCTTCCGCATAAGGAACATATGATAGCGGTAGTTTCAGGTGCGAAAAGGGGGTGACGAGTTGCCTAAAGTGTCAGTGATCATGACGAGCTATAACAAAAGTGACTATGTGGCCCGCTCTATTAAAAGTATTCTGTCTCAGACGTTTACGGACTTTGAGCTGTTCATTATGGATGACAACTCAAATGAAGCGACATTGGCGGAAATACGTCCTTTTCTCACGGATGACCGCGTCCGGTTTTATCAAAGCGATGTATCGGGCGTCAAAGAAAGAACGGAAAAAACACGCTACGCCGCCTTGATTAATCAGGCAATAGAAATGGCGGAGGGCGAGTACGTGACGTATGCGACCGACGACAACACGTATGTGCCGGAACGGCTTGAGAAAATGGTGAAAGAGCTTGATGAAGACCCGGAAAAAGCCGTCGTGTATTCAAGTTCCAAAACCTATCATCTGAATCAGCGGAAAGAGACGGTGAAGGAGACGGCCAGGCCCGCCGAACGGATCGTGTGGAACGCGCCGTGCGCCATTGACCATTGTTCGGTCATGCACCGGTTTTCCGTGCTGGAACAGGTCAAATCGGCATTCGGTTCCTATTGGGATGAAAGCCCGGCGTTTTACCGGATCGGTGACGCCCGTTTCTTCTGGAGAGTGAATCATTTTTATCCGTTTTACCCGATTTCTGAGGAGCTTGATATCAATTATATTACCGATCAATCCATCCATTATCAGCTTTTCGCGGCGGAGAAAAACGAGTTTGTGAACAGCCTTCCGCAGCAGACCACGTGCCGGGAGCTGAGGGAATCATTAAAAAAGCTTGGAAAGGGGTGAGGGCTTGTCGGCATACTTAGCGAATTATTGGGTGCTGTACCGGCAGTATATTGACCTTTTTCAGTCACTTCGCTACAAAGACATCCCGCTCGCATTGATCAGTAATTTTTATCAATATATCAGTCCGGCGCTTCGGGAGAGCATGGAGCAGAACCCAGAGCTTTTCGGTCCGGCTGATCAGCATATTCCTGAAGCCGGTATACAGCCATATTATGATCAAAAAAGGCAAAACATTAAGAAAACAGATGAGAAACCGGTAAACGGAAAAGTCATTCTGCATTTCGATCATCTTCGGTTCACCGAGGGAAACTACCGGCAGTTTGACCCGGCAAAAACAGCGGTACTGGCCAGATGGAGTCTGCCTGACCATTACGGGCTGCCCGTTATCTGCAAATTGGAGCTGACGGGAATGGGGCAAAAAGGGAACCCCGTCCCTTATATTGAAAAAGCCCATTCCATTTTGAAAGAGCTTCACAGCCATCCCGCTTTCGGAAACAGAGAATTTCAGGAACGTTTGTATAAAGACATTCCATTATTTATTGAAGCGATTGACGCCATTGATATTTTGTTTACGGCCGAAAAGATTTCCGCCGTTGTAGTCGGCACGACGGAGGATATTTACAGCCGTGTGCTGGCGCTGATGTCCGCGAAAAAAAACGCCGTCAGCATCTGTCTTCAGCACGGAGCGCTCATGGGAGATGAAGCGTTTCTGCCCGTATTTACGGACTATCAGGCCGTATTCGGGACTTATGAAGCGGAGTGGTATAAAGCAAAAGGCTGCAGGGATGAACAAATCATCATCACGGGGCATCCCCGTTTCGACGAGATTTTCTCAAGAGAGCCGATAGATCAGGACACGTTTTACCGCAAACTTTCTTTTCTCCCGTCACAGCGGACGGTGCTGATCGCCACGCAGCCGTTTTCTGATGAATTTTATACGGGCGTGCTTGAAGAGCTTGCCGGCCAAAAGAACATGCAGCTCATTATTAAACCGCATCCGTGGGAAATCGGCAAAAACAAGCTGGATGCTTACAATCAGGTGCTGCGGAAATATAAAGCAGGCAAAATCATCAAAAAAGAGATGGAGCTGTATGATATTCTCCCGTATGTTGACGCTGCGGTGACACAGACATCAACGGTCGGTCTTGAAGCGATGCTGTTTCAAAAGCCCGTGCTGATCGGAAAATCAGCGGGAACCCGCAGATACCCTTATTATCACTCACTTGGAGAATTTGTCTTTGAGGACCCGCAGGCACTCGCTCAGGAATTAATCCGGATATGCGAAAGCCCCGCAGAATATCAAAAAGCGGAACAGGCGCGCCGTGCTTTTGTCGCCGCGAACTACCCGGTTCAGGATTCGCTTGCCGCTTTATGCCAAGTGCTTCAGGAAAAAACCGGAGTCAGCTTCAGACGGGTTGACCCTTCATAAAAAAGATAGGAGCGCAAAGAAAATGGTGCAAAAAAGATCAGCTTTTCTTCCCTATTCATTGCCCATGATCGGGAAGGACGAAATTCAGGAGGTTATTGATACGCTTGAATCGGGCTGGCTTTCAAAGGGACCGAAAGTAGAGGCGTTTGAAAAAGCCTTTGCCGCCTGGACGGGGGCAAAGCACGCGATCGCGCTGAACTCATGTACCGCCGCTTTGTTTTTGGCCCTGAAAGCGAAAGGGATCGGTCCCGGCGACGAGGTCATCACGTCTGCCGTGACGTTCAGTTCAACAGCCAATACAATCGTGCACACAGGCGCCGTTCCGGTGTTTGTTGACATCGATCCGCTTACGCTGAATGCGGACCCTGAAAAAATTGAGGCGGCCGTCACCCCGCGGACAAAGGCGATTGTACCCGTTCATTTCGCCGGCCAGTCGTGTGATATGGATCAGATTCTGGCCATTGCCGAAAAGCATCAGTTATTTGTCTTAGAGGATGCCGCACATGCCGTGTATACCACTTACAAACAGAAAATGATCGGATCAATCGGTGATGCGACGGCATTCAGCTTCTACGCGACAAAAAACCTGGCAACCGGTGAAGGCGGCATGCTGACGACGGACGATGACGGGCTTGCCGATCAGATCAGGGTGCTCAGCCTTCACGGCATGAGCAAAGGCGCGTGGAACCGCTATTCTTCAAACGGAAGCTGGTACTACGAGGTCGAAACGCCCGGCTATAAAATGAATATGTTTGATCTTCAGGCAGCGCTTGGGCTTCATCAGCTGAAACGGATTGACAGCATGCAGCAAAGAAGAGCCGACATTGCGAGCCGCTACCAGGACGCCTTCAGACACATGAAAGGGCTGACCATCCCACATGTCAGTGATGACGGGCGGCATGCATGGCATCTGTATGTTCTTCAAATAGAGGAGCAGGAGGCCGGGGTCAGCCGGAACGATCTGATTTCCGCTTTAAAAGACCAATATAATATCGGCACAAGTGTTCATTTTATTCCGGTTCCGTTCCATCCGTATTATCAAAAAACGTACGGGTATAAGGAAACTGACTTTCCGGCCGCGGCCGCGTATTATCACCGCACCGTGTCACTCCCTCTTTATCCGTCAATGACAGATGACGACGTTGAATACGTCATTGCAGCCGTTACGGATATCGTCAAAGGGGCTGATTAGGTGTACAGACTGAGGGAAAATCTTGCGCAGGACATGATTCATACCTTCCTGCATCAGAAGGGCATCCAGCCGGAAGCCTATGAATCGTCGCTCTGTTTATTGGAAGAAAACAGCCTTCAAGGCGTGATTTTATATGAAAACTCTTCGTGGGAAAGTCAATTGTTCCGAAAAAATATCATCAATGTGAAGCTTGCAGCCGCAAACAGCGCCGGACAGCTCAAAAGGCTGTTTCAGGAATTTTACGCGGCAAGGCGGGCGGCAGGCACTGATTTTATATTTATTAAAATACCGGCTGAAGATATCGGCGCGATGCAGGTCGTTCAGCAGCTTCCGAACGCTTATTTTGTAGGGAGTCTGCTCAAGCTCGTCAGTCCGGTGCGTGTATATAACAGCACGCCGCCGTTTGAGATTACAGAAGCCGGACCCGGCGACACGGAAGCGATCAGCCGGCTGGCCCGCGACGCCTTTACAAAAAGCAGGTATTACCAAGACCCCCATCTCAGCTATGAAAGTGCAAACCGCCTGTTTGAAGAGTGGGCGCGGAATAATGCGGAAGGCAGAGCTTCGTTACAATTCGCCGCCACATATAAGGGAGAGACTGTGGGCTTTGTTCAGGGGCTGTCTAAAGGCGATGAATTCGTCCTTGATCTGATGGCGGTAAAGCCGGGATTTGAAGGAAAGGGAGCGGGATTCCATTTAGCGGCGCACGTGATTGAACAATCATTGCGCTTTCAGCATAAGACTGTATCAGCGGGAACGCAGCTCCACAATGTAAGAGCCATCCGCCTGTATGAAAGAATGGGATTTAAAGCGGATGCGTCCTATTACTACTATCATGTGTGGCCCGGGAAGGAGGCGGACTGATGGCATCATGCCAAATCGGAACGAAGTCAATCGGCGAAGGTTCGCCCGTATTCATCATCGCCGAAGCCGGAATTAATCATGACGGAAAACTGAGCCAGGCGTTTGAATTGATAGATGCGGCCAGTGAGGCCGGCGCGGACGCGGTCAAGTTCCAAATGTTTCAGGCTGACAAAATGTATCAGAAAGACCCCGGCTTGTACAAAACCGCTGCGGGAAAAAACGTCTCTATTTTTTCTTTGGTGCAATCAATGGAAATGCCCGCCGAGTGGATCGAACCGCTGCTTGAATATTGTAAGAAAAAAGGCGTGCTGTTTTTAAGCACTGTCTGTGATGAAGGCTCTGCCGACTTACTGTATGCGACTTCGCCTTCAGCCTTTAAAATCGCCTCCTACGAGCTGAACCATCTGCCGTTATTGAAATATGTCGCGGGGCTGAAGACACCGATTATTTTTTCCACCGCGGGCGCTGATA
This sequence comes from Bacillus sp. B1(2022), assembly GCF_040259625.1. Taxonomy (NCBI): domain Bacteria; kingdom Bacillati; phylum Bacillota; class Bacilli; order Caryophanales; family Bacillaceae; genus Bacillus; species Bacillus sp. B1(2022). Next base: position 20,656 of record NZ_JANIFO010000001.1, read on the forward strand.
TTTCAGATATTCAGGAGGCTTATCGAACCATTACCGGCGAGGGGAACACAGAAATTGCGATCATGCATTGTGTGGCGAAATATCCCGCGCCGCCTGAATACAGCAATCTGAGCGTCATTCCCATGCTTGCCGCCGCATTCCCGGATGCTGTGATCGGTTTCTCCGATCACAGCGCCCATCCGTATGATGTGCCGTGCGCGGCTGTCAGGCTCGGAGCGAAACTGATTGAAAAGCATTTTACGATCGATAAAAACCTGCCCGGTGCTGATCACTCCTTCGCCCTCAATCCGGATGAATTAAAAGAAATGGTTGCGGCGATCCGCTCAGTTGAAGCGGAGCTGCGGCAGGGGCATCACGCTCCGGTGCCGGAAGTGCTGTCGGGAAGTTCCCATAAAACGACGACACCGATTGAAGGGGATATCAGAAGGTTCGCTTACAGAGGCATTTTTTCAACAGCGCCGATTCAAAAAGGCGAATGTTTTACGGCGGAAAACCTTGCCGTCCTTCGTCCCGGCCAAAAACCGCAGGGGCTCCACCCGAGATATTTTGAGCTTTTAACTGACGGCGCGCGTGCGGTCAGGGATATCCCCGCCGACACGGGCATCACTTGGGATGACCTTTTGACGAAAGGCAGCCCATATGATGACTGACATTTTGTTTATCATTCAGGCGCGGATGGGAAGCGGGCGTCTTCCCGGTAAAGTGCTGAAACCGATCGGCGGGTATACGATCCTCGATATGATTGTCAAAAGGGTGCGGCAAAGCGCGTATTATGATCAATCGCGGGATAATCTGATCGTCGCCTCGTCTGACAGCAAGACCGACGACATTCTGTCTGCGCACTGCATCAGCAAGAACTACCGTGTGCACCGCGGCAGCGAGCAGTGTGTGCTTGACCGGTTTGCACAAGTCATCGAACAAGTAAAACCGGACATCGCAGTCAGACTGACGGGGGATAACCCGTTTGTCGACCCTTCGCTGCTTGATTTTCTGATTCAATCGCATTTAGATCAGCACGCAGACTACACGTATATCTGCGGTACACCGCTCGGCATCGGCGGCGAGGCGGTAAACGCGCGACTTTTAACGGAGATCAATGCCGACAAAACGCTGGCGGACAAATACCAGGAGCATGTCACGCTTTTAATAAGAGAATCTCCTGAGAAGTACCGGCTTCTCTTTCCTGAGCCTCCGCAGGAACTCCGGGCTCCTCACTTGCGGATGACCGTCGATACCGAAGAGGACTACAGGCTGGCCCGCGAGCTGTACGTAAAAGCGGGCTCGCGTCCTGATATTCCGGCAAAAGAATTGATCCATCTGCTGAATCGTGATCCGGAGCTCAGGGCCATTAATCAAATGATCCGGCAAAAAGAGGCTGATTAGCATGCGGGTTTTGATTTTCGCGGACGGGGGCCGTGACATCGGCATGGGGCACGCGGTGCGGATGAAGCTGCTTGCCGGTGCCATTAAGAACAATTGCTCAATAACGTTTTACGCAAATAAAGAGGCTTCTTCTTATCTGTCATCTGATCAATGGGAAGTGATCATCAAGCCTGACAAGGGACAGAAGGAATTTATTGTCCGGGAAATAAACAGGCAGGCTCCTGACCTTCTCATATTCGATCTGCTCGATATGCCGTGTGACTGGTTAGAGGAAGTCAAAAAGCATTCATCGGCACGCATCGTCTTATTTGAAGAAAAACGGGAACATGTCATTCATTTATGCGATGCCGTTATAAACGGCATTTACGGCGGGCTGAAAAGCCGGACGGTTCAAATGGGCAGCGCCGCGGTATATGAAGGCCCGGATTATATGATTCTTCATCCGGGTTTTGAAAAAGCAAAGCAGCTCTATCAGCTGAGAAAAGAATGCCGGACCATATTGGTTTCATTAGGAGGAAGCGACCCGAAGAAGCTTGTCTTTAAAGTGATGGAAGCATGCCGCCGCATCCCCGACATTCATCGAAAACGAGTGATCATCGTCATGGGCGGCGCCACGGCTCATGCTGATGACGTGCGCGCGCATCTTACACAAATGCCTTATGCCGAGATGGTAAGGCAGACAAATGACATGGCCGCGCTTCTCACGAGGGCTGATATGGCCGTCGTGTCCGGCGGGATCACTTTATATGAAACCATTTGTACAGGTGTGCCCTGCATCGTACTTTCTCAAGTGGAGCATCAAACTGAGACGGCGGAAAAATTCGCCGCACGGGGGGCCGCCGTTCATCTCGGCCTTGGTGAATGCATATCACCGGACGTTCTCGCTCGGCATATGTCTGACATGGCCGCTGATTATCCGATGCGGACCGGACTTCATCAAAACGGAAAGCCGCTGGTTGACGGCAGGGGCATCAAACGGGCGGCGGCGATTCTTTATGATTTGTGATAAAACCACACGTAAGGAAGTGTTCATGTGAAAGGTGTTATCTTAGCCGGAGGCACCGGCTCACGCCTTATGCCGCTGACAAAAGCGGTCAATAAGCATTTACTCCCTGTCGGTCCATATCCGATGATTTACTGGTCGGTCATGAAGCTGGAAGAAGCGGGGATTACAGATATCTTGCTGATTACGCAAAAAGAATATATTCCGCAATTTCATAAACTTCTCGAAACCGGAGAAGAGCTCGGCGTCTCAATCACATATCAGGTTCAGCCCGCCGCATCCGGCATATCCGACGGTTTATCATACGCAAAGCGGTTTACCGGGCGCGATCCGTTCGTTCTGCTTTTGGGAGATAATATTTTTGAAGATTCATTAAAACCTTATACGGAGCGTTTCGCAAAGCAGGGAAAAGGAGCGAAAGTGCTGTTGAAAGAAGTGGACGATCCGGAGCGCTTCGGCATCGCCGAGATTGATGAGAAAAACAAACGGATCAAGTCGATCATTGAAAAGCCGGAGCAGCCGCCGACCAGACTATGCGTCACAGGGATCTACATGTACGACGCAGAAGTGTTTTCCTATATTGAACAAATTTCCCCTTCAAAACGCGGCGAACTGGAAATTACGGATGTCAATAATTTATACATTGAACACAGTGAGCTGACGTATGATGTGTTAACGGGCTGGTGGGTGGATGCGGGTACGCATGAATCGCTCTACCTCGCCGGAAGCCTGGCGCATCAGGCATTACAGAAAGGACAGGAGCATTAATCATGCCAAAATCATATTTAATTACAGGGGGCGCCGGATTTATCGGCCTTACCTTTACAAAGATGATGCTGAAAGAAACGGACGCGCAGATTACCGTCCTGGATAATCTCACGTATGCAAGCAGGCCGCTTGAAATAGAAGCCTTGAAAAAGAACGGCCGTTTCCGTTTTATCAAAGGTGACATTTCTGAAAAAGAGGACATTGACAAAGTCTTTTCCCAAATGTATGACGCTGTCATTCATTTTGCGGCTGAATCCCATGTGGACAGAAGCATAAATCAGGCAGAGCCGTTTATCACAACAAATGTGATGGGCACATACCGACTGGCGGACGCGGTGTTACAGGGAAAAGCCGGCAGGCTGATTCACATTTCCACAGATGAGGTGTACGGAGATTTGGCGCCGGATGATCCCGCTTTTACGGAGACGACGCCGCTTTCTCCGAACAATCCGTATTCGGCCAGCAAGGCAAGCTCAGACCTGCTCGTCATGTCTTACGTGAGAACCCATAAGCTTCCTGCCATCATTACAAGATGCAGCAACAATTACGGGCCGTACCAGCATCACGAGAAAATGATTCCGACCATTATCAGGCATGCCGTAAACGGCACGCCGGTTCCGCTGTACGGCGACGGGATGCAGATCAGAGACTGGCTGTTTGCCGAAGATCATTGCCGCGCCATTAAGCTCGTGCTGGAAAAAGGAACACTCGGTGACATTTACAATATCGGCGGAGGAAATGAACGGACGAATAAAGAGCTTGCGTCATTTATCATGAAGGAGCTCGGTGTCGAGGAACGGTTTGCTCATGTCGAAGACAGAAAAGGGCATGACCGCCGTTACGCCATCAATGCCTCAAAGCTGAAAAATGAGCTGGGCTGGCGGCAGGACGTCACATTTGAAGAAGGAATGAGAAGAACCATTCGCTGGTATACAGACAGCCAAGACTAATCGGAAAGAAGGGGATCCGATTGACGAAGGTATTAGTAACCGGAGCGGCCGGCCAGCTGGGGCGGGAGTTATGCCGTCAGCTGAAGCGGGAAGGGTATGAAGTGATCGCCTTGACAAAAGCGATGATGAACATATCCGACCAGCGTTCGGTGCGGTACTCGTTCAGCCATTACAAGCCGGATATCGTCGTCAATACGGCGGCATACACCTCCGTTGACAAATGTGAAACGGAGCTCGACAAAGCGTATTTAATAAACGGAATCGGCGCTTATTATGCCGCGCTTGAGGCTGAAAACACCGGCGCGAAATTCATTCACATCAGCACCGATTACGTCTTCAGCGGCAAAGGAACACGGCCATACCAGACCGATGATCCCGCAGATCCGGGCACAATTTATGGAAAAAGCAAAAAACTCGGCGAAGAACTGATCCGGTTGACGGGAAAAAACCACACCATTATCAGAACATCGTGGGTGTACGGCAGCGGCGGGCACAACTTTGTCAATACGATGCTGAAACTTGCGGATACACATGATCAGGTGCGTGTCGTTAACGATCAAGTCGGAGCGCCGACGTACACAAAAGATTTAGCCGAAACGGTGATCGGTCTGTTTGACAGGCCGCCGGGCTTATACCATGCCGCAAACAGCGGAGTGTGCAGCTGGTATGAATTTGCCAAGGCTATTTTTGAAGAAAGCGGCAGAACCGCCTCCGTGCTGCCCGTCACGACGGAGGAATACGGAAATGAGACGCCGCGCCCCGCTTACTCGGTTTTGAGTCTTGAGTCGATTGAACGGCAGGGGCTCGGGATGAGGCATTGGCGGGAAGCGCTGCATGATTATTTACAAAGGGAGGGACAGTGCAAGTGATCGAAGGCGTAAAAATCAAAAAGCTGATCAAACACAGCGATGACCGGGGTTTTTTCTCAGAACTCGTCCGTGACGATGAACATCTCTTAGAGCGTTTCGGGCAGGCTTCCTGGTCCAAAAGCTATCCCGGCGTCATTAAAGCATTTCACTATCATGAGAAACAGGATGACCTATGGTTTTTTCCGACGGGCCACGCCCAGGTCGTGCTGCATGACCTTCGCGAAGAGTCGGCAACCAAGGGAGAAACGGATGTCTACTACATGGGAGAAGACAATCCGATGCTCCTTCTCATTCCCAAAGGCGTCGCACACGGGTACAGAGTGCTGGGTGAAACCCCGCTGACCATTATTTATTTCACGACAATGTCCTACAATCCGGATCAGCCTGACGAAAAAAGAATTCCGTGGAATGATGACACCATCGGATTTGACTGGCAGACGGCTCACCGATAGCGCACAAGACGAAGACAGCGGATGTCTTCGTTTTTGTGTTTTTATTGACTTTGATATGAGTGGAGCCAGTGAATAAGATACGACCGCCCACTATATCATGATTGCTGGCCTGAAGAGCAATTTCATCAAAAATGTCTTGGAAGATGGCGGTCAGTTAGGGACCTGAAATTTAAGAGATCCTCCCTTTCTTCTCCTACGGACATCATGCATCCTAAAAAAACAAAAAATGATTTATAGAATGGGGATAGGATTTAATTAGAAAAATCTTAAGAAAAAAGTAATATTTGCTTAAGAGAAAAGAGAACTTTCCTTTATATAGTAGGAGTATATATGGAAAGGGGAAAGCGAATGACATACATCTTAAAAACGAGTCAGCTTACAAAAACATTTAAAGGAAAAGAAGTTGTTTCCGGGGTTAATATGCACGTGAAAAAAGGGGAGATTTATGGATTCTTGGGTCCCAATGGTGCAGGTAAAACAACCATTATGAAAATGATTACAAATTTAATCAAGCCAACAAGTGGGGAAATAGAAATTTTCGGTGAGAAATTAACAGATACGTCATTTGAAGTTTTAAAAAGAATGGGCACCATTATTGAATATCCCATTTTCTATGACAACCTCACTGCTAAAGAAAATTTAGATTTCCATTGTGAATATATGGGCTATTACGATAAAAAATCCATTGACCACGCCATCGAGCTTGTAAAGTTACATAATATTGATAATAAAAAAGTGAAAGAGTTTTCTTTAGGAATGAAACAAAGGTTAGGAATAGCCAGAGCTATTTCTACAAGACCAGAACTTCTCATTTTAGACGAGCCGATTAATGGCCTGGATCCAATAGGTATAAAAGAGTTGAGGGATCTCTTTAAATTACTTTGCAGAGAATATGGAATTACATTATTAGTCTCCAGTCACATTTTAGCCGAAATGGAACAAATGTCAGATACTGTTGGTATCATACAGAATGGCAAGTTAATAAAAGAAGTTTCTATGAAGAGTATAAACGGAAAACAAACAGAGTATATAGAGGTAAAAGTCCAAAATATAAAAAAAGCGTTATATATTTTAGAGCAAAATCTGGGGATAAGAAATTTTAAAATGATTGATCAACAATTAATTCGTATCTATGAAACAGCAGTTACACAACAAGAAATCTCTAAAGCACTTATTCTGAATGACATTGGTATAGAAAGTATAAATAAAAAACACAGTTCTTTAGAAGAATACTTCTTAAATTCTATGAATGGGGAGGGAATACACATTAGATAGATTGCCCGTCTGTGTTATACACCTATTTGCATTGTCTTAAATTCTTCTGCTGGAGGCTATTAGCATGTTAAAACTTATGAAATTAGAGTACAAAAAATATCACTTATCACAGTATTTTAAATGGGTGGCACTTTGGATATTTATCATCTTTGGCTTAGCGGCTTTTATGGGATGGGAATCTAAAAATGAACTTATGTTTCGTGATTATGCAGATTTTATATCTCTAACTAATATTTTAATTAGAATTGTGTTTATTAGTTTTTCTGCTGTGATTTTATCCCGTTTAGTTATTGATGAATATAAAAATAAAACAATACAATTGCTGTTTACTTATCCTTTACAAAGAAAAAAATTAATGCAAGCTAAACTATCTATTGTCTTCCTATTCTGCTTTGTAAGTATTGTTATTGCTACGTTTGTTATTAACTTGTTAATTCTCTTCGTGAGTCCGCACTTATATTTATTCGAGAAGCCTGTTGAAATGAGTGAAGTTATTTCCGCTATGCCATCGACTCTTCTCACCGCTTTTATGATGGGAGGAGTGAGTCTGATTCCTTTATTTTTCGGCATGAGAAAAAAATCAACTTCTGCTACAATCACTTGGGCTGTCATAATCGGGGTCCTTATCAATGCAACAGTTTCCGACGGAGGAGAAACAGTCAGTTTAAGTCAATTTATTATCATTCCAATTATACTTTGTTTATTTGGTTTTTTAGTGGGTTATCTTTCTTACCGTAAGGTGGATCAGAAAGATTTATTGTAGATAAAAGGAGAAATTATACAATGAAGAAGATTATAGCATCATGTGCAGTGTTAATCGTAATCGGCGGAATTGTTTTAAGCCTTTATAAGACAGATACAAAAAACTTTAAAAAGAACGTGTCCTACAATGTTGAAAAAATTGATACTTTAAAAGTATATACTGACTCATGGGATGTGAAGTTTAAAAAGAGTAATTCAAATAAGGCAACAATATCTGCTGAGGGGAAGAAGAAAGATAAGGTTCCAGTTACATTTCAAGAAAATGGGAGGGGTTTGGTCGTTACTCAAAAAGAACAAAAGAATGGCGGCTTTTTGGATGGATTTACTTTTGGGAAGCAGGGCGGCACAATCTATATTAATGTTCCCGAGTCAGGTATGAACAATATTGAAATAACCAATAAAGATGGGACTATACATTTAAGTGAAATTTCAGCTGAAAATATTGTCGTTGAAAATCATTCCGGTGAGGAAAAAATCAATAATGTTTCGGCTGATAATGGAAAATTTGCATCCAGGGATGGATCGTTAAGTATGGAAAATAGTTCTTTTGAGGAATTAAATATAACATCAGCAAGCGGCGATACCGAGATGAAGGAAATAGATAGTTCCAATGTAAAGATTACCTCTAAAGATGGGACGGTTTCAATCAAGGACATAACAGAGGGAAAATCTTTATCAGTAAATACGAAATCAGGAGATATAGGTGTATCTTATAAAAAAGCGCCAACTTCACTTGCTGTTTTTGCTCAGAGTAATTCTGATGTAACGTTTGATCTAGATGAGCTTAATAAGAGCCATGATGGCGTAAAACTGAAAAAAGGTGAAATTGGCGCGGGAAGTAATAAAGTAAGTCTATCTAGTGAAGATGGTTCGATAAAGGTGAGATAAAAAGAGAAAAACACAAGACAACAATTCCCCCTATTGAAGAATGGTTGTCTTATTTGTTTGTATTTAAAATGTTTTGGAATATTTATCTCCTTTTGTATAAAAAATAATTATAATGAGATTAATTATCTGTATAATGATTGAAATAAACAGTGAATTAAGAATATCAGTTTTATATTTAAGGAGCGGAAAGCTTGGGTTACAAAATATTAATTGTAGAAGACGACCAATTCATAAGCGATATGGTAAGCGAAAGCTTAACGAAAGAAGGGTTTGAAGTAACAGCAGCTTTTAATGGTGAAGAAGCTTTAGACATATTGAACACCCAAAAGTTTGAGGTTATATTGTTGGATTTAATGCTTCCGAAGATAGATGGGATGGAATGTTTAAGAATGATTCGTTCCAAAAGTATGGTTCCCGTTCTTATCATGTCTGCAAAAGATGAAGATGTAGATAAGGCACTTGGTCTCGGCCTCGGGGCTGATGATTATATTTCTAAACCTTTTTCTATGCTGGAGGTAATAGCCAGAATTAAAGCAACCATTAGAAGAGAAAGACACTATAAGAGCTCCCTGTCTTCAAAGGAAGAAAAAATCATTAAAATAGGTGATTTAAGTGTTGACCTGCATGGCTTTTCTGTTAAAAAATTCAATGAAAAGATTAATCTCACGGCAAAAGAATTTAATATTTTAAAACTCTTTATTTCTAATCCTTCACAAGTATATACTAAGTCTCAACTTTATAAATCCGTATGGGAAGATGAGTATCATGGAGATGAGAATGTAATTAATGTTCATATTAGACGGCTTAGAGAGAAAATTGAGGACGATCCATCTCATCCAATGTACATAAAAACTTTGTGGGGAATCGGTTATAAGTTGGGAGATTTTTAAATTGTTTTATATGTTGGTTATTTTATTCATATGCTCTGCAGCAGTAAATATCTTTCTTTTCCGAAGCCGATTAAATCTAAGGACTGAGATTAAATATATAAGAAATAAACTTCGAAAAGTTGTTAATGAAGAGACAGGCGAAAGATTATTGCTTAACACGGAAGATAAATATATAAAATCCTTGTTAATTCAAATAAACCGTCTTTTAGACCATAATCAAAAGATCAAAGGGAACTGCAATAGTATTGAACTGTCCATGCGAAAAATGTTATCAAATATTTCACACGATTTAAAGACGCCTTTAACAGTTATACTAGGTTATATTGAAATTATAAATAACGATAAAAGTCTGACTTCGGAAAAGGTTATGAGTTTACTAAAAACAGTTAATTTAAAAACGGTCGAGGTATTAGCGTTAATAAACCGTTTTTTTGAACTTGTAAAATTAGAGTCAGGAGATAAAAAATTAAATTCTTCACGAATTGACATATGTGAAGTCAGCCGAAAAATAATTTTGGATTACTACGAAATTTTAATTAGCAAAGAATTTGAAGTAGTGATTGATATACCCGATGATTCTGTCTTTGTTAGCGGAGATGAAGATGCAATTGAGAGGGTTCTGAATAATTTAATTACGAATGCAATTCAATATGGTTCCGATGGTAAGATGGTGGGTTTAAAGATCAGAATAACTGATAATGATGTTTTTGTAGAAATATCAGATAAAGGAAAAGGAATAAATGAAATGCATAAAGACCGTGTCTTTGAACGAATGTACACATTGGAGGACTCGAGAAATACCAATTATCAGGGAAGCGGATTGGGGCTGACGATTACTAAGAGATTAGTAGAGCAAATGGGAGGAGGTATATCTCTAAATAGTGTCCCCTTCAAAGAAACAACGTTTTCTGTACGTTTAAGACGTATTAAATTTTAATAAAAGCAGTAAGGTTTCTTCTGTATACGTCTTCAAATCCCCTTTCTCTTTAATCTGAGAGGCTGACAACAGTCTCTTTTTTTTATGCGCAAAAAACCTGGCATGAATCTTGCATATAAAAGGGGCGTAACGACAATGTGAAAGGGATTGATGGGTTTTGGTGTAAAAGCGCTTACATTTTGTTCTGCCGGTAATTGAAGTTTACACGTAAAATACGATGAGGTGATAAAACATGTCAGCCAACCCGATTTCTAAAAGCAATCAGAAAGATGAAGAAAAAGAAGTTCTTAATTTGTTCTTGTCAACACAATCGATCATAAAAGAGGCCCTGCGAAAACTGGGGTACCCTGACAATATGTATGAACTGATGAAAGAGCCGATGCGGCTTTTGACCGTCCGCATCCCTGTCAAAATGGACAATGGCTCAGTACAGGTTTTCACGGGCTACCGCTCACAGCATAATGACGCAGTCGGCCCGACAAAAGGGGGCGTGCGGTTTCATCCGGAAGTCAGTGAAGAAGAGGTTAAGGCGCTTTCCATCTGGATGACTTTAAAATGCGGCATCACAAATCTTCCTTACGGGGGCGGAAAAGGCGGCATCATCTGTGATCCTCGGACGATGTCATTCGGAGAGCTGGAACGGCTGAGCCGCGGATATGTGCGTGCGATCAGCCAGATCGTCGGTCCGACAAAGGATATTCCGGCTCCCGACGTATATACCAACTCGCAAATTATGGCATGGATGATGGACGAATACAGCCGCCTGAGAGAATTTGATTCACCGGGATTCATTACGGGCAAACCGATTGTTCTCGGCGGTTCACAGGGGCGGGAAACGGCGACCGCGCAAGGCGTCACGATTTGTATTGAGGAAGCCGTTAAGAAAAAAGGGATTCCATTGGAAAATGCGCGGATCATCATTCAGGGGTTCGGAAATGCGGGGAGCTTTCTCGCTAAATTTATGCATGACGCCGGCGCCAAGGTGATCGGCATCTCAGACGCCCACGGCGCTTTGTATGACCCTGACGGCCTTGACATTGATTACTTGCTGGATAAGCGGGACAGCTTCGGCACGGTGACGAATCTCTTCTCGGATGTCATAACGAACAGGGAGCTGCTGGAAAAGGACTGTGATATTCTCGTGCCCGCCGCAATCTCCAATCAGATTACGGCTGAAAACGCCCATCACATTAAAGCCTCAATCATTGTGGAGGCGGCAAACGGCCCGACAACGATAGATGCCACGAAAATTCTGAATGAAAGAGGCGTGCTTCTCGTGCCGGATATTTTGGCAAGCGCCGGCGGCGTGACGGTGTCTTATTTTGAATGGGTGCAAAATAATCAAGGCTTTTACTGGTCTGAGGAGGAAGTCGCCGGAAAACTGCGCAGCGTCATGGTGAATTCGTTTGAATCCATTTATCAGACAGCGCATACCCACAAAGTCGATATGCGTTTGGCCGCCTATATGACGGGCATCAGAAAATCGGCTGAAGCGGCCCGGTTCCGCGGCTGGGTATAAGTGTTATCCGCAAAGAGATTTTGCATCAGTTATATAGCAGATCGCAAAATTTCTTTGCATTTTCAGATTACAGCTGACAGATTCGGACAAGCTTCGTCCGCTTTTGGCAGAAGATTTTCTTATTTTTATCACAAATTGCTATGCTGGTATGCTTCTTGCATCATCATAAAGCGTGAGCACACATTACAAAATACGGGGAGGAATTCTAATGACAGTTTCATACGCACACGAACCATTTACAAATTTTCAGGAAGAGACAAATAAACAATCGTTTCAGGAAGCGCTGGCTTATGTGAATTCACAGCTCGGCAAGCATTATCCGCTTATCATCAACGGTGAAGCGATCGAAACGGATAAAAAGATCATTTCCGTCAATCCGGCAGATAAAAAAGAAGTGATCGGTTCTGTATCGGCCGCCGGAAAAGAACTTGCGGAAAAGGCCATGCAGGCTGCGCTGCAGGCATTTCAAACATGGAAAAAAGTACGGCCGGAACACCGCGCGAATGTGCTGTTTAAAGCGGCGGCGATCATCCGCAGAAGAAAGCACGAATTCTCCGCGTATCTAGTGAAAGAAGCGGGAAAACCGTGGAAGGAAGCGGATGCGGATACGGCGGAAGCGATCGACTTTTTAGAGTATTACGCCCGTCAGATGCTGAAACTGAAAGACGGTTCCCCTGTAAAGAGCCGTGACGGAGAATATAATCAGTATCACTATGAGCCGCTTGGGGTGGGAATCGTCATTTCTCCATTCAACTTCCCGCTTGCGATCATGGCGGGAACGGCGGCGGCAGCCATCGTAACAGGCAACACGATACTGCTGAAACCGGCGGATGCGGCGCCTGTCGTGGCGGCGAAATTCGTTGAAGTGATGAAAGAAGCGGGCCTGCCGGACGGCGTGCTTCAATTCATACCGGGCGACGGAGGAGAAATCGGCGACTATCTGGTTGAGCATCCGAAGACGAGATTTGTGTCGTTTACAGGTTCCCGCGCGGTCGGATGCCGCATTTATGAACGCGCCGCAAAAGTACAGCCGGGCCAAAAGTGGCTGAAACGGGTCATTGCCGAAATGGGAGGGAAAGATACGGTGCTTGTAGACAGAGATGCTGATCTTGATCTTGCCGCTTCCTCAATCGTGTATTCCGCCTTCGGATTCTCAGGCCAAAAATGTTCAGCCGGTTCCCGTGCGGTCATCCATCAGGACGTCTATGATGAAGTTGTTGAAAAAGCCGTCGCTTTAACAAAATCACTCACCGTCGGAAGTCCGGAAGATTTTGATACATACATGGGGCCGGTCATCCACGAAGCATCTTATAATAAAGTCATGAGTTATATCGAAATCGGCAAAACAGAAGGAAAACTCCTGACGGGAGGCGAAGGTGATGATTCAAAAGGATACTTTATTCAGCCGACCATTTTTGCGGATGTTGATGAAAACGCCCGCCTGATGCAGGAGGAAATTTTCGGGCCGATCGTCGCGATCTCAAAAGCCCGTGATTTCGACCATATGCTTGAGATTGCCAATAATACCGATTACGGACTGACGGGCGCTCTGTTATCGAAAACCCGCGCGCACATTGAACGCGCCCGCGAAGATTTTCACGTCGGGAATCTATACTTCAACCGCGGATGTACGGGAGCGATTGTCGGATACCAGCCGTTCGGCGGCTTCAATATGTCAGGAACCGATTCAAAAGCCGGAGGACCTGACTATCTGATTCTTCATATGCAGGCAAAAACAACGTCTGAAGCCTATTAATCTTTCGGAAATAGCGCGATGAAAAAGAGAGTCGCGCTATTTTCTCTATATGAGGGTAAGGAGGATGGAACATGTATCAGCAGCTCAGCAAAATGCTTCCGGAGGAGAAAATAGAAGCCATTACGAAATCACTGGTGGCGTTAAACAGCATCAACGGCACATTGGGAGAAGGAAAAAAAGCCGACTATATCAAAGATATGATCAAGAGCTTTCCCTACTTTCAGGAGAATCCGTCACATGTGTGGGAGCAGGCGATTCCTGAGGACCCTTACGGCCGCAAAAATATTTTCGCATTTATTGAGGGAAACGGCGAAAGCCTGAATACGGTCATTTATCACGCTCATCTTGATACGGTCGGCATCGAGGATTTCGGCCCTTTAAAAGATATCGCTTTTGATTCCGACCGTCTCGCGGAGTATTTCTCAAACTATGAATTTGATCGGGATGTGCAGCGGGACGCCCGCTCAGGCGAGTGGATGTTCGGAAGGGGTTCGGTTGATATGCAGAGCGGTATTGCCGTTCATCTCGCCAATCTGCTTCACTTTTCTGAACGGCGCGATCAGCTGCCGGGCCATATTCTGTTCATGGCAAACCCCGATGAAGAAAGCCAGCATTCCGGCATTTTAACCGGCATTTCTGAATTAAAACGGCTGAAACAAGAAAAGCAGCTTCGTTATTTAGCAGCGATTAATAACGATTTTATCACCCCGCTGTATGAGGGTGACACGACAAGGTACATCTACACGGGCGCGGCAGGGAAGCTTTTGCCTTGCTTTGCGATTTACGGGCGGGAGGTGCATGTCGGTGATACGCTGTCCGGCATCGATCCGAATTTGATCGCGTCAGAAATCACCAGAAGAATTCACAACAATATTCATATGGCGGAAAACATTGAAGGGGAGCTTGTGCTTCCGCCGACCTGTCTCTACCAGCGAGACAACAAGGAAGCGTATAACGTGCAGACCGCCGTCAGCAGCTATGTCTATTTTAATTATTTTATATACGAGAAAACCGCCAAAGAAGTCATGGATCAGCTGACCGCCGTGGCTGACGAAGCCTGCAAAGAGACAGAACGAAAATTATCTGATTATTACGACGAATACTGTGAGAGAACGAGCTTGCCGAAAAAAGAGATGTCATGGAACGTTCAAGTGTACAGTCTGGAAGATTACCTGAAAAGGCTGAGAAGCCGCGGGATAGACCCTGCACAGTGTATCGGGCAGGCATTTAAAACATATGAACATCTTGAACTGCGGATGAGATGCTTTAAAGCCGTCGAGGAACTGCAAAAACTCGATCCTGAGCAGGGAGCCAAGGTCATTATTTTCTATGCGCCGCCTTACCTTCCGCACAATTATCTGAAAGAAGAGAGCACACGGGACCGGCTTTTGCAGCATGTCATTCAAGAAGCGGTCGATAAAACAGCGGCGTCAACCGGAGAAACATTCGCCTTTAAAAAGTTTTTCCCTTATTTAGCGGACGGAAGCTTTTTATCGCTGCATGAAACAGACGAGGAGGTCTCCGCCTTTACCGATAATTTTCCGGGCTGGGATGTCATCGGGACGATTCCTTTTAAAGAAATCAGGGAATTGAATATTCCGTCGGTCAATATAGGGGTATACGGAAAGGACGGCCATAAATGGACGGAACGCGTGTACAAGCCGTACACATTCCATGTGCTGCCGGAACTCATTCAGCAGACGACAATGCACCTTTTGCACAGCTACCGATTAGACATACGCACAAATGGCTGACATAACGGAATAAGGGGGATGTATATGCAGGGAGATACCAATCAAACTGAATTGCAGCGCACGATGAAGGGCCGGCATTTGTTTATGATCGCCCTCGGCGGCGTGATCGGGACGGGGCTTTTTCTGGGCTCCGGTTTTACGATCAGTGAAGCGGGACCGATCGGCGCGATATTGGCTTATGTGATCGGCGGATTTTTAATGTATCTGGTGATGCTTTGTTTGGGGGAGCTCGCGGTCGCCATGCCGGTCGCAGGATCATTTCAAGCGTATGCGGCAAAGTTTCTCGGGCCGTCGACGGGTTTTACGATCGGATGGATGTACGCATTCAGCTGGGCCAATACAGTGGGGCTTGAACTGACGTCGGCGGGGATTTTAATGCAGCGGTGGTTTCCGGCCGTTCCGATTTGGGTGTGGTGCCTTGTATTCGGCGTCGTCATTTTTTCCATTAACGCGCTGTCTGCGCGGAGTTTTGCGGAAATGGAATTTTGGTTTTCCAGCATTAAGGTCATGGCCATTGTATTGTTTATTATTCTCGGCTGCGCTGCGGTATTCGGCTTTGTCGGTTTTAACGGCGGGCAGACGGCTCCGTATCTGTCAAACTTTACGACGGACAAAGGGCTTTTCCCGAACGGTGCCCAAGCCGTGCTGTTTACCCTTGTCATGGTGAATTTTTCATTCCAGGGCACCGAACTGGTCGGAATCGCCTCGGGAGAAAGCGAAAATCCGGAAAAGACGCTTCCCCGCTCAATCCGAAACGTCATATGGCGGACGCTGTTTTTCTTCGTGCTGGCGATGTTTGTTCTCGTGTCCATTTTGCCGTACCAAACGGCAGGCGTCATCGAAAGCCCGTTTGTGGCTGTGCTGGATAAAATCGGCGTTCCCTATGCGGCTGATATCATGAACTTTGTCATTCTGACCGCCATGCTGTCGGTGGCGAATTCCGGGCTGTACGCTTCGTCCAGAATGATGTGGTCCCTATCAAAAACTAAGATGGGCCCCGCTTCCTTAACGAAACTGACGAAAAAAGGCGTGCCTCTGAAAGCTCTTTCCATCACCATCGCCATCTCCGGTTTATCCCTGCTGACAAGTGTATTCGCGGCTGAAACGGTGTATGTGTGGCTCATTTCCATCTCCGGTATGATTACCGTCGTCGCGTGGATGTCAATCTGCGCTTCACAATTCGTTTTCCGAAGACGCTTTCTCGCTGAAGGAGGAAATCTGAAAGACCTGGCATTTAAAACGCCTCTTTATCCGATCGTGCCGATTCTCGGATTTTCGGTTTACGGTCTTATCTTAATCAGTCTCATCTTTATCCCCGACCAGCGTATCGGTCTGTACTGCGGCGTCCCGCTGATGATCATCTGTTACGCGTATTATCACTTCGGTATCAAAAAACGCCTGAAGCGTGAGCCGGCTTCTTCGGAAAAAGGCGCTGCCGGATAAGAAAAAAAGCCCTCCGCAAAAAGCGGCGGGCTTTACTTTGTTTTTCGTTTGGCCGACAGCACATAGGATAGAACGGCAAAGAACTGAAAACCGAAAATGCTGACGGCCATCGGCCAGGCATTTTCCTCTCCGGCAATACCGACCAGGGGAGCGGCAGCCGCACCGCCGATAAAGGGCAGAAGTCCGAGAAGAGCCGCAGCGCTTCCCGCGCCTTTCTCTTGTTTCTGCATAGCCAAAGAAAATCCCGTCGTCGTGACGATCCCGACAGAAGAAACAATGATGAATAATGAAATGCAGACCGCCGTCAGGCCTAAACCAAACGCAAGTGATAAAAGCAAAGCGATGCTTCCGATGACGGCGATCAACAGCCCGGAGACAAACAGCTTCCGTTCATCATGTGTTTTGGCCATCCGTCCGGTGATTTGGGTGGCGCATATGATTCCCGCACCGTTTACGGCGAACAGCAGGCTGAACATTTGCGCCGATACGCCGTAGATGTTTTGCAGTACAAACGGCGACCCGGCAATATATGCGAACATGCCGGTCATCACAAATGCCTGGCTGAGCGCAAATCCCATAAACATCCGGTCGCCAAGCAGGCCGCGAAACGTCATCAGCGTCTCCCGGAGTCCGCCGCTTGTCCGCTTTTCCGGCGGGAGTGATTCAGGCAACGCGGTAAGCACGGCGGCAGAAATGATACAGCCGATCACCGCCAGCACGACAAATACGATTTTCCAGCCGGCGAACTGAAGGATAAATCCCCCTGTAATCGGCGCTAAAATCGGCGCCGCCCCATTGACGAGCATCAGTAATGAGAAAAAAGCCGTCAATTCTTTTCCGGAATACATATCGCGTGCGGCCGCCCGTGCGATGACGATTCCGGCCGCCCCGGTGAATCCTTGAATAAACCTCATGACAATTAAAAACGAAACAGAAGGGCTGAAGGCGCATAATAAAGAAGACAGCGTATAAAGCAGCAATGACAGAATGAGCGGCTTCCGGCGCCCGATCATATCACTGAGCGGCCCGACAACGATCTGCCCGACCGCCAGCCCCAAAAGACAAAACGTCAGGCTCAGCTGCGCAAGTGACGCTGTCGTATGAAGATCGGCCGCCACTTCAGGCAAAGCGGGAAGATACATATCGAGCGAAAGCGGCCCGAATGAAGCGAGCGTCCCGAGAATCAGTACCATGCCGAGGCCTGCGCGGGCGGCCTTTGAATCAGCGTTATTCATTCCATGACCCCCACCTTAACAAATGATTCTATCACTATAGCATAACCGGACGACGTATTTTATATCATTTGTTGAATACAAACTAAATATTTTATTTAAAATCTGAATGTAAATAAAAAAACAGAATTAGTTTTCATTTGAAATGTAAAATGGAATATAAGGATGCTAAACTATAAAACAACAAAAGGTAGAAAAGTTTTACGGAAGAGGTGTTCAAAGAGCATGAACAGCAAACAAACCGATCACATCGAAACGAAACGCCGATTTCCGATATGTCTCGCGCTTGCTTTGACATTAGGCGTATTTGCCGCCGGTTCTGAAGAGCTGGTGATTTCTCCGCTGCTTCCGGATTTAGCGCGGGCTTTCAGCTCGGATGTCAGTGTGCTGGCGCTTTCCATCAGTATTTACGGAGTGATGATTTTTATCGGGGCGCCGCTTCTCGTTCCGCTGGGAGATAAATATTCCCGGGAGCTCAGCCTGATGACGGGGCTGCTTATATTTACGGCCGGCACGGTGATCTGCGCGCTGGCGCACAATCTCTTTTTCTTCTTTCTGGGCAGGGCGCTTTCCGGGCTTGCGGCGGGTGCGTTTGTGCCGACAGCTTATGCGGTGGTCGGCGACCGTGTGCCTTATGCGTACCGCGGCAAGGTGATGGGTCTGATCGTGTCAAGCTGGTCGCTCGCTTTGATTTTCGGCGTTCCGATCGGCTCTTTTATCGGCGGCGTTTTAAATTGGCGGTGGACGTTTTGGATTTTCGCCATGATGTCTGTCCTCGTTGCTTCGCTCATTTTCATTGAGGCGCGCCGCAGCACGGCGGATGGGGATAAAACAGAAGAGGAAAACGGACGGCAGGCAGGCACTTTCCGGGATGCGCTGAAGGTGCCCCGTGTCCCTGTATACCTCACGATCACTTTTTTCAACATGATCGGTTTTTACGGCATGTATTCCTTTCTCGGCACATATCTTCACCGCGTGCTGCCGGGGGGAAATACAGCTTCAGGGCTGCTGATCATGGTGTACGGAATCGGTTTTTCCATGAGCGTGTTCACCGGAAAAATCGCAGATAAGGCGGGGAAAATGCGCTCTTTGATCGCAGCATTGGCCGTGATCAGCATATGGCTTTCCTGTCTCGCCTATGCGCCGTCATCAATGCCGTTTTTGGTCATCGGGTTATTCGTCTGGGGATTGATGCAAAGCCTGACGGTGACCTTGCTCAGCACCATTTTAAGTGATTGCTCACAGAGCCGCCGGGGCAAAATCATGGCATTTTACAGTCTGGCGTCCAATTTGGCCGTCACCTTGGGTTCTGCTGTCATGGGTCCGGTCTATGTCGGATACGGATATGCAGCTGTCGGATTTATTTGTGCGGCCGTCACCCTCATCGGCTTTGTCCTCAGCGTTTTCGCATACAGAAGGTATGGGAAATATGAGCATCAGGCCGACCAAACATTGTATCGGTAAAATAAAGTTTCTATAATTTTATAAATGTTAATTTTAACACCCTATGTCATAGGGTGTTTTCTAATATATAGGAATAATTATCAATATTTTCAAATAATATTGACAGCTTGAACATCTATGGATAATATTTACTTAAAATTTAACAGATTGGTTGGTGCTCATGATTATATTGGATAATAGCATTCAAACAAAAAGCAAGGCTTATTCAATATCTAAACTGATTACGATCAACACGCTCGGTCCTGAAGGGACAAGCAGTGAGTACGCAGCAAAAAACTTCATCACCAATTTTACCCTTCTCCAAGGGGTGAACAGCAAATTATCACTGCATGATACATTTGAATCGTGCATTGAAAAAACGCTTCAAAGTCCGCTGGAATACACAATTGTGCCTCACGCGTATGACGGCATTAAGCACTTCTACATGAGACCGGATCTGCAGCTTCTGCAAATTTTCAGGTGCGACACCCCGATGTACGGCCTGGCTGTCCGGCCCGGTTTTGAATATACGGATGACATGCTTGATAAGACTGTCATCGTATCCCACCCGTCTCCTATCAATTTGATTAAGTATTTTACCCGTAAAGATGTCACGTTTGATCTGGTGAACTCAACGAGCGCAGCCGCGAAAAGAGTGAAGGACGGTTTGTCCGACATCGCGCTGACAAATGAGCTGGCCAGACAAAAGTACGGCCTTCACTTTGTCAAAACATTTAAAAGCATTCCCATGAGCTGGTCATTATTCGGAAAAGGAGAGATTCATGATGAAAACTGAACAAGATTTGCAGGAACTTTATTTCCCGACGCCTAAATTAATAGAATGGGATAACGGAGTAAGACAATATTCGTCCGTCAGAGGAGATACGGAAGTTCTGCTTTCTTACGTTCCGCCGCATACAAACGTGGAACCGCATCAGCATAAGGAAGTCCAAATCGGCCTTGTCGTTTCCGGGGAGCTGTCCATGACTGTCGGAGATGTCACAAGAAAGATGACAGCGCTGGAATCAGCCTATATCGCGCCTCCTAATGTGCCTCACGGCGCAAGAAATGAGACGGATCAAGAAGTGATCGCCATTGATATTAAACGCCTGAAAGCCGGTGAAACCTACACAAGCCCTGAAGATTATTTTTTGAATATTTTTAAAACGAGAGACTTATTGCCCGGTATGGAAGTCACGTTCTTCGTGGAAGACTGGGTGGAAATCATGCTTGCCAACATTCCGGGCAACGGGGGAGAAATGCCGTTCCATAAACACCGCAATGAACAGATCGGCATCTGCATCGGCGGCGGCTATGATATGACCATTGAAGGCTGCAAAGTGGATATGACATTCGGCACAGCTTATTTCTGCGATCCGAGAGAAGATCACGGCGCCATCAACAGATTTGAAAAAGATTCAAAATCAGTCAATATCTTTTTCCCTCCGCGCTATAACAGAGCAAAAGCGAAAAAATTAGAGGCGAAAGAGTCATGAACCTGACGGATAAAACCGTCCTCATCACAGGGGGCGCATCAGGCATCGGTTATGCCGCGGTTCAGGCGTTTCTGAATCAGCAGGCGAATGTGGTCGTCGCGGATATTGATGAGGCGCAGGGAGAAGCGATGATCAGGAAAGAAAACAATGACAGGCTGCATTTTGTGCAGACGGATATTACAGATGAGCCGGCATGTCAAAACGCCATCCGGTCAGCGGCGGACAAGTTCGGCGGATTGGACGTGTTAATCAATAACGCCGGCATCGAAATTGTCGCCCCGATTCATGAGATGGAGCTGAGCGATTGGAACAAGGTGCTCAACGTCAATCTGACGGGCATGTTTCTTATGAGCAAGCACGCGCTCAAGTATATGCTCAAAAGCGGCAAGGGCAATATCATTAACACGTGCTCCGTCGGAGGAGTCGTTGCATGGCCCGACATTCCCGCATATAACGCCTCTAAAGGCGGCGTATTGCAGCTGACGCGTTCGATGGCCGTCGATTACGCCAAACACAACATCCGCGTCAATTGCGTGTGCCCGGGAATCATTGACACACCTTTGAATGAAAAGTCGTTCCTTGAAAACAACGAAGGCACGCTTGAAGAAATCAAAAAAGAAAAAGCGAAAGTCAATCCGCTGCTGAGACTCGGCAAGCCTGAAGAAATAGCGAACGTCATGCTGTTTCTCGCGTCGGATTTATCAAGCTATATGACCGGAAGCGCGATCACCGCAGACGGTGGATACACCGCACAATAGAGAAGGAGTGTTTACATATGGAGAGAAAAACAGTATTGGTTATCGCTGACCTTGGGGGATGCCCGCCGCATATGTTTTACAAAAGCGCAGCCGAAAAATACAACCTCGTCAGCTTTATTCCGAGACCTTTTGCAATTACAGCCTCTCATGCGGCATTAATTGAAAAATACTCGGTCGCGGTCATAAAAGATAAAGACTATTTTAAGAGTCTGGCTGATTTTGAGCATCCCGATTCGATTTACTGGGCTCATGAAGATCATGACAAACCTGAGGAAGAAGTAGTCGAAGAAATCGTCAAGGTGGCCGGCATGTTCGCGGTTGACGCCATTACGACCAACAATGAACTGTTTATCGCTCCGATGGCAAAAGCGTGTGAACGTCTCGGCCTGCGGGGAGCGGGCGTACAGGCCGCTGAAAATGCCAGAGATAAAAACAAAATGAGAGCCGCTTTCAACCGGGCCGGCGTCAAGTCTATCAAAAACAGACGGGTGACGACGCTGGAAGATTTCCGCGCCGCGCTTCAGGAAATCGGAACGCCGCTCATTCTGAAGCCTACATATCTGGCGAGCTCCATCGGCGTGACGCTCATCAAAGAGAGGGAAACGGCAGAAGCCGAATTTAACAGAGTCAATGAATACCTGAAGTCGATTAACGTACCGAAAGCGGTCACGTTTGAAGCGCCGTTTATCGCGGAAGAATTTTTGCAGGGCGAGTATGACGACTGGTACGAAACAAGCGGTTATTCCGACTATATCAGCATAGAAGGCATCATGGCCGACGGAGAATACTTCCCTGTCGCAATTCATGATAAAACACCGCAAATCGGATTCACGGAGACATCGCATATTACGCCGTCCATCCTGGATGATGACGCGAAGCGGAAAATCGTCGAAGCAGCCAAAAAGGCGAATGAAGGACTCGGCCTCGAAAACTGCGCAACACATACAGAGATTAAA
This sequence comes from Bacillus sp. B1(2022), assembly GCF_040259625.1. Lineage (NCBI taxonomy): Bacteria > Bacillati > Bacillota > Bacilli > Caryophanales > Bacillaceae > Bacillus > Bacillus sp. B1(2022). The sequence goes on from NZ_JANIFO010000001.1 coordinate 43,190, forward strand.
TTAATGAAAAACCGGGAAGCCGGACTGATTGAATCAGCGGCACGATTTGCGGGCTGGAACATGATTCCGAATATTAAAAAGGTCTTCGGCGTCGATATGGCGCAGCTGTTATTGGATGTTCTCTGTTTCGGAAAAGAAGCCGATCTGCCGAAAGGATTATTGGAGCAGGAGCCATGCTATGTCGCCGACTGCCACTTGTATCCTCAGCATTTCAAAGAGAACGGCCAGCTGCCTGAGACGGCTGTCGATTTCGTCATTGAAAGCATTGACATTCCCGACGGCGTCTTAAAGGGAGACACCGAAATCGTTTCTTTCTCGGCGGCCGAGGCGGGTACATCCGTGGATCTGCGGCTGTTCGAAGCGTTCAACAGCATTGCGGCGTTCGAGCTGAAAGGAAGCAATTCGGGTGACGTGGCCGAATCAATCAAACAAATTCAGCAGCAGGCGAAGCTGACTGCAAAGTATGCGTTACCGGTATGAAACAGCTGAAACCGAACTCTAAGTATTTGCTTTTCGGGCAGGCGCTTTCGTTTATGGGAGACTATTGCGTTCTCCCGGCTCTGCTCATTTTGTCTACATACTATCACGACTACTGGGTGACGTCCGGCGTCATCGCGGTCCGCAGTATTCCGATGGTGTTTCAGCCGTTTTTAGGCGTGCTCGTGGACCGGCTCGACAGGGTGAAAATCATGCTGTGGACGGATGTGATCAGAGGCGTCATCTTTTTGGGGCTGACATTTCTCCCGAAAGGCGAATATCCGCTGCTTTTTCTGGCGCTGCTGTTTGTTTCTTACGGAAGCGGCGTGTTTTTTAACCCGGCACGTCTCGCGGTCATGTCGTCTTTAGAAGCGGATATTAAAAATATCAACACTTTGTTTGCAAAAGCCACGACGATTTCGATTATTGTCGGCGCTGCAGCCGGCGGACTTTTTCTGTTAGGCGGTTCTGTGGAGCTTGCCGTCGCCTTTAACGGGGTGACCTATCTTGTCTCCGCGTTTTTCATCAGCCGCATTAAGCTTCAATACGTGCCGATTCAGTCAGAAAACGTGAGAGAAGCTTTTCAGTCGTTTAAAGAAGGCCTGAAGGAAATCAAAACAAATGCTTTTGTGTTAAACGCCATGTTCACGATGATTACGATGGCGCTTTTGTGGGGTGTCGTCTACAGCTATTTCCCGATTGTCAGCCGCTTTTTAGGCGACGGGGAAATTGGAAATTTCATCCTGACGTTCTGTATCGGCTTCGGCGGCTTTATCGGCGCCGGTCTTGTCAGCAAATGGGGCTTTAACAACAATAAAGGGCTGATGTATTTTACAGTGTTATCGATCGTCTCGCTTGAGCTGTTTTTGTTTACCCCGATTTTCGCCGTGTCAGTCATTGCCGCCATTCTTTTCTTTATCGCAATGGAATACGGTGAGGTGCTGGCGAAGGTCAAAGTTCAGGAGAACGCGGCAAACCAGATTCAGGGCCGGATCTTTTCGGTGGCGGAGGCGTCCATCGGATTGTGCATCGCCGTCGGTTCCATGCTGATCAACATTGTAGACGCGGCAGTCATCATGGCGTTTATCGTCCTTTTGGTCAGCGGGCTGTTTCTGCATACAAAACTGGTCAATAAATCCTTTTCAGAACGGAATAACGAATCAGAGCAAATTCATTTATAAGGAGCCTTTCAGATGGAAATCATACCGTCCGACGTCATCAAGACACTTCCGAAACAGGAATTTTCGCTCGTTTTTCAAAAGGTAAAAGAGTTGGAGAAAACGGGAGCCCAGATCATTAATCTCGGGCAGGGGAATCCCGATCTCCCCACACCGCCGCATATCGTTGAAACCTTGCGGGAGGCTGCGCTGAATCCTTCGTATCACGGATACGGCCCGTTCAGAGGCTATCCGTTTCTGAAAGAAGCCATCGCGGAATTTTATGAGAGAGAGTACGGGGTATCGGTCAATCCGGAGACAGAAGTCGCGCTGTTCGGCGGAGGGAAAGCTGGTTTGTACGTTTTGACGCAATGCCTGCTGAATCCCGGCGATATCGCCTTAGTCCCGAACCCCGGCTACCCTGAGTATTTATCGGGCATTACAATGGCCAGAGCGGAGCTGCATGAGATGCCGCTTCATCCGGAAAACGGCTATTTGCCGGATTTTGAGCGGATTGATCCCGCCGTCCTGAAAAAAGCCAAGCTGATGTTTTTGAATTACCCGAATAACCCGACGGGCGCGACTGCGGATCAGGCGTTTTATGAAAAAGCGGCAGCGTTTGCAAAAAAACATGACATCCACCTTATTCACGATTTTGCATACGGCGCGTTCGAATTTGATCAGAATCCGGCCAGCTTTCTTCAGGCGAAAGAAGCGAAAACGGTCGGCGCGGAGCTTTATTCATTTTCGAAAACCTTCAATATGGCAGGCTGGAGAATGGCATTTGCCGTGGGGAATGAGAAAATCATTCAGGCGGTCAATGAGTTTCAGGATCACGTCTTCGTCGGCATGTTCGGCGGTCTTCAGCAGGCGGCAGCGGCGGCGCTGTCAGGAAATCCTGAGCATACGGAGCGTCTGAAGCGCACATATAAAGAACGGATTGACTTTTTCACGGGGTTATGTGAAAAGGAATTAGGCTGGAGCATTGAAAAACCGAAAGGGACTTTTTATGTATGGGCTGAAATTCCGAATGAATTCGAGTCTTCACACCAGTTTTCGGACTATTTGCTGGAGCATGCCCATGTTGTCGTGACGCCCGGCGAGATTTTCGGCAGCGGCGGAAAGCGTTATGTCAGAATATCAATGGTGGCAAAACAGGGTGATTTAAGGGAATTCGTGCTGCGGATTCAAAAGCTCGGTTTGTCCTTTCCTTCATTACAAGAAACATCCCGCTGAGAGCGGGATGTTTTTATTATATGCTTTTCATGCTGCCGCCGTCGGCTGATACTTGCTGTCCGGTAATATAGGAGGCTTCTTCAGAGGCAAGAAAGGCAGCCAGCGCCGCGGTTTCTTCCGCAGTTCCGACACGCTTCATCGGGACGCCTGAGGCAATCCGTTCTTCCGCTTCCGCTTTAGAAATGCCGTTTTGCTTCATGACATTCTTCACGAATTGGTGATAACGGTCTGTGGCGATAAACCCGGGATTCAGACAGTTGACAGTAATGTGAAAAGGCGCAAGCTGAATGGCGATGTTTTTGCTGGCATTAATTAAAGCGGCGTTCATCATGCTGTTGGTAAACATATTGGCGCCGGGTTCTTTCCATAGGTTTCCGACGATATTAATGATTCTGCCGAATTCGTGCTGTTTCATGATTGCTGCGGCCGTTTTCATAGAGTCGATATAGGCGATCGTTTTATTCGTAAAGGTATTTGTCATATCCTCTATATCGCAGTTTTCAAAGGTATCCGGCGAGCCGCCCGGAATGTTGTTGATCAATACATCAAGCCGTCCGCATTGTGATCTGATCTCTTCAAAAATGCCGGCTCTTGTCTTCTGATCCGACATATCCCCGGCCAGAACGGTGACGCCCGCATCCGGATGTTTGGCGAGGATCTCTTCTTTTACCGATTCGATATTTTCGGGAACTCGTGAATTAATGACGGTATGAAAGCCATTGTCCGCCAGTTTCAGAGCGATCGCTTTGCCGATCCCCTGACTGGCTCCCATAATAAACGCGGTTCGTTTTGACAACTGTCTGCACCCCTTTACCAAAATGGAATCTCCTTTACATCGTAAAAAAAAATGATAAAAATAGCAAATTTTATTTAAATTCTGACAAAGGAAAAACCCGCCGGACAGGCGGGTGGGTGTTACACGTGCAAAAACTTCGGAAGCGTGTCGAGAGACAAGCGGTTTCCGACAAAAAATGAACCGAATTCGCCGTAGCGCGCGCTGACTTCATCAAAGCGCATTTCGTAAACAAGTTTTTTGAACTGAAGCACATCATCGCTGAAGAGCGTGACGCCCCATTCGTAATCGTCAAAACCGACAGATCCCGTGATAATCTGTTTGACTTTGCCGGCATAGCTCCGTCCGATCAAGCCGTGGCTTCTCATCAGGTTTCTGCGTTCATCCATAGAAAGCATGTACCAGTTGTCATTGCCGCTTCTTCTTTTATCCATCGGATAGAAGCAGACGTATTTCGCTTCAGGCAGCTCAGGATACAGGCGGGCGCGGACATGCGGATTTTCATACGGATCGCCTTCTCCGCTTGCGAGGTAGTTGCTCAGCTCAACCACGGACACGTAAGAATAAGCCGGGATTGTAAATTCAGCAAGCTTTGATTTGTTAAATTCAAGCTCGATTTCGTTCAGCTCTTCCATTGTCGGGCGAAGAATCATCAGCATAAAATCAGCTTTCTGTCCGACGATGCTGTAGATGGTTTGAGAGCCTTTGCCTTCTTTTTGGGCGACGCCCCATTTTTCAAGCAGTCCCGTAAATTCGTGAATAATCGACAGGCGCTCATCGCTGGATAACATCTTCCATGACGTCCAGTCCATTGTGCGGAAATCGTGAAGCGCGTACCAGCCGTCAAGCGTTTGGGCGGCTTCGTTCGTTTTTTGCTGCTCACTCATGTATCTTCACTCCTATATCTTTTCATTACATTGATGCCTTCACTATATCACAGTTTAACCGTTTCGGCTGTGGAGAAACCTTGAATAATCCGAAGCCTTGTGTCAGAAACTATGCCGTGAACAAACGGTCAATTAAATTAGTTAGAAAAATAAGATTTCTTTTTGAAAGCGCTATAATAGAAGTTGGTTATTTGAATTTAGCTGGAAGAAGAGTATGCTGTAAAAGTAAGCGTTTTTTGTCAACATAGAGGAGGGTATATCGTGGCAGATTTATTTACAAAAGTACAAGAAAAAGTCGCAGGAAAAGATGTGAAAATCGTATTTCCTGAAGGGTTGGACGAACGTATCCTGGTTGCGGTCAACAACTTGGCGGGCAACAAGGTATTAAAGCCGATCGTAGTCGGCAATAAAGAAGACATTCAAGCAAAAGCGAAAGAATTAAATCTTACGCTTGACGGCGTGGACATTTTTGACCCGCATACATATGAAGGCATGGAAGAACTCGTTCAGGCTTTCGTAGAACGCCGCAAAGGCAAAGCGACGGAAGAACAGGCCCGCAAAGCTTTGCTGGACGAAAACTATTTCGGCACGATGCTTGTGTACAAAGGTCTCGCAGACGGACTTGTCAGCGGAGCTGCACATTCTACTGCTGATACGGTGCGCCCTGCACTGCAAATCATCAAAACAAAAGAAGGCGTGAAAAAAACATCAGGCGTCTTCATCATGGCCCGCGGTGACGAGCAGTATGTGTTCGCTGATTGCGCGATCAACATTGCTCCTGACAGTCAGGACCTTGCCGAAATCGCCATTGAAAGCGCCAATACGGCTCAAATGTTTGACATTGACCCGCGCGTTGCCATGCTCAGCTTCTCTACAAAAGGATCGGCGAAATCAGACGAGACGGACAAAGTGGCTGAAGCGGTGAAAATTGCGAAGGAAAAAGCGCCTGAGCTTACGCTTGACGGCGAATTCCAATTCGACGCTGCATTTGTGCCGTCTGTCGCGGAGAAAAAAGCGCCGGACTCCGACATTAAAGGAGACGCGAATGTATTTGTATTCCCAAGCCTTGAAGCAGGAAACATCGGCTACAAAATCGCTCAGCGCTTAGGCGGCTTTGAAGCGGTCGGACCGATTCTGCAAGGATTGAATATGCCTGTAAACGATCTTTCCAGAGGATGTAATGCGGAAGACGTCTACAATCTTGCGTTAATTACGGCTGCTCAAGCGCTGTAATCCGCAAAAGCCGGCCTTTACGAGGGCCGGCTTTTTTTATAGAAAAAACGTCACTGCGGCCCAGCCGAACAGGGACAAACAGAGAGAACCGATCAAGCCTGCTGCGAGCGCCCGCCAGCCGTTATGACGAAACGCCGATATATGGACTTTCAAACCGAGACCCGCCATCGCCATGCCGATTAAAACATAAGACACTTGAACAAGAAACGCGGAAAACGAGGCTGAAATAACGCCTGATGTATGGATGGCGCTCATTCCGAGAAATCCGAAGATAAACCAAGGGATGGGGAGCGAAGCGGCAGAAGCCGTCTTTGACTTTCCGCTGCGGCGCGCCCGCATTCCGAGCATGAATGCGGCCGGGACGAGCAGCGCGACCCGGGTCAGTTTGACGATCACCGCCATCTCGACGGCTGCTTTTCCTCCGGCGCTGCCGGCCGCCGCCGCATGCGCCACCTCGTGAAGCGTTGCCCCGCAAAAGGCTCCGTAAGCCGCAGGAGAAAAGCCCAATCCATGATAAGCAAGAGAATATACAACAGTAAAAACGGTTCCTAATAACGAAACGGCGGCCGCGCTGATGGCGGCTGCATTTTCATTTGATCTGATCTGCGGCGCGATCGCGGCAATGGCAGCCGCCCCGCAGATCGCTGTGCCGCAGGCTGTCAGCGTGCTGAGTGTCTGATCTATACGGAACAGCCGGGACAGTCCGTATACAACGGCACCCGCAAACATCATACAGCAGACGGCAATTGCAAATACGTGCCAGCCCGCATGATAGATATCCGCCAGATTCAGTCTCATGCCAAGCAGGATGATGCCTGCTTTCAGCAAGTATTTGCTTGAGAACGCGATCCCCGGCTCTAATGCCGCCCGCTGTCCGAATACGGCGCGCCAGAGCATGCCGATCAGCATTGCAAGGACAAGCATTCCGAACATATGAAAAAACGGCAGGCGGCTGACATAGAAAGCCGCAAACGCAATTCCTGCGGTAACTGAAACACCTTTTACCATCTTCATCTCAGTCACTTCCCATTATCTTGATAACTCCACTTTACTGCGGTCTTAATCATTAGTAAAATATATTTATATGATCTAAACGATTAGGAAAAATAATAATTAGGGGCGATGCTTTTTGTATTATGGGGAACTGAAAACATTCATTGCCGTCGTGGAAGAAAAAAACTTTACAAAGGCGGCGCAGAAGCTGATGATTTCTCAGCCGAGCGTCAGCCTTCACATTAAAAACCTGGAGAAAGAATTTCAAACCGCCTTGCTGAACCGCTCTCCGAAGCACTTTACGACTACACCGACGGGGGACATTCTCTATCAGCGCGCCAAGCAGATGGTCTTTTTGTACGAACAGGCGAAATCCGAAATTTACGCCCATCATCATTATGTCAAAGGGAAGCTCAAAATCGCCGCGAGCTTTACCATCGGCGAATATATTCTGCCGCCGCTTCTCGCAAAGCTTCATAACGAGTATCCCGAGCTGAACCTGGACGTCATGATCGGAAACACGGAGGAGGTCAGCGAAGCGGTTCGGATGCTTCAAGCCGATATCGGATTAATTGAAGGGCATACGGGGAAAAACGAGCTCGACATTCAGCCGTTTATGGAGGATGAATTGTGCATTGCCGCACCGAACGGACACCCGCTCGCCGACAGAAAAAACATCCCGGCTGCCGAATTGCAAAATCAAGCGTGGGTGACGAGGGAGAAGGGTTCGGGAACGAGGGAATATTTAGACCACGTCCTTCAATCAAACGGACTGCGGCCGAAATCCATGATGACGATCAGCAGCAACCAGGGCGTCAAAGAAGCCGTGATCAGCGGAATGGGTCTTTCCGTTCTGTCAAAAAGCGTGCTGCAAAAGGATCTGCTTCACGGCAGCATTTCCGTGCTTGAGATAAAAGGATTCTCCTTAAAACGGAAACTGTCTATCATCCAATCTTCCATTATGGAGAACACAAAAAACAAAGAAATCTTCATTGCTCTTTTGAAAAGCCAATTTCAATCATCACAAGCGGAGTGATATAATAAATGCATGGAAAGCCTATGACGAAAGGGATTTAATATAGATGGGAAAGCAACCGATTGATTTACTGATGCAGCCGAGCTGGAGAATCATTGACCAATCCAGCCTCGGCCCTTATTTTGATGCGAAGCAGTCATTCGCAATGGATGATACGCTGTGCGCCTCCGTAGGCAAAGGGGAATCGCCTGCGACAGCACGCTCTTGGGTGCACCACCGGACGATCGTGCTCGGCATTCAGGACACGCGCCTGCCGTTTTTAGAGGACGGCGTGAAATTGCTGGAGGACGAAGGCTACCGTGTCATTGTCCGCAATTCCGGAGGCCTCGCCGTCGTACTGGACGAAGGCGTATTGAATATCTCGCTTATTTTTGAAGACGAGAAAAAAGGCATCGACATCGACAGAGGCTACGAGGCGATGACAGAGCTGGTGCGGCGGATGCTGCGTCCGCACCATGCCGAAATTGAAGCATATGAAATTAAAGGATCGTACTGTCCGGGCAGCTATGATCTCAGCATCGGCGGCCGAAAATTCGCGGGAATCTCACAAAGACGCCTGCGGGGCGGAACCGCGGTTCAGATTTACCTCTGCGCCGATAAAAGCGGAAGCGAACGCGCCGATCTGATCAGACGTTTCTATCAAGCCGCTTTAAAAGACAAAAGCAACGATACAAAAGGCGTATATCCCGATATCCGGCCCGAAACGATGGCTTCATTAAGCGAATTGCTGCAAACGGACATTACCGTGCAAGACTTAATGCTGGCGCTTTTGACTGAACTGAAGGAACTCAGCGGACGCCTGTATGCAGCCGGATTATCGCCGGAAGAGGAAATGGTATTTGAAAAAAATCTGACCCGAATGCTGGAACGGAATGAGAAGGTGTTCGGCACGCAGGAAAGCTTGGACTAAGTCCGGGCTTTTTTGTTTTTGGTAATTATATACTATTTAGTTATAGTGAAAAAGAATCGTTATATCAAAACTAGTTTACATTATATACCTTATTTGATTAATATATTTATGTAGGTTCCAAATAATTCTATAAACTGAAGGAGATGGAGATATGAACTTTAAAAAAATAAAAGAAGAAAAAAGAATCACGATCCCGACACATTTGTTAGCCGGAGATGCGGAACAATCAGGCAATTCTTTCGCTTGGAGCGGCTGGGTGCTTGTAGTGCCGAGCCAAGAAGACAATCAAAACCCGAATTTGAATTTCTCTGATTTAGCCGCTCAAAAGTAGGATAATCACTGTTTGGAGCCTACACATCTGAGACGAGGCGGTGAGAGTTTGACACAAGAGTATATAACAGAAATTAAGCGGGGAGCACTGTCATGGATTATTAAAAATATCCATTATTTCGATATGAATCATAAAGTAGCGAATGATTTCAGGTGGCGTCTTAAAACATTTATAGAACTCATTTTTCTTACCAATTACCTGATCAGAAATCAGGCAGATGATAAGGAAGTTGCTGTTTTAACGGAGTTTATTACAGAAAGGCTCCGTAATGATCAGCTTGAAGAATTTATTCATTTTGATCCGGACGGTCTCGCCGGATTGGCTATTGCGGGTGAATTTCTTACCTTGACTGATCACCCGTCACGGGCTTCGGTGATATGGGAGCTGGAAAAATTCACGGCAGCGCGTTTTGATTGCAGCCTTGCTAAAGTTCCCTTTCGGAAAATGGATCTGAAGTACAGTCTGCAAAGAGCAGGCGTAACCTCGGAAATAACGGATTTTTCTGACTTATATCACTACACAGCAGCTGGTCAGGATATCCCAAATACATATATGACGGATCATGATGCGTACAGCATCACTCATACGATTTTTTATATAACAGACATGGGATGTTCTTCGCTTACAGATAAAGAGTATCATCTGCCGTCGTTAAAAGAAAAGGTCCTGAAATTTCTCGGGATCTATATCTGTCTTGAGAATTTAGATATTACCAGTGAATTATTGATGTGCAGCTCTTTTTTACATATCAACATGGATAAGGACAACCATAAACCGCTCTATGAAGCAGCCTGGAATAAAATCTATCAGGGCCGAATGAAAGAGGGGAATGTCCCGAGCATCACCTATCAACATAAACCCGGTTTGACAGGTGAACAGCGAAGAGAAGATGTGTTCAAACATTGCTATCATACAACACTTGTCGCCGCTGGTGCCGCGCATGCCTGTCTTAGAGCAGAAAGGAACGATTAACTTGAATAGATTAGCTGAAGAGACAGACCAATTTTTATTATCTTTTGCTGAACAATCGCTTCCGGATCAAAAGAGCATTCAGCTGTTTGCCGGCTTCTGCAAGTACTACAGGAAGACGAGCCATTCTTCCGCTGTAAAAGAACATACTGAAAGGATTGCCTCCGCTTTCGTTGATAAGTCATGCTGGGAAGATCTGTTTCACTGTAACACGGCCATTGTCAATGAGTTGATTCATATCTATTTAACGGCAAAAGCTTATAAAAAGAAGCAGGGAATAGATTCGGATGATCAGGTCATACGTCACGGATTGCAAAACGGCTATCTTATAAAAAAAGAATGGCCTTATTTTAAATACGCCGAATTCGTCGGTTTGCTGAGCGAGCTGGGAATGTCAACTGACCATGAAAAAGTGCGCTTTTACAAGAATTCGATGTTTCAGCCTTTGCTCCATGACGCATGGAAAAGAACAGCTGAAAACGAGCTGGAGTTTGTCGAGTACTGTCTTCTTCATTTGAATGAGGGAGAGCATCTGCTTCATCCCGGCTTGAAAGTGTCCATTCAAAAATGGCTTGTGTTTTGTCTCGGCAGCCGAAAAATGAAACAGCTGTGCAATATGTTATTTATCCAATCGTGTATCGATCCATTTTTTTATGGCTGTCAAGCGGCTCTTCATCATATAAATAACGAGAATCCATCCATTCATTGTGCGCCGGCTCTTCTGCCGGCGATTGAGATTCTGAATCTGGAGTGTGGAACATGCAGATAGTCAAGGAACATTTTAATATAAAAAAAACAGAAGAATGGCTGCTGGGTTTTTGGAAGAACATTCAGCTGCAGCCGGAAGAAATGGAAGCAGATGATCTCATGCACCTGTTTTGCGGTTTAGCGGCATGTCATCATGTTGAAAGCAGAAAGGATACAGAAGAAGTTATTCTATTCCTAGACTGTTATTTCGGAGAAAAAACACACGAATGCCATCCGGTCCTGTTCGCGTATGCGTATCATGTGTACCGCAGGATAGATGCCGCAAAAAGCATCTTTTTTCATAACGGACTTGAACAAATGGCCCGCGGTTTACAAGAGGAACTGAAATCAGAGTCCTCCTCTATGATCCTCATGGTGTTAGGGGCTTATTTTGGGGCGGTGACTCCGGAAGAACTGATCGTGTTCTTAGAAACCGGGATGAAACGTGAGGCCGATTTGCTCATGGCGCCGGGCAGCATCCAGCAAGAACAGGCGGATGCCCTTTATGCCGTCACTTATTTGCAAATGAATGAATTGCAGCCTTTTCTCACGGAATGGTACAAAACATCAGACTTTGCTTTTTCAGGTTTAATGTTAGCCGAGTGCAGAAAGTATCACATTGACGCCGTTGCAAAATACACTGCCATTATGAAATTTCTCCAATTCGATGAGGCGCTTTTTATACGGGAAGGGCGGGAATTTCTACACTTTCAGCAGCGAAGCAGCGGGAGCTTCGGTTATTTGAATCCATTAGCGATGGACCAAGGGGCGGCCAGCGGCAAATTGCTGGACCGGCAGTATTTCCTGCCGTCCGCTCATTATGCCGCCGCCTCTCTGTCTATGCTGTAATGTCTCTCTTTTGAAAGACGGAAAAAGAAATCAATAAACAAATAAGAAAGTAGATCGCTATAACCGTCATGGAATAGGGGATGTTTAACGTTGAAATCGCATCACCCGCGCTTTTATTTACATAAGCAACGAGATTTAAATGCGGAAAGAGCGTAAATTTATACCACGTAAATTGGGCAAGCAAATCAGTTCCGCCCAATATACTGCCGGCAAACAGCAGTAAAATCGATAAGCAAAGGGAGAGCGCCTGGCTTTTGCACAATACTGACAAAGTGAACGCAATGGTGACAATGCTTATAATTGATATGAAACGCAAAAGCAGAATGATTCCGGATGCTTTGATTGAACTGATGGTATACAGACTGTCATTTAAATGAGTATAGACGAGCGGATATGAAGCATTGGAAAAACCGAATAACACGCCGCCGATCAGCAAACAGCTCACACAGTAAAATAAGTAAATCATACCGGTAAACAGAAGGGAGGCCAGAAATTTCGATGTTAAAATCCGCCATCTTCGGTTCGGGCTTGTAGCGATAAACTTAATCGTTCCAAGGGCAAACTCTTTAGAAACAACCCCGCTGACGGTTAAAATCGCGGTCAAGCTGACGAAAATCTCAAGCCCGTTTGAAGTAACCGTGCCGAAAAACCTCCAGCCGTTCCATTCATAAGGGTTGATGTTATGCTCCAAATAATAGTCTTTATTCTTAACATCAGCAGAATAATAAACGCCTGTCGTTTCAGCGGGTTTATCAATTTCTTCCTGTTTTTTTTCGGCGAGAAGCCGTTCTTTCCAATTGTTATCCGAGGAAGCATCTAACTCATGATTCATAATAAGGCCGGCCAGCAAAACGATGAGAAACAGGAAAAAAAGAGATAAAAGTGTGCCTTTTTTTCGGGTTATTTTTATGAATTCGTTCTGCGCCAGATGAAATATGCTCATACCGCGTCCTCCTGATCTGTAATCATCATGTATTTCTCTTCCAATGATAAAGTTCTTGCAGAAACGCGGGAAATCAGAATCTCTTTCTCTGCCAAAGATTTAATGACATACGGGATGGTATCTTCTTCCGCTTCCAATTCAATGATGCGGCTGTCTTTTTGCTGTACTTGAAGAATACCGTCCTGCTCTAATATTTCTTTCGCCCTTGCCGGATGATCGACCGTGACGGTAAACAGTTTTTTCTGACCAAGGTCATGTCTGTTCTTCATGTCTTCAATTCCTAAAATCCGTCCCTTTTTAATATAGGCAACCCTATCGCAAATCTCCTCCATTTCCGACAATAAATGGCTTGATAATAAAATGGAAACCCCTTGCTTCGCTAAATCGGAAAGAATGGTGCGCAATTCTTTCATTCCTTTAGGATCGAGGCCGTTCATCGGTTCATCCAGAATTAATAATCCGGGATTGTGAAGAAGAGAATAAGCGAGCCCCAAGCGCTGTTTCATACCTAATGAGAAATGTTTCACTTTTTTGCGGGCAGCCTGCTCTAGCCCGACTTTTGCAAGGGTATTCATAAGGTCATCCGTTCGCAGCGAGGTGCTGCGCAGTTTAGTAAAATATTTTAGGTTTTGCAAAGCGGTCATATTCGGATACATATCCGGGCCTTCAATGATAACCCCGATATGTCTCATAAAATATTCAAAGTCGCTGTCCGGTCTGCCTCTGAATGAAATGGCTCCTTCTGTTTTTTTAATAAGCTGTACGATCATTCTGAAAATAGTGGTTTTTCCTGAGCCGTTCGGCCCTAAAAGGCCGAAAATCTCGCCTTTTCTCACATCGAAAGAAATTGACTGTACAATAGGGGTATGATTGATTGTTTTAGAGACATCTTTTAATATCAGGGCTGGTTCAGTCATGATATTTGCACACCTTCCTTATGATTTAGGGTAAAAGCCGTCAAAACCGAAGAACATGCTTCCGATCAGGCCGGCAGCGATTAAAATGAGAGCAATGCTATACCACATTTTTCGATTCAATGGTTTCCCTCCTTACAACGCTGACATTCCATTTGAAATAGCGCAAAAAGATGCGGAATATCAGTTTCGAAAGATCAAATCCGGCCATAAACACCGCCATACCCGCTCCAAGAACCATACATCCGTTAAAAATGGCTGTTACAATCGGCACTTTTACGAGGAGAAAGAATGATCCGGTCATCAGCATCAGGCCGATCGCCATCAAACTTAACACCGCAACAGAGGCAAAAAGAAACGGTGTCAGCATAAACATGAAGTTGAACATGCCCATCCCCAGCATCAGGCCGAATGCTTTGAAAAACGAGCGCCATGTTTTCTGCTCCTCGGCATCGCTGATGAAAATATCCGCTTTTAAGGCGCGCGCAAGTGTTTTGGGGTTTCCTAAATTGCCCGCGATTTGTTCATCGCTTTTTCCTTCAGCGCCGCCCATTTGGAATATTTCGCCGATATCGGCGAGTATCTCTTTTTGCTCAAGTTCCGGCAGATCTTTTATTTCCCGCCGGAGATGTTTTAAATATTGGTCTTTACACATTCATTTTCCCTCCTTAATGATGCTGTTCACTTTTTCGGACAGGTCAAGCCATTCCGATTTTAATGTGTGATGATATAAGGCGCCTTCTTCTGTTACTTTGTAATATTTGCGTGATGGGCCTTGATCGGAAGCTGCTGTATACGTTTTTAGGTAGTTATTTTTTGTGAGTCTTCGTAATATGGGGTAGATGGTGCCCTCCGATACAGGGAACGTTTCACTTATGATCTTGATTAATTCATAACCATATAAATCTTCATAAAGAAGCAGGGACAACACACAAAGTTCCAACGCTCCTTTTCGTAATTGGCTACTCATTTACTATCATTCCCATCATATCTAATAATTGTATTCTCTATACAGTGTATTGCACAGTAGCTAATCGATCAATAATTCCTAAGAACCATTTGGGATGAGGAATTGAATCTTTATGCTTATGTGCGGGCGGGGACCGAGATGCGCAGCCCTTGCGGGAAGAAGGCCCCTGAACAATGTTTACATTAATATAGATCAGGATGCGCGTCATTGACAAATGGCAAAAACCCCTTTTTCCATGACAAGGAAAGGGGTTTTTTGAGTTATTCGGCCATTTTTTCTAAATTGCCGTTCCGGTCCATTTTGAAGGACGGAGAGGCATGTTCGTCGTCTTCAAATAAAACTAGTTTTCTGGCTCTGTTCATAATTTTTACCAAGGTTTCGTAGTCTTCCTGAATGGTTTTTTGATCTTTTTCAAGCTTTTCGACGGCCGCTTCCAGCTGCTCGGTTTTAGACTGAAGTTCTTGGTTTTCCCGTTTTAAACGGTCATTTTCCATTTGCAGGGCGGAAGTTTGCTTTCCGCTGCCTTCATAGCTCTGCAGAAATTGAATGACGTCTGCCATTGTGAGCTCCGCCTTTTGGCTCGGCTGCTGAGGCGCCAGCAAATGTGATAAACTAGCTAACTCTTCCTTGAAGCTTTCATCGACATAAGGCATATGTTCGCCGGACATGACGGCTTGCCGATCCTCTTTTGGCGCTTCCGTTTGAACCGTCTCTTCGGCTGCGGTTTCCTGCATGATGTCCGCATCCGGCGCAGGCGGCTGATATAATAGTTTCTTCTTGGCCGGCTGGCCGTTTCCGAGCGCGCGCATCCGCTGTTTCCGCTGTTTTTTGGCAAGCTGAAGCGCTTTTTCGTATTGATGGCGCACGACGGCATTCCACCTGAATCCGCACGCTGCCGACGTTCTGTTTAATTTATCGCCTACCTCTTCAAAGGCGTTCAGCTGCGTGCTTCCTTCCCGGACGTGCCGGAGCACGGTTTCCGCAAGCAGCAGGTCATTTTCCTCCGACCAGGCGTCCTGTCTTTGTTTTGTCAATGTTCTCAACCCCCAATATCTTTGATGGTATTAGAATGTCCAGATTGGAAAATATTTATACAAATTGGCTGAAAGAATGAGAGATACGCAGAGCCTTGCAGGATAAGATGAATCCTTGTACAATGAGATGTGATGTGATTTTTTTCGTTTTTAAAATTAAGATTTAACATAGAGGAACATTGAATGAAGGGAAGCGTACATCATGGCTAATGAATTCCGAGTGTGTGATGATTGCCAGGCCACCAATATTAAGACTTTGCTGCCGCGTTTGAAAGAAGCTGACCCGGATGCAAAAGTGGAGGTCGGATGTCAGTCATATTGCGGGCCCGGACGCAAAAAATCGTTTGCTTTCGTAAACAACCGCCCGCTGTCGGCGCCGACTGAGGACGAGCTGATTGAGAAAGTGAAAAAGAAGATCAAAAAGTAAATGTGTATTTTTACGACAGCCTCGCCCGATGGGTCAGGCTTTTTTGCTTCAAAAAATCAATGACGGAAAACTGGAACAAAACGCCGGACAAATTCAAGGATGTTTTCAAATTACAGAGCCGATATAATAGAATCACGGCTAAAAAAAAGAGGGAATGACGATGGCGTATCCAAACGGAAAATTATCAGAAGAAAAAGTGTTTAAAGATCCCGTTCACCGCTATGTTCATGTGCGGGACAAGCTGATCTGGGATTTGATCGGCACCCGTGAATTTCAGCGGCTGCGCCGGATCAAACAGCTCGGTACGACGTATTTGACGTTTCACGGCGCGGAACACAGCCGTTTTAACCATTCTCTCGGCGTCTATGAGATTGTCAGACGAATGGTTGATGATGTTTTTAAAGGGCGTCCTGAATGGGATGACAATGAACGCGAACTCTGTCTCAGCGCCGCGCTTTTGCACGATTTGGGACATGGGCCGTTTTCGCATTCCTTTGAAAAGGTTTTTCATCTGGATCATGAAGACTATACGAGGGAAATCATTCTCGGCGACACCGAGGTGAATCAGGTTCTCAGAAAGGCGGGACCGGGATTTCCGCAGGATGTTGCCGAAGTCATTGCCAAAACATACAAAAACAAACAGGTGGTCAGCCTGATTTCGAGCCAGATTGACGCCGACAGGATGGATTACCTTCAGCGGGACGCATACTATACGGGCGTCAGCTACGGACATTTTGATATGGAACGGATTTTAAGGGTGATGCGTCCGCGAGAGGACCAAATCGTCATTAAGCAAAGCGGCATGCACGCCGTCGAAGACTATATTATGAGCCGCTATCAAATGTACTGGCAGGTGTATTTTCATCCCGTGACGAGAAGCGCTGAAGTCATTTTGACGAAAATTCTCCACCGTGCGAAGCAGCTCCATGAAGAAGGGTATATCTTCACTCATGCTCCCGTTCATTTTTATTCCATTTTTGAAGGGAAGCTGACGCTTGCGGATTATCTGAAGCTTGATGAAGCCATCATTTTATATTATTTCCAGGCTTGGGAGGAAGAAGAGGACCCGATTCTGTCCGACTTGTGCCGCCGCTTCATTAACCGCCAGCTGTTTCAATATGCCGAATTTAACCCCAATGAGGAAATGTCGGCTTATTTTGAACTGACCGCTCTGTTTAAAGAGGCGGGAATTGATCCCAATTACTATTTAGTGGTCGATTCTTCATCGGATCTGCCGTATGATTTTTACCGGCCGGGTGAAGAGGAGGAGCGTCTGCCGATTCACCTGTTAACGCAGAAGGGCCAGATCAAAGAGCTGTCCAGGCAGTCCGCCATTGTCGAATCCATTTCGGGCAAACGCCGGACGGACCATAAGCTCTACTATCCGATGGACCTCATTTGTGACGATTCAGAAAACCCTGAAGCAAAATTAAAAATCCGGCAGCTGCTGGGACTGACATAGAAGGATTTTGGTAAAGAAGGAAAAGGAGATGTCGGGAATTTGTTGAAAGAACATGCAAAACTGATGAAGGTGTTCTCGGATTCTGGAGAAATCATCGGGCGGAAAAAGCTGCAGAAAATCATTTATATCGCGAAGAAAATGCAGTATCCTTTCTACGAAAAATATGATTTTCATTTTTACGGCCCGTATTCCGAAGAACTGACGCTTCGAATTGAAGAGCTGTGCAATCTTGGGTTTCTGGATGAGGTGAAGGAAAAAAAGGGCGGCTACTTTCAATACCGGTACTCGCTGACGGAGACGGGAGCCGAGTTTTTACATCATGCGGAGCTTACGATGCCGGATATGAAGAAGTACATCGACAGCGTCAACAGCCGCTCATCCCGGTTTTTGGAGCTGGTGTCTACGATTTTGTATTTTGACGGCCTTGAAGCTGAGGAAAAGAAAGAGAAAGTGTTTACGATAAAAAGCAAACAGAAATATACGGATGAAGAATATGATGAGGCGCTTCACTACATAGAAGAGCTGAAACACATTTGTTAAAGGCGATGGCTTTCGTCTTTTTTGATGAAAAAACCAGGCCGCGATAAAGCGGGCCTGGTTTTGTTTATTGTCTCAATTTGCTGTGCTTGTACGAATATAAAAAGTAAACGATCACGCCGATGATCAGCCAGACGGCAAAATAAAGCCACGTTTTCAGCGGCAGATTGACCATTAAAAACAAACAGCAGATAATGGCCAAAATCGGCAGTACGGGTACAAAAGGCACTTTAAATCCCCGTGGCAGATCCTTATGGGTGCGGCGCAGAATCAGCACGGACAGACTGACCATGGCGAATGTCAATAATGCGCCGATGTTTGAGAGATCTGACAGCTCTTTCAGATCAACAAAACCCGCGATGCAGGCGCTGATCAGTCCGATCAGCCACGTATTAAAGATCGGCGCTCCCGATTTCTTTCCGACAATGGTAAAGACTTTCGGCAGCATTCCGTCTCTTGCCATCGCAAAAGATATACGGGTCGCCGCATAGGTATGGGCGAGAACGACGGCCATCAGTCCGATCACCGCACCGGCAGCGATAACGCCCGCCACCGCGTTTTGTCCGACAGACTGCAGCACATAAGACATGGCTTCCGGCACATTAAGCTGTGAATACGGAACCATCCCCGTCATGACGAGACAGACGATGACGTATACCAATGTACAGATCACCAGTGAACCGATAATACCGATCGGCAGGTTGCGCTGCGGTTTTTTGACTTCTTCAGCCGAAGCGGAAATCGCGTCAAATCCGAGAAACGCAAAAAAGACGGCAGAAGCCCCCGTAATGACGCCTTTGATTCCAAAAGGCATAAAAGGATGCCAATTGCCCGGCTTTACAAAAAAGCTTCCTGTGATGATAAACAGCAAAACAATTCCGATTTTTACGAGAACCATTATATTATTAAAGGTTTTGCTCTCTTTAGAGCCGCGTGACAGAACGACGGCAATTAATAGAGTAATGATGATGGCAGGAAGGTTGACGATGCCCCCCTGGCTCGGCACGTGCAGCAGACTGTCCGGCAAAGGCATGCCGATTTCGGCTAACAGATTATTAAAATAACTTGACCAGCCGCTTGCCACCGCCGACGCCGTCACCATATAAACGGATAAGAGCGTCCAGCCCATTAAATGGCCGACAATTTCTCCCATGGTAGTGTAAGAGTAAATATAGGCACTTCCGTAAACCGGGAGAACAGAAGCGATTTCGGCGTAACATAATGCTGCAAGGCTGCAGACAACGGCTGCAATGATAAAAGAAAAGATTACGGAAGGCCCGGCGTTTTTCGCGGCCGTAATGCCTGTAAGAACCATGACGCCCGTCCCGATGACGGCGCCGATGCCCAGTAATGTTAAATCAAATCCACCCATCGTTTTGGCAGTCTGCCTGTTTCTGCTTTGTTCAAGCAGCTGGGTGATGTCTTTTTTTTGTAGGATATTCCGCAACACGCATCCCTCCATCCAAAAGTAAAAGCCAAGAGGGCCTCTTTGGCTTTTACCCGTGTCACATCTTCTGTGTAATCGACAATCCTGTGTTCTGTTTCCCCGTCTGTTCCGTTTCTTTTCCAGTCATATTGTCTGCCGCATCCGATCAGATTATCCTTTCCGTCAAACGCAGTCACCCTTAATGATTTTACCTGAATCATGTCTATAAAACCAGCATTGCATAAAAGGGATGGGTAAAAAAGCAGGAGATAATAGTCTGTATAGGGCAGGATAAAAGTTGTGGGCTTTCCGGCCGGAATTTTGACTTTCTCCGTAAGGTATCAGTAAAATGTAATAAAAAACAAACAATGATGATGGATGCATCTTGAAATGGGGAGTTTCTGCATGAAGCACGATATATTACAAGCAAATGTACTGGATTACGCGCTCACGAAATATTTAAAGAGCACGAAAAAGCTTGATGAGGCGACAATTCCGAAGAGTATAAACAATATCAGAGGATTTATTCTCAGGATTATTTACCGGCACGGCACGTGCACGATTAAAGATATATTGCAGGAAGTCACATTATCGCCTTCAGCCACGACAACCGCTCTGAATCATTTAGAAAAAGAGGGTTTCGTGGAAAGGTCGAGAAATAACGAAGACCGACGCACGGTATGGATGACGCTTTCCGAATCGGGAAAAATGGCGGCCATGCAAATGATTGAAAACCGGCAGATGCTCATTGACGAGCTGTTCGAAGCATTGACAGAAGAAGAAAAGAATACCTTTTTCAGCCTCGTTGAAAAAGTAATGAAATAAGCCGGCCTGACATAGCAGCGCCGGCCATTATCAAGGATTACTCCGTATCGCTGATCCGTTTGCCGGCGACGGCGTAATGATCCTTTCTCATTTCTTCAATCATGACAATGATCTTTTCTTCGGCTGCGCCTGTCGTTTCTTTTACGGCTTCTGTCACTTTTTCAACCAGATTCCGTTTTTGTTCATCTGTGCGGCCTTCAAGCATTTTAACGGTTACGAGCGGCATGGTGCTGATCCTCCTTTATCGTTTCCTCACTTTGGAAGAGAGGTCACTTATAGTATACTGAATGAAGGACAATCTTGCATTTTTTAAAAAAGGGGATTTTTACATTTGGACAGATTTTTATATTATCCGCTGGAGCTTATGCCCTATGTCGTGATTACGCTGATTGTGGCATTTACGATGCATGAACTGGCGCACGCGTATGTCGCGTATCGGTTCGGAGACGATACCGCGGCGAGGCAGGGCAGATTAACGCTCAATCCGATTAAACATCTTGATGTTTTCGGAACGATTCTAATTTTGGTCGCGGGTTTCGGCTGGGCCCGTCCGGTGCCGGTGAACCGCCGCGCCTTTAAAAGACCGCGGCTGGCGGGAGTGCTGGTTTCCGTCGCCGGGCCTGTAAGCAACCTGCTTCTTGCCTTTATCGGTTTCTTTTTGCTAGTGTTGATGCATGCTTACGGAATGGAGCTGCTTTCTGCATTCAGCATGGGGCTTGACCGCTTTTTCTCTATTTGGATTCAGCTGAATCTCGCGCTGTGTTTATTCAACCTGCTGCCGCTTCCTCCGCTTGACGGCTACCGGATTATTGAGGATCTCGTGCCGCCGCGGGTGCGCGCCAAAATGACTCAGTTTGAGAGCTACGGGATTATCGTGTTTCTCGTGCTGTTTGTGACACCGGTCGGCTCCTATGTCGTGTGGCCGCTGTTAAGCGAGGGGAGAGACTGGATTCTCAAGGTATTTGCCATTATATTTCAACCGCTTTTGTAGGAGGGTATTTTCATGGAAGAAAAAAAGAAGAAAACAATCGGATTTAATATTATTAAAAGTGATCCGACCGACGGACATGGCGGTTTTGGCGCCGGGGCGCTGAGCCTTGACAATATTTCTCCGGTATTTGTCGATGTGGAAGAGAAGGAAGCCTTCGTTGACATCGGCGCCATGCATGCCCGCAGTGTCGTTGAAAAAGGCATCAAATTCTTGCCGAACAAAGATGAAGTGCCGAACGGAAAACCGTACTGGCTCGTGTGGGTCACCATCGACAGAAAAGAAGAAGGCCCTTATTACGCGGGTGTGACGGCTTGTGAAATGACCGTGGACAGAAGTATCCGCAGAGGCTATAAGTCATTGCCGGAGCATGTGAATTTAATGGATAAATCAATGAAGCGCTGCATTATCGTGGACAAAATGGACGCCAGCTCAAAGCAGGTGCTTGCTGAATTTCTGCAGAAGCATGACCAAGGGCTCTGGGAACGTTCATCCGATGAATTGAAAACAGGACTGCTTCCGGAAGAAAAATAATTTGTGAACTTTTTGTGAACTTTATAAATATTTGCACTATTTTGCAATTGTACTGAGTAAACTGTTGATACAGAATCAGGACATGGAAAGCCCCGAGCCGAACCAAGACTCGGGATTTTTCATGTTTACGCGGAGGTTTCATCATGTTCACCGTCTTTGAAATCGGGCCATGGGTCATTGAAGCAGATGCGGAGGAAACGAGAAAACAATATGAAAAATCATGGCCTGATCCCTGCGATTGCGGGAGCTGCCGGAACTTTTCCGAGGCGGTGAATCTCCTTCCCGCCGAGAAAACAAGATTGTTTACGCAGTTTGGGATTCGTCCGGCTGTCTGTCACGATTTGGGGGAGCATGGAAAGGAAAACGGCCTGCATCATTATGCGGGCAGCTATCCGATTGTCGGCAGGCTTAGGGAAGGCTGGCCGAATTTTCATATCGAGAGGGCGGGAGATAACCGCTTTTCGTTTTCATTGCCGAGTACAACATTTTTTATACCGAAGGGTTTTCCTGACCCTATTATCCATCTCGACTTTTCACTCTTGCTCCCGTGGGTGCTTGAGGAAGACGCGGATTAAAGCCCGGCGCGCAATGCACCGGGCTCAGTCTTTTTTGCCGAGCCACTTATCCCACCATTTTTTGCGCGGAGCTTCTTTGCGGGCGGGGGCGTGTTCCTTTTCTTTTTTAGAAGGTTCCGGTCCGTAGCACACATCCGCGGGCTCAGTGCCTGCGATGAAATACGTATAATGCTTTGCGGCGCAGCCGGGTCCCGAAGTGTAGCCGGAAGCGGGATCGATATAGACGCCCGTGACGCCCTTCGGCGGTTTAAGCGCTATTTCCGGTTCTCCTTC
The DNA here is from genome assembly GCF_040259625.1 of Bacillus sp. B1(2022). Lineage (NCBI taxonomy): Bacteria > Bacillati > Bacillota > Bacilli > Caryophanales > Bacillaceae > Bacillus > Bacillus sp. B1(2022). Next base: position 65,716 of record NZ_JANIFO010000001.1, read on the forward strand.
GAGCGCCTTCTCCATAAAGTCCGCCCAAATCGTCTTCGCATAGCTTTTTTCCTCTACTGAATCAATCGTGCTGCTTTTGTCATAACCTGTCCATACACCGGCGGCAAGAGCAGGGTTAAAGCCGATCATCCAGCTGTCTGCGCTCGTCGTGCCTGATTTACCGCCATAGGTTCGGGTCAGCCGGTCAGAAATGGTGCGTCCAGTGACGGAAGTATAGCCGTTTAAATCCTGATCAAACATGCCCGTCATCATGCTCGCCGTCACAAAAGCGGCTTTTTTATCAAGTGTCTGCTGATGTCCGCGCGGCTGTTCATACAAGATGTTGCCGGCGGTATCCGTCACTTTTGTGATAAAGGAAGGGGTGATTTGTTTTCCCCCGTTTGCGAGCATCGCGTAGGCATTAACCATCTCAATCGGGCGCACGGGTTCAGTTCCGAGCGCCAGAGACGGAAGAGGCTTTAAATGTTCGCTGATGCCGAATTCCTTTGCCGCCGACACGAGCTTATTCATGCCGAGAAAGAGATGGGTCTTCACGGCATAAATGTTGTCTGATAACGCAAGCGCCTGAAGCAGCGTAATCGGTTTATTGGCGTAGTAGCCGTTGTAATTGCTTGGAGAATAAGTATCTCCGTTGTCGTCAATCTGGAACTCTGTGGCTTCGCTTTTCATCAGCGTGACCGGTGTAAAGCCGCTTTGAATCGCTTTGTAGTACAAAAGCGGCTTGATCGTGGAAGCGGGCTGCCGTTTCGCCTGTGTCGCCCGGTCAAACGGGCTTTTTTCGTAGTCACGTCCGCCGAGAAGCGCAAGCACGCGCCCTGTTGCCGGATCAATCGCGGAAAAGCCGACCTGAATGTCAGAGCCGGTACGGATCGTATGTGCCACAGTGTTTTCCGCAATCCGCTGCATGCGCTTATCAAGCGTCGTATAAACACGCAATCCGCTCGTTGCCAGCTGTTCGCGCGTCATGCCGAGCTTTTTCTCGAGTTCTTTCATCGCATCATCGTAAAAATAAGGCGCCGTTTTCGCCGCGGTTCTGTTTTTCAGCGGCTGATAGGCAAGCGGCGTTTTCTTAAGCCTTTCCGCCTTTTCTTTTGAGATCATTTTTTGGCCGATCATCAGTCGGAGAATGGTTTCCTGGCGCTGTTTGGCCTTCTTTTCGCTGACATATGGCGAATAGCCGGACGGGCCTTTCGGTATGCCCGCCAAAAGCACGGCTTCCGCATCGTTCAGATCTTTGGCGTGTTTGCCGAAATACAGGCGCGAGGCGGCTTCAATTCCATATGCGCCGTGGCCGTAATATATCGTATTTACATAACCTTCTAAAATCTCGTTTTTAGAATAGTTCTGTTCAAGGCGGATCGTGTAAAAGGCTTCATTCCATTTTCGTTTCCATGTCTTATCATGCTCAAGGTAGAGATTTCTCGCGTATTGCTGGGTGATGGTGCTTGCGCCCTGAACCTTGGCCATTGCCTTTATGTCAGCCAGCGCGGCGGCGGCCATCCGCCGGTAATCAAAACCGTGGTGATTGTAAAAGTTTTGATCCTCCACCGCTATGGCGGCCTGCACCGCTATCGGATTGATATCTTTTAACCGGACCCAGTAGCGCTTTTCCCCGAAATCGGTCTCACCTAGCTTTGAGCCGTCATTTGCATAAAGAATCGTAGACTGAGGAACCCGGACGGAGGGGGCCCCCTGCCATTTCGCTGCAAGAAGAACGGATGTGAAGCAGACGCCGGCCAGCATTCCGCCGATCAGTGTCAGAAAGATGCAGGCACGGATGATTTTGAATGTGATTCTGAGCTGTTTTCCAGATACTTTATCCACTTTTGGGGACCCCCTTTTTCATGATTCTATTATTATGTGAAAAAAGGGGGTTTTTTAAACATATCAAACCGGACACTTCTTTACTTTTTCCCCGCCATCCTCTATACTTTTTCCTTAGGTGAAAATGAGATTTTAACCGGAATAAAAGCGATACAGACGCTTACAATAAATGAAATAAGCCTTGAAAGGGAGATGACAATTGAGCGAGCTTTGGTATACGGAGAAGCAGACGAAGAATTTCGGCATTACATTAAAGGTGAAACAAACATTACATACGGAACAGACGGAATTTCAGCATCTGGAAATGGTGGAGACAGAAGAATTCGGCAACATGCTGTTCTTAGACGGAATGGTCATGACTTCTGAAAAAGACGAATTCGTCTATCATGAAATGGTTGCGCACGTCCCGTTATTTACGCACCCGAATCCGGAAAACGTCCTCGTTGTCGGCGGCGGAGACGGCGGTGTCATCAGAGAGATTCTGAAGCACCCAAGCGTAAAAAAAGCGACGCTTGTCGACATTGACGGCAAGGTTATTGAATACTCTAAAAAATTCCTTCCGTCCATTGCGGGCAAGCTTGATGATCCGCGCGTCGACGTGAGAGTCGATGACGGTTTCATGCACATTGCGAAATCAGAGAATGAGTATGACGTCATCATGGTTGATTCAACAGAACCGGTCGGACCGGCCGTCAATCTGTTCTCAAAAGGCTTCTATGCCGGAATTTCCAAGGCGTTAAAAGAAGACGGCATCTTCGTCGCGCAGACGGACAACCCGTGGTTTACACCGGAACTGATTACAAACGTACAGCGTGACGTGAAAGAAATCTTCCCGATCACCCGCCTGTATACGGCTAATATCCCGACGTACCCGAGCGGCTTGTGGACATTTACGATCGGTTCTAAAAAGTACGATCCGCTTGAAGTGGAGGACAGCCGTTTCTTTGACATCGACACGAAATATTACACGAAAGAGCTTCACAAAGCGGCATTTGTTCTTCCGAAATTTGTGAGCGACTTAATCAAATAAAAACGTACGGCGCAGGAGCGAATCTTGCGCTTTTTTACAGGAAAGCGAGGGTTTTATCATGAGGTTTGATGAAGCATATTCAGGAAAAGTATTTATCGCAAGCCGCCCCGACTGGAAAGAGGCGGACGCCATCCTTTACGGCATGCCGATGGATTGGACGGTCAGCTACCGTCCGGGTTCGCGTTTCGGCCCGGGGAGAATCCGCGAGGTGTCTATCGGTCTTGAAGAATACAGCCCGTATCTCGACCGTGACTTGGCTGATTTGAATTTCTTTGACGCCGGCGACATTCCGCTTCCGTTCGGCAATCCGCAAAGAAGCCTTGATATGATTGAAGAATACGTGGACAGCATTTTAGAAAAAGGAAAGTTCCCGCTCGGCATGGGAGGGGAGCACCTTGTATCATGGCCTGTCATAAAAGCCATGTATAAGAAGTTTCCGGACCTTGCCATCATTCATTTTGACGCGCACACCGACCTGCGCACGGATTATGAAGGTGAACCGCTTTCCCACTCTACTCCGATCCGCAAAGCGGCCGAGCTCATCGGACCGCAAAACGTATTTTCATTCGGCATCCGTTCCGGAATGAAGGAAGAATTTGAATGGGCGAAAGAAAACGGCATGCACATTTCTAAGTTTGAAGTGCTTGAGCCGCTGAAAAAAGTGCTGCCGCAGCTTGCGGGACGCCCTGTTTATGTCACCATCGATATCGACGTTCTTGATCCCGCTCATGCGCCGGGAACGGGCACGGTTGACGCAGGAGGCATCACGTCTAAAGAATTGCTCGCGTCCATCCATGAAATCGCGCGCTCAGAAGTCAATGTAAAAGGCGCTGACCTCGTAGAAGTTGCGCCGATCTATGACCACTCAGAACAAACCGCAAACACGGCAAGCAAGATGATTCGTGAAATGCTGCTTGGGTTTGTGAAATAAAAGAAAATCCCCCGCTTGAAACATACGGGGGATTTTTATATTGTATATAAACTACTTAGAAGTTAGTAAAAGCAACATAATATTTTACCATTAATATTTGATGTTATTGATAAAAATTATATAATAGGGTATTATTTAGTAAATACATTTTTAGAAAGGAAGTTAGAATGAAAACAGCAGTAGAAAATGAATTGGAATTAAAAAAGATTGAAATTTCAGTAATTAAACTGATAATTGCTGAAAAACCTAATAAAGAGATCGCTAAGTCATTAAACTACTCGCAGCGTAATGTCGAATATATCATAGCCGGTCTCTGTAAAAAGTGGAATGTGAGTACTAGAGTCGGTATTGTTTCGGAAGCATATAAAAGGAATTGTATACAGTGAACGAAATGAAAGAAAAACCCCTATTGAGGGGGTTTATTTATATATGCTAAAAAAACATTCTATACAGGAATGCCGTAAAAATAAAAACTGAGATTGTCAGGTAGTTCAAATTTGTTCTCCATTTTAGAAGAATAAACAAAAGAAATAAGTATGCAATATTGAACAAATCAAAGATAGAAAAAATCAAATGATTACTTGTGAAAAATAAACTAGTGTTTGGATGTTCCGCGAAAATGTTTTTGAATGATATAAGAAAAAACTTAATTGCGACCGGGATGTTAGAAAACATAAATAGGGAATAAAAGGTTTTAATCTTAATTTGAGCGCCAAGAAAATTTATAATGAGAAATAATACAAATCCTTCAAAAATCACCCCGAACATTAAAAGAAACAGTGCGGCTATCGCAATGATATAATCTAAATGTTTTACTTGCTCAACAACTTGTATAGGGATGTTTTTGGGAATTAAACTTTTCATAAAAGGCAATAGGGAACTTAAATAAAAAGCTAACCCGATAATATAAAACAAAAATGAGGACAAAAAATTAATGTTTCGGTCCTTAAATGAAGATAATTCAATTTGCATAATCCTAAGAGACTCCTTTTATAAAGATAGGTGTAATAAATGTTTCTAACATAGCTGCTATCATTAAACCGAGAAATATAATACCAATATATTTAAAAGTGAATTTTAAATTTATTTTGAGGAGTAATAAATCCAAAGTTAATTTCATTCCTACAGAAGCTGCAAGAAGCAATACCGGGACTTCAATTATTCCATGGGGTATAACAAGCAGTAAAAGGTTTAAATTGTCTTTGATGTTTCCTATGGCATTTCCTAAAATTAATCCATTAATAATTAAAACTGCAATCGTGCCAAGTGACAGCGTCAACGGGCCTAAAAAAACAAGCAGACTCGCTACTTTAATATTATTAAAGAAAATCTGAAAAAAATCCGGACGGATATTTCGATTTAGATTATTTACATTTGAAGCGGGATCTGTATAAAAATATGCTGTAAATAAAGCAATTAAAAATAAGATCAGACAGAGTATGTACAATTTGACTAAAACGTTCTTTTTAAACAAAGTATTTTCATCCATTCGTTTAAGGGACTGCCAGGGATATTGAATTTAATGTTTTATATTAAGCTGCTGCTGTACTTGCTGCAGCCAATTGTTCTAAAACGGCTAATGGCAAGCCTGCACCAAGAGATCCTAAAACAGTAATGATAGCCAGGACTGAACCCGTTGCAGTGATAGCACTGACAATCCAACTAGGAGCTATTATTCCAGCTCTGTTTAAAATATCGATGACATCCATGCTTAAATGATTATGTTTTATACTGAAAAGAGCGAGAACAATGATTCCTGATGCTACTAATGTAAAAATCGCTTTACTATTTTGTGTTTTTAAAAGTAGACTCATTTTTTCCTCCAATTTTTTCAATATCCCCAGCAAGTTAAATAATAAAATATATTGGAAGCTATTTGAATTGCGGATTTCCGAAAAAATATTTAAGAGGTGAAATCCGTTAAGTTATCTGCTGGCTTATTTCAGTACAAAGAAAGCCGGACCATATGTATGATCCGGCTTTCTTTGTACTGAAACATTTATACTTTTTTTTCAAGAATAATATCAAAATAATCGGCTGCCCCATAACCTGAAATAGGAGGAGCAAATATTTGAACCAGCTTCCATCCTTGCTGCGAATACTTTTCAATAATTTCTTTATAGTCTTCTTTAGGCTTTCCTTTCCATCGGTTTACTTCTACTTTTATAAACTTATATTCGTACATTGCTGTATAATCCTCCGGAAGTGTATTGGAATTGTTACCTTGTTTTTCGATTATGATAAACTTGAATCCATAAATAGAGCGCGCAGCCTATTAAAAGTATTGGAAATTGCCATCCTGTATTTCCGTTTTTAAAATAATCTATTAATGACCATATCAGTAAAGCGACAGTATAAAAACTAAATGCTATTCTGGCGGCTATACCCGATTGGTGTTTTTGCATCTCATCCATTTTCTTCATAAGAACCGCTCCCTTACTTTTTTTTGGCGTTATAGTTGAATACTTTATCTATTCCCGTATTTAATGCGTGAGCTATCGAAAAAGCCAGACTTAAAGTCGGGTCATATTTATTATTTTCAATTGCATTGATGGTTTGCCTGGTCACATTGCAGAGCTTAGCCAGATCATTTTGTGAAATATCAGCTGCTGTTCTAAGTTTTTTAATATTGTTATCCACTAAAACCCTCCTTAAATATTTTTGTTTTTATTTTAAATTTTCAAATTTATATATATTTATTTTAAATAATATATGTATATGTGTCAAATACTTTTTACACATTTGAATTTTAAAGTATACTTTTTGTTTTTGCAAATTAGTTGTTTATATAAAAAACGGCTTGCAGTTTAACCTGCAAGCCTAAAAGTAATCATCATTTAAATCATTCCGCGCTGAGCAACTTCAAATTGATGTTTCGGTGCACTTGCGATGTCGGCTGAAACAAAAACAGTGCTTATTGCCAAGCAAGTAAGTGCTAATTTATACTTCAATTTCATACAACTTCACACCTCCTTGAATCTGCTGTCTTGTTTCTTCCACCTTTAAAAAATATGCGGAAGCCTTCTCGAAATTTTCTCTTTCATGATAATATTTTGCCACATCTAAGGCAAAATCTTCAAGATCAGCATACATCGATTTATCTCTGAGAAAGTCAAAACATTCCATGATTGCTTCTTCATCAGGCTCACCGACATACAAAGATTCCAAAAATTCATACTCGACTATATATAGGGAATCTTCTGCCTCCTCTGCATAAGATACCCCTTTGTCATGATATTGTCTGGCTATGGCCATATTTCCGATTTTATAATGTATTTGTGTGATTAAGAAATAGGCTTGCGGGAGAGAAGTGATGATGTTCCCATCTTCAAAAACAGCTATTGCCCGTTTTATGTAATCAATGGCTGGTTTGTAATTTTCTTGGCTGTTAAAACAAAGTCCGATATTATATAGAGTCCGGCCCATTAATTGTGGCTGCTGTTCTGCCTCTGCCATGGCATAAGCCTTTTTAAAATGCTGAATTGCTTCATCATATTGCTTTAAGTCAAGAAAGTTGGTAGCGAACAATGAATGGCACTGAAGCACCCTTATATTATATGCCTCCTGCTTATGATAAATTTCATAAGCCTGCCGGGCATAATCCATAGAAAAATATGTCTGTTTCATATAATAGTAGGACTCTGACATCTTAAAATAAAATTCAGCTTTCTCGATACAATCTTTGACAAAATCAAGCTTATATTCAGCTTTCTTAAAAAACTGAATCGCTGAAAGATATTCACGGCATTCCAGCTCATACATCCCCCGGAAAAAATTAAAATAATAATCAAGACGTCCGGTCAGCCGGGCCTGCTTTTTATCAATATCCGCGAGCAGATCCGATAGTCTCGGCTGTTCTTCTATCCGCTGCGATTCAAGCGGTTCGAGGTATTCGAGCATCAGATTGTGGCGGAATTCCATGAGAGAATAGTATAGATGAAGATCCTGATCATCTTCCAGACCTGCAAGTTCTTCTTTGATTTCTCTCCGCAAGTACTCGGCGTCCGGGATGCTGAACCTTCGAATGTACATATACCATTCGTTGATTTTTTCTCCAACCGCTGAAGATGATAAAACACTCGCCACTATTCCGAATCCCTCCCTTCCACGTTATGTATATGACATATTTTATCATTTTCATTCGGAAGGATAGCGCAAAAATACCGCAATGTTTTCTTTCGTTAAAACCGCATGTCTGCGGATATCATTTCAAAAATCCACTATTATCCCCACAATTTGTACAAGCAAACAAATCCACCTTCCCATATTCTGTTGTATCTGCGTGAGCAGTGTATGTCTGAAAAGGAAGTGAAGATATGAGAAATAACAAGCTTTCCTTTAAAGAAAAAGCAGGAGCCGCACAAGAAGAATGTTTATGTTTTTGCGAGGAAGAAGCAAGCCGTGAAGCGATGTTTCAAGCGCCGATTGAATTGCCTGAGGGGTTTGTCGTTGATCCGGCTGAAGCTGTTGCAAACGTGACGTGGAATGCAGACAGCCTTTCTTGTGTCATTGAACGCTGTTTCATTGAGACGGGGCCTGAGCCTGATGAAATCGGTGTTCAATTCGCAGTGCGCCTGCAGGGAACTGTTACGCTTCTCGTCAGTGTCTCACCAGTGCGAAATCAATATGGACAAGGGAACGGGTCTGTTTCTGTCATCCGCAATGCAGAGATTGACCAAGTCGTCTATTATTCTGATGAACCCGATGATTGCCCGGATGTCAGTGACATTACGATCGAGAACCTTATTGTCGTTCCGCCATTCTATGGCAGTCCTTTATCGGTGACGGGCACGATTGTGTTTGTTCCTGAGCCGGAACCCGTTTATGCGTTTACAGCGAATCCAAATGATCAATCAGTTTCTGTGATTGATACAAACACTCATACTGTTGTGACAACGATTGCTCTACCGTACCGGCCGACAGGTATTGAAATAACTCCGGATAAAAGCGCTGTGTTTGTTTTGCACTTCAACAATAATGTGATTTCTGTCATCGATTATGACACTTTAACAGTGACAGCATCCATACTGCTGGATCAGCCGCCTGGATCGATAAAATGTATCCCAAATCATGAGTTTGCTTATGTTCTCGGCGATACTGCGATTTATGTGATTGGAATTGATACGTTAACTGTGGATAGGTCGATTCCTGTGGAAGGATTTGATTTTGCAATTGATCCCAATGGGTTATTCGCCTATGTTCTTGATTTTGGTTTAGTGCAAAAAGTGGACCTATTCACCGGTGAAGTCACAGGAACGATTGAACGAGAGCTTATCGTATCATCCATAGAAACAAATTGGCCGGAGCGGTATGCGTATGTCTTAGAACAAGAATTCTTATTCAATTATTTGACGGTTATTGACTTAAATACGTTTACGATCAGCATTACCCAAGAGCTGGAGCCTGATGGCCAATATGTAATGTTTACGAGTGGATCAGAGGTGTATTTACATGACAGCTTCACTGGCAATTTATATGCTGTCAGTCCGAATGGTGCAGGCGTTATAGGAAATGTTCCGCAATCGGCAAGAGACTTTGCGTTTACTCCGAATGGCGAATTTCTGTATGCTGCTCATTTTTTAGAGCAGAACATCACTGTTTACAACACGGATGATTATTCTGTGGAAACTGTGATATCTCTTGGGGTTTCACCGGGAGATATTGTGATTTAACCAACTGCATGCTGTACATTTCTAAAAGGACGTGAATTCATGAAAAAGAATGATCTGTCTGCTTTACAGGAAAATTGTTTCTGTTTTTGTGATGAGGAAATTAGCAGAGAAGCGCCGTTTCAAGTGCCGATTGACATTCCCGAGGGGTTCACCATTGATTCTGCCGAAGCAGCTGCGACGGTTACATGGAGTACTGATCATTTATTATGTATCAGTGAGCCTTGCTTAATCCAGACTGGGCCGGAACCAGAAGATATCGGTGTTCGATATGCCGTGAGAGTAAAAGGGACCGTTACGCTTCTTGTCAGTGTGTCGCCTGTACGAAATCAATATGGACAAGGGGACGGGTCTGTTTCTGTGATTCATACTGAAGAGATTGATCAAGTTGTTTATTATGCAGCGCAGTCTGGCCGCTGTCCTGATTTCAGTCAAATAACAGTGGAAGATCTTCTCATTGTACCGCCTTTCTACGGCAGTCCGCTTACGGTGACCGGGACACTTGTTTTACCGCCACCGCCAGACCCTCAATCGTATGTGTTTACAGCCAATTCAGGAGACAGCACGGTTTCGGTTATTGATTCAGATTTAAACACTGTTGTAAAAACAATCCCTTTTTCTGACGTGCCAACTAATCTAGGCGTTACTTTCGATAAAGCTTTCACGTATGTCCTCCATGGGAATACCAACCTTGTCTCAGTGCTAGATAATAAAACATTAACCATCATAAATACCATCACTGTTGGAGGAGGGCCGAGAAAGGTTGAATTTGATTCAACAGATGAGTTCGCGTACGTGATGGCCGCCGGCTCTATATATATGATCAACATGGCCTCTCAATCGGTCATTGATGTCATTCCGATACCCGGCGCTTTAGACTTTGCTCTTGATCCGAATGGACAGTATGTCTATACCGCTAATGGAAGCAGTTGGTCGGTTGATAAATATGATGTAAATACTGGGCAGTTGGTAGAAAGTATCATAGATACATTTGAATTTCCCAGTTTAATTGCCACTCCTTACGCTGGAAATTTTGCGTATGTGTTGAATGGTGAGCTGCTGCCGAAAGGTGTAACGGAGATCAGTTTGTCACCATTAAGCAGGGGAGGCGACTTCAACCGTTTATTTGAAACGCTGAGGACGATTGTATTTTCTCGCGATAGCACTAGGGCTTATTTTCTAGAGCCATATAGTGAACCGTTTCTCATTAATAACTTATACGTAGTTAATACGGCTGGACAGAGGATCATTGCAAACGTGTCTCTGCCCGGCGCCTTTGACCTCGCCGTAACACCTGATAATCAGTACATTTATGCAGCACAGCCCGGCGACAATACCGTAACCGTGTACCGCACGAGTGATTATACAGCCATGACGGTGATTCCGGTTGGGACTGGTCCGTCAGCGATTGCGATGTAGCTTATTTCACAGGTTGAGAGAAGCAGAGCTGCGATAAAAAAATCGTTTATAAATAAATGAGCCGATCTGCTGGATGGCAGCCAGGATGATTAAAAACAGCAGTTCACTTATGGCGAAACTGAGCATCCGCCAAACCCCGGCTCCTGTCAGCGCTCCTTCATGCCCTTTTTTGAACAGGCTGACATGCTGGAAAAGCTGCAGCAAGTACGTCCGCATAAAATACAATAAATACAAAATCAGTAACACCGCGAGTCCCATTGATACGGCAAGGGGCGTGTGAAAGCGGAAAGGGACGGCTTTGACGATTTCGAACACGCAGCCGAATATGATGACTTGGCATAATACAGCAGCAATCACGTGTGTTTGGCGGATGTTTTTATAGCTGTCACGCAGCGCTTTGACATCGTTGGCATTTCTGCTGCACAATCTATGTTGCCGGAAGTCGCAGCAGCTTCGATGAGACTGTGTGAGTTTCTGAAAAGCTGCTGTCATGTTTTTTACGGATTGGGTGACATAGTGATATGATTTTCTCTTCTCATAAGGAACTGCTTTTTATGAGGTTTATCTTCAAATCTAATGAGCAATGATGGTAAGATAGAAGCAGTTGAAGTTTACAAGCTGAATGATTATACTATTCAAGTCAAAGTGGAATGATGAAAAGGACGTGTCAAAATGAAGCAAGAGACACCGATAACACTCCATGTGAAGTCTGTGATCGAGGATGACGGAAATGATGAAGTCATCGAATTCCGTACTACCGGATTTTACTATGTAAAACAACAAAAAGTGTATCTATCTTATTATGAAGAACACGACCTAGGCAAAGTAAAAACGATTGTGAAGGTGAGCGAAGGCGAAGTCCTGATCATGAGGTCAGGCGCTGTTAAAATGAATCAGCGTTTCATAACGGGAGCTTCCACAATTGCGAAATATAAAATGTCATTTGGTGAGCTTGAGCTGGAAACAAGCACAAAATCGATTCAATCTGATCTCGGTGAAGAAAAAGGCCGAATCAGCATCGCATATGACATGCATGTCGGAGACGGGCAGCAGCATTTACATAATATGACGATCACGTATGAGGGAGGAACTCACGCATGAACATTGCGGAACAAATGAAGGACGTGCTGAAGGAAGAAATCAAAGCGGCCGTTCTGAAAGCGGGCCTGGCGGAAGAAAGCCAGATTCCAAGCGTACTGTTAGAAACGCCGAAAGAAAAAACACACGGTGATTATTCCACAAACATGGCGATGCAGCTGGCGAGAATCGCAAAAAAAGCGCCGCGCCAAATCGCTGAGGAGATCGTGGCGTCATTTGATAAAGGCAAAGCTTCCATTGAAAAGATGGATATTGCGGGACCTGGCTTTATCAACTTTTACATGAACAACAGCTACTTAACAAAACTGATTCCGTCCGTGCTTGAAGCGGGTGAACATTACGGAGAGACAAACATCGGACAAGGCGAAAAGATTCAGGTCGAATTCGTATCAGCCAACCCGACGGGAGATCTTCACTTAGGCCATGCGCGCGGCGCGGCGGTAGGTGACGCGCTGTGCAGCGTTCTTTCTAAAGCGGGCTATGATGTGAGCCGCGAGTACTATATTAATGATGCGGGCAACCAGATTAACAACCTGGCGCTTTCCGTTGAAGTCCGTTATTTTGAAGCGCTCGGTCTCGAGAAACCGATGCCGGAAGACGGCTACCGCGGCGAGGATATTATCGCCATCGGGAAAAAGCTTGCCGAAGATTTCGGCGACCGTTTCGTACATGAAGAGGAGAGCGAACGTCAGGCGTTTTTCCGTGAATACGGCTTAAAGTACGAGCTTGATAAACTTCGCTCTGACCTGGAAAATTTCCGCGTACCGTTTGACGTATGGTATTCTGAAACGTCACTGTACGAAAACGGAAAAATTGATCAGGCGCTTGAGGCGCTTCGCGAAAAGGGCCATGTATACGAAGAGGACGGCGCGACATGGTTCCGCTCCACAACGTTCGGCGACGATAAAGACCGTGTGCTGATCAAAAAAGACGGCTCATACACTTATTTGCTGCCGGATATCGCATACCATAAAGACAAACTTGACCGCGGATTCGACAAGCTCATCAATGTATGGGGCGCGGATCACCACGGGTATATTCCGCGTATGAAAGCGGCAATTGAAGCGCTCGGTTACAAGAAAGGCACATTGGAAGTTGAGATCATTCAGCTCGTTCATTTATACAAAAACGGCGAAAAAATGAAGATGAGCAAACGTACGGGGAAAGCCGTAACGATGCGCGACCTGATTGAAGAAGTCGGCTTGGATGCCGTGCGTTATTTCTTCGCGATGCGCAGCGCTGATACGCACATGGATTTTGACTTGGATCTTGCCGTATCCACATCTAACGAAAACCCTGTGTATTATGCACAATACGCACATGCACGTATTTGCAGCATGCTTCGCCAAGGGGAGGAGCAGGGACTTAAACCGGCGGCAGATCTTGATTTCAGCCATATTCAATCAGAAAAAGAATATGACCTGCTGAAAACGATCGGCGGCTTCCCTGAGGCAGTGGCAGAAGCGGCGGAAAAACGCATTCCTCACCGTGTCACAAACTATATTTATGATCTGGCTTCCGCTCTGCACAGCTTCTACAATGCGGAGAAAGTCATCGATCCGGAAAATAAAGAGAAGAGCCGCGCGCGTCTCGCTTTAATGAAGGCGACGCAAATTACGCTGAACAATGCGCTTCAGCTGATCGGCGTATCCGCTCCGGAAAAAATGTAATGATGATCAAAGGACAAAGTCTTCGGGCTTTGTTCTTTTTTTGTATATAAAGCGTGTGATGTAATTCACAATCCCGCACACTGAGTTTTTGTATGATAAGACTGATATTGAATCAGTGAAAGGGGCAAGCCGAATGATCAATCGTCAACATATTCAATTATCGTTGCAGTCATTAAGCTTAGTGGCAGGGTTTATGGTGTGGGTGCTGATTTCATCGCTCATTTCTCAAATGACATCAGATATTCATTTAAGCAAAGGCGAAATTTCATTGGTGACGGCGATTCCCGTTATTCTCGGATCGCTTCTCCGTATTCCTTTAGGATATTTAACGAACAGGTACGGGGCGCGGCTGATGTTTATGATCAGCTTCATCCTGCTTTTGTTTCCTGTATTTTGGATCAGTATCGCGGATTCTTTATTTGATTTAATCGCGGGCGGCTTTTTCTTAGGGATCGGGGGAGCGGTATTCTCCATCGGAGTGACGTCCCTCCCGAAATATTATCCGAAAGAAAAGCACGGTGTCGTCAATGGGATTTACGGTGCCGGAAACATCGGGACCGCCGTTACTACCTTTGCGGCGCCGGTTATCGCTCAAGCCGCGGGATGGAAAGCAACCGTGCAGATGTATCTTGTTTTGCTGGCTGTTTTCGCATTACTGCACGTTTTGTTCGGCGACCGGCATGAGAAGAAAGTCAAAGTTTCCATAAAGACACAAATGAAAGCCGTTTACCGAAATCATGTGCTGTGGATGTTGAGCCTGTTTTATTTTATTACGTTCGGCGCCTTTGTCGCCTTTACCATCTATCTTCCGAATTTTTTGGTTGAGCATTTTGGGCTGAGCCCTGCGGACGCCGGTCTGCGGACGGCCGGCTTTATTGCGGTCTCTACGCTGCTCAGGCCTGTGGGAGGGTTTCTTGCAGATAAACTGAGCCCGCTCCGCATTCTGATGTTCGTTTTCGCAGGGCTTACGCTGTCAGGGGTCATGCTGTCATTCTCCCCGACGATCGGCCTTTATGCGTTTGGATCGCTGACGGTGGCAGTCTGCTCAGGGATTGGAAACGGGACGGTATTTAAACTGGTGCCTTTCTATTTTTCGAAGCAAGCGGGGATTGCCAACGGTATTGTGTCTGCTATGGGCGGACTGGGCGGTTTTTTCCCTCCGCTGATTCTGGCAAGTGTATTTCAGGCAACAGGCCAATACGCGATCGGGTTTATGGCGCTTTCAGAGGTCGCGTTAGCCAGCTTTGTTCTTGTGATCTGGATGTATTGGCAGGAAAGAATGAAAACACATACGGAGAGAAACAGTCAGAGCCTCAATTCATAATGATCCATTCACAAGATTGTTAGTTTTTTCTGGGTGAGTGCAAATCAAGTCACGTTACAATATACATACGCAACGTGACTTTCTTCGAGGTGAGCTCATGAATATTCTCTCTGTCCGAAAATCTGATAAAGAACTTCTTTCCCGCGAACTGCATGAATTGCTGGAATCGATCAGTACGAAAAGGAAAATGAAAAAACACACTTATTTGTTTCAAGAAGGAATGGATGCAAAAGAGCTTTATCTGATTCAGTCAGGACTCATTGAAATCGGCAAGCTGACATCTGACGGAAAAGACCTGACGCTTAGAATCTGCCAAAAAAACGATATTGTCGGGGAATTGACGCTATTCACAGATGAGCCGAGATATATGCTCAGTGCGAAAGTGTTAGAGGATGGCGAGGTGCTCGTCATTAATAAAAACAAGCTGGAGAAGGAATTGATCCAAAACGGTGTTTTGACGTTTGAATTTATAAAATGGATGAGCACCCATCTTCGAAAAATCCAGTCCAAGATCAGGGACCTGCTTCTTCACGGCAAAAAGGGGGCGCTCTATTCCACCCTTATCCGCTTATCAAACAGCTACGGGGTGGAACGAAGTGACGGGATTCTGATTAACATTGTGCTGACAAATCAGGATTTGGCCAAGTTTTGCGCGGCGGCAAGGGAGAGCGTCAACCGCATGCTGGGAGACCTCCGCAAACAAGGGGTTATTTCGATAGACGAAACCGGAAAAATTATTTTGCACAAGCGGGACTATTTACGATGCGAGATCGAGTGTGAAAATTGTCCGCTGGAGATCTGCAATATTGACTGAAAAAAACAAGGGCAGCCGGTGTCCTTGTTTTTCAGCTTGTGATACATATACACATGACGGCGAAAAAGAAGCCGGCATTTACGATTTCCAGAATGCCGAGCGTTTTCACCGGCCAGTCTCTTCCGTGAAAAAACCAGGCCCGCAGACTGCTTGGGATAAAAGCGAGAAACGCCCAGCCTGCCCCAAGAAGAGCCGATAAAATGGGGAGCAAGAGGTGATATCCCCACGACCAGTATGCAAAGGTTCTGTTTTTTCTCTCCCGTATGACCGATTTCACATAAAAAGAACTCCCGACAAAAAATAAAGCGGATTGCAAGAATAGAAACCAAGCCCAGCCGTCAAGGATTCCCGTTCCCAGCCAGCAGCTCGCAAGCCCGCCTGAACAAAAGAACAGAACACCCGCAATATCATTCGTGAGCGCCCGTTCGTTTTTTCGGCGGGCATAATGCGTATGTATGAGAAACAGCGGCAATAAAAAAACGCCGATCCAGACGAGCTGCGGCTTATGATAGACAGAAATGATCAAAAAGCAGCAGGCCGGAAAACCGTAATACCATATCCACTTTTGATAGGGCTGAAGCTGTTTCTTTTTCAAAGCGAGCGAAACGGGATAAACCGTCAAGTAAAGGAACAGCCAGCCCAGAAAGAGCGGAACATGCCAGAAAACCGGGCCTCCCTTGATCATGCCGAGTAAAAATGGAATCAGCAGCATCGCCCATGCGCCGTGCTGCTTCGGAATCATCGCCTTCATCGAAACCCTCCTTTTTATTTCATTATAAGTACAAACACTCTCCTGATAAGTGACTTTTATCATACAAGCTGTGAAATACATCACTGCCGCGCGGGCTCAATCGGGCTACACTAAAGCTATCCTTAGCACAGGAGGCTTTCCTATGAATCAGTGTGACTATTTATTATTTCTGAAACAACTTCCTATGTTTAATGAAGTGCCTCTGTCCATTGTCGAAACCTTGCTGAAAAACGGGACGTTTATCCGCGGCTCATCTGACCAATCTCCATCCTTTCTTCATTCACAATCCGTTTATATTGTATTAAAAGGCAATATCCGTTTTACGGACAGCAGGCTCCCTGAAGGGTCGCAAACCGTTGCGCTGTGGGAAAAAGGCGATGTGTTTCCGATTGATGAAAAAGGCGGGCTCTCTTTATCGCCTTTTATCTCAGTCAATGCCTCACCGGATATCCTGGTACTCCATATTCCATATTCCGTATTTAAGCAAATGATGTCTTACCATCCGCGGCTGCAAATGAACTTTTTGGCGATGCTTCAGCAAAATGTCTTCTGTTCCTATCAGTTGTTTTTGCGGTATCTGCATACATCACGGGATGAAAACGCCGAACCCGGTTCTTAAACAGAACCGGTTTTTTTGATGACGCCGGGCGTCCCCATATCGTTTGAAAATCCTTCCTGCTGCTCTGTGTGAACGTTTTGTGAAAAAAGCAGAGTGTGTGACATAGTTCACAAGGAAACGCGCCGTCTCTGTTTATAGTGTACATAGCATCACCTGACTCGGAAGGAGTGAACGATCATGAAGAAAAAGAAAATGAGTCCGTTGCTCAGGAGATTAAACTATTTTTCTCCTATCGAACATCATTCAAATAACCATAGCCAAACGACAAGCGAAGATCGTGATTGGGAGAATGTATACAGAAACAGATGGCAGTACGACAAAGTCGTTCGCTCCACCCACGGCGTCAACTGCACGGGTTCTTGCAGCTGGAATATTTATGTGAAAAACGGAATTGTCACGTGGGAAGGACAAAACTTGAATTATCCATCAACAGGCCCGGATATGCCTGATTTCGAACCGAGAGGCTGCCCGCGGGGGGCCAGTTTTTCTTGGTACATCTACAGCCCGCTCCGTGTGAAATATCCATATGTGCGCGGTGTGCTGATCAATTTGTGGCGGGAAGCATTGCAGGCACATCAAAATCCGCTGGATGCCTGGAAATCGATCGTTGAAAACCCTGAAAAAGCGAAGTCCTATAAACAGGCCAGAGGGAAAGGCGGCTTTGTCCGCGCGGAATGGCCGGAGGTGCTGAAGCTGATTTCAGCCTCTCTGCTGTATACAGTGATGAAATACGGGCCTGACCGGAATGTCGGTTTTTCTCCGATCCCGGCGATGTCCATGATCAGCCACGCATCAGGTTCGCGATTCATGTCGTTAATCGGCGGCCCAATGCTCAGTTTTTATGACTGGTATGCGGATCTTCCGCCGGCGTCCCCGCAAATTTGGGGCGACCAGACGGACGTTCCGGAGAGCAGTGATTGGTACAATTCAGGCTATATCATCACATGGGGCTCCAACGTTCCGTTAACGAGAACGCCTGATGCGCATTTTCTGGCGGAAGCCCGCTATAAAGGCGCTAAAGTCATTTCGATCAGTCCCGATTTTGCGGAATCCTCAAAGTTCGCAGATGACTGGCTGAGTATCCGCCAGGGGACTGACGGGGCGCTTGCGATGGCGATGGGTCACGTCATTTTGCAGGAATTTTACGTGAACCAAGAAACTGAACGTTTTATTGAGTACGCGAAGCAATACACCGATTTTCCATTCTTCGTCACTCTTTCAAAAGAGAACGGCGTGTATACAGCGGGACGGTTTCTGCATGCAAAAGACATCGGGCGGCAGACAAAAAATGATCAGTGGAAGCCGGCGGTCTGGAATGAACAGACAGGTGCGTTTGCCATACCGCAAGGCACAATGGGCTCCCGCTGGGACGGGCAGCAGAAATGGAATCTGCACATGATCGACGAAGACACCGGGGAACAGATTGAGCCCCGTCTCTCCGTGCTCGGAATAGAGGACGAAATCGGCTCAGTGCGCATTCCGTATTTTTCAGATGACGGAAACAAAGTGCTTGAGCGGGATCTTCCTATTAAAAAACTGGACCTGAACGGTGAAGAGACGTACGTCACGACCGTGTTTGACTTGATATTGGCCAACTACGGCGTGAACCGGGGCATCGGCGGACAATCAGCCGCATCCTATGATGATCCCCGTCCGTTCACACCTGCCTGGCAGGAAAAGATTACGGGAATTAAAAGAGAAGCCGTTATACAGATTGCCAGGGAGTTTGCCCAAAATGCAATTGATACAGACGGCAGATCCATGATTATCGTAGGGGCGGGCATTAACCACTGGTTCAACTCCGACACGATTTACCGTGCGGTGTTAAATCTTGTTTTACTCGTAGGCGCCCAAGGCGTAAACGGCGGAGGCTGGGCCCATTACGTGGGGCAGGAAAAGCTCCGTCCGGCTGAAGGGTGGCAGACGATTGCCACCGCAAAGGACTGGGAAGGCGTGCCTAAACTGCAAAACGGCACCTCATTTTTTTACTTTGCGACAGACCAGTGGCGTTATGAAGACCAGCCGATCAGTGACTTGGCTTCACCGATCGCCGCGTCATCCCGCTACAAGCATCACGCCGATTACAATGTGCTGGCGGCGCGATTAGGGTGGCTTCCGTCTTACCCGACATTCAATCAAAACGGCATTGATCTGTACAAAGAAGCTGAGAAAGCGGGGGCGGCGACACCTGAAGACGTAGGTGCGTACGTGGCCTCACGGCTTCAAGAAAAAAAACTGAAATTCGCGATTGAAGACCCTGACAATGAAGTGAATTTCCCAAGGAATCTCTTCGTATGGCGGGCAAATCTGATCTCAAGCTCAGGGAAAGGGCATGAATATTTTCTCAAGCATCTGCTGGGGACGACGAACGGTCTGATGAATGACGACAGCGACAGCATCCGCCCTGAAGAAATCAAATGGCGGGAGCAGGCGCCGGAAGGCAAGCTCGACTTGTTAATCAACCTTGATTTTCGAATGGCGGGTACGGCGCTGTATTCCGATATCGTGCTGCCGGCGGCGACATGGTATGAAAAACACGATCTCAGCAGTACGGATATGCATCCGTTTATTCATCCATTTGCTCCGGCCATCTCGGCGCCGTGGGAATCGAAGTCAGACTGGGATATTTTTAAGGCGCTGTCAAAAGCCGTTTCCGATCTGGCGGAAGAAGTCGATATGGAGCCGGTGAAAGAGGTAGTCGCCACGCCGCTCCTCCACGACACGATGCAGGAATTGGCCCAGCCGTTCGGCAAAATCAATGACTGGAGCAAGGGCGAATGTGAAGCCATTCCGGGAAAAACGATGCCGAACATCCATGTCGTTGAACGGGATTACAAACACATTTTTCATAAAATGACCGCGCTTGGCCCTAATACGGCTTTAAAACCGAGCGGAACAAAAGGGATGAGCTGGTCGATTGCGGATGAATATGAATCACTCAAACAGAGACTGGGAGAAACCGATTCAAACAGCGTTGCCAAAGGATGCCCGAATATAAGTGAAGCGAAGCAGGCGGCGGAAGCGATTTTAACCCTGTCGTCCACCTCAAATGGAAAAGTCGCCGTGAAAGCATGGGAATCACTTGAAAACATTACCAATCTGGAGCTGAAAGACCTGGCGGAAGAGCGCGAGGAAGAATGCTTTACGTTCGAGCAAATTACAGCCCAGCCGAAAACGGTCATCACCTCTCCGGCCTTTACCGGTTCAGAAAAAGGAGGGCGCAGGTACTCGCCGTTTACGACGAATGTGGAAAAATTAATTCCGTGGCGGACGCTGACAGGCAGACAATCCTATTATGTCGATCATGAACTGATGATGGAATTCGGTGAAACGATGGCGACATTTAAACCGATCCTCCAGCACCGTCCGTTCCTAAGCAAGCGGCCTGATCAAGAGGGCAAAGAAATCGTTCTTAATTATTTGACGCCGCATAATAAATGGTCCGTCCACAGCATGTATTTTGATTCTCTGCCGATGCTGACGCTGTTCCGCGGCGGGCCGACTGTGTGGATGAATAAAGATGATGCTGCGGATACGGATATCAAAGACAACGATTGGATTGAATGCTTCAACCGAAACGGCGTTGTCGTCGCGAGAGCGGTTTTGTCTCACCGGATTCCTAAAGGAATGGCGTTTATGCACCATGCCCAGGACCGCCACATCAATGTGCCCGGCACAAAACTGACGAATAACCGCGGAGGCACCCATAACAGCCCGACAAGGATTCACGTCAAGCCGACCCAGATGATCGGGGGCTATGCACAGCTGAGTTACGGCTTTAACTATTACGGTCCGACGGGAAATCAGCGCGATCTGAATGTCGTCATCCGCAAGCTGAAGGAGGTTGATTGGCTTGAAGATTAAAGCGCAAATCGGGATGGTCATGAACTTGGATAAATGCATCGGCTGCCACACGTGCAGCGTCACCTGCAAAAACACGTGGACAAACCGTTCCGGTGCGGAATATATGTACTTCAATAATGTAGAAACAAAGCCGGGCATCGGCTACCCGAAGCAATGGGAGGACCAGGACAAATATAAAGGCGGCTGGACGTTGAAAAAAGGAAAGCTTGAACTGAAATCAGGCCCGAAAACGAATCGGCTCGCAGGCCTTTTCTATAACCCGAACCAGCCGACGATTGATGACTACTATGAACCTTGGAACTATGATTATGAAACATTAACAAACAGCCCGCAGAAAAAACACCAGCCGGTAGCGCGCCCGAAATCGTCCTTGACGGGGGATTTTATGAATATCGAATGGGGCCCGAACTGGGAGGATGATCTCGCGGGCGGCCATATTACAGGGCTTGAAGATCCAAACGTGCAAAAAATGGAGGAATCGATCAAAACAGAATTCGATGAAGTCTTTATGATGTATCTGCCGCGTATTTGCGAACACTGCATCAATCCGGCGTGCGTGTCCTCCTGCCCGTCCGGCGCCATGTACAAACGCGAGGAAGACGGCATCGTACTCGTTGATCAAAACGCATGCCGTTCATGGAGATATTGCGTCTCATCCTGTCCTTATAAAAAAGTCTATTTTAACTGGCAGACGAACAAAGCGGAAAAATGCACACTCTGCTTTCCGCGCTTGGAGGCGGGGCTGCCGACCATCTGCTCCGAAACGTGTGTCGGCAGAATCCGCTATCTCGGCGTCATGCTGTATGACGCGGACAAAGTGGAGGAAGCGGCATCGGTTGAAAATGAAAAGGATCTCTACCATTCCCAACTGGACGTTTTTCTTGATCCGAATGATCCTGAGGTTGCCAAACTGGCAAAAGAACAAGGCATTCCGGCTGAATGGATAGAGGCTGCGCAGCAATCACCGATCTATAAAATGATCATTGACTGGAAGATTGCGCTTCCGCTTCACCCTGAGTACCGTACGCTGCCGATGGTGTGGTACATTCCGCCGCTCAGTCCGATTATGAATCTCTTTGAAGGAAAAGGCAGCCGGCAAACGGCGGAAGCGATTTTTCCGGCTATCGACCAAATGAGAATTCCGATTGACTATTTGGCGCAGCTGTTAACGGCTGGGGATACGGATCATATTCGTTCAACGTTAAAGAAAATGTCTGTCATGCGCCAGTATATGAGAGCGGTGCAGACGAATAAATCCATCGACCCGGCATTGGTCTCCAGTGTCGGCTTAACAGAACAGCAAATTGAAGACATGTATCGGCTGCTGGCAATCGCCAAATATGATGACCGTTTTGTGATCCCGAGCAGCCATCGAGAAGAAGTGTCAGATTTATATGCTGAACAAGGGAGCTGCGGCTTATCATTTTCAGGCGGCCCGGGCTCTTGTTTCTAACTTTTCATAAATGAGGTGTAATAACATGAACACCACAGACCGGCAAATGACGTTCTCCGCTCTTTCCGTTCTTCTCTCATATCCGGAGGAAGAGTGGAGAGCCGAGATTCCCGATTGGAAGGCTCTTATCCATGACATCACCAATCAGCAAATCCGGGAGAAATTGCTGCACTTTTTAGAGGCGGCAGCCGGCTTTTCTCCGCAAGCGCTGATTGAACACTATGTGTATACGTTCGATTTCGGAAAAAAAACGAATATGTACGTCACCTACTTTAACTCAGGCGAACAAAGGGAACGCGGCATTGAATTGCTGCATTTAAAAAACACCTACCAGCAATCCGGTTTCCTGCCGACAGAGAAAGAACTGCCTGATTACCTGCCGCTGATGCTGGAATTCGCCGCAGTTGCGGAGATTGAAGCGGCGAGAAGCGTGTTTGAAAAATACCTGTCCAATGTGAGGGAGCTGGCTTCCCGCCTCGAAAAAAATAACAGCATCTATGCTGAGCTGCTGCACGTGCTGCAGGCCGCACTGGAAAACATCGATGTGCGTGAAAGCATTGAAGAAGGGGCTGTTCAGGCATGAGCGGGCAGATCCTGTGGGGCGTTATGCCATACATTGTATTGACGATCTTTATCGGCGGGCATATTTACCGCTATCAGCATGACCAATTCGGCTGGACGGCGAAATCAAGCGAGCTGTTAGAAAAGAAAAAACTCGCCGCTGGCAGCACACTTTTTCATTGGGGACTGCTGTGCGTTGTCGGCGGACATGTCATGGGAATTCTGATCCCGGAAGGCGTGTATGCTTCCCTTGGCATTTCAGAGCATATGTATCACAAAATGGCGATCGGCGCAGGCCTGCCGGCGGGGATTGCTGCATGTGCCGGACTTGTCATCCTGATGTACAGAAGGCTGTTTGACAAAAGAATCCGCAAAACCAGCTCGCCATCGGATATCTTGACGCTTATTCTGCTGCTGTTCATGATGCTGTCGGGCGTTGCGGCCACATTTCTTAACATTGATTCGAAAGGCTTTGATTACAGGGCAACAGTCGGGCCGTGGTTCAGGGAAATTGTTTTGTTCCGGCCTGACGCTTCTTTGATGGAGAGTGTCCCGCTATGGTTTAAGTTTCATATCATCATAGGGTACGTCGTTTTTATCCTTTGGCCGTTTACAAGATTGGTTCACGTGTTCAGCCTGCCCCTCAAGTATTTGACCCGCAGCTATGTTGTCTATCGGAAACGCACGTAAAAATCCCCCCTGCAAGAGGGGGATTTTTTATGGTGAAAAAATAAAAACATAAGATATTTTCTGCCAAGGTAATGGCTGGGCGGCCGGGATTCCTGTTATGTTTTATTTGGAAATAACAGCAACAAAAGGAGAGTGAAGAATGAAGCGGATTTTCCTCATTTTAGCCGCCTGTCTGATGACAAGCGCCGGCGTCCTGACACTCAGACATTCTCATGTATTAACCGGCGGAACAGCGGGACTGTCACTAAGCCTGTCATACTTGTTTCATTCCTCGTTTGCGATTATCTTCTTTCTGATTAATATCCCGTTTTATATATTTTCTCTCATCAGAATGGGAATCAAATTCACTCTATCCACCGTTTTTGCAGTCACAGTACTGACTCTGTTTACCGGCACGGATCACTGGCTGCCGCCGGTCTCTGTTTCACCGCTTGCCGGGGCGATTTGCGGCGGGGCGCTGATCGGGTTCGGCCTGTCGCTCATGTTTTATCATCAGGCATCGCTCGGCGGCGCCAATATCCTCGCTTTATTTCTGCAAAAGCGCTGCGGATGGAATCCGGGTGCCGTTAATTTCCTCTTCGATTTTGGCGTCGTGCTGGCCGGCATTTTTTCCGTCGGGTTGCTGAAAGGGCTCTTCTCCTTAGTGTCGATAGCGGTCACCGGTCTGATCATCGGCATCTTCAAAAATAAAATCAAAGGCAGCTGCTCGCTCAATCCGGCATTGCTTCAGAACATCACACCCGGCCAATCACAGGAAGCTTCATCATAAGCCTTTCCGCTCATGCGGAGAGGCTTTTTCATATGTTTACAGGCCTGAAAACAGAGGGTATACAGAGATATCGGATCAGATGGGAGAGAGTCGGGATGCTGAATAGGAGACTGGAATTTTGCTTTTTATATATGATGCTTATCGGAGCATATGTCATATGGTTTTTTCCGGTTTCCAGGCTTGAGTTTTACGGAGGGGTGCTTTGTTATGCAAGCATTATTTTGTTCAGCATTTATTCGTTAATTCTTGAAAACCGCACCTCGCAGCACACGCTGTTATGGATTCATATTCTTGTGTTTTTTCCGATCGCCGGGTACTTATTTTACCTTTTTTCCGGCCAGCTTTATGAAAAAGGCAAGCTGTTCAGGTCGAAACGGACATACAACCGGGAAAAGCTGAGAACGATATTTGATATGGAACAAACTCCCGACCTGACCGGGCTGAAAGGAAATCAGAAGCGTTTCTTTCAATATTCAATCAAGGCGTCCCATATGAATATCAATACAAAAAGCAGGCTGAAGGTGCTCAAAAACGGGGACGAAACATTTCCGGAGCTGTTTGAGGCGCTCCGGGAGGCCGCGTCATTTATACATATTGAGTATTACATGTTCAAATCAGACATGCTCGGGCACAAGATGATGGACATTATGATGGAAAAGGCGCGTCAAGGCGTGGAAGTGCGGTTTTTGTTCGACGCGGCCGGCAGCCTGAAGCTGGCCGGAAAAGATATTAAAAAACTGAAACGCGCGGGCGTGAACATCGTCCCGTTTCTGCCGCTGAAATACGGTTTTTTCAACCAAAAATTCAATTTCAGAAATCACCGCAAGATCGTCATCGTTGACGGGAAAGTCGGTTTTGTCGGCGGGCTGAATGTCGGCAAGGAGTATATCGGCAAAGACCAAGATGTCGGCTTTTGGCGGGACACTCATATGAAAGTCGAAGGAGAAATCGTTCAGACGCTCCACAGCATTTTTATGCTTGATTGGGAATACGTTTCGGATGAGGTGCTGATTGATCGGAAAGCATATACCCGCCCGGTTGCGGCAGAAAGCGGCGGCGTCTATCAAGTCGTGCCGACAGGCCCCGATATGAAGGAGCGGATGAGCGATCTGTATTATGCCATGATAGCGGCGGCCGAATCGTCTGTATGGATCGCGACGCCTTATTTCGTGCCGAATGAGCCGATCCGCACAGCGCTAAAGGAGGCTGCTGCCAGAGGCGTCCGGGTGCGTGTCATGGTGCCGGAAACCAATGACGGATTTTTAACCCAGTACGCGACGAGATCGTATTTCCCCGAGCTTCTTCGCGAAGGAATCGAAGTCTATTCCTATCAAAAAGGCTTTATGCATCAAAAGGTGCTCATCACTGACGGAAACCTCGCCTCTGTCGGGACGGCGAACATGGACATGAGAAGCTTTCAGCTGAACTTTGAAGTCAATGTCTTTTTTACAGATCAAGAGGCGATCAAAGATCTTGAAGCGCATTATCTGGAGGATATGAAGGAGTCTGAAAAAATCAGCCCCGTCCGTTTCTATAAGCGCACATTATGGGAAAGAACGAAGGAATCCTTCGCACGGTTATTTTCCGGCGTTTTATAAAAAACGCTTCTAAAACTCCTTGTGTATAGTATAATTGAGAAATATTATCATTAAGAACGAGGCACAAGGAGGACGGAATCGTGCTGCGACAATTTTTTTCTTATTATAAACCGTACAAAAAGCTGTTTTTTCTCGACTTCTTTTCTGCCATCGCCGGCGGATTGATGGAGCTGAGTTTTCCTCTGATTGTCAATTACTTTATCGATACATTGCTTCCGGGGCGGGATTGGAGTCTGATTATTTTGACTTCCGCTGCTTTATTCGGGGTCTACGCCCTCAGCTCGGCACTTCAGTATGTTGTGACGTATTGGGGCCATATGCTCGGCATTAACATTGAAACCGATATGCGGAAAAAGCTTTTCGACCATCTGCAAAAGCTTTCGTTCAAATTTTACGATAACAACAAAACGGGCAGTTTAATGTCCAAGCTCACCAATGATTTGATGTATATCGGAGAAACCGCCCACCACGGGCCTGAAGACCTGTTTATCGCGATCATGACGATTTTGGGCGCGTTCGGTGTGATGCTGTTTATTAACTGGCAGCTCGCGCTGTTGACTTTTATCATTATGCCGGTCGTCATATGGCTTGCTTTGTATTTCAATAAAAAAATGACCTCTGCGTTTACAAAACTGAACAAAGACGTCGGGGACTTCAGCGCGAGGGTTGAAAACAATATCGGCGGCATCCGTCTTGTTCAGGCTTTCAGCAATGAAGCGTTTGAAACGCAGCGGTTTGACGTGAACAATCAGCGTTTCCGCAAAACAAAGCTGACGTCATATAAAATCATGGCGAAAAACGGCTCGATCAGTTACATGCTGACAAGATTCGTCACGCTGTTCGTCTTATTGTGCGGCACATGGTTCGTGATCCGCGGATCGTTATCTTACGGGGAATTCGTCGCTTTTGTTCTGCTGACGAACGTTCTGTTCCGTCCGATTGATAAAATCAACGCGATTATTGAGATGTATCCGAGAGGCATTGCCGGTTTTAAAAGCTTTATAGAAATACTGGAAACGGAGCCTGATATCAAGGACGCCCCGAACGCGAGACATGTGTCCGGTTTAAAAGGGAATATCCGTTATGATGGTGTGTCATTCGGTTACGAAGAAAACAGTCCGGTTCTGTCGGGAATCAATTTGTCCATTCATGCCGGGGAGACAGTCGCATTCGTCGGGCCTTCGGGAGCGGGAAAATCAACGCTGACAAGTCTGCTGCCGCGCTTTTATGAGCCGTCTGAAGGCGTGATTTCCATCGACGGAATCGATATTAAGGACATGACGCTGTCATCATTGCGCGGACAAATCGGCGTCGTCCAGCAGGATGTCTTTCTGTTTTCCGGCACATTGCGGGAAAACATTGCTTACGGGCGGCTCGACGCGTCTGAGGAAGAAATCTGGCAGGCCGTCCGCCAGGCGCATTTAGAGGACTTGGTAAACGGGTATCCCGACGGTTTAAACACGGTGATCGGCGAGCGCGGCGTGAAGCTGTCAGGCGGGCAGAAGCAGCGGCTTTCCATCGCCAGAATGTTTTTGAAAAACCCGTCGATCTTAATTTTAGACGAGGCTACATCAGCCCTCGATACAGAAACGGAAGCCGCCATTCAAAAATCGCTGCAAGAGCTGTCTGAAGGACGCACAACGCTTGTGATCGCCCATCGGCTGGCTACGATTAAGGATGCGGACCGGATCGTCGTCGTCACGAAAGATGGCATCGCTGAACAAGGTCATCATAGGGAACTGCTGGCATCCGGCGGCATGTACCAGCGACTTCATCAGGCCCAATTCGGCGAGCTGATTCATTAATAAAAGAAAAAGGATAGACAAAAGGGGCCGGGAGCCTCCTGTCTATCCTTTTTTTATGTAGTCCGTATTTAATGGGCTTCTTTTTGCGCAGGTTCGATGATATGTTTGAAACGGTCAACAAGCTGCACCGCTTTCTTTCCTTCCACTACAATTAAATATTCTTGTTCTTTATGGGCCATTCTGAACGTTTCCAGCTCAATGATATCTTTGATTTTGCACATCGTTTTTTTAGAGTAGATATACAGCTCGTGACCTCCCGTGTGGCAAAGCTGATAAAGCTGAAGCATGTTACGTAAAGTGAACTTCTTAGCAACTATTTTCAAAGATGTAATGTTTTTCATATGTTTTCTCCTCCGTCTGATGGTCTGTTATTTCGGAAATTCCCCATATAAACGGGTGATAAACCTGGTTATGCCTTCCACTTCAGCACTCCGCCCGCCAGGCGTTTGACTCCGCGGATGGCGCTTAATTCTTCGACGAGCCGGAGCAGCGCCCGGTCTTTCTCTTTCGCCTCAATCATAAAATCGATGTCCGTATCCCATTGTCTGAACCGCTCCAGCACCGGCAGAATAAAATTCGCATCCACATAGTCCGCATGACTGCGTATGGCTGATTCTGATTTTGGCGAGGAGAGATGGACCTTTGGCTTTAAGCCGATCCGCTGCCATGTTTTGATCATCCGCGGAAGAATGTCATCTAAATCAGCGTCATCAGTCGGATTGGCGTAAAAATGGTGATAATCAAACACAAACGGAATGCCTTCTTGTTCACATACACTGAGTGTTTCCTCGGACGTATATGTTTTATCATCGTTTTCTAAAGTCATCCGCTGTTTGATGACATCGGGAAGTTCTTTCAGATTCACGCGGAAACGGCCAAGCGCGCTTTGTTTGTCACCGTAAGCGCCTCCGACATGGATGTTGATGACGGAACGGTCCGCGATGTCCATTGCGTCCAGCATGTCATAATGATAGGCCATATCCTTGACCGCATTTGCGGTAATCTCCTGTTTCGGGCTTGTAAAAAGCGTGAATTGGTTCGGATGAAAGCTCGTTCTGAGGTCATATTTTCTGACCAGCCCGCCGATCTCACGAAACTCCTGGCGAAACGGCGTGACAAAATCCCACAGCACATCCGGATGGGTGGCGAGCGGCACAATCGAGCTTGAGAACCTGTACAGCGGGATGCCGTGGCCGACCACATAGTGGATGGTGCGCAGCGTATTGGTAAGATTTGCTTTCGTCACAGAAAGCAGGGCGTCTTTCCGCTCACTGCGGGAAAGCTTGGTATAGCGCGCATATGTTAAGGTTTTGGCGGGGGACGCGTCCCAAAGGCACATGGCGTTTGCGACGAATCCGAATCTGAACAGCATATGGTTTCTCCTTTATAAAAAGTAAGATATGGCCTTTCCCAGCCATTCTGCAGGAAGCTGTCTGACGGAGCGCTGTTTCACTTTTTCTAATGTGAGAAGCTCGGATTTTTCGATGTCCTGCTTTATGGTTGAAAGCACTTCCTTTGTAAAGGCTTCATCATGAATGATGACATTCACCTCTTCATTCCAGAACAGGCTCCGTTTATCAAAATTCGGCGTGCCGATAATGCTGATGCGGTCATCAATAATGAAAGCTTTGACATGATAAAAGCCTTGATAATACCGATAGATGAGGCAGCCGGCCTTCAGAAGCTCGGGATAATAGGTAAAAGCTGTTTCCCGAACGAGCGGGTGGTCTGATTTCATCGGCACGATCAAGATGACTTTGACGCCTTTTCGGCAGGCTGAAATAAGCGCTTCCTGAAGCTTTTTGCTCGGTACATAATAAGGCGTGCCGATAATGATTTTTTTCTCCGCCTTACGGATGCAGTTTTCATAATGCGATTCAAGCGAAAAACCGTCAGATGCATATGTCCTATGAGAGATATTCCCTTCGGATAATGCGGGATAAACCCCGGGTGATCCGGGTGCTTTTCCGGTGTTTCGTTTCAGATCGCTTACAAAAAGAGTCTGAAGATCCGCCGTGCCTTCTCCGGTCATCCGCAGGTGATAATCCTCCCAGTTTCCGAACTTCGCTTTTTTGCCGAGGTACTCTTCAGCGATATTAAAACCGCCGACATAGCCGATTTTGCCGTCAATGACGGTCACTTTCCGGTGATTCCGTTTTTGCAGCCTGAAAAATAGAAACGGAAATGCCGGTTTATTTAGAAAATGAACGTGAACGCCGGCTTTTTTCATCGTTTGAATGGAAGGCTTTTTCACTTGGCGGCTGCCCGCCCAATCGAGCAATAGATATACGGAGACGCCGGCCTGGGCCTTTTCCTTCAATAAATGAAACATCTCATGGCTGACTTGGTCGTTCTTCATAATAAAAAACATCATATGAATAGAAGAGACGGCTTGGCGGATATCGGCCGTCATCTGCCGCACAAGCTCGCTGCCGCAGTGAATGAGTGTGATATCACTCTTTTTCGGGTCAAAAACGGGCTCATACGCCTGTTTTTTGTACGCCGCCCGGCCAAGCAGCATATCAAGCAGCATAAGTGCGATCAATATGATAAAAATGACAAGCAACACAAAAATGACCTTCATACCGACGCTCCTTTCCGAAGTATTCGTAGTGTGCCCTGAGAATGTGAATTTAATTATTGACTGAACACTCATTCATTATTTATGATAAAGTAAAGATATGACAATGAAGAGGGGTATCAGAACAAAGGGGGAGACAAGATGAACGCATTTCTCATGGTAAACGCGCTGCTGTTTTCAGCTGTAACCGCTTACGCCGTTTATTTATTCGTTTACCTGATCAGAACGAGGATCGCTTATATTAAGCTCGGCCAAAGGGAAGAATTTGATAAACGCCTGAAAGAACGTCTTCAGAAGATATGGGTGAATGTATTCGGACAGAAAAAATTGCTGAAAGATAAAAAGAGCGGCATCATCCACGTTCTGTTTTTTTACGGTTTTATACTCGTTCAGTTCGGCGCAATTGATTTTATTCTGAAAGGGCTGCTTCCTGACCGTCATCTGCCGTTCGGTCCGCTTTATCCGGCGTTTACCTTTTTTCAGGAAATCGTCACGTTTCTGATTTTAGTCGCCGTAGTCTGGGCGTTTTACCGGCGCTACATTGAAAAACTCGTCAGACTGAAACGCGGGTTTAAAGCGGGGCTTGTCCTGCTGTTTATCGGCGGACTGATGGTGACGGTGCTTCTCGGGAACGCCATGAACCTTTTATGGCACGATCATTCTCTGTCTTGGACGGAGCCGATCGCCTCCTCCATTGCGATTGTGCTCGGCGGTCTTTCAGCGCCGGCGGCCGCCGCCGTGTTTTATGTTTCATGGTGGCTTCATCTTTTGTTTTTGCTCAGCTTTTTAGTGTACGTGCCGCAATCAAAGCATGCGCACTTAATTGCGGGTCCGGCGAATGTGTTCCTCAGCAGGCTGGATTCAAAAGGAAAGCTGGAAAAAATCGATTTCACCGATGAGACGAAAGAAAGCTACGGCGTCGGAAAGATTGAAGACTTCCGCCGCTCTCAGCTTGTCGACCTTTACGCCTGCGTCGAATGCGGCCGCTGTACAAATATGTGTCCGGCCTCCGGTACGGGCAAGATGCTCTCGCCGATGGACCTCATTTTAAAGCTCAGAGACCATTTGACGGAAAAAGGCGCTGCCGTGACGTCAAAATCTCCGTGGGTGCCCGCGCCCGTTTTTCAGCACACGAAAGCGAATCAGCTCGCCGCGGCTTCCTCAGGGGGAGGATCGCGTGAAGCGGCCGCAGCCATTGATTACAACCCGAGCTTAATCGGCGAGGTCATCACGGAAGAGGAGATTTGGGCGTGCACCACTTGCCGCAACTGTGAAGATCAATGTCCGGTCATGAATGAACACGTTGATAAAATTATCGATCTGCGCCGCTATCTTGTGCTTACGGAAGGGAAGATGGACAGCGACGCGCAGCGGGCCATGACAAGCATTGAAAGACAGGGAAACCCGTGGGGCTTAAACCGGAAAGAGCGCGAGAACTGGAGGGAGCAGGCTGATACAGAGATTCCGACAGTGAAAGAAATGAAAAAACAAGACAAAGCGTTCGACTACTTGTTTTGGGTAGGCTCAATGGGTTCCTACGATAACAGGAGCCAAAAGATTGCCGTCTCATTTGCAAAGCTGCTTAATGAAGCGGGCGTATCCTTTGCGATTCTCGGCAATAAGGAAAAAAACTCAGGCGATACGCCGCGCCGTTTGGGCAACGAGTTTCTGTTCCAAGAGCTGGCGGAACACAACATCGGCGAATTTGAAAAACACGGGATCAAAAAAATCGTCACGATTGATCCGCACGCCTATAATATGTTCAAAAATGAATATCCTGATTTCGGATTCCGGGCCGAAGTCTATCATCATACTGAATTATTAGCCGAGCTTGTGTCACAGGGGAAACTAAAACCGCTTCACCCGGTGAATGAAACGATTACCTTCCATGACTCGTGCTATTTAGGAAGATACAATGAAGTGTATGAGCCGCCGAGAGCGATCTTAAAAGCCATTCCGGGCGTTCAATTGAAGGAAATGGAGCGCAGCCGCGAAAACGGGATGTGCTGCGGCGCCGGGGGAGGGCTCATGTGGATGGAAGAAGAAACGGGAGCGAGAATCAACACGGCCCGGACTGAGCAGGCGCTTTCTGTCAGTCCGACGGTCATCAGCTCCGGCTGTCCTTACTGTCTGACCATGCTCGGTGACGGTACGAAAGCGAAAGAAGCCGAAGACGCGATCGGCACTTATGATGTCAGTGAATTGCTCGCCATGTCTGTATTCGGCGCCGAAAAACAAGAGTCTTTATAGAAAGAAGCGGGCCGCCGGCGCATATGCCGGCGGCTTTGTTTTCGCACATCAGCCGATTTATGAAGGGACGGCTCTAAAATTTCTTAAATTACGCTGTTAAGGGTAGCATATTCTGTTTTAATTTGTTTATAATGAGAGGTATGGTTTATGAACAAAACAATACAAATTCGTTCTTATTATAGGATAGAAACAGATACATATAAGTAATAGAAAGGGAGTGTCCGACCTTGAGTATCAAACAATATTCTCAGGAACAGCTGAAGCAGATGGCTTTAGTTGAAATCGCTCACGAAATTTTCTCAGAACATAAAAAACCGGTTCCGTTCCAGGAGCTGCTGAATGAAATGATCTCCTTGCTCGGTGTTACGAAAGAGGAACTGGGTGACCGTATCGCCCAATTTTATACAGACCTGAACATTGACGGCCGCTTTATTGCTCTGTCAGACCAGACGTGGGGGCTTCGCAGCTGGTATCCGTACGATCAGCTGGACGAAGAAACACAGCCGACTGTAAAAGCGAAAAAGAAAAAAGCGAAAAAAGTCGTTGAGGAAGATCTCGACCTTGATGAATTCGAGGAAGTTGACGAAGATGACATCGATCTCGATGAAATAGAAGAAGATATTGACCTTGAAGCAGACAGCTTTGACGACGAAGATATCGATGAAGAAGATGACGACGAGCTTGAGATCGAAGACGAGATGATTGAAGAAGATGAGGAAGATTATGATGATGAGGAAGAGGATCGCAAAGACTGATTTTATATCAGCAAAACGATCTTGACTTTCATTGTCGAACTATGTAGTATGTATTTTGGGCTCTTCAAAAAGAAGAGAATTCATAAGAGTGCTACGCTCCCTTTCAAGAAATTGAAAGGGAGCTTTCTTATTTTCATCTCCCAAATTCTTTTACACATCATTTGTTTTTAGTGAAATGATTTTCTATAAAACGGCACATTTTAAGGAATGTAGCGCAGACCGAAGAGAGGAGCAAACGAAATGACGAAATATATTTTTGTAACCGGGGGAGTTGTATCATCACTCGGAAAAGGAATTGTGGCTGCGTCACTTGGCCGCCTTTTGAAAAACAGAGGCATGAGCGTCACCATCCAAAAATTTGACCCTTATATCAACGTTGACCCGGGAACGATGAGCCCGTACCAGCACGGTGAGGTATTCGTTACCGATGACGGCGCTGAGACTGACCTTGACTTAGGGCATTATGAGCGGTTCATTGACATTAATCTGAACAGATTCAGCAACGTGACGACTGGTAAAATCTATTCTGCCGTATTGAAAAAAGAGCGCCGCGGGGACTACCTCGGCGGAACGGTTCAGGTCATTCCGCACATCACAAATGAACTGAAAGACCGCGTGTACCGTGCAGGCAAAGAAACAAACGCAGATGTAGTCATTACTGAGATCGGCGGAACAGTGGGAGACATCGAATCCCTTCCGTTCCTTGAAGCCATCCGTCAAATGAAAAGCGACATCGGCCATGAAAACGTGATGTACATTCACTGTACGCTTGTTCCGTACATCAAAGCGGCGGGCGAGCTGAAAACAAAACCGACGCAGCACAGCGTAAAAGAGCTGAGAAGCCTCGGTATTCAGCCTAATATCATCGTCGTGCGCACGGAAATGCCGATTTCTCAAGATATGAAAGATAAAATCGCGCTCTTCTGCGATATTGACACGAAAGCGGTCATCGAGTGCGAAGATGCGGACAACCTTTACTCCATCCCGCTTAACCTTCAGGAGCAGGGACTCGATAAGCTTGTCTGCGATCATATGAAATTAGAATGCAAAGACCCGGATATGACGGAATGGAAAGACCTTGTCACGAAAGTGAAAAACTTGTCTAAAACCATTACAATCAGCCTCGTCGGTAAATACGTCGAGCTTCAGGACGCTTACATTTCAGTCGTTGAATCACTGCGCCACGCCGGCTATGCGTTTGACGCTGATGTGAAGATCAAATGGATTAACGCCGAAGAAGTGACAGAAAGCAATATTCAAGAGCTGACTGGCGGCACAGACGGAATCATCGTGCCCGGCGGTTTCGGAGACCGCGGTGTAGAAGGGAAAATCATCGCCGCCAAGTATGCGCGTGAGAATAAAATTCCGTTCTTCGGCATCTGCCTCGGTATGCAGATTGCATCCATTGAATATGCGCGAAACGTATTAGGTCTGGAAGGGGCTCACTCTGCGGAGATCGATCCGTCCACTCCTTATCCGATCATCGACCTTCTGCCAGAACAAAAAGATGTCGAGGATCTTGGAGGAACGCTTCGTCTCGGACTGTACCCTTGTAAGCTTCAGGAAGACACGAAAGCCTTCGAAGCGTATGCGGATGAAGTGGTATACGAACGCCACCGCCACCGTTATGAATTCAACAACGAATACAGACAGCAAATGGAAGAGAACGGTTTTGTGTTCTCAGGAACAAGCCCTGACGGCCGTCTTGTGGAAATCATCGAGCTGAAAGACCATCCTTGGTATGTCGCTTGCCAGTTCCACCCTGAGTTCAAATCAAGACCGACAAGACCTCAGCCTTTATTCAAAGACTTTATCGGCGCTTCCGTACAAGCTGCAGAACAGAAGTAATAAAAAAAGACTTGCCTCCTTTAAAAGCGGCAAGTCTTTTTTCTGCATCAGGCATATTCCTGCATCATTTCCTTTAACGTAAAGGACAGTGCGTGATAGACATACAGGCCTGTCATTAATGAAGGAAAGCCGTATCTTGTCCCGTCTTCATCAGGCAGAAGCGGCATTTTTAATTTGCTGTCAATATGAACATCACAAAATTCCTCAATCCCGGTTTGATCTTTGATGACAGGAGATACGCCAACGAGGCCGATCCCTTTTTCATAAAGCTTTTGAGCCAGCGCCTGTTCTTCAGCCGTGCCCGGACCTGAACAAAACATCAGCACCCTGTCGCTTTCTGTAATCGAATCAGCTGTATCCGGAAACGCTTTGACGGAAGGCATCGGTTCTGAGCCGAGTTCCGCCTCGCACAAAATGCCCTGCATCTCATTTGCGCCGTATAAATAAATGGTATGACCGCTGACGGCTGCCTGCGCCAGCAGGCGCGCGCCGTCTTCTATTGCTTCGGATTCCTTATCCTGAATGCGGGAAAAAATGCCTGCAAGCTGCGTCGTAAATATCTTTAACATGAGTGAAACCTCCTTTACACATACAAGAACAGTATACAACAAAAGAGAAAATGCTCAGAAAATGTCGGAAAGTAGACTATTATAATTAAAGGAAATGTGAAAATCAAACAGAATACATAAACAACTGCTTCCTTTTGACGAAAATGATAATATTGGGGTGTAAAATGATGAATGAAAAGATTTTAATCGTAGATGACCAATACGGTATACGCATATTGCTCAATGAAGTGTTTCATAAAGAAGGGTACCAGACGTTTCAGGCCGCCAACGGCATACAAGCGCTGGACATCGTAACGAAAGAACGGCCCGATCTCGTGCTTTTAGATATGAAAATCCCCGGCATGGACGGAATCGAAATTCTCAAGCGCATGAAGATGATCGACGAATCTATCCGCGTCATTATCATGACCGCTTACGGAGAACTCGATATGATTAAGGAATCAAAAGAGCTCGGAGCGCTGACTCATTTTGCGAAACCTTTTGACATTGATGAGATCAGAGACGCGGTGAAAAAATATTTACCTCTAAAATCGAATTAATAAAATTAGAAACAATTATGTCATTGTGTTGCCGATTTGTCGAAAAGTTGGTATCCTAGAGATGGAGAAAAAGCGATCTGTTGTTTTACATATGACAGGTTTTTATGGTCATGCTATAGGTGGAAAGCTTTTTTCGAGAAGAAGCAAATCAGGCTACATAAGGAGGACTTTCGACATGCCTTTAGTTTCAATGACGGAAATGTTGAATACAGCTAAAGAAAAAGGATATGCTGTTGGACAATTTAACTTAAATAACCTTGAGTTCACTCAAGCTATTTTACAAGCAGCAGAAGAGGAAAAATCCCCGGTTATTCTTGGTGTTTCAGAAGGCGCGGGACGCTACATGGGCGGCTTCAAAACAGTGGTTGCCATGGTTAAAGCTCTTATGGAAGAATACAAAGTGACAGTTCCTGTCGCCATTCACTTAGACCACGGTTCAAGCTTTGAATCTTGTGCGAAAGCGATTCATGCAGGCTTCACTTCTGTAATGATCGACGCATCTCACCACCCGTTTGAGGAAAACGTAGCAACTACAGCTAAAGTGGTTGAGCTTGCTCATTTCCACGGCGTTTCAGTTGAAGCTGAGCTTGGAACTGTAGGCGGACAGGAAGATGACGTGATCGCTGAAGGCGTAATCTATGCTGACCCTAAAGAGTGTCAAGAACTTGTAGAGCGCACTGGCATCGACTGCCTTGCACCTGCACTGGGTTCTGTTCACGGCCCTTACAAAGGCGAACCGAACCTCGGTTTCAAAGAAATGGAAGATATCGGCAAATCAACCGGCCTTCCATTAGTACTTCACGGCGGTACAGGAATTCCGACTGCCGACATTAAAAAATCAATCTCACTTGGTACGGCTAAAATCAACGTAAACACTGAAAACCAAATTTCTTCTGCAAAAGCTGTCCGCGAAACATTGGCAGCTAAGCCGAACGAATACGATCCTCGTAAATATCTTGGACCTGCTCGTGAAGCGATCAAAGAAACGGTTATCGGCAAAATGCGTGAGTTCGGTTCTTCAAACCAAGCTTAATCCAATGTAACATCCATAAACCGCCTGACAGGATTGACAGGCGGTTTTATGTCTTACCTTTAGAAAGCGCAATCATGTTTTACAGTTCTGAAAATTTATTACTGGGGAGGCTTTCCTTATGTTATTTTTCATTGATACAGCAAACATTGACGAGATTAAAGAAGCTTATGAACTTGGCGTTCTTGCCGGAGTTACGACAAACCCTAGTTTAGTGGCGAAAGAAGCTGACGTGTCTTTCCATGACAGACTTCGTGAGATTACGGAAGTCGTGAGCGGATCAGTAAGCGCGGAAGTCATTTCCCTGAATGCTGAAGAAATGATTGAAGAAGGTAAAGAACTTGCGAAAATCGCACCGAATATCACGGTGAAAATACCGATGACGTCTGAAGGGTTAAAAGCCGTAAAAGCGCTGAGCGACCTGAACATTAAAACAAACGTAACGCTCATCTTCAGTGCCAACCAGGCGCTTTTGGCGGCAAGAGCCGGGGCGACTTATGTATCTCCGTTCTTAGGCCGTCTGGATGACATCGGCCATAACGGTCTTGAACTGATTTCAGAAATAAGACAGATTTTTGACATTCATGACATTGATACACAAATCATCGCAGCTTCCATCCGTCATGCGCAGCACGTGACTGAAGCCGCTTTACGCGGTGCACATATCGGTACGATGCCGCTGAAAGTCATTCACCAGCTGGCGAAACATCCGTTAACGGATAAAGGCATCGAGCAATTCTTGGCAGACTGGAATAAATAAGGGTGAAAAGGGCGGCAAACCGGTTGCATCCGTTTGCCGCACCCTTATGTTTTCCTGTTTGGCAGCGGGCCTTAAGTATCAAAGTGAAGAGTGTGTTTCCCCGGAATGTGAACCCGGCGGGCCTCTGTGCATCCTGTGTTAAAAATGCCCCGCAAAGCTTCGCTATTTTCTTCCTGTTATTTTATAATGTCCTTGTATTCTTTCTCTTCGAATTGGCTACATTTTGGACAAGAGCTTTATTTGCAGAGACAGAATAAAATGCCATTTTATTTACGCTCCGCAGCTATCTTCTTATGGAAGGAGACTATCATGGAAAAGTTGAATATTGCCGGCGGCGATCCGTTAAACGGAACCGTACATATCAGCGGCGCGAAAAACAGCGCCGTCGCATTGATACCCGCAACCATTCTGGCAAATTCCGAAGTAACGATCGAAGGGCTTCCGGAGATCTCAGATATTGAAACGCTGCGTGACCTGCTGAAAGAAATCGGCGGAAACGTCCATTTTGAAAAAGGAGAAATGGTCGTCGACCCTTCCCCGATGATCAGCATGCCGCTTCCCAACGGCAAAGTGAAAAAACTCCGCGCTTCCTATTACTTAATGGGCGCGATGCTGGGCCGCTTCAAACAGGCGGTCATCGGACTGCCGGGCGGATGCCATCTCGGGCCGCGGCCGATTGACCAGCACATCAAAGGGTTTGAAGCGCTTGGGGCGGAAGTCACCAATGAACAAGGCGCGATTTATCTGCGCGCCGAAAGGCTGAGAGGCGCACGGATTTATTTAGATGTCGTCAGCGTCGGAGCGACGATCAATATCATGCTTGCCGCTGTACTGGCTGAAGGTAAAACCGTGATAGAAAACGCCGCCAAGGAACCTGAGATTATTGATGTTGCCACATTGCTCACCAGCATGGGCGCAAAGATCAAAGGCGCGGGAACCAATGTAATCAGAATCGACGGCGTAAAAGAGCTGCACGGATGCAGGCATACGATCATTCCGGACAGAATTGAGGCGGGCACCTTTATGATCGCCGGCGCCGCGATGGGGAAAGAAGTCATTATTGATAATGTCATACCGACTCACCTGGAGTCATTAACGGCGAAGCTCAGGGAAATGGGTTTTCACATTGAGACGAGTGACGATCAGCTTCTTATGCTCGGCGGGCAGAAGCAGATAAAACCGGTCGACGTAAAAACGCTTGTTTACCCGGGATTCCCGACTGATCTTCAGCAGCCGATGACATCTCTGTTAACGAGAGCCAGCGGTACGAGCGTCGTAACCGACACCATCTACTCGGCCCGATTTAAACATATAGATGAGCTGAGACGGATGGGGGCCAACATGAAAGTGGAAGGCAGGTCGGCCATTATCACAGGTCCGGCCGAGCTTCAGGGCGCAAAAGTAAAGGCGAGCGATCTGCGTGCAGGTGCTTGTCTGGTCGTCGCCGGGCTCATGGCTGACGGCGTAACCGAAATTACCGGTCTTGAGCATTTAGACCGCGGCTACAGCAATCTTGAGAAAAAACTCGAAGGTCTGGGCGCCACAATCTGGCGGCAAAGGCTGACGGACGAAGAGATAGAACAGCTCCAAAATTCATAGAAATGCGGACTTTTGAGAGGAGATCGTGTTGAAATGGAAAGAAGCTTATCGATGGAATTGGTTCGAGTCACTGAAGCGGCGGCTTTAGCATCTGCCAGATGGATGGGCCGCGGGAAAAAAGATGAAGCTGATGATGCGGCGACAAGCGCAATGCGTGACGTGTTTGACACGGTGCCGATGAAAGGCACGGTCGTGATCGGGGAAGGCGAGATGGATGAAGCGCCGATGCTTTACATCGGCGAAAAGCTGGGAAACGGATACGGCCCGCGCGTCGATGTCGCAGTCGATCCTCTTGAAGGCACAAACATCGTAGCGAGCGGCGGCTGGAATGCGCTGACGGTGATCGCGGTCGCCGACCATGGAACACTGCTGAACGCCCCGGATATGTATATGGAAAAAATCGCGGTCGGTCCTGAAGCGGTAGGCTGCATCGATATTGAAGCGCCTGTCATTGATAACTTAAAAGCCGTTGCGAAAGCGAAAAACAAAGACATTGAAGATGTCGTGGCAACCATTTTAAATCGTGACAGACACGAAAAGATCATCTCTGAATTGCGTGAGGCGGGCGCCAGAATCAAACTGATCAACGACGGTGATGTCGCGGGCGCCATCAATACGGCCTTTGACCATACGGGAGTAGACATTCTCTTCGGTTCAGGCGGGGCTCCTGAAGGCGTGCTGTCTGCCGTTGCGTTAAAAGCGCTCGGCGGCGAAATCATCGGCAGGCTTCTGCCGCAAAGTGCGGAAGAGCAAGCCCGCTGTGAGCGAATGGGCCTTGATGTATCCAAAGTGCTCCGGATGGAGGACCTTGTGAGAGGGGATGACGCCATTTTTGCCGCAACGGGCGTCACGGACGGAGAGCTGCTGAAAGGCGTTCAGTTCAAAGGCTCCGTCGGCACGACTGAAAGTCTGGTCATCCGGGCGAAATCAGGAACGGTCCGATTCGTTGACGGAAGACACAGCCTGAAGAAAAAACCAAATCTTGTGATCCGGCCATAAATAGATAAAAGCGGGACGGAAAGTCCCGCTTTTCTTTTGCAATAAAGAGTCAACCCTATCATTTATATGTCAAAGCATTATTTAAGTTGAATAATTTTTTGAAATGAGGTAAAAATAAAGAGTGCTGCGATTTTTCTGTGTCATTCCTTCTTTTGAGTACTG
The DNA here is from genome assembly GCF_040259625.1 of Bacillus sp. B1(2022). Classification (NCBI taxonomy): domain Bacteria; kingdom Bacillati; phylum Bacillota; class Bacilli; order Caryophanales; family Bacillaceae; genus Bacillus; species Bacillus sp. B1(2022). Next base: position 106,697 of record NZ_JANIFO010000001.1, read on the forward strand.
GGAAATTTTCAAATTCTACCGCATACAGACGATATAAATATTGATCTTCTCAAGTTTTTGTCCTCGCTTCCTTCAAAACTCATTAAGACATTCCTTTTTTAAAAAAGCGCCGATCATGGGTGGAAGTGTTACCGATAGAAGTTCCTGAACGTTTTATAAAAGAATGTGCTTTGGCGGAATCATGCGAAGCAGCCGATTTGAATGAAAACAGCAATACATTGACTATGAAAAGCGTGGTGTTTTTATGAAAGACGTATCTATTTCCTCTTTGGAAAATATGAAATTAAAAGAACTATATGAACTGGCCAGACATTATAAAATCTCCTACTACAGCAAACTGACTAAAAAAGAATTAATCTTTGCCATTCTGAAAGCCAACGCCGAGCAGGAGGACCTTCTGTTTATGGAAGGCGTGCTCGAAATCATCCAATCGGAAGGATTCGGCTTCCTCAGACCGATTAATTACTCGCCAAGCTCAGAAGACATCTACATTTCTGCTTCCCAGATCCGCCGCTTTGATTTAAGAAACGGTGACAAAGTATCCGGCAAGGTGCGTCCGCCGAAAGAAAACGAACGCTATTACGGACTTTTGCACGTTGAAGCGGTAAATGGAGATGATCCGGAATCTGCGAAAGAGCGCGTCCATTTTCCTGCGCTGACTCCGCTTTATCCGGACCGCCAAATGGTGCTTGAGACGAAACCGAATTATCTCTCAACAAGAATTCTCGATATGATGGCTCCCGTCGGTTTCGGCCAGCGCGGTCTGATCGTAGCGCCGCCGAAAGCCGGTAAAACCATGCTGTTGAAAGAAATCGCTAACAGCATTACGACAAATCAGCCTGACGCTGAATTGATTGTTCTCTTAATTGATGAAAGACCGGAAGAAGTAACTGATATTGAACGTTCCGTAGCGGGCGATGTCGTCAGCTCGACGTTCGATGAAGTGCCGGAAAATCACATTAAGGTAGCGGAGCTTGTGCTTGAACGGGCGATGCGTCTCGTTGAACATAAAAAAGACGTTATCATTCTGATGGACAGCATTACCCGCCTGGCACGGGCCTACAACCTCGTTATCCCGCCAAGCGGACGTACGCTTTCCGGCGGGATTGACCCGGCTGCGTTCCATCGTCCGAAGCGCTTTTTCGGTGCCGCGAGAAACATTGAAGAGGGCGGCAGTCTGACCATTTTGGCGACGGCGCTCGTAGACACGGGCTCCCGGATGGATGACGTCATCTATGAAGAGTTTAAAGGAACGGGCAACATGGAGCTTCACCTTGACCGTTCTCTTGCGGAAAGACGGATTTTCCCGGCGATCGATATCCGCCGCTCCGGCACACGGAAGGAAGAGCTGCTCGTGCCGAAAGAGCATCTTGACCGTCTATGGGCGATCCGCAAATCGATGTCTGATTCTCCGGACTTCGCAGAGAAGTTTATGAGAAAAATGAAAAAAACAAAAACGAATCAGGAATTCTTCGATCTGATCAACCAAGAATGGAAGCAGGCAAACCTTTCATCATCAGCCCGCCGCTGATAAAAAATGTATTTGCAAATGCAGTAAATGACTGATATAATTCTCTCATATGCGTTCCGGATTACTCCGGAATAATAACTCTGTTTCCACACGGGATTCAGGGCGGAAGGAGATGGATACAATGAAAGCAGGAATTCATCCTAATTTCAAAAAAGCAACAGTTAAATGCGCTTGCGGAAATGAATTTGAAACAGGCTCAGTAAAAGAAGAGGTACGCGTTGAGATTTGCTCTGAATGCCACCCATTCTACACTGGACGTCAAAAATTCGCTTCTGCTGATGGTCGTGTTGATCGCTTTAACAAAAAATACGGTCTTAAGTAATAATAGATTTTACAGGCAGGCAAGAATTGCTTCTTGCCTGTTTTTTATGTCCATAAACAGGAAAAAAAGGGGAGCGGATAGCCTATGTACATAATGAAGCAAAGCGGATGGCTTGAGCTGATATGCGGCAGCATGTTCTCTGGGAAATCAGAAGAGCTGATCCGCAGAGTGAAAAGAGCGACATATGCGAAGCAGGAGGTCAAGGTGTTCAAACCTGCCATTGATAATCGCTACAGTGAGGAGGCCGTCGTTTCTCACAACGGCACATCCATGACAAGCCACGTCATCTCGTCTTCGGCTGAAATATGGGATCATATCAGTGAAAGCACGGACGTCATCGCGGTAGATGAGGTGCAGTTTTTCGGCGAATCGATCATCGGCGACTTATCCTCGCTTGCGGATAAAGGCTATCGTGTCATCGCGGCCGGACTTGATATGGATTTCCGGGGAGAGCCGTTCGGCGTGGTGCCGAATCTGATGGCGGTTGCCGAATCGGTGACGAAGCTGCAGGCGGTCTGCTCCGTTTGCGGGTCGCCGGCAAGCCGTACGCAGCGTTTGATTGACGGGAAGCCCGCTTCCTATGATGATCCGGTCATTTTAGTCGGCGCGTCGGAGTCATACGAAGCGAGATGCAGACATCATCACAAAGTGCCGAAAAAAACAGACTGATAAATAACCCTTTTCATGAAAACATCGGTAAAAAATCCGGTGTTTTTTTGACGTTTTTTCAAAAATTGTAGTTAAATAACTTAAAAAAGAGTATGAAAAAATTAAGTAATTTTCATCTCTTGAATTTTCATTTTTACAGGCATAAAATGACTAAGTAATGTAAATAGTTATGAGACATTGTTCGAATAATTGTCAAAAAAAGATATAGCAGATCGCGATCACACTAGCCAAAATGGGTAATTACTTAACTTTGTTAACTATTTGAAGAAAGAAGGAGATTTTCTTGAATAATATTAAAGTAACGAAGGAAGGCAACTTAGAAACTACTTTAAGAGGAAAAGAAGTTCTATCTATCCCTACTTTAAATAAAGGTGTTGCGTTTTCGGCAGAAGAAAGAAAAAGCCTTGGATTAGACGGGCTGCTTCCTCCGACAATTCTGTCTCTTGATGAGCAGGCAAAACGCGCATACGAGCAGTTTCAAGCTCAGCCGGACCGCCTTCGCCAAAACGTATATTTGAATGATTTGCAAAACCGTAACGAAGTTCTTTTCTTTAAATTGCTTCAAAACCATCTTCGTGAAATGCTGCCGGTTGTTTACACACCGACTGTCGGTGAAGCGATTCAAGAATACAGCCATGAGTACAGAAGACCTCAAGGGATTTACCTTTCTATCGATAACGTGGAAGGGATTGAAGAGGCATTTGAAAACCTTCATGCCACTGCCGGAGATATTGATCTGATCGTTGCGACAGACTCAGAAAGCATCCTCGGAATCGGTGACTGGGGTGTAGGCGGTATCAACATCGCCATCGGTAAATTAGCGGTATACACAGCTGCCGCCGGTATTGACCCAAGCCGTGTTATTCCTGTCGTTCTTGACGTCGGTACGAACAATGAAAAACTTCTGAACGATCCTTTATACATCGGTAACCGCCATGAACGTATCCAAGGCGAACGTTACGAAGCTTTCGTTGACGCTTATGTAAAAGCTGCGCTTAAATATTTCCCTAAAGCTCTTCTTCACTGGGAAGACCTTGGAAACAAAAACGCGCGCAATATCATGAAGAAATACAACCATGAAATTCTTACATTCAACGATGACATTCAAGGAACAGGCGCGATTACGCTTGCAGGTGTGCTTGCGGCTATGAAGAAAACAGGCGCGTCTATTAAAGACCAGCGTGTGGTTGTCTTCGGTGCGGGATCTGCCGGAATCGGAATCGCTGACCAAATCCGCGACACTATGGTGCTTGCCGGTCTTTCTGAAGAAGAAGCCAACAAAGCGTTCTACACAATGGACTACAGAGGCTTGTTAATTGAAGGTATGGAAAACATTCTTGATTTCCAAGAGCCGTACCTGCGCACAGCTGAAGAAATTAAAGATTGGAAACGCGATGAAAATGGACAAATTCCTTTCATTGAAGTGATCCGTCAAGCGAAACCGACAATCTTAATCGGTACATCAGGCCAAAGCGGCGCGTTCAGTGAAGAAATCGTCAAAGAAATGGCAAAACACGTTGAGCGTCCGGTCATCATGCCGATGTCTAACCCGACACCGCTTGCTGAAGCCGTTCCTAGCGATCTTTTCAAATGGACTGACGGCAAAGTGCTTGTGGCGACAGGAAGCCCGTTTGACAATGTAGAGTACAATGGCGTTTCTCATGAAATCGGACAATCTAACAACGCATTCGCGTTCCCTGGACTTGGTCTCGGTTCAATCGTTGTAGAAGCGAAAGTGATTACTCCTGCAATGTTTGCAGCAACTGCTGACGCAATCGCAGAAAGCGTTGATTTTGAAACACCGGGTGCAGGCCTTCTGCCGAGCATGAGCGACTTACAAGAAGTTTCAATTAAAGTTGCGATCGCCGTAGCGGAAACTGCCATTAAAGAAGGCGTGGCAAACCGCATTCCTGAAAATGTAGAACAAGCCGTTCTTGATGCAATGTGGAAACCGCAATATAAGCAAGTTGTCGCTAAATAATTTTTACGATTAATTTTACAGTCCGAGGGAAAGCTTTTATGTAAAGGCTAAAGTATACGGACATTAAGGATTTGGAGGAGAACATTTTGAGCTTCTTAGATATTTTAATCCTCCTGGCGCCGATCTTTTTCGTGATCGTGCTGGGATGGTTCGCAGGTCGCTTCGGAAGTTATGACGCGAAGTCAGCAAAAGGGGTAAGCACCTTAGTTACGAAGTACGCGCTTCCGGCGCATTTTATCGCTAGTATTTTAACCACTTCAAGAAGTGCGTTTTTATCACAGGTTCCTTTGATGGTCGCTTTGATCATTGGGATTGTCGGATTCTTTATCGTCATTCTGTTGGTTTGCAAATTTATCTTCAAGTATGATTTAACGAATTCATCTGTATTTTCTTTAAACTCTGCACAGCCGACATTCGCTTTTATGGGTATTCCCGTACTAGGAAGCTTATTCGGAGCAAGCGAAGTAGCGATTCCTATCGCCGTTACGGGTATCGTGGTTAACGCCATCCTTGACCCGCTTGCGATCATTATCGCTACTGTCGGTGAGTCATCTAAGAAAAAAGACACTGAAAACGAGAACTTCTGGAAAATGACTGGTAAGTCTATTCTTCACGGTCTTTCCGAACCGCTTGCGGCTGCACCGCTTATCAGTATCATTCTGGTACTCTGCGGTGTAACACTCCCTGGCTTGGGAGAAAAAATGCTTGATCAGCTCGGAAGCACAACGTCAGGTGTTGCGCTCTTCGCCGTCGGTGTAACTGTCGGTATCCGCAACATTAAGCTCAGTCTGCCGGCTTTCGGTATCGCTTTGTTAAAAGTTGCCGTTCAGCCTGCGCTGATGTACTTGATCGCTCTTGCAGTCGGACTTCCGGCTGACCAGATCACTAAAGCGGTATTGCTCGTTGCATTCCCTGGATCTGCGGTAGCGGCGATGATTGCCACACGTTTCGAAAAACAAGAGGAAGAAACTGCGTCCGCGTTCGTGATCAGTGCGATTTTATCTCTCATCTCACTGCCGATCATCATTGCGCTGACTGCATAATGAAAAGCTCCCTGTTTCAGGGAGCTTTTTTGATTAGAATTGAAATTTAAAAGGCGAAAATCTCGTTTTTTTTCTGGGTTTCTTATGTTCTGAAGAAGCGGCTGTTTCTGAGAGGGGAGCTGTCTGGGCAAGTTCCTGGATGCGGGAGGCCAATGTCTGCAATTCGGTATTGAGGTCGTCAATTTCCCGCCTGTGCTGAAGAAGCTGATAAGACACCCCTTCATCCGCCTTTTGTTTCAGCTGGCGTTCAAGCTCCTCTATCCTTGAAAGCAGATGGCTCTCACCTTGTTTCTCTTTCGTGAGAATGTCCAGTTTGCGCTCCAGCTCTGCCAATCTTTGTTCAGCGCCGCCATTGATTTTCGGACGCTGCAAAATGAAGCCCGTCCGTTTTTTCGGCTGCCGGGGCACTTGAACGTCCAGAAGGGCAGTGCCTTCAGAAATTTGCCGTTTGACCGATTTCAGCACATCAAGATCCTCAGGTGTAAAGGAATAATGTCCGAGCTCATTCCGTTCAGCCGGAAGATTCAGCTGCTTGACCCACCTTTGCACCGTTTTTGCGGAGACGCCGAGCTCTTTCGCGGCCATGTTTGTATTCATGATCACATACCTCCTTTTTGCTAGGTATTCGACCATGAGGCGGCGTTCCCTTCATGTTAGACAAAACAAGAAGGAATTCGCCAAAGAAAGCGGCATTTCTTCAAAAAACGTTACGCTTCATACAATTCAAGCGGAAGCTTGTCGGGATCAAAGAAAAAGGTATACCGTTTCCCCGTCAGCGGATCGGTTCTGATCGGTTCTGTGCCGACGCCCTTTTCCTTTAACTCCCTGACGGCTGCTTCAAGATCGTTTACGGTGAAGGCGAGATGCCGGAGACCCGCGGCTTCCGGTCTGGTCGGCCGTTCGGGCGGGTCGGGAAAGGAAAACAATTCAATTGCATACGCGCCGTCCAGCGCAAGATCAAGTTTATAAGATCCGCGTTCCTTTCGGTATGTTTCTTTTATAATGCCGAAACCGAGAATCTCGGTGTAAAAAGCTTTCGACTTTTCATAATCAGAGCATATGATTGCTATATGGTGGATGGATTTCAGCATATCCGCCCCTCCTTTTTTGCTTCAGTATAACAGAGGCGAATTGCTTTTGACTGGCGATAAGCCCTATACTATAATGAGAATGTTACGCACAGGAAAACAGAGGTGAAGACCGTGTTAGACCGTTTACAGTCAATTGAACAACGATACGAAAAATTAAATGAGCTTTTAAGTGATCCGGAAGTGGTCAACGATCCGAAAAAGCTTAGAGAATATTCGAAAGAGCAATCTGATATACAAGAAACCGTTGAAGTCTATAGACAATACAGAGACGCATCAGAACAGCTTGCCGATGCGAAAGCGATGCTTGAGGAAAAGCTTGATGCCGATATGAGAGAAATGGTGAAGGAAGAAATCTCCGAACTGCAGGGAGAGACGGAAACCTTATCAGAGCGTTTGAAAGTACTCCTCATCCCGAAAGACCCGAACGATGACAAAAACGTAATCATGGAGATCCGCGGAGCAGCGGGAGGAGAAGAAGCCGCGCTGTTTGCGGGAAATCTCTACAGAATGTACTCCCGTTATGCCGAAATCCAAGGCTGGAAGACTGAAGTCATGGAAGCAAACGTGACCGGAACGGGCGGTTACAAAGAAATCATCTTTATGATTACGGGAAAAGGCGCATACTCCAAGCTGAAGTATGAAAATGGCGCGCACCGCGTACAGCGTGTTCCGGAAACGGAATCAGGCGGCCGTATTCATACATCCACGGCGACGGTGGCGTGTCTTCCTGAAGCGGAAGAAGTAGAAGTGGACATCCACGAAAAAGACATCCGCGTCGATACATTCGCATCAAGCGGACCGGGCGGACAAAGCGTAAACACGACGATGTCGGCCGTACGCCTGACGCATTTACCGACCGGTGTCGTCGTTTCCTGTCAGGATGAAAAATCTCAGATTAAAAACAAAGAAAAAGCGATGAAGGTGCTCCGCGCCAGAATCTATGACAAATTCCAGCAGGAAGCTCAGGCTGAATATGATCAGACCCGTAAATCAGCCGTCGGTTCAGGCGACCGTTCCGAGCGTATCCGCACATACAATTTCCCGCAAAACCGTGTGACGGATCACCGCATCGGCCTGACGATTCAAAAGCTGGATCAAATCCTGGAAGGCAAGCTTGATGAAGTGGTTGAAGCGTTAATCGTAGAAGACCAGTCAAGCAAGCTCCAGCAGGCGGAAAATTAAGATGAAGACCGTTTTTGAAGCCCTAAGCTGGGCTTCTTCTTATTTAACCGAAGCGGGAAGAGAAAAAAACGCGGCCGAGCTGCTGCTGTTAAATGATACCGGAATGGATCGGAGCAAACTTCTCGCAAGTCTGCAGGAGCCCGTAGGCGAGGACGAGCTTTATCGATTCAGACGGCACGTGGAGATGCATAAAGAAGGTATTCCGATTCAATATATTATCGGGAAAGAACAGTTTTACGGCAGGGAATTTTTTGTGAATGACGATGTTCTCATTCCGCGTCCGGAAACGGAAGAAGTCGTCTTTCATCTGCTGGACAGACAGAAGCGGGCATTTTCCGAGGCAGAACGACTGAACGTCATTGATATCGGTACGGGGAGCGGAGCCATTGCGGTGACGCTCGCGCTTGAATGCGGACATTTTTCAGTATCGGCTTCGGATATTTCAAAAGAAGCGCTGCAGGTGGCGGAAAGAAATGCGCAAAACCTCGGAGCGGACGTCTGTTTTTTGCAGGGAGATCTGTTAACTCCTTTTATTTCATCAGGGAAAAAAGCGGATATTATTGTTTCCAATCCGCCGTATATTTCTGAAGAAGAAATGGCGGATTTGTCGGATATCGTCCGTTTCCATGAGCCGCTTCATGCTCTTACGGACGGCGGTGACGGTTTGAAATTCTACAAGCGGTTTATGGAGGAGCTGCCTCTTGTCATGAAAGATAAAGCACTTGTCGTCTTTGAAATCGGATATAATCAGGGGAAAGCCGTGAAAGACCTGTTCCGTCATTCCTTTCCGAATGCGGAAGTGGAAGTCGTACAGGACATCAACGGAAAAGACAGAACCGTATCCGCGGTCATCACATCATGAAAAAAGCCCGCCGGTGACGCACACGGCGGGCTTTTGTTACAATGGAAAGAAAATGAAAGGGGCATCCGCCTTGAAAAAAGCGTTCGCCTTCGGATGTATACTCGCCGCCGCAGCTTATGCGGCGGGGTTTGTTCTGCCGTTTGGCGTTGATATCATTTTCGGCGCCGTTACGGCTGTTCTTATCGTCACAGCGATCATCGTTTCCGGGTTGGCCGTAAGCGGAGCGGAGCAGCGGGCCAATTATCATTCTGAAACAGAAGAAGGACGGCACGCCCGTTTAAAGATGGCCGCCGTTTTCTTTTGCGCCGCTCTCCCTTCAGCCGGCTGTCTGCTGATTACGCTTCTGTAGCCGGATTTTGTCTTTGCAGCAATACGGAATCCCATACCCAATAGACGACGGCTGTTAAAACCGCAAAGATATAAAAGGCTGAATTAGAAAACAGAGATTGGCCTGACGGCTGCAAAAGACCGAAGATGATCCCGTTTGCAATGAATGACACCCCTAAATAATAAAGAAAATACAGCGGATGAAATCTCTTCGGCTTTTTATTCAGAAAGTATTGAAGCGGCAGCGCAAAAATCAAATAAGGAAACAAAAAATAAAACGCCATCGAAATGAAAGCCGCGAAAATGAATTGATGAACATACAAAATAGAATAAATGACAGACATACATGCCGCCGACAGCAGCACGGTGTAATTATATTTCATCTGAAAACCTCCTATCAAAATAATATCGTACCATATTTTGAATCTGTCAATGCAGATTATCAGCTTGCTAGATTTTTTTCTTCCCGCCGGTTTAAACCTTTTCCGTCATGTCCATAATGGGACTAGATAAAAAAAGCACGGAGAGGAACGGTGGGGACCGATGAAACATACAATGATGATCTGCATATATATTTTTCTTTTATTATCAGGAGCGCTTGCGGGTTTGACAAAAGAAGAAACGGCGCGGGCATCAGCCGATGAGCCCGTCGTCATACCGGATGAAGCGATCCGGCTCAGAATTTTGGCCAACAGTGATAACGATGAGGATCAAAAGCTCAAGCGCCAGATCAGAGATGCTGTAAACAAGCAAATCACGGACTGGGTGAAAGATATCACTTCCATTGAAGAAGCGCGGCGGCTCATTCGTTCGAAGCTTCCTGAAATTAAAGAAATCGCCAAACAAACGATGAAAGAAAAGGGTGCGCATCAATCCGTTTCAGTTCAATTCAATAAAATCTCGTTTCCGACAAAGCTCTACGGCAATATGGTCTATCCGGCCGGAAAATATGAAGCGATTTTAATTACACTCGGCAATGGCGAGGGCGCCAACTGGTGGTGCGTCTTGTTTCCGCCGCTGTGCTTCCTTGATTTCTCAAACGGCGAAGCGGTGAAAGATCAGGAAGAGGGCGGACAGAAGCAGGAAGAAACGCAGAAACAGACTAAAAAAGTGCTGGATGACGTAAAAGCAAAGGCTGATAAAGCGAAGAAAGAAAATAAAGATGACGATGATACCGAAGTGAAGTTTTTCCTCGTCGATTGGATTTCAGATCTATTTTCCTGAAGTAAAAGGCATAAATCCGGATTCGATTCATAGATTGGAAGAAAGAGTTGATCGAAACGGAGGGAAATATATGTTTTATCAGCTGAGAGTGGCAAGAGATCAAGATACGGAGGCGCTGGAGGCCTTTTTGAAAAAGGCTGATACGGCACATGCGGAAATCGATCAGCAGATCAGCCGGTTTATCGTACTGGAAGACAGCGAAAAAATGATTGCCGCCTGTCTCGGGATCGAAAAATTCAGCGGCGGAAAAGGGCTTCTCCGTTCACTCGTCATGTCGGACAGGCTGAATCAAAGCCATATCGTTACACTGTTTCAAAGTATGGATGTGCTGTGCAAAAAACATGAGATTCAAGATGTCTACTTAGTCGCCAATCAGCCCTCATCTGCTGAGTTTCTGAATGTGATGGGATTTGAAGCGTGCGCCGATGCGCCTGATGAACTGTATACGTCCGAACATTTCCGCAACTCGTTATGCACAGAAGGTTCGTTTTTAATGGTGAAAACCTCTGCCTGATCTAACTTATACACAAGGTTATCCACTTATTAAAAAGTGTTGTCCACAGTTTGTGGATAACACTTGTTTTATTAAAGGACATCTTTTATACTTTCAAAAGGAATACACGAGAGAAAATAAAGTTTTACCGCTTTAAAATAAGGAGTTTGGTTATACATGAAAACAAGAAGATGGTTTGTGGATTGTTCCGCAGAATTATCCACAACCGATCCCCAGATTACACAAGCCGCGGAATTGCTGCGGCAGAATGAGGTTGTGGCTTTTCCGACAGAAACCGTTTACGGACTGGGCGCTAACGCTGAAAATACGGAAGCCGTAACGAAAATATATGAGGCGAAAGGAAGGCCGAGCGATAACCCGCTGATTGTGCATATATCCCATATCAGCCAGCTTGATCGTTTTATCAGCCATATTCCTGAGACGGCGAAAAAGCTTATGAAGCTATTCTGGCCGGGGGCGCTGACCCTTGTTCTGCCGTGTAAGCCCGGTGTGCTGTCACCCCGTGTCACCGCGGGACTTGAGACGGTAGCGGTCAGAATGCCTGATCATCCGGCAGCATTAGCCCTCATCAGCTCGGCCGGACTGCCGATCGCCGCGCCGAGCGCCAATTTATCAGGAAAACCGAGCCCGACGAAGGCCGAGCATGTAGCTCATGATTTAAACGGCCGCATTGCCGGTATTGTGGACGGCGGCGCGACGGGAATCGGAGTGGAATCAACCGTTCTGTCCTGTACGGGGAAACAGCCCGTGCTGCTTCGTCCGGGCGGCGTGACAAAAGAGCAGATTGAATCCGCCGCCGGTCCGGTTCTTGTGGATAAAGGGCTGACCGAAGAAGATGAGGTTCCTATTTCTCCCGGTATGAAATATACACATTACGCGCCTTCTGCGCCGATGGCTATTGCCGACGGCGGCGCCCGGAGAATTCAAGAACTGGCAGACGCATATAAAAGCCGGGGGAAACGAATCGGCATTCTGACAACAGAAGAGAACGCCGATAGTTACCAGGCTGATTATATCAAGGTCTGCGGCAGACGCGCCGACCTTGAAACAGTGGCGTCCGCCTTATACGATGCGCTCCGCAGCTTTGATGAAGCGGAAGTGGACATGATTATTTCTGAGTCCTTTCCCGATACCGGAGTGGGGCTTGCCATTATGAACAGGCTGATGAAAGCCGCAGGCGGCACCGTTATCCATTAACTTGTTCTACCCCTTATCGGACATGCATAAGCTAAACAAGCGGGCACGTCCAAGGGGGTTTTTATTTCATGTCGAATCTATTCATCGGGGAACTTGTCTCCTTAAGCATCATGGCATTTGCTTTGGGGACGGATGCCTTTTCCGTCGGGCTCGGAATGGGAATGATTCAGCTGAAGAAAAAACAGATTTTTCATATAGGGGTTGTCATCGGGCTGTTTCATGTCATGATGCCGCTTGCGGGAATGGCGGCCGGGCATCTGCTGTCCGGTTTTCTGGGGATGCTCGCCGTTTACATCGGCGGATCTCTTCTTTTCATTTTAGGGGTGCAGATGATCATCGCCGCGTTTAAACAATCAGACGGGCCGCTCATATCTCCGGCAGGCTCGGGACTGTTGCTGTTTGCGGTCGGTGTCAGTCTGGACAGCTTTTCTGTCGGGCTCAGTCTCGGGATGAACGGTTCCAATCCGTTTCTGGCCGTTACGCTGTTCGGGGTCTTCAGCACCGTTTTAACATGGGCGGGCCTTTTGGCGGGAAGAAAGGTGCAGTCGTGGCTCGGCTCCTACAGCGAAGCGCTTGGCGGAGCCATTTTGATCGGATTCGGATTGAAACTGCTTTTACCGATATAAGATACGTAAAAAAAGAAACGAAGATGCCGTTTCTTTTTTCTTCATTTATAATAAGCAGTAAGAGGTGACGGACATGAAAATAATCTTTGTTTGTACAGGCAATACGTGCCGCAGTCCCATGGCTGAGGCTCTTTTTAAATCCATTGCAGAAACGAAAGGGCTGGACGTCAGCGTAAGTTCGGCCGGCGTATTCGCGTCTCCGAACGGAAAAGCGTCAGCCCATGCCGTAGAAGCGCTGTTTGAAAAACGGATCGCTCTCAATCACAGTTCATCTCCCTTATCGGAAGAACATATCGAGACGGCTGATCTGGTGCTGGCGATGACGGAACAGCACAAACAGCTGATTGAAGGCCGATATCAAAACAGTCAGGGCAAAGTCTTTACCATTAAAGAATACGTAACGGGAGAAAACGGCGATATCTCTGACCCGTTCGGCGGTCCGCTTGATGTTTATAAACAAACGCGGGACGAACTGGAGGAGCTGCTGACCCTTTTGGCTGATCAATTGCTTGACGGAAAAAGCAAGTAATCTGTCAGAAAATCTGCAAACAGGTCATTTGCAAAACGAATGTGAAAGAGTAGAATGAAATCAACGGATTTCGTAATAAAAAGGACAAGCACACTGGGCTGTCTTCGCCCAGCCACACCTAGGAGGTAAATGAATGAAAGTAGCTATTGCGTCAGATCACGGCGGCGTCCATATCCGCGAAGAAATAAAAAGTCTTTTGGATGAATTGCAGATTGAATACATTGATATGGGCTGTGAATGCGGCGCCGGCTCTGTCGATTATTCAGACTACGCTTTTCCGGTAGCGGAAAAAGTGGTGAACGGCGAAGCTGACAGGGGAATTTTAATTTGCGGCACAGGCATCGGCATGAGCATCTCCGCAAATAAGGTAAAGGGCATACGCTGTGCGCTTGCCCATGACACCTTCAGCGCAAAAGCGACGCGTGAACACAATGACACGAATGTTCTTGCGATGGGCGAACGCGTCATCGGCCCGGGGCTGGCGCGCGAAATCGCAAAAGTCTGGCTGACGACTGAATTTACGGGCGGCCGCCACGAACGGCGGATCGGCAAAATCGCAGATTACGAAGAAAAAAATCTGTAAGAGGTGCTGGACAATGGAAGAGGTGAAGCAAAAATGGACGGACATGCTGACTGAGTTTCAAGAGCAGGCAGGACTGACGGACGGCAGTCTGCTGGTGATCGGGTGCAGTACAAGTGAAGCCGCCGGAAGCCGGATCGGCACCGCCGGAAGCGGGGATTGGGCTGAATTGATATACGGCGGACTTAACCGGTTTAAGGAAAAAACGGGTGTGCATCTTGCTTTTCAATGCTGCGAGCATTTAAACAGGGCGCTTGTCATTGAAGCAGAAACGGCCGAGCGGTTCAGGCTCCCCATTGTTTCAGCCGTCCCCGTCCCGAAAGCGGGCGGAGCGATGGCCTCTTATGCATACCGGCAGATGCGTTCTCCCGTGCTCGCCGAATCGATTCAGGCTGACGCCGGGATCGACATCGGCGATACGTTCATCGGCATGCATCTGAAACCCGTTGCCGTCCCTGTCCGGATATCAAGCCGTGAGCTTGGAGAAGCACATGTGACGATGGCCCGGACAAGGCCGAAGCTGATAGGCGGAATTCGCGCCGTTTATGAATGCGAATGATGAAAATGCTTTTCCTGTATAATGTTCGTGTTTTCTAATTAAATTTTGTGATTTTTTTAAATAAGCTGTTACATTCACCTGAAAAACCATGTACAATAAGGGTGGTAAAAATAAAGAACAGGAAACGGATAGGAGAGGATCTCGCTGATGAAACATTTACCTGTACAAGACAAACAAGTGTTTAACGCCATCAAAGATGAGCGTAAGCGTCAACAGACTAAGATCGAATTAATTGCTTCTGAAAACTTCGTGACGGAAGCGGTAATGGAAGCACAAGGCTCTGTTTTAACAAACAAATATGCTGAAGGCTACCCCGGCAAACGCTACTACGGCGGCTGTGAGCATGTTGATGTCGTTGAGGACATCGCCCGCGACCGCGCGAAAGAGATTTTCGGAGCTGAGCATGTAAACGTTCAGCCGCACTCAGGCGCTCAAGCGAACATGGCTGTTTACTTCACGATTTTAGAGCACGGCGACACGGTGCTCGGGATGAACCTCTCCCACGGCGGCCACTTAACACACGGAAGCCCGGTTAATTTCAGCGGCGTTCAATACAACTTTGTAGAATACGGTGTCGATAAAGACACGCAATATATAGATTATGAAGATGTGCGTGAAAAAGCGCTGGCGCATAAGCCGAAACTCATCGTTGCCGGAGCGAGCGCGTACCCCCGCACGATCGACTTTAAAAAATTCCGCGAAATCGCTGATGAAGTCGGCGCTTACTTCATGGTAGACATGGCGCATATCGCGGGTCTTGTCGCAGCCGGTCTTCATCCGAATCCGGTTCCTTACGCTGACTTTGTAACGACAACGACTCACAAAACACTTCGCGGACCCCGCGGAGGAATGATCCTTTGCCGTGAAGAGTTCGGCAAAAAGATTGATAAATCCATTTTCCCGGGAATCCAAGGCGGACCGCTTATGCATGTCATCGCGGCCAAAGCCGTTTCTTTCGGAGAGGTGCTTGAAGATGATTTCAAAACATATGCGCAAAACGTCATCTCGAACGCGAAGCGCCTGGCTGAGTCTCTGAACAAAGAGGGCATTCAGCTCGTATCAGGCGGAACGGATAACCACCTTGTGCTTGTCGACCTCCGTTCTCTCGGTCTGACCGGAAAAGTCGCTGAACACGTTCTTGATGAAATCGGCATTACATCTAATAAAAACGCGATCCCTTACGATCCGGAAAAACCGTTCGTCACAAGCGGAATCCGCCTCGGTACGGCAGCTGTGACAAGCCGCGGCTTTGACGGTGACGCGCTTGAAGAAGTCGGCGCCATCATCGGCCTCGCGCTGAAACATCATGAAGACGAAGCAAAACTTGAAGAAGCGAGACAGCGCGTATCTGCCTTGACTGAAAAGTTTCCTTTATATAAAGAACTAGGCTATTAATAAGGAAGAAACCCGCCGGAACCTTAATCCGGCGGGTTTTTTTATGATTTTCTTGAAACTGTTTGTCTTTTTCTGTAGAATCAATAGAAGTGTGAAAAAGTCACTCGGACAACAAAAAAGGAGCTGAACACAGTATGGGAAAGGTTTACGTATTTGATCATCCTTTAATCCAGCATAAACTGACATATATTCGGAATGAAAATACAGGCACAAAGGATTTCAGAGACCTTGTGGACGAAGTCGCATCACTGATGGCGTTTGAAATTACACGTGATCTTCCTCTTAAAGAAGTGGAAGTGAAAACACCTGTTCAAACAGCGACATCCAAAGTGATTTCAGGGAAGAAACTCGGTATCGTGCCGATCCTGAGAGCGGGTCTCGGAATGGTTGACGGCATGCTGAAATTAATCCCGGCCGCTAAAGTGGGACATGTCGGATTATACCGTGATCCGGAAACCTTAAAACCGGTGGAATACTATGTCAAGCTTCCTTCTGATGTAGAAGAACGCGAATTTATTGTCGTGGATCCGATGCTTGCTACGGGAGGCTCTGCGGTGGAAGCGATAAACAGCCTGAAAAAGCGCGGCGCGAGAAACATTCGTTTTATGTGTCTTGTAGCGGCTCCGGAAGGCGTGGAAGAGCTGCAGAAACACCATTCTGACGTTGATATTTACATCGCCGCCCTTGATGAAAAACTGAATGAAAAAGGCTATATCGTTCCGGGCCTCGGTGACGCGGGTGACAGACTGTACGGAACCAAATAAATCGGAAAACCTCATTCAGGGGTTTTCTTTTTTTATCCAGATATTTGCTGAATGGGCAGAGTTCATACATCTATAGGTGAAATTGTGAACATTCTGTGTATGCTTCCGGTATAAAAAGTTTTTTAACTTTAAACAGATTGACACATGTTAGGGGCTATTGTATGCTAAACGAGGGTATTATGAGAAGGTTTTCATTCCTTTCATTTCTAGTATCCATCCTCATTTTAAATCCTCCAAAAAACCCGTTATATGAGGATTTATCTAAGCGAATGAAACAGCATCCCGTGGCATCAGGAGGATGAGTGGTTTTTTCGAACAGGCCGTTTTGCGGGACAAAAAAAGGCCTTCTGCAAAGGGTTAACCGCATGTTTTGCCGTATCCAGGAATTATATTACATTTTCATCAGGAGACAGATAGTTGATGGACGATCCCAATCTTACATTCAGCAGACAACGGAGATATGTATTTGTGATCTTAGCAATCTATTTGCTGGGATATGGTCTTACGGCGTATAAAACTGTTTTTCTAGGCCTCTTTTTGGGAACTGTTTTCAGTTTGTTTAATTTGTGGCTCTTGACCAGAAGAATGAATGCTTTTGACAAGGCCGTGGCGAAAGGAAAGTCCATACGATCACTCGGGAGCGCAGCGCGTTGGTGCAATGCGATACTTGCGATGGCTGTCGCCTTTAAATATCCCGATAAAGTCAGTGTGGCAAGTGTGATTATTGGATTAATGACAATTTATCCCGTCATTATGATAGATTCCATTATTCAGCTCAAACGTTCATCAATGGAAGAGAGGTGAAAACCCATTGAATCACGATTACAGAACTATTGATTTGTTTGGTCTTACTTTTAATCTGACAAACATTCTGATGATTACTGTGGCAAGTGTGATTGTGCTGCTGATTGCGATTCTCACTACGAGAACGCTGTCCATCCGTCCAGGAAAAGCCCAGAACTTCATGGAATGGATTGTTGATTTTGTCCGCAATATTATAGGCAGTACAATGGATTTAAAAACAGGGGCTAACTTCTTGGCGCTTGGTGTAACCTTGCTGATGTACATATTTGTATCAAATATGCTGGGGCTGCCGTTTTCTGTAACGGTCGGACACGAGCTTTGGTGGAAATCACCGACGGCCGATCCGGCTATTACTCTGACTCTAGCCGTTATGGTTGTGTCGTTAACGCACTATTACGGCGTGAAGATGAAAGGTTTGAAGGAATACTCTAAGGATTACCTCAGACCGGTTCCGCTTATGTTCCCGATGAAGATCATTGAGGAGTTTGCGAATACGCTGACACTCGGACTTCGTCTTTACGGTAACATTTTCGCCGGGGAAATTCTTCTTGGCCTGCTTGCGAATCTGGCGACGAATTTCTACTCAAACAGCTTCTTTCTCGGTTTGGTCGGCACAGTCGGAGCCATTCTTCCGATGCTTGCATGGCAGGCGTTCAGCTTGTTCATCGGTACCATCCAGGCATTTATCTTTACGATGCTGACGATGGTGTACATGTCACACAAAATCAGTCATGATCATTAAAATCATATATCCATTCGGATAACATTTTAAAGGAGGAACTTTTTCATGAATTTAATAGCAGCTGCAATTGCAATCGGTTTAGGTGCACTTGGTGCAGGTATTGGTAACGGTCTGATCGTTTCACGTACGGTAGAGGGAATCGCCCGTCAGCCGGAAGCAGGAAAAGAACTTAGAACTCTTATGTTCATGGGTATCGCATTGGTTGAGGCCCTTCCGATTATCGCTGTCGTTATCGCGTTCTTAGCGTTCTTTGGCTAAGCAAAAAAGCCTTATATGAACTAAAAATGGCGAAGATCACTCTAAGAGAACCTTCGCCATTGCTTTATGTCTGATAAGCAGGCCGTCCCGAAACGGCTTTTTATCAGCAGAGAAAACCTGCAGAAGGGAGTTGCCGTAGTAGATGTCTCAATTACCTCTTGAATTAGGACTGTCGTTTAACGGCGGAGATATCCTATTCCAATTGTTAGCTATGTTAGTTTTATTAGCGCTTCTCAAGAAATTCGCTCTTGGACCGCTATTAAATATAATGAAACAGCGTGAAGATCATATCGCCGGCGAAATTACGTCCGCTGAAGAAAGAAATAAAGAAGCGCAGAAGCTGATTGAAGAGCAGCGCGTTCTTTTAAAAGAAGCGAAACAGGAATCACAATCACTCATTGAAAATGCGAAAAAACTGGGTGAAAAGCAGAAGGAAGACATTATCCAGGCTGCACGCGCCGAGTCTGAAAGATTGAAAGAAGCGGCGAGAACCGAAATTGTCAAAGAAAAAGAACAAGCGGTTTCCGCACTTCGCGAGCAAGTCGCATCACTTTCTGTCTTAATCGCATCGAAAGTGATTGAAAAAGAGCTTGATGAACAAGCCCAGGAACAACTGATTCAGGACTATCTTAAAGAGGTAGGAGAAAGCCGATGAGTGGATCTGCTGTCTCTAAACGATACGCGTCAGCGCTTTTCGACATTGCCGTTGAGACTTCTCAAATCAATGAAATCGAAGAAGAGCTTACCGTACTAAAAGAAGTGTTCCGGAACGAAGCCGGATTACAGGAAGTGTTAAGCCATCCGAAGGTATCGGCCGCTAAGAAAAAAGAGCTGATTCAGCAATCGTTCGGCGCACTGTCTGAGTCTGTGCTGCATACGATTTTTCTTCTGATTGACCGCCGCCGGTCTTCGATTGTGCCTAATCTCACAGACGAGTTTATCAAACTTGCCAATCAGGCCCGTCAGACAGAGGACGCGGTTGTTTATTCAGTAAAACCGCTGTCAGAAGCGGAAATGTTATCATTGTCTCAAGTGTTTGCAAAAAAAGCCGGAATCGCTTCGCTCAGAATCAGAAATGAAGTGCAGACGGATTTAATAGGCGGCATTAAAGTCCGCATTGGAAACCGGATTTATGACGGAAGCGTAAGCGGAAAGCTTGAGCGCATGGAACGTCAACTTGCCGGAGGAAATCGATAGAAGGGGTGAAACCTAAGTGAGCATCAAAGCTGAAGAGATTAGCACGCTGATAAAGCAGCAAATTCAAAATTACCAATCTGAAATTGAAGTTCATGACGTAGGTACAGTCATCCAAGTCGGAGACGGTATTGCGCGTGTGCACGGCCTTGACAATTGTATGGCCGGTGAACTTGTTGAGTTTTCAAACGGCGTTTTGGGTATGGCTCAAAACCTTGAAGAATCCAACGTAGGTATCGTTATCTTAGGACCTTACAGAGATATCCGTGAAGGTGATGAGGTCAAAAGAACGGGCCGCATCATGGAAGTTCCTGTAGGTGAAGAATTAATCGGACGTATCGTCAACCCGCTCGGACAGCCGGTAGACGGACTGGGTCCGATTCTGACAAGCAAAACACGTCCGATCGAAAGCCAGGCTCCAGGCGTAATGGACCGTAAATCGGTACATGAGCCGCTGCAAACGGGTATCAAAGCGATCGACGCGTTAATTCCGATCGGCCGCGGACAGCGTGAGCTGATTATCGGTGACCGTCAGACAGGTAAAACATCTGTTGCGATTGATACAATCTTAAACCAAAAAGATCAAGACATGATCTGTGTGTACGTAGCGATCGGTCAAAAAGAATCTACAGTGCGCGGCGTGGTGGAAACACTTCGTAAGCATGGCGCGCTTGATTACACGATTGTCGTGACAGCGTCCGCTTCACAGCCGGCTCCGCTTCTGTACCTTGCACCGTATGCAGGGGTGACAATGGGTGAAGAATTCATGTACAACGGCAAGCACGTTCTCGTCGTATATGATGATTTATCCAAACAAGCGGCCGCTTACCGTGAGCTGTCATTGCTTCTTCGCCGTCCGCCGGGCCGTGAAGCATTCCCTGGGGATGTATTCTATCTTCACTCCCGTCTGCTTGAGCGCGCAGCTAAGCTGAGTGACGCAAAAGGCGCAGGATCAATTACGGCGCTGCCGTTCGTCGAAACACAAGCAGGAGATATCTCCGCTTATATCCCGACAAACGTCATTTCCATTACTGACGGACAGATTTTCCTTCAATCCGACCTATTCTTCTCAGGCGTGCGTCCTGCGATCAATGCCGGATTATCCGTATCCCGTGTCGGCGGATCAGCCCAAATCAAAGCGATGAAAAAGGTAGCGGGAACTTTGCGTCTTGACCTGGCTTCATACCGTGAACTTGAAGCGTTCGCCCAATTCGGATCTGATCTTGACCAGGCGACTCAGGCGAAACTGAACCGCGGTGCGCGTACAGTTGAAGTGCTGAAACAAGACTTGAATAAACCGCTCCCGGTTGAAAAACAGGTAGCCATTCTTTATGCGCTGACAAAAGGATATCTTGATGATATTCCGGTTGCGGATATCAGACGTTTTGAAGAAGAGTACTACATGTACCTTGATCAAAACCATAAAGATCTGCTTGACGGCATTGCGAAAACAGGAAACCTTCCTGCTGATGAAGACTTCAAAGCTGCAATCGAAGGCTTCAAACGCACATTTGCACCAAGCAACTAACCCTTAGAAGATGAGAGAAAAAGGTTCTCTTTTTCTCTCTTTTTACGCAAATGAAGAATAAAGGTGGTGAAATCTTTGGCCTCATTACGCGATATTAAGTCAAGGATCACGTCAACGAAAAAAACAAGCCAGATTACAAAAGCCATGCAGATGGTATCCGCTGCGAAGCTGAACCGTGCGGAAACCAACGCGAAGTCATTTGCTCCGTATATGGATAAGATCCAGGAGGTTGTGTTTAACGTCGGAAAAGGCGCGAAAAACGCGAAACACCCGATGCTTGTCTCAAGAGAAGTGAAAAAGACGGCGTATCTCGTCATTACGTCTGACCGCGGGCTTGCGGGTGCGTTTAACAGTTCGGTTTTGCGAAACGCTTACCGCACCATTCAAGAACGCCATCAGTCTAAAGATGAATACACGGTGATTGCAATCGGCAGAGTCGGCCGCGATTTCTTCAAAAAACGGGAAATGCCGATTTTGTCTGAGTTAGTGGGGCTTGGCGACGAGGTCACTTTTGCTCAGATTAAAGATTTGACCCGTCAGACGGTTCAAATGTTTATCGACGGCGCTTTTGATGAACTGCATTTGGTGTATAACCATTTCGTCAGTGCGATTTCACAGGAAGTGACGGAGAAAAAAGTGCTGCCTTTAACGGATTTCGGAACGAGCGGCGGGAAGCGCACGGCTTCTTACGAGTTCGAACCGGATGAAGAAGAGGTGCTCGAAGTGCTGCTTCCTCAATATGCGGAAAGCTTAATTTACGGCGCGCTTCTTGACAGTAAAGCAAGTGAACACGCTGCGAGAATGACAGCAATGAAAAATGCGACTGATAATGCGAAAGAACTCATTGATTCACTTTCGCTTTCATATAACCGCGCGCGTCAAGCGGCGATTACACAAGAAATTACCGAAATTGTCGGCGGTGCAGCCGCTTTAGAATAGAAAGATTTTGTCAGGAGGGATAGCGATGAAGAAAGGACGCGTAAGTCAGGTGCTTGGACCGGTTGTCGACGTACGTTTCGAGGACGGCCACTTGCCTGCGATTTATAATGCGATTAAAGTTTCACAGCCAGCTACAGGCGAAAATGAAGTAGGCATCGACCTAACGCTAGAGGTTGCTCTTCATTTAGGCGATGATACAGTCCGTACAATTGCCATGGCATCTACGGACGGAATTCAGCGCGGAATGGAAGCTGTTGATACAGGTGCGCCGATTTCCGTTCCTGTCGGTGATGTGACTCTCGGACGCGTATTTAACGTACTGGGAGATAAAATTGATTTAAATGAACCGCTGCCTGCGGATGCTCAAAAGGACCCGATCCACAGATCAGCTCCTTCATTCGATGAGCTTTCAACTGAGGTTGAAATTCTTGAAACGGGAATTAAGGTTGTTGACCTGCTCGCTCCTTACATCAAGGGCGGTAAAATCGGATTGTTCGGCGGCGCCGGCGTAGGTAAAACCGTATTAATCCAGGAATTAATCAACAACATCGCGCAAGAGCACGGCGGTATTTCCGTATTCGCCGGTGTAGGAGAGCGTACTCGTGAAGGGAACGACCTTTTCTACGAAATGAGCGATTCAGGCGTTATCAAGAAAACAGCCATGGTCTTCGGACAAATGAACGAGCCGCCGGGCGCACGTATGCGTGTAGCACTGACGGGTCTTACAATGGCTGAGCATTTCCGTGATAAACAAGGACAGGACGTACTGTTCTTTATCGATAACATTTTCCGTTTCACACAAGCGGGTTCAGAGGTTTCCGCGCTTCTCGGCCGTATGCCTTCTGCGGTTGGTTATCAGCCGACGCTTGCGACAGAAATGGGTCAGCTTCAAGAGCGTATTACGTCTACAAACGTTGGTTCAGTTACATCTATCCAGGCGATCTACGTGCCTGCCGATGACTACACTGACCCGGCTCCGGCGACAACGTTCGCTCACTTGGATGCGACGACTAACCTTGAGCGTAAATTAACTGAAATGGGTATCTACCCTGCGGTTGATCCGCTGGCTTCCACTTCCCGCGCGCTTGCTCCGGAAATTGTCGGAGAAGAGCATTATGCGGTGGCGCGTGAAGTCCAGTCAACGCTTCAGCGTTACAAAGAACTTCAGGATATTATCGCGATTCTCGGTATGGACGAATTAGGTGAAGAAGACAAGCTTGTCGTTCACCGCGCACGCCGTATCCAGTTCTTCCTTTCTCAAAACTTCCACGTAGCTGAGCAGTTTACGGGACAAAAGGGTTCTTACGTGCCTGTTAAAGAAACGGTACGAGGCTTTAAAGAAATCCTTTCCGGTAAATATGACCATCTTCCGGAAGATGCATTCCGTCTTGTGGGACGCATTGAAGAAGTCATTGAGAATGCAAAAGAGATGGGTGTAGAAGTTTAATCTGGTCCTAGGAGGGTAAAAGCATGAAGACCGTTAAAGTCAATATCGTTACTCCCGACGGCCCAGTATATGATGCTGATATTGAAATGGTAAGTGTAAGAGCCGAGAGCGGTGATCTCGGTATCTTGCCTGGCCATATTCCGACCGTGGCTCCGCTTAAAATCGGCGCTGTCCGCCTTAAAAAAGACGGACAGACCGAATTGGCGGCTGTCAGCGGCGGATTTTTAGAAGTCCGTCCTGATCAGGTCACTATCCTTGCACAAGCCGCTGAAACAGCGGAAAGCATTGATAAAGAGCGCGCCCTTGCTGCGAAAAAGCGGGCGGAAGACCGTTTGAACAAACGATCAGATGATACTGACATTCGTCGGGCTGAGCTTGCGCTACAGCGGGCTGTAAACAGATTGGATGTTGCAGGAAACTAAAAAAGAATCCTTCTCGGCTGTCTGAGAAGGATTCTTTTTCTATATTAACGCATAAGAGATTCATAGACGCCGATAAGCGGATGATCCTCTTCTTTTTGCAGATATAAATGTTCGCAGCAGTTGTCGGTGTGCCACGTTTTGTTTCCTCTCCGCACACCCGTCGTATAGGCGCCGTCCGTATACGGATAAGGTTTGACGACCCATTCGGCATCGTCATGGTGTCTGATGGCGCAATCGATGACATACACACTGAGCATTTTCTCAAATTCGTCAATCGGCAGGTTCCAATCCGCCAAAAGCAGCTCTTGTATGCTGCGGAAGTAAAGAGCTTCCACTTCCAGCAGGCTGCCGCGTGAATAATCAAGAGAAATGTTGAAAAACTGACATAATTCTTTCAGTTCCTCTGTTTGAGACTGTCTATAATCATAGTAGAATGCTATCGCTTCCCACTCGTGGTCAAATACGGGAAGTGTTTCTCCATACTGCTTTTCCGGATGAAAAAAGGAATGATTCATATTCCCATCTCCTTTCCAAAAAAGTATATCATGCCGGAGAACGGACATTTAAGCGGGGATTGCCCCTAATTTTGGATAAAAATTCTGATGTAAAAATGATCATCTTTCTCTCTTCTTCTTATATAATAAGAGAGGATATGAGGGGCGGAAAAAATGAAAGGAGATGGAATTTGTGAATGTATTGGGGCAGCAGGCCGCAATCAGCATCCTGGTTCACCTGGTATGCATTGCGGTGACATGGTGGGCGCTTCAGGCCGTCAACTTTGATCCGCTGATCCGAAAAGGAAAAATAGTGCAGGCGAGGCTGCTGATCATTCTTCTTACCATTGCGATCGGTACGGCAGTCGCTGACTTCTTTTTAGATTATCTTACCTATTCGAAACAGCTTCCATACTTATTTTAAGATGTTTCGTCTGTTGAAATGAAGGGAATCGCTGGGTGAGAAACCAATTTTTCTTCACCCGCTTGGCGAGTTTTGACGAAGTTTTCCATGTATTGCTTTCCCCGGCTCCGGCAAAAATGGGAGTAAGGGGGAGAGATCGATATGAAGAAAAAAAGAGCAGGCCGCATCATCTTATTTTTTGTTTTTTTAAGCGCCTTAATAGCGGTATTTCATTCCATTCATGCAAGTGAGCTGTCTCCGCTTGCCCAGATTGCCGAAGGAATGGAGCGGCAGCAGGTCACTGTAGATGAATGGACGCTTCATGCGAAAAAAAATCTGAACCTGTCACTGAGTGAATTTGATGACAAGGTAAAAGAACTGAAGACGCAGTATCCGCAATATCATTGGGAATCCGCGCGGGAAGATAAAATCGTAAAGGCCGTCGGCACGTATTCTGACAAAAAAAATCACACAACTTTTAAACTGCAGCTCGTCACTACCCTCAAAAACCAGAACCCAACTTCGTATTTATTATATGAGCAAATGAGCCCGGAGCAACCGGAAAACTGGAATGATACATATGAACAGTTTGAACGGCAGGCACATGACATATTTCAAAATAAAGTATTTATTTTTACTTGTCTAAAGGGTCATTTAAATGATAATATGAGTATTGTTTTGCAAAAAAAAGCAGAACAGCTCATGAAAGAATTTGAAGCAAGTCCAGTTGAACATGTAGTTGAGCCTCATTTCGTTTCTGTTTCTGCATTTACATATAAGTGGACAGATTACATCATGACATCGAAACATAAGATGAATGTGCAAGTTGCGCTTAGAAGTGCGGGAATGGGCGAAAAACATACCGTTACGGTTGGCACACCAATCGTGACGACTGAATATTAATATAGAGAATATAGGGACGCGGAGGGGAATACCTTGGAAAAAATCATCGTCCGCGGCGGTCAGAAGTTAAACGGCACAGTGAAAGTTGAAGGAGCAAAAAATGCCGTTTTACCAGTTATCGCTGCATCTTTATTAGCAAGTGAAGAAAAAAGCGTAATATGTGATGTACCTACGCTCTCCGATGTATATACAATTAATGAAGTGTTGCGTCATTTAGGAGCAGATGTGCATTTTGAGAATAATGAAGTTACCGTAAACGCTTCTTACGCTTTAGAAACAGAAGCACCTTTTGAATATGTGCGCAAAATGCGCGCGTCAGTGCTTGTTATGGGCCCTCTGTTAGCCCGTACGGGTCATTCAAGAGTAGCGCTTCCGGGCGGCTGCGCAATCGGCTCAAGACCGATTGATCAGCATTTAAAAGGCTTTGAAGCAATGGGTGCAAAAATCAAAGTAGGCAACGGCTTTATTGAAGCAGAAGTGGAAGGCCGTCTGCAGGGCGCAAAAATCTATTTAGATTTCCCAAGTGTGGGTGCGACAGAAAACTTGATTATGGCAGCTGCTTTAGCTGAAGGAACAACAACGCTTGAAAACGTGGCAAAAGAGCCTGAAATCGTTGACTTAGCGAACTATATCAATGCGATGGGCGGAAAAATCCGCGGAGCCGGCACAGGCACCATTAAAATTGAAGGTGTCGAGAAGCTTCACGGCGTAAGACACAACATCATTCCTGACCGTATTGAAGCGGGTACTTTCATGGTGGCTGCGGCGATCACGGAAGGAAATGTATTAGTCAAAGGTGCGGTTCCTGAGCATCTTACGTCTTTAATTGCGAAGATGGAAGAAATGGGAGTCAAAATTACGGATGAAGGAGAAGGCCTTCGTGTCATCGGTCCTGCCCAGCTGAAGCCGATCGACATTAAAACGATGCCTCACCCAGGATTCCCGACTGATATGCAGTCGCAAATGATGGCGCTGCTTCTCCGTGCGAGCGGAACAAGCATGATTACTGAAACTGTGTTTGAAAACCGTTTTATGCATGCTGAAGAATTCCGCCGGATGAATGGCGACATTAAAATTGAAGGACGTTCTGTGATCATTAACGGTCCTGTACAGCTGCAAGGCGCAGAAGTTGCCGCTACGGACCTGCGTGCGGGCGCGGCGCTGATTCTTGCGGGATTAGTGGCTGAAGGTCATACACGCGTCACGGAACTGAAGCACTTGGATCGCGGTTATGTGAATTTCCATCAAAAACTTGCGGCTCTCGGCGCTGACATCGAGCGTGTCGTTGATGAAACGGCCGCTGAACAAGAAAGCAAAGAAGTCGTAACTGACCTAAACGCATAATGGCTGTAAAAACAGTATGTCAATCTGGCATACTGTTTTTTTATGGTTTATCATCATTATTATGCTCTGATTTCCAAAAAAGAATACGTTTTTCGCGTGAAAAATGGAGTAAAGATTCTGTCCAAAAGGAAGTCATATTAGCTTGTCCCTGCCCATAAGATGAAGTAGAGTCGAATCCCAAGCAGGAGGCAGCTGATATATGAAACCGATTGTATTTCTACTATCCGGGCTGTGTATACTTATTCTTCTAGTCCCCACCATTCTCGTCCTTCCGTTTCAGGCAGAAAAAGGAGCAGCCGTAAACAGAGAACCCGGACACAAAACAGCACACACCACACGAGAAACAAAAGGAGCAGAAACATTGAAAGAATCACCTGTATCCATTCCGGTTTATCGGACATCCAATCATTCTGTAGAAAACATTCCGCTTGAAGAGTACGTGATCGGTGTCGTGGCTTCCGAAATGCCCGCAAACTTTAAACCGGAGGCCTTAAAAGCCCAGGCGCTCGCCGCCCGGACATTCATCGTCAGACTGATGGTCGCTGACTCAGCCGTCCAGGCGCCGAAAGGATCACTGGTGGATGATACGCAAATGTTCCAAGTCTATCAAAGCAAAAGCCAGCTGAAAAAAGAATGGGGTTCTAAGTACGCACACAACCTCAAGAAAATCACAAACGCGGTGGCCGGCACGCAAGGAAAGATTTTAACGTACGATAACAAGCCGATTGAGGCATCTTTCTTCTCTACGAGCAACGGGTATACGGAAAATGCGGAAGCCTATTGGACAAGCGCCATTCCTTATTTAAAAAGCGTGAAAAGTCCGTGGGATAAGCAATCGCCGAAATATCTTGCCACCCAGACCTTCAGTGTGCCGGAGTTTCAGCAAAAGCTCGGCGTACAGCTCTCGGGACAAAACACGGTGGGACAGATTACAGCCAGAACGCCGGGCCATCAAGTGGCAACGGCCGTCATCAACGGCAAAAAGCTGAAGGGAAGAGACATCCGGGAAAAACTCGGACTCCGTTCTGCCGACTTTGAATGGAAACGAAACGGCGGCAGCATCACCATTACGACAAAAGGATTCGGCCACGGCGTCGGCATGAGCCAGTACGGGGCCAATTACATGGCGGAGCAGGGAAAATCAGTGGCGGACATCGTCAAGCATTATTATCAGGGAGTAGACATTTCCGAAGCAGATTCATTTTTAAACAAATATATGGCGAAAAAATAGACGCTTTCATGAGCGTCTTTTTTTTTGAAAACTATTCCATAAGCGGTAAAGCAACCAACAGACTCATATAACGAAAGCCTAAAGGCTGACAAATGTCGATTGAAGGCTGAGCGCCGGGTGTAAATCACTGATAAAAATGCCGCTTCTATGTGAATATACGCAAAAATAATGAGGAACGCCGTCCTATTTATTTCCCTTTTCATCTCATTTACGATAAATATTGTTCGGCGTTGAACGTAAATCTATTGAAAAGGGGAAAAAGCAATGAAAAAAACATTTTCACTCATACTCATGCTCGGATTGATGCTGACTGCTGCATCTCCTGCTTTTGCTGCCGAGAATGCAAACGAGAAGACTCTTTCATTTAAAAACAATACCGCCATTTTACTTGATGCGAGCGGCAGTATGGCAAAACGGATTGACGGTGTTTCTAAATACAACATGGCAAAAGAAGAAATTGTCCGTTTTGCGGATCAAATTAAATCTAAATCACAGGTCAGAATGACGGTTTTCGGTTCGGAAGGCAATAATAAAAACTCCGGAAAGGTTCAATCTTGTGAATCCATTCGCGGTGTGTACGGATTCCAAAGGTTTGACAGACAGAGCTTCCTTAACTCTCTTAACGGAATCGGGCCTACGGGCTGGACACCGATTGCAAAAGCATTAGAGGATGCGAAGGCTTCCTTTACCGGTTTGCACAAACTTGGCAGTAAATCCGTTTTCCTGTTGACGGACGGCGAGGAGACATGCGGAGGAGATCCTGTTAAGACAGCGAAAGAACTTCGCAAACAGCATATTAAAGTTAACGTGATCGGCTTTGACTTTAAGGAAGGCTTCAACGGCCAGCTTCACGAGATTGCCAAAGCGGGCGGAGGAAAATATTACGAAGCTCACAGCCAAAAGGATATGAACCGCATCTTTACAATGGCAGCGAGTTCATTAGCGGAATAAGAAAAGGTGCCGTTTATCGGCCCTTTTTTTTATTTTTATTTAACAAAAATTTCAAGAAAAGATGAAGAGAAAACTGTAAAAAGAATCAGATTCCGGACTTATATTACAAAAAGGGCGAAAAAGGCATTAAATCTGTCATCATTTATCCAATCTTTTTAGGATGATGCGCATAATTCTGTTCATTTTTAACGGCGTACCGCCGCTTATACAAAAGGAATCCCGCCCTATATCTTTTTGCATACTCGTCATCTAGCATAGAGAAGAGCCGGGGGCCCATCGGCCAAAAACAAACGGAGAGGAATGAAGGAAATGAAAAAAATGTTCACTGCGGGGATTGTCGGTCTTTTGACGCTTTCACTCGGATCACCTGTTTTTGCAGCTGAGAAAAAGCATGAAGAAACAAACGTTGCCGTGCTGTTTGACGCAAGCGGAAGCATGATACAAAAAACAGGGGGAGAGCGTAAAATAGATGTTGCGAAAGAGTCTGTCACTTCTTTTGCGGAAGTTCTTCCTGAAGACACGAATCTGATGCTTCGGGTATTCGGGCATAAGGGCAATAATAAAAACTCAGGCAAAGCCGTATCATGTAATGCGACAGAAACGTTATACGGCCTTCAGCCGTACGCCGTGACTCCATTTGAGCAATCACTCAGCAAGATTAAACCGACCGGCTGGACACCGATTGCGAAAGCGCTTTCTGATACGCGTGAAGAATTTGAGCGGGCCGGCGCCACAGGGAAAAACGTCGTATATCTGATCACAGACGGTGAAGAAACATGCGGCGGTAATCCTCAGGCCGAAATTCAAAAGCTCCGTAAAGCGAACGTCAACACGATCGTCAATATCATCGGCTTCAACTTCGGCATGAAAGGAAGCGAAAGCCTTGAAAAAGCGGCGGAAGCGGGAGGCGGCACATATGTCTCAGCTGACAGCGCGGACGAGTTCAAACAGGCTTGGGAAGACGCTGCAAAGGATTTAGCAAAAGAATAGGTTAAAAAAGGACGCCCGCGCGGCGTCTTTTTTGTTTAGAAAACGGAACCGCGGGAATGATACGGATAAAAGGAGATGAACGCTGTTGTTAAAAGGAGCAGGCATTATATTAGTGCTGGCGGCAGTCGTTTTTGTTCTGATGGGAATTTTTCTGAAGCTTGCCGCCTTCATATTCGTCAGTATATTGGCCATTATCGCCGCAGTTATTTTATTCACCATTCTGAGCAGACATCATCGCAATGAAACATAGAGTCCTAAGAGGGCTCTTTTTTTAAACCGCAAATTCGACAAAATACAGGGATTGTGGAAGAATAAAAGAGAAGGATACTGCGGAGGGGAAAACAGTGGATGAAAAAACAACAGCGGTTAGAGACATATACCGCTATGAAAAAGGGGTATTAACAAAGACGGCAGATCGGATGGTTTCAGAGTATCCGCTGACCGTCATGGTGAACGGACAGGAATTTGTTACGCTCGTCTGCACGCCTGACCATTTAGAGGAACTCGTCATCGGATTTCTCGCATCAGAAGGCGTCATTCGTTTTGAAAAAGAAATCAAAAGCTTTACTATAGATGAAAGTCTCGGGTTTGCATATGTTGAACTGACGAATCCCGGAGTGCTTGAGCAAAAAGACTATACGAAGAGGGTCATCGGTTCATGCTGCGGGAAAGGCCGCCATTTTTACTTTCAGCAGGATGTGAAAACGGCCAAAACCGCCGTCAGCCGTATCACTATAACTCCTGAGACGTGCCTTCGCCTGATGAAGGAGATGCAAAGAGGAAGCGGCACCTTCCAGGAAACGGGCGGCGTCCATAATGCGGCGCTGTGCGATACGGAAAAGCTGCTCTTCATGAGGACGGACATCGGGCGCCACAACGCGCTGGATAAGCTGTACGGCTGCTGTTTGAAAAACGGAATGCCGGTCCGTGACAAGCTGATCGTCTTCAGCGGCCGGATTTCCTCAGAGGTTTTATTAAAAGCCGCAAAAATCGGCGTGTCGATTGTCATTTCAAAATCGGCGCCGACGGAGCTCGCGCTGCAAATGGCGGAAGAGCTGAACATCACCGCGATCGGTTTTGTCAGAAACGGATCATTTAACGTATACACACATCCTGAACGGGTTGAACAATAGAAAGGGGTCTTGGGCTTATGAATACAGAAACGCGCCGGGTGACAGACAAAAAGGAAAGGCCGCTCAGGGATCTTCGTATCTCTGTAACCGACCGCTGCAACTTCAGATGCACGTACTGTATGCCAGCCGAATTATTCGGACCGGATTATCCATTTTTACAAAAGACGGAATTGCTCTCCTTCGAGGAGCTTGAGCGGCTTGCGAAGCTGTTTGTCGGCCGCTTCGGCGTTGAAAAAATCAGGCTGACGGGCGGAGAGCCGCTCATGAGAAAAGATATGCCTGAATTGATCAAAAAACTTGCGCGCATCCCCGGACTTAAAGATATCGCGATGACGACAAACGGCTCTCTGCTTCCCGTGTATGCGGAAAAACTGAAGCAGGCGGGGCTGCATCGCGTGACAGTCAGCCTCGATTCTTTAGAGGATGAGCGGTTTAAGGCCATTAACGGCCGCGGGGTTTCGGTGAACAAGGTGCTTGAGGGCATTGAGGCGGCAAAAGCGGCCGGACTCGGTGTGAAAATCAATATGGTTGTTCAAAAGGGCGTCAATGAAAAAGATATCCTGCCGATGGCCCGCCATTTTAAAGAAAAGGGTCATATTCTCCGGTTTATTGAATTTATGGATGTAGGCAATACGAATCAATGGAATAAAAAAGACGTGATCACGAAGGCAGAGATTATTGATCTGATCAACCAGCACATGCCGACGGAGCCGATAGAAGCGAACTATAAAGGAGAGGTCGCTTCCAGGTTCCGCTATCTTGACGGTTCCGGCGAAATCGGCGTGATTTCCTCCGTCTCGGATGCATTCTGCGCCTCCTGCAACAGAGCGCGCCTGTCGGCGAGAGGCGAGCTGTTTACGTGCCTGTTTGCGTCAAGCGGCTATGATGTTCGGAAACTCGTGCGCGGCGGTCTGACCGATGATGAATTGACGGAATCCATCGCTTCTGTCTGGAGAAATCGCACGGATCAGTATTCAATTGACCGCGCGCTTTCTAAAACGGATGGAAAAAAGAAAGTGGAAATGTCTTATATAGGCGGATGAAGAAAAGCTTGCCCGGACAAGGGCAGGCTTTTTTATTCACAATATGAGAGCGGTCTGTTCAAAAAATACCGATGACAGCCGAAATATATGATAGGAATTTTGATGCAGGACAATCAATTTATGCAATTCCAAAGCCATACAATATGTTAAAATATAACCAATAGAAATTAGAAAAGGTTGTGAAAGGGGCATGACCGCATACGAGATTCCGTCATCTCAAGTTGGAGTCAAGATCAACAAATGGTACAAGCACATTTTAGCGTTTCAAGCGGCTGATGCCATAAAGCTGAAAGAGGAAATTGATGAGGATATACAACGTATGGAGGAAGACCAGCTGCTGCTGTTATATTATCAGCTGATCAGCTACCGCCATCATATTATGCTTGATTACGTCAAGCCGGAATGCACCGAACAATCACAGATTCAGTACAGCGAGCTGCAAAAGACGATCGAAAGCACGGACAGCATATCGGGACTGTCTGAGTATTATTTCCATTTGTTCAGAGGGATGTATGAATTCGATCACAATAACTATGTTGCGGCTATTTCTTTTTACCGGAAAGCGGAAAAACTCCTTTCATTTGTCGAGGATGATATAGAGAGGGCGGAATTCCATTTCAAGATGTCTGAAGTGTTTTATGTCATGAAGCAGACTCATTTTTCCATGAATCACGGGATTCAGGCGCTGGATACGTATATGAAACACGATTTCTACAGAGTGCGGAGAATTCAATGCCATTTCGTCATCTCAGGAAACTACATCGACTGCAAAAACTACGACAAAGCGCTCGAGCATTTAGACGAAGCCCTCCGCCTTTCTTTGCTTGAAGGACAGCCCCGCCTGATCGGGTCTTCGCTTTACAATCTGGGGAATTGTTATTCTGAAAAGCGCGATCTGGATGAAGCGGCCCGGTACTTTAGAAAAGCGGTTCCCGTTTTTGAAGAGCATCAGCTTGAACAGCTTCCGAAGGCGCTGTTCAGCTTAACGCACACCCTTTTCAGGCTGCATGATGACCAAGCGGCCCTTACCTATTATGAAAGAGGGGTCATGATCGCGAAAGAACGGGGCGATCGATTCAGTTTAGAGAAGTATAAGTTTTTACAAGCGCTTTATTTGGAGTCACTCAATATGGATTTAATCCATGAAGTGTTTGACTATATGAATGAAAAATCGCTGTATGTGTATATTGAAGATTTCGCCTTGGAGGCCGCCGTTTACACAAGCGCACATGAGCAATATAAAGAAGCGGCGTATTTTTATGAAAAAGCGATTCGCATGAGAGAAAACATTCAAAAAGAACAGTGTTTATACGATATATAATTTTCTTAACCATCTGATCAGCAGATGGTTATTTTTTTATGCACATTATAACGTTTGATCATAGAAAAAAACGGAAAAATCGCAAAAGAGAGAAAAAAGCATATGCGAGGGGGGGATTTGTTGTTCGGATTCAATGATATGATAAAGTTTTTTGTATCATTTCTCATCATTCTGCCGATGGTGTCTGTCATCCATGTGGCGGGACACAGCTTTATGGCCATGCTGTTCGGAGGCAAGGCATCATTGGATATCGGAATGGGGAAACGTCTTTTAAAAGTAGGGCCGATTCGGGTTCGGCGTATCTACTTCATAGATTCTTTCTGCAAGTTCGGCGAATTGCGGATAGATAACCGTCTGACGAGCGCACTCGTCTATTCCGGAGGCTGTCTGTTTAATCTCGCTTCTATCTTTTTAATAAATCTGCTGATCATGAAAGATGTCCTCGAGCCAAACTTATTTTTTTACCAATTTGTCTATTTTTCAACTTATTATGTTTTCTTTGCTCTTCTGCCGGTGCAATACGGTGATAATAAGCTGTCAGACGGATTGGCTGTTTACAAAGTGCTCCGCTACGGGGAACGCTGTGAAATCAATAATTGAGAGTTGAAATGTTTGCTATCAGGCTGAAAGGGAAGAAAACAAGTACACAGAACAAAAAAGGAGCTGAAGAGATCATGAGTCAAGATAACGGTTTAAAAGACAAAGTAAAAGGCGGCATGAACAAAATGAAAGGGGAAGCAAAGGACAAAGCAGGCGACATGGCAAACAAGTCCGACTTAAAAGCGGAAGGTAAAAAAGACAAAGCGAAAGGCAGCCTGCAAAAGGGTGTCGGCAAAACGAAAGATAAACTCAGTGATGATTAATTTGATAGTGAAACACAGCAAAAGCCCAAAATATTTTGGGCTTTTTGTTATGAGAAATGACAAAAATTCCAGTTCATTTGGTTAATATTCACTAAATTTTTAAATATTCTATAAATTCCCCGGCGATTTCTTTATAATATTCACATAGAATGTAACCTTTCTTCACATTTGATTAAACGTTTGTTGAAGAAAAAAATGAGAAATCGGTAATTTCTGCAAAAGGAATCGGGTCGTTCACCGTCGAATAACTTTTATCACTTAACATTTCATGAGGTGAAGGGGGTGACGGCCGCCTGCATCGTTTCGGTATGACCATGCGGATTGTGTTTGACTATCACTAAGGGGGAATACAGATGAAACTGACACCGGTTGAACAAGAAAAATTGCTTATTTTTACGGCGGGAGAGCTCGCTAAGCAGCGGAAGGCGCGCGGCGTTCTGCTGAATTATCCCGAAGCCGCCGCATATTTGACCTGTTATCTGATGGAAGGCGCGAGAGACGGAAAAAGCGTTGCTGAGCTGATGGAATCCGGCCGCAATGTATTGACGGAAAAAGACGTTATGGAAGGCGTTCCGGAAATGCTGGACAGCATTCAGGTGGAAGCGACGTTCCCGGACGGGGTTAAGCTTGTCACCGTTCATCAGCCGATCAAAGCGGAGGTGAAGTCATGAAGCCGGGAGCGATTCAAGTCGCAAAGGGGATCATCACCATTAATGAAGGCCGGAAGACGCTGGAGGTGTCAGTCACCAATAACGGAACACGGTCAGTGCAGGTAGGATCGCATTTTCATTTTGCCGAAGCCAACGGCGCCCTTTCCTTCAATCGGGACAAAGCAATCGGCATGCGCCTTGATATCCCGTCAGGCACATCTGTCCGTTTTGAACCGGGAGAAGAGAAAACCGTCACGCTCGTGGAAATCGGAGGGCGAAAAACGGTCAGAGGTCTCAACGGCATGGCCGATACGTATATGGATGAGCGGGGAAAAGAGAAGACCCTGTCAAATCTTAAAAAAGCCGGATGGATGGAGGAGGCGATTCGATGAAAATGTCACGTGAGCAATACGCAGAACTGTTCGGACCGACAACGGGAGACAAAGTCAGACTCGGAGATACGGATTTATGGATTGAAGTCGAAAAAGATTTCACGAATTACGGTGAAGAAATGATTTTCGGCGGAGGGAAAACAATCCGGGACGGCATGGGGCAGAACGGGCGTATCACCGGGAAAGACGGAGCGCTTGATCTGGTCATTACAAACGCCGTTATCCTGGATTATACCGGAATCGTCAAGGCGGATATCGGGGTGAAGGACGGCCGGATTGTCGGCGTCGGAAAAAGCGGCAATCCTGATATCATGGATGGGGTGGACCCGCACATGATTATCGGTGCCGGAACAGAAGTCATTTCCGGCGAAGGGAAAATCGTAACGGCCGGCGGGGTGGATACGCATATCCACTTTATCTGCCCGCAGCAGATGGAAGTCGCGCTTTCTTCAGGCGTGACCACGCTTCTCGGCGGCGGAACGGGTCCTGCGACGGGAAGTAAAGCGACGACTTGTACATCCGGTGCATGGTACATGTCGAGAATGCTGGAAGCGGCCGAGGAGTTTCCGATCAACGTCGGTTTCTTAGGAAAAGGGAATGCATCCGATAAAGCGCCGCTGATCGAGCAGGTGGAAGCAGGCGCGATCGGCCTGAAGCTGCATGAAGATTGGGGATCAACGCCAAGCGCCATTAAAGCTTGCATGGAAGCAGCGGATGAGGCGGACATTCAGGTGGCAATCCATACAGACACGATAAATGAAGCGGGCTTTTTAGAAAATACGCTTGATGCGATCGGCGACCGGGTTATCCATACATATCACATAGAGGGAGCCGGCGGAGGCCACGCACCGGATATTATGAAACTCGCATCTTACGCCAATATCCTGCCGTCCTCTACGACGCCGACGATCCCGTATACCGTCAACACGATGGACGAGCATCTTGATATGATGATGGTCTGCCATCATTTAGATTCAAAAGTGCCTGAAGACGTGGCGTTCAGTCATTCACGCATCAGAGCGGCCACCATTGCGGCGGAGGATATTCTGCACGATATCGGCGCGATCAGCATGACGTCATCTGACTCGCAGGCGATGGGCAGGGTGGGAGAAGTGATTATCCGGACATGGCAGGTTGCCGATAAAATGAAAAAACAGCGCGGCGCTCTATCAGGAGAAAACGGCAATGACAATGTGCGTGCCAAACGCTATATCGCCAAATACACGATCAACCCGGCTGTCACTCACGGCCTGAGCCATGAAGTCGGTTCCGTTGAAAAAGGAAAGCTCGCCGACCTTGTACTATGGGACCCGGTTTTCTTCGGCGTCAAACCTGAACTTGTGCTCAAAGGCGGCATGATCGCCCGCGCCCAGATGGGAGATCCGAATGCTTCCATTCCGACGCCTGAGCCCGTGTTTATGCGGCAGATGTACGCATCATACGGTAAAGCAAACCGAAATACCTCTATTACATTTATGTCCCAGGCCGGTATCGCAAACGGTGTGCCGGAAAAGCTCGGCCTTGAAAAAATGATTTCTCCCGTACGGAATATCCGTAAGCTGAGTAAGCTCGACATGAAGCTGAATGACGCGATGCCGAATATACAAGTCGATCCGAAAACCTATCAGGTGTTCGCCGACGGAGAAGAGCTGGCATGCCAGCCCGTCAGCTATGTTCCGCTCGGACAGCGTTATTTCTTATTTTAATCCCTCTTCGGCCGGTTTCCCGCCGGCCTGTTTACCCTCTATTGCCAACTTGATTTCATCCTGCCGCCCGTTTTAGTGTATATTAGTAGTTGACAAACAAATGAAATGTAACTATTACGGTTACAACGGTGGTGAAAAACATGATTAACAGCCGTCTTGCTGTGGCCATTCACATTCTATCGCTGATCTCAACGGATGAACGGGCGTCATCGGACATGATTGCGGGCAGCGTAAACACCAATCCCGTCGTCGTGCGGAGAACGATCAGCCAGCTGAAAAAAGCGGGTATTCTGACTTCCCGGGCGGGTGTTCCGGGAGCCAGCCTGAAAAAAGATCCGTCGGAGATCACCCTCTTAGAGGTTTACAGGGCGGTGCAGAATAGGGAAGAGCTTTTTGCGGTTCACGACAATCCGAACCCCGACTGTCCGGTCGGCAAAAATATTCAGCGCGCGCTCGATGAGACGTTCGGAAGCGTACAGCGGGCAATGGAGAATGAACTTGCGAGCAAGTCCCTTTATGATGTAATGAATCATCTCTTTTGTTAAAAAGAGATGGGTTCATGCCGCTAGCGTTGTAACAAAAATGGTTGCAAGTGATAATGAGGAAATCACGGTTTTGGCTCCATATTCAGACAAGCCTGGATGCGGGATTGCGATCTGTTTAATGAAGAATCCTCCGAAACTAAAGGAGGTGGTTACCGGGATATTTTTATTTCGCTTAAGACTTATGTGAAGGTGTCAGCTGTGAGCAAGTTAAACAAAAAATGATATCCTGCCTCCGATATTGCCAAAACCGTTCGCCTCTTAACAATCATTATAAAATTTCTCAAGGAACGATCAGCAGCCCGTTAGCTGCCCCTAATTAAAGATGAGCTGTTACCACACTGTTACATTAGAACTTCCGCTGCTTTTATATCCTTCTGTCGCTAAGACTTGATAAGCCCAATTACTGCCCAGATTCATTCCATGGCTCTTCCAGGCGTTAACATGATTGCTGAAAGTGATTGCAGCGTTGCTTCCGGTTGGTCTCTTCGACTGGCGAACACTCCAGTACTGCGTAAAAGTAGTGTTATCGCCATCAATGGAAGGTGCGTTATAACGTGTCGTTGTATATATGTCATATGTACCTCCATCACTCTTTACAGTACCTTTATACGTTCCGGTAGGTCTGTAAGTA
The DNA here is from genome assembly GCF_040259625.1 of Bacillus sp. B1(2022). Taxonomy (NCBI): domain Bacteria; kingdom Bacillati; phylum Bacillota; class Bacilli; order Caryophanales; family Bacillaceae; genus Bacillus; species Bacillus sp. B1(2022). The sequence continues at coordinate 145,027 of NZ_JANIFO010000001.1, forward strand.
CCCCATGAATCCACTACATAATATTCGATGAGAGGTGCTCTCGTCCAGCCATATAAAGTCAAATATCCATTGCCATTCGGCGCCCAGACTCCGGCATTATAGTTTATTGTTCTAAATGGCGAGCCTGTAGTCCAGCCTTTACCAACAACGAAATTTCCGGTATTAGACCAATTAACACTGTAATTCCCGCCAGATCCATTGACAGCGTTGACTGTTCCGCCCCCATCAGTCCAATTTTGCCAGTAATCTGTGCCAGCTGCAGAGGCGGTTGCCGAAAACATGCTGATACTCATGAAAGCAGCCGTTAATCCAACTAAGAATTTCTTTTTAAACTTAAACATATGTTACCTCCTATACTATTTTTTCTGACTTTGACATGAGGCAGCACTCGTAAATATTTAACGAACGCCAACGCTTTTGATCGTTCCTTTCAATATAATAGCATGAATACATGAGTGAATATTAAGAACAATTGTAATTTAATTACAAAGACCCAAAAAATTGTATGATGAGTGGTCTTGTCCCATCAGGGCTTTTATCCTTATTTTGCAGAATCACAATTCTTGCTTCTAAACCTGATCAGGAACAGTCGAACAATTGAGTGATTTCAGTTGAAACTCTGAGGAAAAGCTTTATTTGAATAAACTTTTTTGAGCTGAAGCCGGAATGTCTGAAAGAATATTTGCAGACAGCTGCATCAGCTGCGCCATTATGCCATCGCCGTATTGGCAAATCCGAAGCACAAAAACGAACGCTTTACCGTTATTGAAGAAGCGGAATAAGAAAAAATCCCGGGCGGATGCGCCGGGATTTTCCTTTTTAATATGTATTGGCATCAATATTATTAAACACGCCGTCCACGATGCCGAGCGTCATGAGGACAATGAAGAGAACGATACCGAGAACGGACAAGCCGATCGTCACAATCAGGTAGATCCCCTGCATTTTCACGAACTTTGCATAATTCTCCAGCATATGTTCCTCTGTCAGTTCATTGAACTGCTCCGCCATCTGTCCCGCTTCATTTGCCGAGCGCATCAGAAAAATGCCGGCAATGATCTGCAGAACGCCGGGAATGGCTCCGATTAAAAAGAAAAACGCGCCCGACAGCGCCGCAAACGCACCCACGATAATAAATAAAATACCTGTCGCTTTTCCCCATTTCGAAATAGAAATAAGCGAACGATTCACTGATTCAGGTTTCAAACTATGGCACTCCTTTACAAAAAAATACTCACTTTTCATTTATACACTATTCGGTCATTCTTTTGAATATAAAATGTGTTTTTTCATGCCGTGTCCGTTTTTATATCAGAAAATTCCCGAGAAAACACCCCGGGAATTACAAAATCGGCGAAAGAAGTCTTGAAATCGATTCTTTAATGCGGATCCACAGCGAACGCTCCTGATATTCTTCATACGTATATTTTCTGGAGACGAGCAGATCTTCTTTAAATGAGGAAATGAGTTTTTTCGCAATGGTGACGTCATAAATAAAGGCGTTGACTTCAAAATTAAGTCTGAAGCTTCTGACGTCGATATTCGCCGTACCGACTGAAGCCGTCTCATCATCGACGACAATCGTTTTTGCATGAATAAAGCCGTTATCGTAAATGTAGACTGAGGCTCCGGCTTTCAAAAGATCGCCGATGTAAGATAAAGTCGCCCAGTAAACGAAAGCGTGATCCGGCTTGTTCGGAATCATGATTTTGACGTCGATGCCTGACAGACAGGCGATCCTGAGGGCATCTAAAAGACTTGAGTCAGGAATAAAGTAAGGCGTCTGAATCAGGATCGACCGTTTGGCCGTTGAGATCATCTTGATATAGCCGTTTTTAATTTGTTCCCATTCTGAGTCCGGTCCGCTCGTGACAATCTGCATCCCGACGTTGCCCTTCGGCTCGCATTCCGGAAAATGATTCGGAACGTATGTGAGCGTATGATGATGGGAGGCTTGGTTCCAATCGAGGATAAACCGTGTCTGAATGGCGTGTACCGCCGTGCCTTGAAGCCTGAGGTGCGTATCGCGCCAGTAGCCGAATTTCGGATTCAGGCCGAGATATTCATCTCCGACGTTAAAGCCGCCGACATAGCCGGTTTCGCCGTCAATGATGACGAGCTTGCGGTGATTCCGGTAATTGAGCCGCAAATTAATCGGACGAAGCCTGGAAGGAAAAAAGACTTCCACATGGCCGCCGGCGTCCCGCAGCGGTTTGAAGAATTTTTTTCTGAGTGATCTTGAACCGAGTTCATCATATAACACTCTGACTTTTACGCCTTCCCGTGCTTTTTTCACTAAAGCATCGCGCAATTTTTTTCCCAGTTCATCACCTTTATAAATATAGTATTGAAGGTGAATATGATCTTTTGCGTTGGAAATGTCCTTCATTAAGCGTTTGAACTTATCGCGCCCGTCCGTCAAAATCTCCACCGAATTATCCTCTGTAAAGACTGCGTGGTTGTTCATGACAAGCATATAGATGAGGTCTTTATTATCCACAGTCGCCCTGTTGTTAAATTGGAATTGCCTCGACTTCAGATCCTTCAGCTGAGACTTCAGCAGCTTTTCAATCCCGATTTTTTTACGGTCTTCCCATTGAAACAGATGCTTGCGTCTCAGGTTATGGCCGAATAACAGGTATAAAATAAACCCTAAAATGGGAATAAAAAAAAGAACCAAGAGCCAAGCCCATGAAGCGCTGGCATCGCGTCTTTCTTTAAAAATCATGATGACGGCCAAAAGTATATTTAAAACGAAAAAAAATCCGAATAAAATAAATGAAATGCTCACTTTGCAACCCCGCTATATCATATTTATCAAGACTGTGCCCATTAGTATTCCGACAAGTGCAGCAATCTGATTCCCATTTCAAATTATAACATTGACATTTTGAAAGAATAAAGAGCCGGAATCAAAGATGAATGCAGTTTTCTTTCAAAGAAAGTTCCGGGTGCGGTAAAATATGCATATATGAAAAAGAAGACAAAAATGACAGCAAAGGGGAGAGGGCATGAAGCTGGAGCATGCGGAACAATTGCCGGGATTCATAAAAAAAGAAATTCAGAAAATACAAATCGCCATCGCGCCGCTGATGAAAAAAAGCATCATTTACCGTTTTCTTGCTTTCCCGCTCGCCGCTTTTAGTCTGTTTCATCTGGCATCGCTTTTGATTCAGGCCCCTTCCGGGAGAGGAGCTCTCGTATCGGCCGGCATTTTTGCCCTCCTTGCGGCTCTGGGTCTTGCGTTTTTTAAGGAAGCCGGCTATCAGCGGAAACAGGTGCAAAAAACGATCCGCCTTTATATGCTGAACAGAATCAGAAAAAGCGACATTCTGTCCGAGGAACGGAAAAGCGCCTATACCCGGCTGATTGCCGAGGAGCCGTCTGCGATGAAGAGCTTTATTGAATTTTTAACGGAAGAAGACCGGAAAAAAGAAATGCTTTATTAAAAAAGAGCTGACACGCGATCAGCTCTTTTTGTCATTCAAACACCGGGTCGTTCTCATAGTAATATGAATCAGGCGTGTCATACGTATCAGTGCTGTGATAAGCGATAATTCCGATGACAGCGAAGATGACGACTAAAATAAAAGCGAGAATGCCCAATACCACACTGGATGCCGCGTAAAAAAACTGCATTTTGATAAATGACGCGTAATGTGCAAGCATATTTTCTTCCGCGTTTTCTTCTAGTCCTTCCTGAAGGGCGGCAGCCGCTTTTGCCGAGCGCATCAGCATGACGCCGGAAATGATGAGCAGAACCCCCGGAATGGCTCCGAGCAGCGTCACAATGGCTGACAGAGCGGAAAGAGAGCCCGTGATGATCAGAAACACGGCGGTGATCTTTCCCCATTTGGCGATGTCGGCAAGGGAACGGGCTTTTTTATTGAGCGGCTGGTTTTCGTCTTTGTCTTTATCGATGGTGATCATGACAGTTCTCTCCCTAAAATGTTCAAGTCATATCGTTTTCCGTCCATTTCGGCGATACCCGGGAATACGCCCCATTCGGTAAAACCGAATTTTTCAAACAGCTTAATGCTCGGCACATTATGTCCGAAGATAAAAGCCATCAGGCTGCGGATGCCGATTGCCGGAGCGAGTGCCAGGGCTTCTTTCAGCAGAAAGCTTCCTGCTCCTTTGCCGCGGCAATCCTGATGCAGATAGATGCTGATTTCCGCCGTTTTGTCATAGGCAGGACGGCCGTAAAACGTTTCAAAGCTGATCCAGGCCGCCACTTTGCCGGTTTCATCTTCCGCGACCATCAGCGGGCGCCGGTCCGTGTGCCGCAAAAACCAATCCATCCGGTCTTCGGGCGTCACTTCTTCCGTATCAGCCGTTACCATTCGTGAGGCAATCGTCGAGTTGTATATGGCCACCACCGCATCTAAATCCTCCAATACGGCTTTGCGCAGGGTCAAATTCATATTCCGGGATCTCCCTTCACATTTTATTACATAATCAAGTGCAATCTGCACATACTATTTCCAAAAAAGTTTTTTATGAATGTGTATATATTTTCAGAAAAGTGTTCAGAATGTTGCTGAGGTGATGAACAAATGAGAGAGGAAGAAAAGAAAACTTCTCAAGTCAAAAAACTTCAGCGGTTTTTTCGCAAACGCTGGATATTCCCTGCAATCTACTTAGTCAGTGCGGCCGTCATTTTAACAGCTGTCCTTTGGTATCAATCCGTTTCGAATGATGTGAAGGACAATCTGACGAACAACGGCGGAAACTCCGCGTATGACAGCGGCAAAGACGATGCCGTCGAAGTAGGCAAGTCAATGGAAAACGTCGCAATGCCGGCTGCTCATTCTGAAAATGTTTCTGTTGTGAAAAAGTTTTATGAAACTGATGCCGCAAAAAAAGAGAAAGAAGCAGCACTTGTTAACTATAATAACACGTACAGCCTCAGTAAAGGAATTGACTTAGCTGAGAAAGACGGAAAATCATTTGATGTTTCTGCTTCTCTGAGCGGTACGGTTGTTAAAGCTGCTAAAGACCCGGTACTGGGATATGTGGTTGAAATTGAACACTCAGACGGCCTGTCTACTGTCTATCAGTCTTTATCTGAAGTCAGCGTGGATCAGGGCGACAAAGTAAAGCAGAACCAGGTCATCGGTAAATCCGGAAAAAACCTTTACAGTGAAGAAAGCGGAAATCACGTGCACTTTGAAATCCGCAAGGACGGCGTAGCGATGAACCCGCTCAATTTTATGGACAAGCCGGTAACATCTATTGAAAAAGCGGCGGCTGAAGAGAAAAACGCTGTGACAGAAGAAACGGAAGGGTCAATTCAGCAGTCTTCCGAGAAAAAAGATGTGACGCCTAAAAAAGAAACCGAAGAAAAACCAGGTGACAAAGAGGACGGCACAAAAGACAAGACAGATGGTAAAGATGACGGCTCAATGAAAGATTCGGGCAAGTAATCTTGATCCCAAAGCGCCTATCAGCTCAGATAGGCGCTTTTCATATTGCCGCATGTGCCTTTATACTAGTAGAAAACGAAGGAGATGCTGTTTGAATAAATGTCTGGCGGCCGGGTGGCTCGTCTTTGTTTTCGTTTCTGCTTTGACGGAAAGCTTTCACGATATGATTGTGTCGCAGACGGTGTCCTTCCGTTTCACGCCGCATCCGGATGTGTCCGGTTTCTTTGTGTTCGATATGGCGGAGCTCGCCATACCGGAAGCGGCGATTCAAAAGCTCGGGCACGCGTTTTCATTTTTTGTGCTCGCCTATTTGTTTTTCAGGGAGCGCAGGCGCATGAAGAGGGCGGTGCTGTATGCATTGGCCGCCGCTTTCCTGACAGAAATCGTCCAGCTCTTTTTCGGCAGAAACGGATGCCTCCGCGATGTGCTGATTGACAGTCTCGGCATTGCCGCATTCTGTGCTTTACAAAGGAAAAAGCATACAGCCAAACATACAAAAACCGGCAGTCTGTGACAGACGCCGGCTTTTTTATATATTATGGTTTGTCGATTTGCTTTTATGAACGATACTTTCATAGATTCGCACGATCAGATCGACAATCGGACGAAGCACATTTGAAAATCTGAACAGCAGGAATCCGACAATGAGGGAAACGATAATGCTTCCGAGCACATCGATCGGATAATGGTGGCCGACCCAAATTCTTGAGAAGCCGGTCAAAAGGCCGAAAATCACAAGCGGCCAGCCGAGTTTTTTGTTGCGGAACAGAATCGCAATTGAAATCGCCAATGCGCCTGTCGTATGGTCACTCGGAAATGAAGCATCCGCGGCATGAGGGATCAGCGTATGAACCGTATGCTCGACAAAGGGGCGCGGCTCGATATAGACTTTCGTGATGAGGTAGTTGATGATAAGCGCTGCAACACCCGTGAAGCCCGCGTACAGGGCGTTTTGTCTGCCTTTTGTGCTTCCGAACAGCCACATGGCAAGCAGGAAAAGGGCGTAGGCGTAAATGGCGTATTCCGTAATAAATACCATGATAGAGTCGAGAATGGCACTATGGTGCGACAAACCATTGATCGCTTTAAATAGTTCGTAATTCACAAATATCACCTTTTATCTTTATTTTATATGAACAGTGTAATGCTTTTTTCTATGAGACACAATTGGTATTAAAAATAATCATAAAAAAGTAAACAGAATGAAACGTGACTGTATTACTGTGCGTCAAGTATGCGGGAAAAGAATAGCCGAAGGAGTTTTGTCCGTTGCTGAAACGTTTGAAAAACGCCGATCTGCCGCTTGTGTTTGTCATTATGCTGCTTTGCGGATTCGGCTTGTTAATGGTGTACAGCGCCAGTGATGTGATGGGGTCTCAGCGGTATGGAGATCGATCCTATTTCTTCCATAAACAAAGTACCTCTTTACTGATCGGATTATGCTTATTTCTATTTGCCGCCTGTCTGCCGTATAAGCGGTATGCGCGGCTTGTACCGCTGTTTGTGGTCGGTTCGCTGGTATTGCTGCTGCTCGTATTGATACCGGGAATCGGGCTGGAGCGGAATTTTTCCCGCAGGTGGCTGGGAGCGGGCCCGCTTGTCGTACAGCCGTCTGAATTGGCTAAGATCGCGATGATTTTGTATTTCGCTTCGATTTATACGAAAAAGCAGCCGTACATTCATCAATTTGTGAAAGGGGTTCTGCCGCCTTTAGTGATTTTGGGAACTGCTTTTCTGCTGACATTGGCGGAGCCTGATTTAGGGACGGCTTCCTTAATCCTGGCGGCGTGCGGGTCGATTTTATTATGTGCCGGCTTGAAAAAGCGCCATCTGTTCGTGCTCGGCGCGACGGCGGTGTCCGGGGTTGTTTATCTCGCATTTTCGGCTTCCTATCGTGTGAAGCGCCTCGTTTCCTTTACCAATCCGTTTGGTGACGCGAACGGGGACGGCTATCAGCTGATTCAATCCTATTTTGCTATTTCCGGAGGCGGGCTTTTCGGAAGAGGGCTTGGAAACAGTGTTGAAAAAATGAACTATCTGCCTGAGGCGCATACCGATTTCATTATGGCCGTGATCAGCGAAGAACTGGGGATATTCGGTGTTCTGATCGTTTTGGGATTATATTTTGCGTTAATGCTTCTCGGCGTAAAAACGGCCGTGCGGGCTGATGACCCGTTCGGGAAGCTTCTTGCCATCGGAATTACGTTTCAATTAATGTTTCAGGTTGTATTGAATTTGGGAGCGATGAGCGGACTTCTCCCGGTTACGGGTGTGCCGCTTCCGTTTATCAGCTACGGCGGTTCTTCATTAATTATGACGCTGTTTTTGTGCGGCATACTGGTCAATATCAGTACATATGCGAAAAAACAACCCGTACGGCATAAGCGGCCTGTCCCGCATGAAAAAAAGGTTTCTTCTTTTTAATGAAGCTAGAAAAAACGCCCGGGACATTTCTGTCTCCGGGCGTTCTGCCTGTTTATAAAGCTCCTGGTCCTTCTTCTCCGGTGCGGATATTAATCGTGTTTCCGATTTCATAGACGAATATTTTGCCGTCTCCGGGCTCTCCCGTTTTCAGCACTTTTTTCGCCGTTTCCACGACTTGATCAACGGGGACCTTGCTGACAACGATTTCCACTTTCAGCCGTTCATACACATTGCTTTCAATTTTGACTCCGCGGTACAGTTCGGTGTGGGCTTTTTGAAGGCCGCAGCCGTGTACGTTGGAGAAGGTCAGCGATGTGACTCCGATTTTACCGAGTTCCTGTTTCAATGTTTCAAACTTAGCCGGACGCGTAACGATTTCTACCTTGAACATTTGACCGCTCATCTAAGCCACTCCTCACTTTATAAGTCCTGATATGCTTTTTCCCCGTGCATCGTTAAATCAAGCCCAAGTGACTCTTCTTCTTCACTGGCGCGCAGGGGAATGAACAGACCTACAATTTTAATGATAACGAAAGTGACAATAAATACAAATACATAGGTTGCCGCAATGGCCGCAATCTGCTTCCAGAGCAGTCCCGGATCGCCGTAAAACAGCCCGTTTGCCCCGCCGTCATTGACGGAAGTGGTTGCGAATAAACCGGTCGCGATGCCGCCCCATGTGCCGCCGATCCCATGCAGGCCGAAAGCGTCAAGCGCATCATCATAACCGAAAGTCTTTTTGAGCCAATAAACGCCCCAAAAGCAGACAAGCCCGCCGATGAAACCGATTACAATGGAAGAGAACGGCGTAACGAACCCGGCAGCCGGCGTAATGGCGACAAGCCCGGCGATAGCGCCTGATACAGCGCCCAGCATGGTCGGTTTTTTATTCAGCATCCATTCGATTAAAATCCAGCCGATAATTCCGGCTGCAGCCGCGGTGTTTGTGTTAATGAAGGCAAACATCGCGATACTGTCAAGCGTGAGGGCGCTTCCGACATTGAAGCCGAACCATCCGAACCAGATGAGCGCTCCGCCCAAGAACGTGTAAATTAAGTTGTGAGGCGAAGCCGCCGTGCCGTCCTTGCGTTTCCCGAGCACAATCGCCAGCACAAGCCCTGCGACTCCGGAAGAAATGTGGACGACGTTTCCGCCTGCGAAGTCAAGAGCGCCCATTTGGCCGATCCAGCCGCCGCCCCATACCCAGTGCGCAACGGGCGTATATACGAGGGAAGCCCACAAAAAGGAAAATACAAGAAAAGCACTGAATCTCATGCGTTCAGCAAATGCTCCGGAAATAATGGCCGTTGTCAGTACGGCAAACGTCATTTGGAACATCATGAACAAGGAATGCGGGATCGTATCACTGTAACTTCCGGGTTCAAAGCCGACCCCCTTCAGCCCGGCCCATTCAATCCCGCCAAGCCATGTATTGCCGGGGGCAAAAGCAAGTGAATATCCGTACAAAACCCAAACGACGGATACGATGGCGAGAGAAGAAAAACTATGCATCGCCGTGCTGAGCACATTTTTGCTTTTTACCATTCCGCCGTAAAACAAAGCCAGCCCGGGGGTCATCAGCCACACGAGTAAAGCGCAAAAGAACATAAATACTGTATCGCCCATCTGCATGTTGTATTCCTCCGTCTCATTCAGAATGTAATTGTGATTAATTCATTATTATAGAGAAAAAAGAACGATAAAACATTTTCATGTAAGGTTATCTGACATGGTTTTTTGCGTTCATCATGCTGCTTTTTCAAATGGGTGTCGTGCGACTTTATATCCATAAAAAGAGCGCCGGAGCACGGCGGAAGAAATCCTGTCCGGGAAAGAGTAAAATAAACGGGGTGAGAAACACTAACTGCATCAGGAGGAATCATTATGACAACATCATTAAATCTGCAATTTGAAAAAACGGCTTTGGTCCTTATTGATTTACAAAAAGGCATTGTGCCGATTGATAAAAGCGGTACCGTTGTGCCGAACGCGAAAAAATTAATTGATGTGTTCAGGGAAAAAGGCGGATTTATCAGCTTTGTGAACGTGGATTTTCATGACGGAGCGGATGCGCTGAAGCCGCTGACGGATGAAGAGGCGGCGGGCCATTCGGCTCCGCCGGCGGACTGGGCTGAATTTGTGCCTGACATCGGAGTGAAAGAAAACGATTATACGGTAACAAAACGGCAGTGGGGCGCGTTTTTCGGCACGGACCTGGACCTTCAGCTCAGAAGACGGGGAATCGACACGATTGTGTTATGCGGGATTGCGACAAACATCGGTGTGGAAAGCACGGCGCGAGAAGCTTTTCAGCTCGGGTATCAGCAAGTTTTCGTAACTGACGCGATGGCGACATTCAGCGATGAACAGCACGAAGCGACACTCAAGTTTATCTTCCCGAAAATCGGCAGAAGCCGGACGACGGAAGAATTTATCGCACAGACAAAATGACAATCTCCAAAAAAAGCCGCGTCCTGTTCTTGACGGCCGTGGCTTCGGGGACGATGCTGAACCCATTGAACTCGTCGATGATTTCTCTTGCGCTTCACAGTATTCAGCATGAATTTCACCTGTCGTTTACAACGGTGTCCTGGCTGATATCGTCCTTTTATCTGGCCAGCGCGGTGGCGCAGCCTGTTACCGGGAAGCTCGGTGATATGCTCGGCAGGAAGAAGCTGTTTTTGATCGGGCTTCTGCTTGTTGCCGTCTCAGCGGTCGGCGCGCCGTTTGCGCCGACTTTTATGACTTTGCTGATCATGCGGCTTTTTCAATCGATCGGAAGCAGCGCGATATATCCGTCCGGCGTCGGATTGATCCGTTCAAATATACAGGAGAAGCAGGCTTCGGCGCTGGCCGTCCTGTCAATCTTTGCATCAGCCATGACGGCGCTCGGTCCGACTCTCGGCGGTCTTCTGATCGTTTGGGGAGGGTGGCCGGCGATCTTTTTCGTCAATCTGCCGTTTATCATTCTCAGCTTTTTTCTCGGAATGTATATGTTTCCGAAAGATGAAAAACGCGAGATCGGCGGCTTGAAAGGCGTGCTCCGCCAGCTTGATACGATCGGGATATTTCTGTTTGCCGGGGCGATTATCCTTCTCCTGTCGTTTTTATTGTCCTTCAGTACGAAGCCTCACTATACAGAAGGCGTATTCGGGCTTTTGTTTGTCGGGCTGTTTATCTGGCGCGAGCTGAAAACAGAGAAGCCGTTTATTGATGTCAGGCTGTTTAAAACGCATCGGAAACTATCGTCGGTGTATATTCAATTTATTTTGCTGAATATATTCTTTTACTGCATCTTTTTCGGGCTTCCGAGCTATTTTCAGGATGAAATGCATTTGTCCGTTCAGACAAGCGGATTGATTATGCTGTTTATGTCGGGCATGAGTATTCTGGTGTCGCCTCTGACCGGAAAATGGATAGATAAGAAAGGGCTTCTTCAGCCGATTGTTGCCGGAACCTGCCTGACCGCGATCGGGGCGGTGCTGTTAACGTTTTTCTTTCTTCAGGCGCCCATGATAGGAAAAGGACTGATCCTGTCCGTGCTGGGTGTCGGCTACGGCTTCGGAAATGTCACGTTTCAGGCGGCCATGCTGAAAACGAGCCCCGCCGACATGGTCGGAACAACGTCCGGCCTGTTTCAGACCTGCCGGTATCTCGGTTCGATTTTGTCTTCTGTCATTTTGGGCATTCTTTTCGGAAAAGAAATTACCGCCGGCCATTTTCATATGCTTGGGACGATTCTTATCGTTGTCGGCGCTGTAAGCCTTTTGATGGCGTTCCGGTTTTCGGTTCTCCTCAAAAAAGCCTCTTAACAGGCGCAACAAAAAGAGACGGGCTCTCCCCGTCTCTTTTTTGTGTAATGTGCTCAAAAATCAAAACGATTATTGTCGACAGCGACCAATGTTATTTACGGAATTTTCAGTTATATTTTTTCACATGTGATGTAAGGAAAACGCACATAGGGGAGGGAGAAAATGAAAAAAACAACGAGTGATCGGCTAAGCAACAAAGATTTACTGCCTTTAGAAGACGGCGAACGGACATGGAAAGCGGTGAATTTTGCATCCATCTGGATGGGTTGTATTCATAATATCCCGACCTACGCGACTGTGGGCGGGCTCATTGCGATCGGTCTTTCTCCGTGGCAGGTGCTCGCCATTATCGTGACGGCGTCACTCATTTTGTTCGCCGCTTTGGCCTTGAACGGCCATGCCGGAACGAAATACGGACTGCCTTTTCCGGTCATTATCAGGGCTTCTTACGGAATATACGGGGCTAACATTCCGGCGCTTCTCAGGGCGTTTACAGCCATCATGTGGCTCGGAATTCAAACATTTGCCGGGAGCACGGCTTTGCACATTCTGCTTTTGAACATATGGCCGGGCTGGGGGAGTCTCGGCGGAGATTGGAATATACTCGGGCTTCATCTGCCGGGTTTTCTGTCGTTCATTTTCTTTTGGGGCATTCATCTGCTTGTGCTGCGGCACGGCATGGAATCGATCAAAAAATTTGAAGTGTGGGCGGGCCCGCTTGTTTATCTCGTCTTCGGCGGCATGGTCTGGTGGGCGATAGATATTGCCGGCGGGCTCGGACCGATTTACTCACAGCCGGGAAAGTTCCACACCTTTTCTGAAACGTTTTGGCCGTTTGCAGCAGGGGTGACGGGCATTATCGGAATATGGGCGACGCTGATCCTGAATATCCCTGACTTCACCCGGTTCGCCGCGTCGCAAAAAGAACAGATTCGCGGCCAGTTTTACGGGCTGCCGGGAACGTTTGCGCTGTTCGCGTTTGCAAGCATCACGGTGACATCCGGATCACAAGTAGCATTCGGAGAACCGATTTGGGATGTGGTGGAGATTTTGGCCCGGTTTGATAATCCTTTCGTTATCGCTCTTTCGGTCATCACACTTTGCATCGCCGCCGTCTCGGTTAACGTGGCGGCAAACATCGTGTCACCGGCCTATGACTTGGCGAATGTCCTGCCGAAGTATATTACATTCAGGAGGGGAGGGTATTTGGCCGCCGTTTTGGCTCTGTTCACAATACCGTGGAAGCTGATGGAGAGCGCCACGAATGTTTATGCGTTTCTCGGGCTCATCGGCGGGATGCTCGGACCGGTGGCCGGGGTGATGATGGCTGATTATTTTATCATCAGAAAAAGGCGGCTCTCAGTTGAAGACCTTTATTCGGAAACCGGACAGTACACTTATTACAAAGGCTATAATTACCGGGCCTTTGCCGCGACTTTTCTCGGCGCGTTTATTTCTTTAATCGGGATGTACGTCCCGGCGTTCGCCGGCATCTATGATATCTCCTGGTTTGCGGGTGTCATTTTGTCATGTCTCGTTTATACGGCGCTTATGTATATTCATCCTCCTTATGTAAAAGCGGAGGGACGAATCGCGCGGGAAAGAGCGGCCGAATAAAAAAAGCCGGGGGCTGCCCCCGGCTTTTTGTCATATCAGTCTGCGATTGAAACGTTTCCGTCCGCTTCAAGCGGCGTTCTTTTTTTCTGGCTCCAGCCATACAGGAGCAAAGCAATCAGGACGAACAGCCCCGCTGCCAGATAAATCGAATGGAATCCGGCCGAAGCAACAAAGAGGCCGAATACATAGGATCCGCCGGCAATCCCGCTGTCAAAGAAAGTGAAGAAGGTAGCCGTCGCAAAGCCTGAACGGTGTCCGGGCGAGTTCTGAATCGCCAGCGTCTGCATGCACGGTACGATAGAGCCGTATCCGAGACCGATTACGGCACCGGACAAGAGAAGCATGAGGGCGCTGTTTGTCATCGCCAGCATGCAAAGCCCCGCGGAGAACACGATAATCGACGGATAGATGACGATTCCCGGCCCCACTCTGTCAAACAGCTTTCCTGTGAAAGGACGGGCGGCCATCATCGTCACGGCGAAACAGACGAAGAAATAGCCGCTGACATCCAACAGGTGGATCGTCTTGGCATAAACGGATAAATATGAAGTCACACTTGAATAACAGAAAGAAATGGACAACCCGACAATCGCGATTTTAAGCGCGCCTTTTTCAAACATGTCGGAGAAAGAAAAACGGAAGACAGTCGTTCCGCTGTTGTTTTGATCCGGCACACGAATCATAAAAGCAATCAGCAAGCCTAAAGAAACAAATACGGCAAAAATCGTAAAGAAAACCGGGAACGAGATGACTTTCACAAGACTCAGCCCGAGAAAAGGACCGATCGCCATGGCAAGGTTCATAGACATCGCAAAATAACCGAGCCCCTCGCCGCGCCGCTTGGCGGGAATAATGTCAGCGGCAATTGCGCCCGTAACCGTCGTTAAAATGCTGAACCAGATGCCTTGGAAAAAACGCAGTCCGAGCAGGAGATAGAAATTGTGTAGCGGCAAATACAGATAAGAAGACAGGGCGAACAGCGCCAAGGATACAATCGTCATTCTTTTCTTGCCGAACCGTTCAATAATCGCCCCTGAAAAAGGACGGGTGATAATAGCAGATAACAGGAACAGGCTGATCAAAAGCCCTCCTTGCGATTCACTGCCGCCAAGCTCCTGAATCATATAGATAGGCAGCACGGCCAAAAATGTATAAAAGAACACAAAGACAAATAAATTCACGAGTACGACCATAATAAAATCTTTGGTCCAGATCGAGTCAGATTTACTCAAAAGTACAGCACTTCCCTTTCTTTTCTATTTCGTTAAAAACACATTCAGAAACTCAGAAAAAGCTTCCTTATCTCCATCTTGGAAATCCGCAAGCATGTCTTCCTCGAACTTCAGCATCTCTTGATTGATGCTGTCGTATTTCAATTCAGCTTCCTTCGTCAGGACGACGAGCTTTTCCCGCTTGTCTTCTCCCTGTTCCCGCTGAATCCAGCCGTTTTCTTCAAGGCGTTTGATCGTTCTGGTAACGGTCGGCGCCTCTACGTTCAGATAGGACCAGATTTCTTTTTGGGTCATCGGTCCGATCGTTTTTAAGCAATATAGGATTGACCATTGAGAGGAGTACAGGCCGAATGGTTCCAGCCGTTCATTGGCTTTCTTCGTAATCAGGCGGGCGCATTGATTGATTTGGTGAATGAGGCGTCTGTTGACGTGGATCATTTCCGTTCTCCTTTTCAAAAAACTTACCTAAGTAACTAATTGTGCTGTTTCATTCTACAGCAGGATCGCGCGGATGTAAACCCCCCGATCAAAAAGCAGAAAATTATGACCCGCCCCTTGTCCTTATTGAGTTTTTAGCATATTCCCAATTCATTGCTAATACACTGTTACAAACCTATCAAAGAGAGTGTTTGAGGTGAGGGATCGTGGGCATATTTCTAAAACCTTCTTATATAATCGGACAACGAAGAAGCTGCATCATCAGTGAATCTGTTACAGAATACGGATCTCATTTCACACTTCTCACATCCAACTGGGGAGGTCGAGTGGTGTGCACGATTACATCAAAGAGCGAACAATCAAGATTGGCAAGTATATCGTGGAGACGAAAAAAACCGTTCGTGTCATTGCGAAAGAGTTTGGTGTTTCCAAAAGTACCGTACACAAAGATCTGACAGAGCGCCTGCCTGAAATCAATCCTGACTTGGCGAATGAAGTAAAAGAAATACTCGATTATCATAAATCCATCAGACATTTAAGAGGGGGAGAGGCGACGAAACTAAAGTACAAGAAGGATGAAATTCTTGAAGGGGAGCCCGTTCAGCAGCCGTAGCGCCTGACGTCTGCCGGGCCCTTTTTTCTCCTCCCGGGCGGTTTCGCGAATATCCGCAAAATTTTGTCAAGAACTTATATCGTTCAGCAGCTTTTTTTTGATAAATTATGATAATATATATAATTAGGGCACAATGTGGATATTTTACTGTGAAACAGATATCAAGGAGGATATAAATAGATGTTTGCAAGGGATATTGGAATTGACCTCGGTACTGCAAATGTACTGATCCATGTAAAAGGAAAAGGAATTGTTCTGAATGAGCCTTCCGTTGTGGCACTTGATAAAAACAGCGGCAAAGTGCTGGCTGTCGGTGAAGAAGCCAGACGAATGGTTGGACGTACACCTGGGAATATTGTTGCGATCCGTCCGCTGAAAGACGGCGTAATCGCAGACTTCGAAGTAACAGAAGCCATGCTGAAACATTTCATTAATAAGCTGAATGTAAAAGGACTTTTCTCAAAACCGCGCATGCTGATCTGCTGCCCGACGAATATTACATCCGTTGAGCAAAAAGCGATTAAAGAAGCAGCTGAAAAAAGCGGCGGAAAGCATGTGTACCTTGAAGAAGAACCAAAAGTTGCCGCTATCGGCGCGGGTATGGAAATCTTCCAGCCGAGCGGTAACATGGTTGTTGACATCGGAGGCGGTACGACAGATATCGCAGTTATTTCTATGGGCGATATTGTCACCTCCTCTTCTATTAAGATGGCTGGGGACAAGTTTGACATGGAAATCTTAAATTATATCAAACGCGAGTATAAGCTGCTGATCGGTGAACGTACCGCTGAAGATATTAAGGTGAAGGTCGCAACGGTTTTCCCAGACGCACGTCATGAAGAAATCACCATCCGCGGCCGTGACATGGTTTCCGGTCTGCCGAGAACGATTACAGTAAACAGCAAAGAAGTAGAAGAAGCCCTTCGTGAATCAGTTGCCGTCATTGTGCAGGCCGCCAAGCAGGTTCTTGAAAGAACACCGCCTGAATTGTCCGCTGACATCATCGACCGCGGCGTTATCATTACCGGCGGGGGAGCGCTGTTAAACGGGCTTGATCAGCTTCTTGCCGAAGAGCTGAGGGTGCCTGTTCTTGTTGCTGAGAACCCGATGGATTGTGTTGCGGTCGGAACCGGCGTCATGCTGGATAACATGGACAAGCTTCCAAAACGCAAACTGAGCTGATGATAAAACCTCATTCTGAAAAAGAATGGGGTTTTTTTCTGTCAAACCCTTCACGAACGGGAATGTAAATCCGATAATAAGAAAAAATGCTGATTTTCATTATAGAACAAATGTTCCGGTGAGGCAACTGGAAATAATGCTATTTCAGAGGTGGAAGACTTGTTAAAAGGATTATATACCGCAACGTCCGCAATGATTACACAGCAGAGAAGAACGGAAATGCTGTCAAATAACATCGCAAACGCGAATACATCAGGGTACAAAGAGGATCAAGGTTCAATCCGCGCCTTTCCCGAGATGCTTCTGAGCCGAATAGAAGGCGATAAAAAAACGAAAATCGGTTCCGTCAACACAGGCGTATACATGCAGGAGCTGAAACCGTTGTTTACGCAGGGAAGCCTGAAAACGACCGATCAGCCGACGGATATCGCGCTGATGGAGAATCAGGTTCCCAAGAATGCCGAAACGAATGAAAACGCCGAGCTGTTTTATCCCGTGCAGACCGCAGGCGGCGTCCGCTATTCAAAAAGCAGCACTTTCTCATTAAATGAAAACAATCAGCTTACGATAAACGGAAACCTTGTGTTATCAACAAACGGACAGCCGATTACAGTCGACAATGAAAAATTCACCGTATCAGAAAACGGAACGGTCACGACAAACGGCCGGCCGGCGGGGCAGATTGATATCAGAATGGAAGAAGACGTGCGCAATCTGAAACGGGACGGCAATGACCTATACAGCACGGCCGACGGCTCTGAACTGCCGAGCGCGGCGGCGAATCCCCAAGTCTCGTATTCATTAAAGCAAGGCGTCTCGGAGCTTTCGAACGTGGACGTGACGAGCACGTATACAGAAATGACGGAAGCATACAGATCATTTGAAGCCAATCAAAAAGTCATTCAGGCTTACGATAAAAGCATGGATAAAGCCGCAAATGAAATCGGCAAAGTGTAACAAAATGGGGGACATTCAATTATGATGCTCAGATCAATGCTGACGGCTTCAACAGCCTTACATCAGCTTCAGCAGCAGATGGATACAGTCAGCAGCAACCTTTCAAACAGTGATACGACAGGCTATAAAGCGAGGGACTCCCGCTTTTCCGAGCTGATCAGACAGCAGTATGACCATATAGATGACAAAAAGGAAAATTCGCCGAACATGCGGAAAACGCCGCCCGGCCTGCGTCTCGGCGCCGGAACGGTCATGACTCCGCAGCTGGACTCAGGGCAGGGAAGCATCAAAAAAACCGACCGTGACCTTGATATCGCGTTCACATCACCTTATCAATATCTTCAGGCAGAAGCGGACGGACGGCGGGTGTATACAAGGGACGGCTCACTTTCCCTCAAGCCGGCCGGCGGAAATGACCGGCTGCTTCAGCTGATGACAGCGGGAGGCAATCCCATTCTCGATGAGAACGGTCAGCCCATACAAATTGACAGTTCGCTGACTCAGCTGAAAATCAGCAAAACCGGAACGCTGACGGCTTCAGACCAGGCGGGAACCCGTTCGCAGACGTTTAATCTCGGCATCGTCAATGTCAATAATCCGCAGGCGCTTCATGCGGAAGGGGATAATCTGTTTTCCGTGAACGGCGCGGGGGCTTCAGCGATTGAAGAGCTTACCGGCGCAAACCGGCAGGCAATCGGCATGGAGCAGGGCGCGCTTGAAGGTTCAAATGTCGATATGTCAAAAGAAATGACCGGCTTAATCGTGTCTCAGCGTTCCTATCAGCTGAACAGCCGCACGATTACATTAGGAGACCAAATGCTGGGCTTAATCAACTCAGTCAGATAAAAGAAGGGGCGTTTTGATCAGCCGCGCATGATAAAAAATGCGGCTTTCTCAAAATCGCCCTTTTTTTTGTAGTAATCAGTAATATCCTGAAGCAGCACTTCCAAATCCACCCACGCTTCAATTTTCTGCAGCTCCAGCACGAGCTTCTGCAATCGGTCGTACGGGTCCTCCTGAGCGGTGTACAGTATGTTGAGCGCGGTCAGCTTCAATTTCATAATCTTGTTCTGCACTTTTTCAGATATGTATAAACCTTTCTGCAGCACGGTTTGTCCTTCGGCGGCAGATCCGGTTTTAAAAAGTGCTCTGACCGCTTCGTACACACAATGAAGGTAGGAAACGGGAGACTCTTTCTCGAAACGCTGATTGCCCAATACCTTTTTGTAAAAAGGGAGGGCCTCTTTATCTTTTTTCTGGGCGGTCTTTAAAAAACCAAAATTATAATAGGCGTGGCACAGCAGGTTATTGTCATTGATCCGGTCCGTTATCTTTATGGATTCATTAAAGAGCTGTTCTGCGTCGTCATAGCGTGCCTCGTCTATATAATTCACGGCGAGAAGCAGCCGGCAGCTGAGCGTTTTTTTGATGTAGCCGGCTTCATCTTGATAGATTTCCAGCGCTTTATTGACATATTGAATGGAGAGCGCAGGCGACTTCATCATGTAATATGCACCCGCTGTTTTATAATAAAATTCAGCGGCTTCGAAACGGTCCTGAATGGCCGGCAGGTACTGTTCAGCTTCTTTAAAGCGGCAGACAGCACGGTTCGGAGCGCCATTCACCATATGGAATAACCCTTTGAAAAAATAGAAATAATAAGTTAATTCATGATCCATCTCATCTTTGCGCCGCTTCAGCTCGCAGAACAGCTTATTCAGACCGTCTTTTTTCTCAAACAGCAGCTGAAACCGTGCGAAAAACAGCTGATATCTGAGTTTGAGCTTTGCATTCTTTTGTAATTTGGGGAGATGCTGATTGATTTGTTCGTGAAGGGAACGGGCTAGATCGAATTGGCGTTTTCCCATGGCGTCATACCACTCATTCAGCATCACCAGCGTACGTTTTTCAGTAAACTTAGCAATCATCTTCCAACCTCTTTGCATAGGGTAAAAATCTTTATTTATCATAACACATTAATGGACGAGGCTCATTGCCAGCTGGTTACAGTTTACAGCGCGGTTGAAAAAGAAATTGATTCATAATATACTTCCAAATGTACAGATTGGTTGCCACATATGCCTTCTATACATACTATTGTCGATGAAGGAGATGTCAAGAGAATGCTTGATACTCAGCAAATTAAAGAAATTATTCCCCATCGCTATCCGTTTCTTCTGGTAGACAGAATTACGGAAGTCGAAGAAGGAAAACGGGCGGCGGGATATAAAAATGTGACGGCGAATGAAGATTTTTTCAACGGCCATTTTCCTGAATACCCTGTTATGCCGGGCGTATTAATCGTAGAGGCTTTGGCGCAGGTCGGAGCGGTTGCGATGCTGATTAAAGAAGAAAACCGGGGCAGACTCGCATTTTTTGCGGGGATTGATAACTGCCGTTTCAAAAAGCAGGTAAAACCGGGTGACAAGCTGGAGCTTGAGGTTGATATTACCCGCGCGCGCGGTACGATCGGACGCGGCAAAGGCGTTGCCAAAGTTGACGGCGAGCTCGTGTGTGAAGCTGAATTAACCTTTGCGCTCGGAGAATAAAAGCAAACAAATGGGCTTATAAAAAGCCCATTTTGTATAGAAAGGGGTGAATGTGATGTGGTCAGAATTTAAAAGCTTTGCGATGCGGGGCAATATCATGGATCTGGCTATCGGTGTCGTCATCGGCGGCGCTTTCGGCAAAATCGTGACGTCGCTCGTTGAAGACATCATCATGCCGCTGGTCGGCCTGCTTCTTGGCGGTCTTGACTTTTCAGGGCTGGCCGTGACATTCGGCGATGCTCATATCAAGTACGGAAGCTTCATTCAAACGATTGTGAACTTCTTCATTATTTCATTTTCTATTTTTATCGTGATCCGCACAATAGGCAAGCTGAGACGTAAAAAAGAAGCAGAAGAAGAGGCTGAAGAAGCCGAGGAAACAGATCAGCAGACAGAACTGCTGACTGAAATCAGAGATCTGCTGAAACAGCGGGCTCCTCACAATGACTAGGGCACAAAAAAAGGCTGGATGATTAACGTCCGGCCTTTTTCATATGATTATAATTTTTGTTTAAACGCTTCAATCAGCCGGCTGCCCGAGTAGCCTTCTTTCACGAGCGACTCCAGAATGCTTTCTGATCCGGGGTGGTTTCTAGACACCATTTGACCGTAAATTAAAACTTGTATACTTCTTTCCAGCTCGACGATATTTTTGATGCTTCCCGTCAGCTGGGCGGGGCGGTTGCTTTTTTTCGTAATCGTTACAAACACCTTCGCTTCTTTCTGGCTTTTCATCAGCATGTCAAAAAAAGACAAGTGTTCGGCCGGGACCAGTGCTTCAATTAACCAATGATTTTCTCCGTCCTCTTTATTGATAATCAATCCGTCTAAAAGGGGAAACTGCTCAATTGGCTGATCGTCTTTATCTAAACGTTCCACATTCAGATCAACCAGTTTAAAGGTTTTCATCTCTTATTTTCACCCCTGTTGTCCATGTTTTTCGTTCATTTATTATAACACATATCATTTTTCCCGGGAAAATGCTGTAAGACATGCTTCATCATTTTTGTAGGCGGTCAACATTTAATCATTTCTATTTTTTCATTATAATGTAAAAGAATACGGTCATGGAGAGATGCTTATGAATCAATTGCGCCTGAAGGAAATCTATATAGAAGACGGTTCAAGGCGAAAAGACGATCATTCCTACTTGGTATGCAAAAAGGAAGATTGTGAGGTGCATCTTAACAGAAGGGGAAATGTCGTCTTTTTATATGAAACAAAAGACCGCATGGAACAGTATAAAATTCAGCTTTCACTGACTGATAAAAAGCTGAGTTTTTACTGGTTCGCATGGGATGGCGGAAAGTTTGTCCGCATGTTTGAGAAAGACTGGCTCAAAACGAAACTTTTCTCGCGGCTGCTCAAAAATACATATTACATAAGCGGTCAAAAACAAAAGTTTTTTTTATCAGAAAGAAAAACGAAAACATAAGAGCAGCCTGAACGAATAACGGCTTTTTCCGCTTTTTGCTTTCACGAGCCCTTGTACTACAATGAAGCCAGCCTCGAAAAAGAGAGGAGGATACGGCTTGTTTAACCACGTTATGCTTGTCGGCCGGCTGACGAAAGACCCGGAGCTCCGTTTTACATCAGCGGGCATTCCCGTCGCGCATATTACGTTGGCGGTAAACCGCAATTTTAAAAGCGCGTCGGGTGAAACCGGAACCGACTTCGTCAACTGCACCATCTGGAGAAAAAACGCTGAAAATACGGCATTGTACTGCCAAAAAGGGTCAATGGTCGGTGTAAGCGGCAGAATCCAGACGAGAAGCTATGAAAAGACAGACGGCGTAAAAGTTTATGTGACCGAGGTCATGGCTGATACCGTTCGGTTTATGGATCAAAAACGGAAAGAGCCGCTGGCTGAATAGCATTCTTTTTTCCTCGATTTCCCGCCTTTCAGCGGGCCCCGCAATACCTCCTTCCCACTCGCCAGTCGAAAGACTGGTTTTTTTGTGAGGGAGCTAAAAAATGGTTAAAAAGAAGTGATTTCGCTTATGAATGCTTAAAAACATTGAATATATTGGGATAAAAACTTATAATTACTTACAGATAAGTGACGAAAAAGGGAATGAGGACGTGTATCAAGAAGAAAGACTGATTGCGATAATGGAATATTTGAAACAGCATCGGCGAATCACCGCTGAACAGATATGTTCGCTGCTTCATATTTCAAGAGATACCGCAAGAAGGGACCTTGTAAAGCTGAAAGAGCGCGGGGCCATTATCAGAACACGGGGCGGCGCGATTCTGCCGTCGGTGAATCAGGAGGTTCCTGGCTATTCGGGCCGGCTGAAAACTGTTTCTGAAGAGAAAAACAAAATCGGCAAGCTGGCCGCATCCCTGATCCATAAAGGAGACCGGATCATCCTGGACACTTCGACAACCGTGCAGGCCTGCGCGGAGCATTTAAATGTCACCGGCTGCACTGTTATTACAAATTCGATCAATCAGGCCGATATCCTTTCCGCAAAAGAGGGAATTGATATTCACCTGCTCGGCGGAAAGCTCCAGAAGGAACACCGGTTTTTATACGGGGCTTCCGTTGTAGAAAAACTGGGGGATTATCACGCCGATAAGGTGCTGATCGGCGTTGTCGGCATCTCGGAAAACGGCCTGACGATTCCGCATGAAGAAGACGGCATGGTAAAGCGTAAAATGATCCGACAGGCTGAACAGGTGATTGCGCTGAGCGATCACTCCAAGCTTGGCCGTACGAGTTTTTATCAGTATGCAGACCTGCACGAGGTTGACCTGCTGATTACCGATCGGCTGCCTGATCAGGATTTTTGCGATCTGCTCGACCGGCACGGCGTAGAATTGCTTGTAACTGAATCTGAAGAAGAGGATGAGGACATGTGAAACTGATTGCCATAGATCTGGACGGCACACTGCTGAACAGCAGTCATCAAGTAAGCGATGAAAATGAGCGGGCTTTAAGGGAAGCCCGGCAAGCGGGAATTGAAATCGTGGTTTCCACGGGACGCGCGCATTTTGACGTGCACTCCATATTCGAACCGCTCGGCATAAAAACGTGGGTCATCAGCGCAAACGGAGCCGCCATTTATGCTCCTGACGGCAGCCTGTACCACTGTGATGCGATTGAAGAAACAAGAGCCCGCGGGATTTTGTCATGGCTTGAAGAGAATCAATATTACTATGAGGTGTTTACAAACAAAGCCATCTATACGCCTGAAACCGGCAGGCAGCTGCTCGATATCGAAATGGACCGGGTGAAAAGCGCCAATCCTGAAGCCGATCTTTCCGTTTTGGAACAGGCGGCTTCAGTGCAATACAGCCAATCCGGCTTTGCTTACATTCATTCATACCGTGAGCTCTTTGAGAAAGAAGAGCATCTGGATTTTTATAATATTCTCGGATTTTCGTTTGATGAGCGGAAGCTGAAAGCGGGCTGGGACCGATTCAGCGGTCAGAAAGATCTCACCCTTGTCAGCTCTGCCGACCACAACTTCGAACTGGCGTCTCGAAACGCCTCTAAAGGGCAGGCGCTCAAACGGCTGGCGCAAAAGCTCGGCATTCCGATGGCTGAAACCGCCGCGGTCGGTGACAGCTTAAATGACTATTCAATGCTTCAGGCGGCCGGAAAAGGCATAGCGATGGGGAATGCGAGAGAAGATATTAAAGAGATCGCTGATGCCGTTACATTGACAAATGATCAAAACGGCGTTGCGCATATGATCAGGAATTTACTGTGAAAGGTATGGCGATACTGTTCATGACTGGCGTGACGCATTCATGGCAAATGCGGCGTAACAGTAAGGACGACATAAAAGACCGGCTCTTTTGAGAGAGCCGGCCTTTTTGCGTTTAATGTGATTGCGCCGATGCGCTGAGGGTGAATAATTCTTCAAGCTCAGCGGATGACAGCTCGGTAATCCAATTTTCACTTTGGATAATCTGATCGTTCAGCGTTTGTTTCGTTTCAAGCATGGCATCAATTTTTTCTTCAATCGTTCCCGTCGTAATGAGTTTGTGAACGTGGACGAACCGTTCCTGGCCGATTCGGTAGGCGCGGTCGGTCGCCTGGTTTTCCACCGCCGGATTCCACCATCTGTCATAGTGAATGACATGATTGGCAGCCGTCAGGTTCAAGCCGGTTCCGCCCGCTTTCAGTGACAAAATCAGCGTCGGGTATTCTTTCTTCTGGAACCGTTCGACGAGAGAATCGCGTTCCTGCTTGGACAGGCTTCCGTTTAAAAACTGAACCGGTTCTCCGAATGTTTTTTCCAGGAGGCGCTTCATCATGTTGCCCATCTGAATGTATTGGGTGAAAATGAGGCAGCTTTCCCCTTGTCCGCGGATCACCGCCATTAAATCAAGCAGCTTTTCCAGTTTGACGGATCTCCCGTTTAACAGCTCTGTCTGTTCTTCCTTCAAATAGAGCGCAGGATGGTCGCATATTTGCTTCAAGCGGCCGAGCATGCTCAGAATCAGCGCTTTCCGCTGCATCCCGGTCAGAGAAGCCATATGTTCAAATGTATCTTTGACAAGCTGTTCATAAAGGGATGCCTGTTCGGCTGAGAGCGGGATAAACTCTTTTTGTTCCAGCTTGTCAGGAAGATTAAGCGCCACTTCTTCATCCCGTTTTGTCCGGCGCAGTAAAAACGGCCGGATTAACTGCTGAAGCTGGTTGATTCTTTTTTCGTCACGGTCTTTTTCAATCGGCAGCACATAGCGTTTATGAAAGCCGGTCAGACTGCCGAGATAGCCTTTGTTCATAAAATCAAAGATCGACCAAAGCTCTGTCAGGCGGTTTTCCATCGGTGTTCCGCTCAGCGCGATATGATGGACGCCTTTCAGCTTTCTGATCGCGCGGGATTGCTTCGTATGCGCGTTTTTAATATTTTGCGCTTCATCAAGGCAGATGGTGCTCCATGTCACGGAAGAAAGCTCTTCCTGATCGGCGTGCGACAGGCCGTAAGAAGTAAGAACGACATCCGCGTCCTGATAGGCCGGGACAAATGCTTCCCCCTTCGGCCGGCGGGGGCCGTAATGAAGCACGGCCTTCAGCTGCGGCGCGAAGGTCTGGAGCTCACGCTGCCAGTTGCCGAGCACAGATGTCGGCGCAATGATTAAGGCAGGCGCTTTTTGCCGGCCGCTTTCCTTCACATGGAGAAAATAAGCGATCATCTGAATCGTCTTTCCAAGTCCCATGTCATCTGCGAGACAGGCGCCGAAGCCGTTTTCCCGTAAAAACAGAAGCCAGTTCATGCCGTACATCTGATAAGGGCGGAGCTGGCCCTGAAACGCGGCGCTGACTTCATGCTCCGGCAGATCCCGGGCTTCCGTCAGTTTGCGGATCAGGCTTCTGAGCTGCTTTGATAATTCGATCTTGATCCCGGCAAATGCCGATGAGTCAATGATGTCCGTGTCCTCGGCACCGTTTTCCCCGTGATCCATCAGTTCGCGCGCCAGCACGTCGGACATGTGGAGGCCCTCAGATTCCGCTTTTTCCATCAGTTTTTTCATTTGTTTAATGAATTGAGGATCAATTTTCACCCATTGGCCGCGGATGTTGACGAGACGTCTGTTGTTTGCGACAAGCTCATTGAATTCATCCTCTGTCAGCTCAATTCCGTTTGTGGCGAATCTCCAGTTGAAATCAAGCAGAGCGTTCATGCCGACGAAGGACTCGCCCCGCGGCGAGGATGACACTTTCGCCTTGAGCATCATATTGCTGTCCCGGACAATCTGCCACCATGATGGGAGAAGAATCTCCACACCCATATCGACAAGCGTCTCACTCGCTTCCGATAAGAAGATCCAAGCCTCTTCTTCAGAAATCAGCGTCGTTCCTGAATCAAACGAAAGCCAGGGAACCGTTCTGCGGAAGCGGTCCTGTTCGCGCGCGATTTTTCCGCTGTATGCCTGCCACGCTTTTTTCAGTCCCTTCAGTCCGTCAAAAAAGGTGATGGAGCCGGTTTTTTTCTCACGTAAAAACATTTCGATTTTCCAGTCGTCACCGTCGAAATCAGGCTCGTTTAATCGGAGCCCGACGGTAAACGGCGTCAGATCGTCATGCCAGCCGATTCCCTCCAGAAAATCATCTTCATCCAAAAAGGAGCCTTTAAACGTATGAACGGCCGGTGAGCGGGTTTCGATCCGCCGCCATTTTTCCAGCAGGTCATCATTGTACTGAATGTAGTCCTGGACCGCGGCTGAGAACCAGTCTGCCGTAAAGCCTTCCAGCAAAAGCTCGCGGTCTTTGAAGCGCAGGACGCCATTTTGCCAAGCCTCATAGTCTGGAAGAAAATCGCCGTCGGCAATAAATTCGAATATCGTCGAAGCCGCTTCGATTAACGGTTCCGTTTCCTTTGTCAGCTGCACGGTGCTGAATGAATTGAACGAGTTTTTTCCGAGCAGCTCGACGGTCATCCACGGGCTGAGCAGAACGGCCGGAGTGCCGATGAAGCTGACGTCTTCAAGAAACGTTCCGTAAAAGGTGGACTCATGCCATTGGAACAAATGAGTCTTCATCTGACTGAGAGTAAGCGGCTGCTCCTTCTCATCATGGCTTGACAGCGTAAATGTCCAATCTTCCATTTGTTCTACATGAATGAAAATTTCCTTAAGACTCGCCATCAATCAACTTTCCTTTCTGCAATTCTTCTTGAAGGGCGCGCAGCCTCTTGTAGCTTGCGCTCAGCCGGCTGATATACCGCTCCCATACCTGCTGTTTTTTTGCCTTTTTATAAAGCGTCCGCAGTTTTTTCAGATGGCGCGCAGCCTCTTTATAGGCGCTGCGGTTTTTTTGGTCGATAAAAAAGGCCGCCGCCCGGTGATAGGAGGGGATGAGCGCTTCCGGATCACTGGCGGCAATTTCCTTCAGGATGTCCTTTTCGATTTCCCAGACGGAAAAACCGACGAGGCTGTGAATCTCCACCCACTCCGCGTACCGTCGTTTTTCGTACAGGTACTGGCTGTATTCGGTAAAGGTATAGGGAAGGCAGCCGGAAGCAAACCGTTCAAACAGCTGATCATCCCGTGAGTGCCGCGCATAATCCGCCAATAGCGCAAACAGCTCTCCGATAATGTCGCGCATTTCTTTAAACGGCTTATCAAGCTTCGTATAGTTGACGGCAAGCGGTTCGATCCGGCCATACCATGCTTTCAGCCGTTTCCAGTCTTTTTTCGCGGTGAGTTCACCGAGCCATTGAAAGGTATACGGCAGCGCTTCAGGAGGGAAGCGGGACATATCTTCAAAGACAGATTCATCATCTTTTTGCAAAAAGGCCAGATGAAGCCGTCCGAACCGCAATTCCGGCGAAAAACGGCGCCCGCTTTCCTGTTCGAGAATCTCCTGTTCACGCGCGACCCATTTCGGCCGGTTCAAAAGCGCGCTCCACATTTCACCGAATACCCGGAGGCGTTCGTATTGAAAAAGCTCTTCTTTCACAAGCAGTCTGCGGAGCACCGGGGGCGTCCGGTCTAAAAAGGGATCGAGTGAAAAAGACAAAGCGTACGTTTTCAGTCTGTCAATGGAGGAATAAATCGTATCCATCAGCTGTTCCACGTATGGATTGATGCTGTAATAATCTTTTTCGGCATCCAATCTGCCTGACTCAATCAAAGTGAACATGTGAAGCCAGACGGCAAGCGCCGAATGAATCTGATATAAGCTTTTAAGCTCGGGTTTTTTCGGGGCGTGTTTTTTGAGCGCTGACAGATAGCCGTAATAAAGGCCCTGCATCGTCTGGCTTCCGGCCGGCGTCCGCGCCTCCCACAGCGAGAATTCCGAATCAAAAAAAGCGAGCCAGCTTGACAGCGACTCTTCATTCGGCAGCACTTTTTCCTGAAACTGCCGGCGGACAAGCTCCCTGCTTTCCTCAAGCTTTTCTCTTTCCAGCCAATGTTCGGTAAAGGTACCGACCCGCTCGAATTGGGCATATACGTAAAGAAAAACGGCCAGCACGTGGCGGCAGATCGCCTCAGACGGGCATGCGCAGCCGCTTTTCACCATGAAAAATAAGTTCAGCGTGACCCTTACAGGCACAACATCCTGCACATATGCGGAAATCTCTGTCGGGGTTTGAACCTGTATACGATAGACGGAATCCTGCCGATATAAAATGAGTGCTTTCTTCATCAGCTGAACATTGTCTTCATTGTAAGGAAGAAGTTCTTTAAGCTGTTCAGCCGCTGCGAGCACATCTTCTTTAGCAATCATATCCTGAAGCATGATTATCGCTCCTAACGAGTCACAAAATAAAAAGATTCCAATTCCTCTATTATATCGCAACACATGGCCCGGAAAAAGTTTTTCCTAAAAAAGGACATAAAAACCCGAATGTGTCGAATGATGTATTAGAGATTGCAAAACAGCACCCGACAGCATATAATAATCTTGTTTTCAATTTAATGGAAGCCGAAAGGAAACGAATGATGAAGAAAACGAAGTTAGATCAAGAGGAGTTTCTGAAGATTTTAATGCATGCGCACGACATTGGTGAGCAGTCCTCTGAGATGACCACAAAAGAAATGCTTGAGAATTTGATTTCTTATATTAAAAATGGATATGCAACATAAAATCCCGCAGGCTCTTGGCCGCGGGATTTTTTAATCTTCCTGTGACACCAGTATTTAAAGCGCTTACAAAAATAAAACAGATTGAAGTGATTGTCTATTTTTGTCGAATTTTGTCATTTGAAAAGGTTAGAAA
Source organism: Bacillus sp. B1(2022) (assembly GCF_040259625.1). Taxonomy (NCBI): domain Bacteria; kingdom Bacillati; phylum Bacillota; class Bacilli; order Caryophanales; family Bacillaceae; genus Bacillus; species Bacillus sp. B1(2022). Next base: position 173,960 of record NZ_JANIFO010000001.1, read on the forward strand.
TGACAGTTTAAAACTGTATAATCGTAATTGGAAAAGATCATTGGAGGGAATGGGAATACGCGGAAAGTGATATGGAGGTTATATGGGAGAATCTACAAGCATAAAGGAAATATTCGCAATACTGAGAAAGCGTCTGCTGTTTATACTTATTATTACCGCGGCGGCATCTGCCGCAGGCGGACTCATCAGTTTCTTCGCTCTTACGCCGGTCTATGAAAACTCAACTCAAATTTTGGTCAGCCAATCCAAAAACAATCAAAAAGAAGTCCAATTCAATGATGTTCAAACCAACCTCCAATTAATCAACACGTATAATGTCATCATCAAAAGCCCGGTCATCCTTGACGAAGTGATTAAACAGCTGCATCTGTCCATGACTTCGAAAGAACTTGAATCGAAAATCACGGTGTCCAGCGAGCAGGATTCACAAGTCGTGACGATTGCCGTGCGGGATACGGATGCTAAGCGGGCGGCCGTTATGGCAAATGCGGTTGCAGCCGTTTTTCAGGACAAGATCACCGCCATTATGAACGTGGATAATGTCAGCATCCTTTCAAAGGCCGAAGCGGCGGACAGCCAGTCACCGGCAGAGCCTAACCGCAAGCTGAACATCGCGATTGCGTTTGCCGCCGGACTTTTGGGCGGAATCGGTCTCGCCTTTTTGCTGGAACATCTGGATAATACGATCAAATCGGAAGAACAGCTGGAATCGCTGCTCGGCATCCCGATCCTGGGGACGGTTACTTCAATCAGTACTAAAGACAGCGTTGCCAAAAACTTGAGGATGGCGGAAACCAAACAAGCGGGGGGCGGACATGTTGACGCGTAAAAAAGACAAACCCGGAAAACGAAGCGTGATTGCGATGTCTGAGCCGAAATCCATCAACTCAGAACAATATCGCACGATCCGCACAAACATTGAATTTTCTTCCGTTGATACGGAGGTGAAGTCCCTTTTGATCACATCCGCCGGTCCGGAAGAAGGAAAATCGACAACCGCGGCCAACCTTGCCGTCGTATTTGCACAGCAGGGGAAAAAAGTGCTTTTAATTGATGCGGATCTGCGCAAACCGACGGTTCATTTCACCTTCAAATTGGATAACGGAACCGGATTAACGTCACTGCTGTTAAAACAGATGCCGTTTCAGAAAGCCGTCCTGCCGGCTGATGAAGCAAACCTGGATATTTTAACGAGCGGTCCGATCCCGCCCAATCCGGCGGAGCTTTTATCGACGGGTGCCATGAAAGATCTTCTGTCAGAAGCAGCCGCAGTTTATGATAAGGTGATTTTGGATACGCCTCCCGTCTTGGCCGTAGCCGATACGAAAATATTAGGCAGCTACACTGACGGGGCCATTATGGTGATCTCAAGCGGGAAAACGGACAAGGAAAAAGCGGCCAAGGCGAAAGAAGCGCTCGATTACTGCCCGTGCAAGCTCCTGGGGGCCGTGATGAACGGGAAGAAACAAACGAAACACTCGGACTACGCCTATTACGGACAATAATGTCATAATGGGCGCGGTCCATTCTTTTTAAGGAGGGATTGAAATATGATAGATATCCATTGTCACATCCTTCCTTCCATAGACGACGGCGCGGCGGATGATACAGAAAGCCTGAAGATGGCGAGAGAAGCGGTCAGACAGGGGATTGATACGATCATCGCGACGCCGCATCATGTGAAATACCGCTATAACACGGACCGGCATACGGTCAACGAAGCGGTCAGCCTGTTAAACAAACGTTTGAACAAGGAAGGCATTCCGCTGACTGTTCTGCCCGGCCAGGAAATCAGAATAGACGGAGATCTGCTGGCAGGTCTTCAAAGCGGCACGCTTGTCCCGCTCCATAATACAAAGTATGTGCTGGCGGAATTTCCGGCGGATCATGTCCCGGCCTACGCTGAAAGGCTGTTTTATGAACTGCAGCTGAACGGATATGTCCCCGTCATCGCCCATCCGGAGCGGAACAGGGAAATTCGCGAAAACCCTTCCGTCCTTTACAGTCTTGTGAAGAAAGGGGCGGCCGCCCAAGTGACGGCCGGCTGCATTGCCGGAGCATTCGGTCGGAAAGCGAAATCCTTTTCGCTGCAGCTGATTGAAGCGAATTTGATCCACTTTCTCGCATCTGACGCCCATAATCTCGGACCGAGAAATTTTTATTATCAGGAGGCGCTCGGCGTTCTGAAAAAAGAAGCAGGGGCTGAGCTGATTTACATGCTCGCGGAAAATGCGGCGCTTCTCGCTGAAAACAAAGCCGTTTATAAGGAACCTCCGCTGCCTGTGGCCCGCCGTAAGCGCTGGGGTCTTTTTTAATCGTCGTCTCCATCCCGTTTAAATGAAGCGTAAGCGGCTGTTTTGCAAGATGATTCTTTTATGCTTATGCTATTATCAGCGGCCGGCGCCGTTTTTTCCTATCATGACCTCAGGCTTCCGGCATTCAGCCGGCGCCGGGATCATATGATAATAACGGTAAGCTGCCCAGCAGCAATTTCTAAACGGTTGGGGGAACACGATGAAAATAACAGTGATCGGAACAGGCTACGTCGGTCTTGTGACAGGAGTGTCTCTTTCAGAAATCGGCCATGACGTAACATGCATAGATATTGACGAACGTAAGGTTGAGCAGATGAGAAAGGGCTTGTCCCCTATCTTTGAACCGGGACTTGAAGATATGATGAAACGAAATATCGGCCGGCATCGGCTGGCATTTGAAACGAGCTACGAAAAAGGGCTTGCGGAAGCGGACGTTATTTTTATAGCGGTCGGAACACCGCAAAAAGAAGACGGGCACGCAAACCTTACTTATATTGAAAATGTCGCCGAACGGATTGCCGAACATATTTGTAAAGATGCGATCGTCGTGACAAAAAGCACGGTTCCCGTGGGAACGAATGACAGGATCAGCGAAGTTATTCATTCACGGCTGAAAGCGGACGTGAACATTTCAATCGCCTCGAACCCGGAATTTCTCCGTGAAGGTTCGGCAATTCACGATACCTTTCACGGAGACCGCATCGTGATCGGGGCTGAAGACCGGCAGACGCGGGAAACGCTTGACCGGGTTTTCGCGCCGCTTGCGATTCCGGTATATCATACGGACATCAGAAGCGCTGAGATGATCAAATATGCGTCAAACGCATTTTTAGCGGCGAAAATCAGTTTTATTAATGAAATTTCTCATATATGTGAAAAAGTCGGTGCGGATGTGGAATCAGTCGCACACGGAATGGGATTGGATAAACGGATCGGCAATCAATTCTTAAGAGCCGGCATCGGTTACGGCGGTTCCTGTTTTCCGAAGGATACAAACGCCCTCGTGCAGATTGCGGGACATGTGGAGCATGATTTTGAATTGCTGAAGTCCGTCATTAAAGTCAACAATAACCAGCAGTCCATGCTGGTTGATAAAGTGCTGAACAGGCTCGGCGGTGTGACGGGGAAGACCATCGCGTTATTAGGGCTGTCTTTTAAGCCGAATACAGATGATATGCGGGACGCGCCGTCCATTGTCATTGCGGATCGTCTGGCGGCTCTTGACGCCCGGATGACAGCGTACGATCCGATCGCTTCATTCCGGGCTTCCGGACTGCTTCCGGCTGCGGTTTCCTATCGGGAGTCCATAGAAGAAGCCGTAAGGGGAGCGGATGCCGTCCTGATTCTGACAGATTGGGAACAAATTAAACACTTCCCGCTTGAAGCGTACAAAGAGCTGATGGAAACCCCGGTTATTTTCGACGGGAGAAACTGCCACTCGCTTGAGGAAGCGGAACAGGCGGGCGTGGAATATATCTCAATCGGAAGAAGAGCCGTCGTGCCTCAGACTGATTCTGTCACTTGAAAGGCCGGCGGACCGCGCCGGCCTTTCATCATACAATCTTTAGAGACGAAGGAGATATTTATCGTGGAAAAAACATGGAAATTGCCGAAGCAAATGGAATCATCCCGCGGTCTGCTGGAAACGTCAGCACGGCCTTTTATCAAACTGCACGTCAAAAAAGCTGAAACGGGACGGTATGACAGTAAAATTGCAGGAGACCCCTATTTTCCGAAACATGAACCATATCCTAAAGATGAAAGCGGCAGGCCGATGAAGCTTCTCGCTCAAATCAATTTTGCGGATATGCCCGGACTCCCTGATTTTCCGGACACCGGCATTCTTCAGTTTTACATATCGGTCAGTGATGACGTATACGGTCTGAATTTTGACGACGGGTGCGCGCAAACGGGTTTCTGCGTCAAATATTTTGAACATGTGACAGCAGAAGAAGCGGAGCTCATGGATGATTTTTCTTTCGTTCAGGTTGAAGAGGAGTACGATTTTCCGATTCAATCCGAAGCGCTGATCACCCCTGAGCTGTCTGCTGAATGGGTGCTCCCGTCTGATTTTCAATTCGGGCAGTATGCCGGGATGGATGCCTTTGACTATTTCGAGCAGTTTGACGATGAGGTGTATGACGAATATACGGCGAACGCATTCGGCCATAAAATCGGCGGCTATGCGTCCTTCACCCAGGAAGATCCGCGGTCTTACTCCCATCAAAACCATACAATTCTGCTTTTGCAAATTGATTCAGATGATGACATTGATTCGATGTGGGGAGATGTGGGAATCGCCAATTTCTTTATCAGACCAGAAGATTTGAAGAAAAAAGATTTCTCAAACGTTTTGTACAACTGGGACTGCAGTTAACGACAGTATGATGATCATGATACAAGGCAAAGGAGACGGTTAATCACTGTCTCCTTTTTTTTAGGGAATTTATCATGGATACATAGAGGAGATCGATGAATGGATATGCCGTTTATGTGAGTCTTTTGGCGTTAATGATGAGCATCTCGGCTGTTGAAAATAAGCCATTTAACCTATTTAAGCTGCTTTCTGTCTATTTTAAAATATAATATATGGAAATATAGTATGGAAAAGTCTGTGCTTTTTGTACGACTTTTTGCGTAAGACGAGGTGAAAACAGATGAGCCATTCAAGCACATTAAGCCATATTAACAGCACGATCAGCCATAAACTGGGCGAGGTTGAACACCAAATTGATAAATTAAAAGAAGCGAAAAGAGAGATAGAATCTCTGCAGGAAGAGGGCGTATCTGAAATCAGGGACATCCTCAGGCCGCACCTGGACCATCATTGGACCGGCACTTTTGCTGAAGAATTTGATGACCGGCGCGATCAGGCCCATACAGAAGCATACAGAATCGTCACAGACAAATACGACGGTTATATTTACCGAATCGGCTTAAAGATGACACAGCTTGAAATTGAAAAAGGAGGGCTCCTTGCCGCCAGAAGCATCGCGAGAGAGGCAGAGCACCTGCTGACGCTGGGAGAAGAAGCCCTTGACACGGTCGGAGAAAAAATACAATCAATCAAAAGAAGCTGGAGTTGGTTTTAATGGCAGAAATAAAACTCAAATACGGAACCGTCATGAAGCAGCTTGAATCCGTCAGCAGCGCTTTGGAGGCTGTTTCGATCGGGAACGCCGGTTCAAACGGAAAAAACAAGCTCGACTATACCTCCAAGTACCAATCCCGCGAGGCAAAGCTTGTATCGATGATCAGCGAATACAAGCAGGCCGTTCATAAGAATATCGCGGACGTTAAAGACAACGTAGATTCTTTGAAAGAACAGGACGAGGCGATCGCCGTAAAATAACGAAAGAAAGGACTTGCCGATGAGCAAAGTGTTTGAATCACAATCGTTAACGGACGAAGCAGATAAGAGAAAGAAACAATACGAAGCCCTTGAAGAGCAGCTGCGTGCGCTCAAACAAGCCTTTCAAGGCGTGGCCGATCTGGGTGATGCTTTGAAAGGGAAAGGCGCAGACAATATAAAAGATTTTTTTCAGGGACAAGCGGAAATCGCCGACAGCTGGCTGACGCTTGTCTCTGCTCAAATTGCGTTTTTAAATGGCATTTCAGGTGACATTAAAGATCAAGAACTCAGCGATACATATGTGGAGACTTCATTTTTGGAGCATGAGCTGCCCAACGCGGATTTGAAAGCTTCAGAGATTGTCTCCGCTCATAAAGCAGAAATCGATTCAATTTTGTCAGGCATCAGCGATATTATTCATCTCGACACATATACGCTGGATGATTACGCTGATAAAATGGGCGATGCCCAGAAAACCAGACGTGACACGATCACGGCAGTCGATACGCTTGATGAATCCCTGACTGCTGAATATCAAAACTTAGAATCTCTGGACAACGCAGTGCTCAGCAAATATTCTGTTCTCATGCAGGCCACCAGCAACGGGAAAAGCGCATCCCCTATGTACTATGACAAAAAAGCCTTCCACAGCAATGAAATCTACAAAAGCGTCACGGCGACAGAAAAACAGGGAACGGACTATATTGACGCAAAAGCCCAGCAGGCCGAAGCAAGACGGCTTCAGGAAAAGGCTGAAGAAGAAGCCAATAAACCATGGTACGAAAAAACATGGGACGGCATCTGCAACTTTACCGGCGAAGTCACCGGCTATTATGATTATAAAAGAGCAGCCGAAGGCGTTGATCCGGTGACTGGAGAAAAGCTCTCCACCGCAGAACGCGTCACAGCAGGAGCGATGGCCGCCGCCGGATTCATACCGGTCGTCGGCTGGGCGGGCCGCGCTTTCAAAGGCGGAAAAGCCATTTACAAAACCGGAAAAACCGTCATTGCCGCAGAACATGCTTTAGATGCCTATAAAACCGGAAAATCCTTAGACATTCTCAAAATGACAGAAATGGGCGCATACGGCCTTGTCGCCTCAAACGGATTCACAGAAGCCGTCACAGGCCGGGATATGTTCGGAAACAAAGTGTCTGAGGAGAAGCGGAAGCAAGGGGCGCTGGAAGCTGCGCTGAGTTTGGTTGGAGCCGGTGCATTGGCGAAGCATGTAAACAAAGGCATACCGCTTGCAAAATCGCCGCAAGCATCAAAAGTTGAAAAAGGGAAAAAGATTCTAGACCAAGTAAAAGAATTCAAAGTACCGACGAATGTAAAAATTCGTGTCCACAAGACTGTCACACCGGATGGCGCAACTTTCCCAATCATTCATGCTGATGTGAAAACGACTGCTGTGAAAGATCTTGGGGTTGTGAAGATGGCGGGTAGTGGTAGCAGTGGAAGCACTCCCACAAGATTAATTCCAGGAACTCCAGGAAAGGTTACAGGAGGGAGTTCAACTAAATTAGGTAAAAATATGTTTGAGCAAATGGGACTTCCACGTTCAACAAAACGTACTCCATATCAGGCTCAACATATTATACCGAAGGAGTTTCGAAATCATCCTGTTTTGAAGAAGTTAGGAATGGATATGGATGATGCTTCAAATGGTTTTTTCTTAAGGGTACCGGAGGATGATATAAGTGCTACTTCACGGCATAAAGGATATCATTCAGTATATAGTAGTTTTGTGAGAAAAAAATTAGATGAGATCGATGTTAACCAAAGTGTAGACGTCATTGAAAAACAGGTATATGGTTTACAACAAAAATTAAGAGAATTACAAGAAAAAGGGTTGCCTCTTTATATGAGGGACGATTATTTACAAACAGAATTAAAGAAAATAAAGGAGAAAGGATTCGAAGCATATAAATTAGAAAGGAAAGAAGATAGCGCCTCAAGAAAACCTGTTTGGAAAAGAGGCGGTGGAGCGACAGTAGATCTTTGGGAAAGGTGGTATAACAAGTAATGAATTTTGGGAAATATCATAATCTAGTGGAAGAGGTAATTGAATTTTCGAAAACCTTTAAACCTATAAAATCAGTTAATGTATCTAATTTTACTAAAATAATTAATGATCAAAAACAGGCTGAATACTTGGCTTATGAAGAAGTATATGGAGAAGACGAATATACATGGAAAGATATAAGGGAAATTGAGATGAGTGAAGTATGGGGGCGATTTTACGAATTAGAAGATAATCAAAAGCCGGAAAATATAGACTCGTTATTAGATATTTTTTCTGAAAACATCAGAAGTGCCTCTACTGGATATAATGCCTTTTTTGAAGATATCGTAGCTGACTTAAACAATTGTGCTATTAATAGAGCAATTAATGGTAATACAAATAATTTTTTTGAAAAAGTTTTTGAAATTTATAAAGCTGGTTATTTTCCGTGTGGTTGGAATGGCGATTATCCTAACGGGACTTTTATGGCCTTGAATAAAGCTTAAGAGAGGTTTTAAACGAAACGTCAGTCTATGACTAAACCAAGGGCTGGCGTTTTTGTTTCTCATTAGGAGATGCCTTGTTTACTGATGTATTAGAATTGCTATAGTTAAGAGCTTGCCGTGTTGTCATCGGCAAGTTTTTTTATAGATAATATAACAATGTGGAATACAAGGAGAAGCAGGATGGACAGAGATCAAATTTCTCAATTGCAGCCATTGAAAATCTGTAATGGTTGGTCTGTAGTACAGAACAATTTAAATTCAGAAAAAAGAATGGAAGAAAAATATGAATTATTAAACCTCCAAAATGAGAAACGAAATGCATTAATTAAGGTAATTTATGAAAGTGAACAATATCATATCAAATTAATAAGCTTGAAAAAGGATAAGATTTATAAAGAAGACTCTTTTAATGAAATGGAACAATTATTGGAAGAGTTAGAATATCAAATCTGGACTGTGGGTAGTGGGGTTTTAGAGGGTTTGCAGCAGCTAAGCCAACATGTTCCCAATTTCTTAAGGCTTAAGATACCGGCGGGTTGGACTGTTGATTATATTACATTAAAAGATACTGACCCTAAAACTCTAGAGGAAAATGATGATGCTTGGTTATTTGACTTTAATCAAGACCTCCTGCAGATTTCTCATAAAACTAAAAATTTGCTGCTTGATGTAGGGTGGTACCCAGAAGGCGATCCAACTGGAAGTTATGGCATTGAACTGATAAAAAACGAAGATTGGGAAAATCCTTTAGAAGATATTATGTGTACTGAACTTAAAGAATTACTTAAACAATTGAACCTTATTTTTATGAAAGAAATGAAAAATGAATTTTAATAAAAGATATAATTTGTTGAAGGAGTCTTCGCTAGATCGACACATAGGACGATTGAGAGCGAAGACTATTTTAAGAGAGGAAAACAAGTGAAATGAAAATACATCAAATTCACGATTTAGATCTAAATGATGAATCGGACTTTATTCAAACACAACAATCCCTAATACATAAAATTAACCTATCCCCCGTCATCCATCCAGACTCCGTCAACACATGCGCAGGCGTCGACCTCGCTTATTGGGAGCAGGACGGGGAACCGTACGGCGTATGCAGTATCATCGTGATTGACGCTGATACAAAAGAAGTGATTGAAAAAGTGCACAGCATGGGGAAAATCAGCGTGCCGTATGTTTCCGGTTTTCTTGCGTTTCGCGAGCTGCCGCTGATCATTGAAGCGGCCGAAAAGCTGGAGGCGGAGCCGGATGTGTTTTTGTTTGATGGCAACGGGTATCTGCACTACAATCATATGGGCGTTGCCACCCATGCGGCTTTTTTTCTGGGTAAGCCTACAATTGGGATTGCGAAAACCTATCTCAAAATCAAAGGATGCGATTTTGAGATGCCCGAAAATGAAGTCGGCGCCTACACCGATATTCTCATTGACGGCGAGGTATATGGCCGGGCGCTTCGGACACGTTGGGACGTGAAGCCTATCTTCTTGTCTTGCGGACATAACATTGATTTAGAAAGCAGCTATCAGATCACAATGAAAATGATCAATCGAGACAGCAGGCTGCCGATCCCTGTCCGTCTGGCTGACCTTGAAACGCATGTTTTGCGAACGTTTTATCGGAAAAATCACGTGTAACACTTGCAGTCCGGGAGGCTGCAAATGTTTTTTATTGATCAAGCCATCTGGGAGGATGACAGGAATCACATGTAAGAAGCATAGACGAAGAAACAGTTATCTATATCGAACAACATATCGGGACTGAAACAAAAAGCACCTGTCCAGGTGCTTTTCTTTATAAATGAGGAACCACAAGCCCTCCATACAAAAACGCCGCGATAATCAGGAAGGCCGGATGCATCTTGAATTTTGTCAAGGCAAGGAGGGAAATCCCCGCAATCACTATCGCTTGAACCCAGCCGATCGCTTTGATGCCGTCTGCGCCGATTTGCCAGGTAAGAATGAGCATCATGACGGCGATGACAGGCTGGACGGACAGCGTCATACCTTTGATGACGGGAGATTGGCGGAAGCGCTGAATGATGCGCAAGAGGACGATCAATGCGAGCGCCGACGGTACGACGGTGGCGATCAGCGCAATCAGGAACCCGGGCCACCCGCCTGCGCTGTAGCCGACATACGCCGCGATTTTGGTGGCGATCGGGCCTGGCAATGCGTTCGCAAGCGCGAGCATATTTGAGAATTGATCGTTTGAGAGCCAGCTGTATCTGTTGACGACTTCTTCAAACATCAGCGGGATTGACGCCGGTCCGCCTCCATATCCGAGTGCGTTTGCGACAAAAAACGCCATAAATACATAAATCATGATCATGAGGCCGACATTCCTTTATCTTTTGAACGTTTATTTGTGATTTTGTCTTTCAATTTAAAATGAAACGCGCCGTATGCTAAGAAAATAATAATGACAAAGCCGGGATTGATCTGTAACGTTTGCAGGCCGATAAAACCGATGATAAAAAACAGAATGCCGGTGACCCAGCCGAAACCTTTAAGCGCTTTTTGGCCAAACTCGTACGCCATAATGCCGAGCATGACGGCGATTACCGGTGTTACGGCGCCAATCATGCCGGCAACAATTGCTGAGTGGCTTAAGACATTGACAGCCGCAAACAAGCCCGCCATAGCAAGGCATGTAGGCAGAATATGGGCAAGGGTTGCCACGATTGCGCCTAACGTGCCTTTCAGCTTAAAGCCCAGATACGCGGCCATTTTTGTGGCAATCGGTCCGGGAAGCGCATTTGCGATCGCTAATATTTCTCCGAATTCATCATCATCTATCCATTTGTATTTATTGACGGCTTCATGGCGGATGAGCGGGATCACCGACGGGCCGCCCCCGAATCCGAAAATGCCCGTTCGGATCATCGCCGCCGTAATGTCCCAATAGGGATGTTTCATGGCTATGTCCTCCTTACAGCTTCATGCCCGTTCTGCTTTTATACCGTTTAATCAGCATTTGGCAGTCGACGCTGACGACGCCTTTTTGCGTATAGAGCCGTTTTGTCAAAAACTCTTCCATCTCCTGATCATTTGCGAAAATGCCGTGCATATGCAGCTTGCTCGGTCCGGTCATATGATAAAGGCTTGTCACGGCCGGCTCCTTTTCAAGCTTTAATGCGGTTTCCTCCAAATACTGCGGCTCTACCTCCACATTAAAAAACACGGACACATGGCGGCCGATTTTCGCCGGGTTGATGACAGCGGTGAATTTTTCAATCACACCGGCATCCAGTAAATGCTGAATGCGGTGCTGAACCGCCACTCGCGACAGGTTAACCCGCTTTCCTACGTCTGTATAGGAAATCCTCCCTTCCTCGTGCAAAATCGAAAGAATCTGTTTATCCGTTTCATCAAGGACAAGATTCGGAATGCTGTATTCATGTTCCAACCCGCTTCACCTTCCTTCATTTGGTAGACATTATTGTATCATGAAACGTTACGGTATGAAGGGAGAAATTTTTTATTGTTTTCGATACGTAATGACTTAGAATTATTTCTTATCGAAAAGTAAATAGTGTGTGAGATTTTCTTTCAGGAATGTGGATGGCCGCGAAGCCGCTTTTTATACTTGAGAAAATTTGTAAAGGGGCTTGCCATGAATACTTCAACCATCGGAACGAAACAAATGGTCGTCAGTCCGCATTATCTCGCTTCTCAGGCGGGGGCCGGCATTCTGGAAAAGGGCGGAAACGCGTTTGACGCGGCAGTGGCGGTCAGCGCCTGTCTGGCAGTCGTGTATCCGCATATGACGGGCCTTGGCGGGGATTCATTTTGGCTCACTTACCATAAAGAAACGGGACGAATCAAAGCTTATAACGGAAGCGGCCGTTCAGGGAAGCATGTGACGAGAGACTTGTATCGGGGCAGAGAAGCGATCCCTCTGCGCGGGACAGAAAGCGCCATTACCGTTCCGGGAATGGCGGACAGCTGGGATGCCGTGCTTTCGGCGTACGGGCGTCTTTCGCTCGCTGAGGTGCTGAAGCCAGCTCTTGATTATGCGGCAAACGGATTTCCGGTCTCTGCCGACCAATGCGCCCACACAGAACGCAATCTCGCTCTTTTAGCCTCGACGCCTTACACCTCGGCCATTTATACGAGAAACAAAAAAGCGCCCATGCCCGGTGAACGGTTTGTCCAAAAGGATCTGGCGGCCAGCTTGGAGCAGCTTGCCGAGAAAGGCAGAAGCGCTTTTTATGAAGGAGACCTCGCTCAACGCATCACATCCTTTTTGCAAAACAACGGCAGCCGTCTGACACTTGATGACTTTAAAGCCCACCGCGGCGAGTGGACGAACCCGGTATCCTCCGATTACCGCGGGTGCAAAATCTATCAGGCTCCGCCGAATTCACAGGGCTTTACAGGCTTAATGACGCTCAATATATTGGAAAACTATGATTTTTCTCAGATCGAACATGGTTCCTTTGACTATTATCATCTGCTGATCGAGGCGCTGAAGAAGAGTTTTCAGCACCGGAATGAAGTGCTGACTGATCCGGCATTTTCTCATATTCCGCTGGATCGGCTGCTTGATAAACGGTATGCAAAGCAGCTTGCGGAAGAAATCGGTAACGTGGCTGCGCCGGCGGTAAGCCAGCCGGTCGGAAGCGACACAGCTTATGCCGCCGTCGCCGATGCGGAAGGAAATGCCGTTTCCTTTATTCAGAGCCTCTATTTCGAGTTCGGATCTGCCGTTACAGCCGGGGAGACGGGCATTCTGCTGCAAAACCGCGGGTCATTTTTTTCGCTGGACGAATCCCATGTCAATACACTTGAACCCTGCAAGCGGACGTTCCACACCCTCATGCCGGCGATGGCCTGTAAAGAAGGAAAGCCTCACATCCTGTACGGAACCCAGGGAGGAGAAGGCCAGCCGCAAACTCAGACAGCGATGATTACGCGCATCATTGATTACAAAATGGACCCCCAGCAGGCGATCAATGAGCCGCGCTGGGTCTGGGGACGGACATGGGGAGAGGAGTATGAAGGGCTGAGGGTTGAAAGCAGAATCAGCCCTGAGACGAGAGAAGCTCTAAGGCAGAGCGGCCACCGCGTCGAGACCGTTGGTGATTTTGACGGGCTTATGGGCCATGCGGCAGCGATCGTCATTGATGAAGAAGGCTTTCTCCAAGGCGGGGCCGACCCGCGCGGCGACGGAGCGGCCGCAGGAGTATAGAGCTACGCTGACTGATGAAAAAAATAAGCACGCCAAGCGCGGCAGAAAGACCCGCGTAAAACGAATCGTACACATATTGCTTTTCCTCCCGCCGGTGCCGCCATTCCATTATGCCGCTGCAGCAAAATAGAAACAACTCCCGCAAATACGTACATTTCATTGAAAAAAGTCACCGCTGCGATGCCCGTAATAAGCAGTGTGATTTCGATTAATCGATATTGAGAACTTTGACGGCAAATACTTGAAACATAAGGCTGAGCAAAATAAATACGGCTGAAAAAATCAGTAACTGAATGAAATCCATCATCTTCCTCCTAAAAATGTGTCTCTCGTTTCATACGAGTGATGGCCTTGTAAGTTTCGGCATTCTATAAGACATTAGGCTGAGTTACATGGTAAAAGACTCAAAAAGACCCCTTGCGAAAGGGGTCTTTTTGACTAGTTTCTTCTATTATAATGGTTCCTGCTTCAGGTCGGGCGGACAAGCGTATATGTCTTCCCGAGTCTGGCGTATTCATTCCCCGCGAGCCTTGCCGCAGGCTTCAGCTCATCTGTCCGTATGTAGCCTTTATCGGCGTCATATACTTGGTCATTCAAATGAAAACAAACGACTCTGCCGATGATGAGGTCTGTCGTCGTTTCTCCGCTGTCATTTTGGAACGGAAGATGGCGTTCGAGTATACATTCAAACCTCACTTTTGCTTCTTTTATACCGGGAACGCTGATGCAAGCGCTGTCTGTCACAGAAAGGTCTGTCATGCCAAGTTCACTGACATCAGGATCAAGCCTTGCCGCCGTTTTGTTAATGTCTTCAATAATGGACTCATCACTGACGTGCACAACGAATTCCCGATGAGCGAGTGCGTTTCTCGCGGTGTCTTTCTGCCGACCGTCCGCGCGGCTGACTGAGATGGCCAGAAGCGGCGGTTCTGCGGAGACAACGTTATAGAAACTGAAGGGCGCCGCGTTTACGGCGCCGTTGATGGATGACCGCGTAGTGACAAATGCGATCGGCCGGGGAACGACTGTGCCCGAAAGCAATTTGTAAGTGTCTTTTGCGTTCAGTTCGTCTGCTCGTAAGATATGCATGATTTCGGCCGCCTTTCTTTATCGTATGACCTGATTATACAGAAAGAAAATTCGGAAACACAACAAAAGAAAACCGGCTGCATATCTTATCACGTGGCATATATCTGATTGAGGAAAAAGGCTTCCGTTTAGCCGGCAGCCTATTTACGAATGGTGTTACTTGTAGTTTTTCTTTACAACCCAGATGTTCCCGTCTTTCCAGTACTCTGTTTTGCTGCAGTAATCGTCTTTTTTGCAAGGGTCTTTTTTCTGAGGACGATAAGGTTTTTTCTGCGTGCGTTTTTTCTTGCGGCGGCATGATTTCTTGTGGCTGCGAGATTTTTTGTGAGACCGGCATGATTTTTTACGGCTGCGAGATTTTTTGTGAGAGCGGCGCGATTTTTTATGGCTGCGAGATTTTTTGTGAGAACGGGATTTTTTATGGCTGCGAGATTTTTTGTGAGACCGGGATTTTTTATGACTGCGAGATTTTTTGTGAGAACGGGATTTTTTATGGCTGCGAGATTTTTTGTGAGAGCGGCACGATTTTTTATGGCTGCGAGATTTTTTGTGAGAGCGGCACGATTTTTTATGGCTGCGAGATTTTTTGTGAGAACGGGATTTTTTATGCTTGCGAGATTTTCTCTTCTTACTGCTTTTTGGTTCTTGGTACAAATAATCTTCCAATCCCTCGGTGCTTGCGGACTTTACTGCTTCTTCGATATCAGAATGGGAATAGTGGCCCATTTTGAAACCTCCTCATGATATATGTTTTAAGGATGCGATCCTTACTACCACATAGTACGCATGAATGAAAAAAGTGTATGTGTGATTCGCTGAGTTTTATATAAAAAGCACAGCCTAAATTAATACAGGGAGGTTTACTGATGAAAGACCAATCAACATTGCCTCTATACCAGCTGTTTATTCACCCGAAAGACTTAATGGAGCTGAAAAAAGACATTTGGGATGATGATCCGGTGCCCGCGGTGCTGAGAGTGAATCAAAAACGGCTTGACATTGATCTGGCGTACCGCGGCTCGCATATAAGAGATTTTAAGAAAAAATCGTATCATATCGCTTTTTATTCGCCGAAAACATTTCGCAGGGCGAAAGAGATACATTTAAACGCTGAATACAAAGATCCGTCGATGATGCGGAATAAGCTGTCTCTCGATTTCTTCGCGGAGCTTGGGACGCTGTCACCAAAGGCGAATTTCGTAACCCTGCAAATCAATGGCAGACATGAGGGGGTGTATCTTGAGCTGGAGTCAGTGGATGAATATTTTCTGGCGAAACGGAATTTGGCGGACGGCGCTGTTTTTTACGCGGTTGATGACGACGCCAATTTCTCCCTCGTCAGTGATCTGGAGCGGGATACGAAAACATCGCTCGAACTTGGTTATGAAAAGAAAACGGGAACGAAAGAAGACGATTTATACTTGCAGGATATGATCTATAAAATTAATACCGTGCCGAAGTCAGAGTTCAAGGGGGAGATCGTCAAACACTTGGACGCCGATAAGTATTTGCGGTGGCTTGCGGGCATCGTGTTTACCTCAAACTACGATGGATTTGTCCATAATTATGCTTTGTACCGGAATCATGAAACGGGACTTTTTGAAGTCATTCCGTGGGATTACGATGCGACGTGGGGAAGAGACATTCATGGTGATCGGATGGAGGCCGATTATGTCAGAATACAAGGGTTTAATACCTTGACTGCAAGGCTTCTGGATGAACCGTATTTCCGCAAAGCGTACAAAAGGCTTTTGGAAGAGACGCTTCAGACCCGGTTTACCATTGAACATATGAAGCCGAAGGTCATGTCACTGTATGAGCAGATCAGGCCGCATGTCGCGAAGGATCCATATAAGAAAGAAGAGATGGATTGCTTTGACCGGGAGCCTGAAGTGATTTGCGAATACATTAAGGAGCGGTCAGCCTTCATCAGCAGTGAGTTAGAGCGGTGGAATATCTGATTTGGAAATGAAGAAAGATTTTTTACAAATAGGCTGGTGAATCAGTTCCCGAAAATAATCGTGATACGTATATATGCATTATGCTTTTTACATTATGAGAAAAATGACTAGGAGGACAATAGATGAAACGCAATACGAAGCGGCAGCGGTCTGATGACAACTTTTTGCATGCGATGGAAGGAAAAGTGATTACTGTCTACCGGGGAGGCCCGGAGTCCAAGACAGGGAGATTAGCAGACATTCAATCGGATTATATCGCTCTTCAGGTTGATAATAAAATCGTTTATTATCAATGGAAACACGTGAAAAGTGTGACGGAAAATACGAGTGAAACCGTATCGCCGGCCGAAGCGGCAGAATGTGAAAAAGCTGATGATTTTCAAGACCTGATCAGCCGGATGACCAATCGCACGGTGCAATTGAATCAGGGAGGTCCCGAATCGAAAAGAGGAAAGCTTCACGAAACAGGGGATGATTTTCTCGTGCTGGAAACGGAAGATGACGGAATTGTATATTTTAACGCCGACCATGTCAAAAGCATCAGCGCGGAACAAGAAGAGGACGGCCAAGAGGAGGAGCGCCCGGAATTTGAAATGGCTGATGATTTTCACGGCATATTTAAACGCCTGATCCACAAATGGGTATCCATCAACCGCGGAGGTCCTGAAGCAGTTGAAGGAATACTTGTGGATAATTCCGACGGCCACTACACTCTTGTGAAAGATAAAGAAGTGCTGCGGATTTATCCTTTTCATATCAAGAGCATCAGCGAAGGGGCAAAAGGAGCAGCTAAAAAAGAGGAGAATAAAGACGACGAGAATAAAGGTGAGAAAGAGAGCGCCGAAGAAGAAAAGCCGCATGAAGAAGAATCACGCGAAGAGCAGCGTACTTCCTCCAAAAAGTCGAAAAGATCATCAAGATCCGTTCGATCCTCAAAACGGGAGAAAGAGGTCTCTTATAGCTACGCCACTGTATTAAGGACAATAGATTATCGGTGGAAACGCGGCCGTAAATGATTGGAAAGATTGTCCGTAAACGCGGGAGAGGGGGGAATGAAATGGCTGGATTAAGCAGATTTCTGGATAAACAAGTCGATATTGAGATATCGGGGAATACGACATTTTCAGGAACTCTTTTGGATATCGGTCAGGATATCATTGTGATTCATGACGGCCGGACGTTTCTTTATATTCCGCTGCTGCACCTTCAGCGAATGACATTGACGCTCCCGGACGAAGAGAATAAAGAACCGTACGCAAGAAAAAAAAGTCCGCATCCCGAAAAACAGGAACATTCCTTTTCTTACCGGAATACCCTCCAGCATATAAAAGGCAGATTCACAGAAATATTTGTTACGGGAGACCGTTCCATTCATGGGTATGTGACAAGTGTTTTAAATGATTATTTTGTTTTCTTCTCTCCGGTTTATAAGACTCTTTTCATCTCGATGCATCATTTGAAATGGCTGACACCCTATTCCGATGAGCAGACGCCGTATACATTAAACAGTTCAGAACTGCCGGTTGTTCCCGCTAATGTGCCCCTTGTCCGGAATTTTGAGGAACAATTAAAAAGATATATCGGGAAGCTGATTATTCTGGATTTAGGAGATATACCGAATAAAGTGGGGCTGTTGCAGGATGTCTCAGATAATATTCTTGAACTGACCAATGCAGACGGCGATACTGTTTTTTGGAAATTGAATCATTTAAAAACCATGCACCTGCCATAAATGATAAAACTGCCTCTCTTATACAGCAGGCAGTTTTTTTTCATGGGAGCTAAAGGTAAATCCAACTGATCCAAACATATAAAACGGTAATGGTAAACACGACAGTGAGAGGGACAACGATAATGGTCGTTTTGATATATTCTGACCAAGAAACTTTTTCGCCGTGCTGTCTGATGATATGCATCCAGATCAGCGTGGCTAATGTCCCGATCGGCAGAAGCAATGATCCGATATCACTGCCGATAATATTAGCCAGATAAATGATTTTTACGGTTAATGGGTCGATGGACATTTCAGTTAATGTCAAAGTGCTGATCATTAAGGCGGGATGGTTATTGAACAAATTAGAGAGGACGGATGTAGCAATGCCCATAATAGATGCAGCGTGGGCAATGCTTTGTGAGACATAAGGCTCAATAGACTGAACAAGCAGCGCCGTCAGTCCGATATTATGCAGTCCGTAGATGATAATGTACATCGTGAAGGCAAAAATAAAGATATGCCAAGGCGCTTTCCTTAATAAATCTGCCGGTCCGATTTTTAAATAAAACCATCTCCAGCCAAGCAGGATGACTGAACTGATGACAGCCACGAGCGAAACGGATATGCCGTTGTAAGAAGCTGCAAACAGACTGATCCGGACGAACAATACAAATGCCAAAACACAAAACATGATGTTCGTACGGCTGTTTTGGGTCGGGTCTGGCGGAGGCTGAAGCGGATGATATCGTTTGTGTTCCAGCGAGTCAAAATGAACCGGAATATCGGGGAGCTGTTTCGGCAAACGGCGGTAAAAAACGGCAAACAGCAGAAAGGCCATAAACACCAGTCCCAGCGTGCCGGGGATAAACATCATATTGGTGTACAAATAAAGGTCCATGCCTATCATTTTGAGAGAAATTAAATTGACGATATTACTGACGCCGATCGGGGTGCTTGCCGCCGTCGCAATTAATACGCCGCTTATTAAATACGGTGTTTTCTGATGTCTTTTAAGTCCGAGATATTGTAAGACCAATAGTAAAATAGGAGTGGTGATTAAGACGCTGCCGTCATTATTCAGAAAGAGCGTCATTGAAAAACAGAGCAGGTTGGTCAGCCAAAAAAGCCGGATGCCCGATCCCTTGGCGCGGTGAAGCAGTTTGGCCGCCGCCCAGTTAAAAAAACCGAAGCTTTCCAGCGCGATCGCCATAATCATTGTGGAGATAATGGTTATTGAGGCTCCGGTGACTTTTGACCCTATATCCCCCAAATCATGAAAGGAAACGGTTCCGCATAACAAAACGAGAATGGCGCCCAGCGACGCCGGAACGGCTTCATTTAATCCCCCGGGTCTCCAAAATATAAAAATAATGGTCACAAAGAAAGAAATCAGGGTCAAAATGACGGTAATATGTGTAATGTGTTCTGCCTCCTTTTAGATGGGTCATTGCCGCCCCGTTATTTTTATCCCTCCTGATCAGTTGTACTGTATGTATACGGGTACAGGTCGTAAGGTGTACTGAGCGTTTCTACCAATTTAGTAAAAATCCATAAAAGCACAAAAAAAAGAGGCTGCTTTCGGCGGCCCTCTTTTTTATGCATTTTCCTTATCCGCCTGCAATAAAGCCTGGCGTTTATTCATAATATCCAGAAAATGTTTCAGGATCGGATTTTGATTATCCTTGCGGTAGGCAATGACCCATTCGGCCGTGAGCTGCACCTGATTAATGCCGCGGTAGGCGACTTCGAGATTAAACAGCTTTTTAGCAGAAGAAGGCACGAAGGTTACACCGATGCCGGCACTAACCAATCCGATCACCATTTGATACTCCGTCGCTTCCTGAACGATTTTCGGTTTGAAGCCCGCCTGCTCGCAGTAGTTTACAAACTCTAGGTATAAAGTCGGCCATGTTTCTTTCGACAGTGTGATAATCGGTTCATTTTTTAAATCCTGAATGTCGATTGTCTGTTTAGCGGTAAGCGGGTGCTGCTTCGGCAAAGCCAGAATGCACGGACTGCTCTGCACCTTTTCCATATGTAACGCGGAATGCTGTAAAGGCGGATGAAGGATGCCGATATCAATGTTCCCCTTCAGAAGTTCTTCCTGCTGTCTGAAAGAAGAAATTTCACGCAGATCAAGCTTGACGGAGGGGAATTTTTCGCGGAATTCCCGAATGATCGGCGGCAGAAATTCATATGTGGCCGAGCCGACAAAACCGACGACAAGGCGGCCGAGCTCTCCCCGCGCCGTTCTCTGCGCCATTTCAATCGCTTTGTCTATTTCTTCGATCGCGTTTCTGCTGTGTTTTAAAAAACTTTCTCCGGCAGCTGAAAGCTCTACAACCCGTTTCGTGCGCTTTAATAAGGTCACGCCGACTTCCTTCTCAAGCTGTTTGATCTGCTGGCTGAGAGGCGGCTGTGTCATATTTAACCGAAGCGCAGCTTTGCCGAAATGAAGTTCTTCGGCAACGGCAATAAAGTATTGAAGATGGCGAAGCTCCATCCTTATCCATTCCTTTCTCTTTGTTAATTATTCGTGAAACATATTAATCATACGGCGAATTGATATTGGAGGTCAATTTCCAAAGAGTGTATAGTGAATAATATCACAAATTACTTAAAATTTTATATTTAATATGCATAATAAGGAGTGAGGGTGTTGGCAAAAGCAACAAATGAACTAAAAACCTCTGGAAAAAATCGGGGGGCGGAGCTTGTTGTTGATTGCTTAGTGGAGCAAGGTGTCACACATGTTTTTGGCATTCCGGGTGCAAAAATTGATGCAGTATTTGATGCGTTAAAAGATAAAGGACCTGAACTGGTTTTATGCCGTCACGAACAGAACGCTGCATTTATGGCTGCGGCTGTCGGAAGACTGACTGGAAAACCAGGCGTTTGTCTCGTTACTTCAGGCCCGGGGGCATCCAACTTGGCGACCGGCTTGTTAACGGCTAATACAGAAGGTGATCCGGTAGTGGCGCTGGCGGGTAACGTAATTCGCGCAGACCGGTTAAAACGGACACACCAATCATTGGACAATGCGGCGCTATTTCAGCCGATTACAAAATACAGTGTAGAAGTACAGGAAACAGGGAATATACCAGAAGCGGTAACAAACGCCTTCAGGGCAGCGTCAGCAGGTCAGGCAGGCGCGGCTTTCGTGAGCTTTCCGCAGGATGTTGTGAATGAAATCACAAATGTGAAAAACGTACGCAGCGTGCCGGCGCCGAAACAAGGCCCTGCACCGGAAGAAGCGGTCAGCGCGGCTATCGCGAAAATCCAGACGGCGAAACTTCCCGTTCTGTTAGTCGGCATGAAAGGCGGAAGACCGGAGGCGGTAAAACAAATCCGCAAACTGCTTGCCAAAACAAAACTGCCTTTCGTAGAAACGTACCAAGGGGCCGGCACATTGTCCAGAGAGCTGGAAGACCAATATTTCGGCCGGATCGGACTGTTCCGCAACCAGCCGGGCGATCTTCTGCTTGAACAGGCGGATGTCGTATTAACGATCGGTTATGATCCGATTGAATACGATCCGAAGTTCTGGAACGTAAACGGTGACCGTGCTATTATCCATCTTGACGAAATCCAGGCCGATATCGATCATGCCTATCAGCCGGAATTAGAATTATTAGGCGATATCGCCGCTACGGTTAAGCAAATTGAACACGACGCTGTGACATTTGATATGGGCAGCCGTGAACAAGAAGTGCTGAGCGAATTAAAACAGATGCTCACAGACAGCGAGAAGGCGCCAAGCGACCATAAATCCGACAGAGTGCATCCTCTGCAAATCGTCCAAGAACTGCGCAATGCAATTGATGACGACGTAACCGTCACTTGCGATATCGGTTCGCACGCGATCTGGATGTCCCGCTACTTCCGCGCTTATGAGCCGCTGAAACTGTTGATCAGCAACGGCATGCAGACATTGGGCGTAGCGCTTCCTTGGGCGATTGCCGCCACATTGGTGAATCCGGGTGAAAAAGTCGTATCCGTTTCAGGAGACGGAGGATTCCTGTTCTCTGCAATGGAATTGGAAACGGCAGTCCGCTTAAAAGCGCCGATCGTTCACCTTGTATGGAATGACAGCACATATGATATGGTCGCATTCCAGCAAATGAAAAAATATAACCGTACGTCATGCGTAGATTTCGGAAACATTGACATCGTAAAATATGCAGAAAGCTTCGGCGCCACCGGCTTGCGCGTTGAGTCACCGGAACAGCTGGCAGACGTGCTGCAAAAAGGCTTGAACACAGAAGGTCCTGTCATCATTGACATTCCTGTCGATTACAGTGACAATGTCCATTTATCAAGCGACATGCTTCCGAAGCAATTCAAAGAAAAAATGAAAGCAAAAGCTCTCTAGCACTCTGCGCACCATGACCTGTTTTCTAAAACAGCCCAATTTAAAAGGAGTGAAGGGAATATGAAAAACGCAAGCGACATCCATATGATGAGCCGCGGAGAAAAAGGCTCACCTGAGGATCAGATCTATCAAGTATCAACAATGACATCTCTGCTGGACGGAGTATATGACGGAGATTTTGATATGGCTGACATTCCGAAGTTCGGTGATTTCGGAATCGGCACGTTCAATAAACTGGACGGCGAATTAATCGGATTTGACGGAGAATTTTACCGTCTGCGCGGCGACGGAACGGCTACGCCTGTTAAAGGCGGAGACCTGTCACCATTCTGCTCATTCACATTTTTCACGCCGGATATGACGCATACGATCGACGGCGAAATGACCCGTGAAGAATTCGAGCAGGAAATCGCCAGCCTTCTGCCTAGTAAAAACTTATTTTATGCGATCCGTTTAGACGGCGTATTTAAAAAGGTGCAGACAAGAACGGTAGAACGCCAGGAGAAACCGTACGTTCCGATGATCGAAGCGGTGAAAACACAGCCTGTGTTCAACTTTGACGACATTCAGGGTACAATCGCCGGCTTCTGGACGCCGGGGTACGCAAACGGCATCGCTGTTTCCGGATATCACCTGCACTTCATTGATGAAGGACGCAATTCCGGCGGACACGTATTTGACTATGTCATTAAAGATTGTAAAGTGACCATTTCTCAAAAAATGAATATGAACCTCAAGCTTCCGAATACGGCGGACTTTTTCAACGCAAATTTAGATAATCCGAATTTTGCGAAGGATATTGAAACAACTGAAGGAAGCCCGGAATAAATTAAAAAAGAAAGCCCCATTTTTCTCGGGGGCTTTCTTTTTATTTGGCTGAACCGGCAAAGATTAGGTAAAATACAGTCAAAAGGGAAAGGTGTGGTAGCTGTGAAAGTATTGGTATTAGCGGTTCATCCTGACATGGACAACTCAGCGGTCAATAAGGCGTGGACAGAAGAATTAAAAAATCATGATGAAATCACGGTCCGTGAGCTTTATAAAGAATATCCGGACGGGAAAATAGATGCGGAAAAGGAACGGCAGCTGTGTGAACAGTATGACCGGATCGTATTTCAATTCCCGCTGTATTGGTACAGTGCGCCTCCGCTTTTAAAAACATGGATGGATCATGTGCTGGCGTATGGCTGGGCTTACGGCTCCAAAGGAAAGGCGCTGCACGGCAAAGAATTGCTGCTGGCTGTTTCCGTAGGTGCCGGAGAGGATGCATATCAGGCAGGCGGGTCTAACCATTTTTCACTGAGCGAGCTCTTAAGGCCGTTTCAGGCAATGGCTAATTTTACGGGTATGACCTATTTGCCGGCTTTCGCGATGTACGGGGTAAGCAGCGCCGATGCTGCGGCTATCCGTGACAATGCAAAACGCCTGGCGGATTACATAAAGAAGCCATTTTAGAGTCGTATGCATTCATCTTCATCCGACAATATTTCCTGAGAAATATTTCGAACCTTAGACGTTTCTGACTGCTCAAGAAAGAAAAAACGGATTTCGCGCTGAATTTGCGAAATCCGTTTTGATATTATGTCAGTTTTTGCAGATCTTTTGTGCTGATATATCCCGTTGCGCCCCCGTAATCGACAAGCGCCCAGCCGAAGTCAATGCCGCCGCCGGCTGTCTTTTTCCATCCGAGGAAAGAAACGCTTGTGTTTTTAGCAAGGGAAGCTTTGACCGCTTGTTTGTCTGTATATACTTTTGTTTTTGCCGTCGTTTTTACGGTTGTTGCTTCTTTAACAATATAATGAGTAGATACAAATCCTGTTTTTCCGTTTTTATAATGTACTTTTGCCCAGTCAGCGTTCTGGAATGAAACGATCTTTAAGCTGTCGCCTAAATGAAGGGTGTCAGCTCTCGGACTGGCTGCTGATGCTTTTGTTCTGACGTTCAATGCTTCCGCGGAAACGAGATAAGAGTCAAGCGGGTAGCTGTACAGATCGTCAATTTTGACCGCTTCCTGCGCGTGTGTCTCGGGAAGAGGCGTTATTCCGGCAGCTGAAGCCGCTGTTATTCCCGCTGCAAGGGTCAGAATGGATGCCGCTTTGGCTGTTTTCTTCATCTGTATCTCTCCTTTTACTTCATCCTTTCACGTTTTACCGGAAGTCTAAACATCGGCCGGTTATTTTTGTGTTTGAAGTTTCAATGGAGCGGAAATGGTTTTTTTGACTTTTTCTCCTTTGAGCACCTGCTCCGCCGCTTCGGCCGCCAGTTTTCCGATCAGCTCCGGCTGCTGGGCGACCGTGGCTGTCAGCTTTCCGTTTTTAATGGAAGAAATCGCATCTTTATTTCCGTCGAAACCGACGACCAGAATGTGTTTGCCTGAGCTGTTAATCGCTTCGAGCGCGCCGAGTGCCATTTCATCATTATGGGCGAACACGGCTTTAATATCCGGATGTCCCTGCAGCAGGTTTTCCATGACGGTCAATCCTTTTGTACGGTCAAAATCCGCCGCTTGCTTTGTTACGACATCCAGCTTTTTGTCGGCAATATGATGAAAGCCCGTTCCGCGTTCCCGTGTCGCGGATGCGCCCGGCACCCCTTGCAATTCCGCCACTTTGGCGCCTTTTCCGAGCTGATCGGCGAGGTAGTCAGCCGCCATTTCTCCTCCTTTGACATTGTCAGAGGCGACAAGCGTTTCGACTTTTCCGTGTTCGGCTGAACGATCAAGCGCAATGACGGGAATGCCGAGGGAATTTGCCGATTCGACGGCTGTTGAAATCGCTGATGAATCGGTCGGATTGATCAGCAGCGCATCGACTCCCTGCTGGATCAAATCTTCTACGTCATTTGACTGTTTAGATGAATCATTTTGAGCATCGACAATAATGACCTTCATGCCCCGTTTTTTGGCTTCCTTTACAACGCCTTCTTTTAATGAAACGAAGAACGGATTGTTCAATGTGGAGACGGAGAGCCCGATAGTGAATTCTTTTTTATGTTTTGTGTTTGACGGTTTTGCCCATTGTGGCGGTTCAAGTGAACAGGCGGACAGCAAAAACAGTGATAATGCCGCGATCGTGATGATGGCTTTCTTCATAATGGTCCTCCTACTATGCCGATTTTTTGCGGTCCAGCAGCACCGCGATTAAAATGACGATTCCTTTGACGACGAGCTGATAAAAAGATGATACGCCGAGAAGGTTCAAGCCGTTGTTCAGCGTACCGATAATCAAAACCCCGATCAGCGTACCGATGATGCGCCCTCGACCGCCGGACAGGCTCGTTCCGCCGAGAACGACCGCTGCGATGGCGTCCAGCTCGTATGATTCCCCGGCCGTCGGCTGTGCGGAATTTAAGCGTGATGTCAGAATCGCTCCCGCCAGCGCTGATAATAAACCTGTCAGAGAATAGATCATGATCTTGATGCGGGGCACTTTGATTCCCGATATCAGCGCCGCTTTCTCATTGCCGCCGATGGCGTATGTCCGGCGGCCGAACGGTGTTTTGTGCAGAAGAACCCACAGGGCCGCAAACGCAATCAGCATCGTAATGGCAGGTACGGGAATGCCGAGAAAATAACCGCGTCCGAATAATTGAAATGCGTAATTTGAACCGAGCCCCGTAATCGGATTTCCGTCCGTATAGACGAGGGTCAGTCCGCGAAAGACGGTCATTGTCGCCAAAGTGGCGATGAACGGCGCCATTTTTCCTTTTGTGATTAATAATCCGTTTATCATGCCGAGTACGGCGCCGATTACGCAGCCGATGATGACGGCTAAGATCGGGTCGATGCCTGAGACCATCATACCTGCGACCAATGCGCTCGATAAGGCGAGGATGGCTCCGACAGAGAGATCAATGCCTCCCGTTAAAATGACAAACGTCATTCCGAATGCAATCAGAGCGTTAATCGCAACCTGCCGAAGAAGGTTGAGAATATTGAGGGGTTCAAGAAAACTCGGGTTTAAAACGGAAACGATCAGCACAAGAATCAGTAAGCCGAGAAACGGACCGAGTTTTTGCGTAAAGGTGTGAATGGAAAATCGCTTTTGTTCAGTTGATGTCATTGGTTCAGTTTTCATACTGCTGCCCTCCCGTGGCAAGTGTCATGATGTGTTCTTGTGTTGCGCCGGCCGCATTGATTTCTCCGCTGATGCGCCCTTCGTGGACGACGATGATTCTGTCACTCATGCCGAGAATTTCCGGCAGCTCGGAAGACACCATGATGATGGCGACTCCGCGATCGGTCAGTTCATTCATTAATGAATAGATTTCCCTTTTCGCGCCTACGTCGACGCCTCTTGTCGGTTCATCAAGGATGAGAACTTTCGGGCCGATTCCGATCCATTTGGCGATGACGACTTTTTGCTGATTTCCTCCTGATAAATGCCGGGCGGCGGTTTCCGGAGATGCGGTCTTAATGGTCAGACGCTTGATGAGCAGCTCAACGAACTCCGCCTCGCGTTTTCGGTCAATGATGCCTTTCGGAGAGAAGCTGGTCAGGTTCGGCAATGAGATATTTTCACGAATGGACGTATCCAGCAGCAGCCCTTCATCTTTGCGGTTCTCCGTAATCAGGCCGAGTCCCTTGCGGATGGCATCGTACGGACCCCGAATGCCGGTTTTTCGGCCGGAAATCCAGATCTCTCCGGAATCGAGCCTGTCAATTCCGAACAGCGCCCTCATGATTTCTGTCCGTCCGGCACCCATTAAGCCGGAAACGCCGAGGATTTCTCCGGCGCTCACATGGAAACTGATCTGTGAAAAGCTTCCTTTTTTTGAGGCGTTTTTCACTTCGAGCACCTTATCGCCGAGTGACGGCGTGCGAGTCGGATACCGATCGGTCAGCTCCCGCCCGACCATTTTTTTGACCACTTCATCAAAATTAGTGTCTTTCATATGCGCCGTATCGACAGTGAGGCCGTCCCGCATAATGGTGATCCGGTCGCAAATCGAAAATATCTCTTCCATTCGGTGCGAAATATAGACGATGGATACGCCGTCCCGCTTTAACGCCGTCATCACGTCAAATAGTTTGCTGATTTCCCGTTCGGTCAGCGCCGCGGTCGGTTCGTCCATAATAATGACTTCGGCGTTTGTCATCAGCGCTTTGGCAATCTCAATCATCTGCTGCTGTCCGACGGAACATTGTCCGGCTTCCCGGTCAAGAGGAAGAGAGACTCCCAGTTTTTCAAGCTGTGATTTTGCTAGCGCTTTCATTTTCTTCGTTTCCAAAACGCCGAACGCCGTCGTCAGCTCTTTGCCGATAAAAAGGTTTTCAAGCACCGTCATGTCCGGCCATATATTCAGTTCCTGATGGATAAAGGCAATTCCGTGCTTTTCGGCTTCCTTTGGATTGGAGAAGCTCATATTTGTTCCGTTTATCGTAATGTTTCCCTTGTCGAGCCGGTAGAGCCCGGTGAGCAGATTCATTAACGTCGATTTGCCCGCTCCGTTTTCTCCCATTAAAGCGTGGATTTCTCCCGGCAGAAGCTCAAATGAGACGCCGGATAGCACTTGGTTTTTGCCGAATGCTTTATGAATGTCTGTCATGCCGATGTGCATGCTGGATCCCTTCTTTCTAGAAAATCACACCCGCCTGCAGGATGCAGTTGGCGTATGGTGTCATTTCACCCGTTCGGATGACGGCTTTTGCTTTCTGTGTGAGCCGTTTGAATTCCTCGTGGGACATGTACTCGATCGTCTGCGCTGAGAAATGGCTTTCTATGAAACTTGCATTCTCAGGATTTGCGTCTTTGATCTCGGAAGCGGCGATCACCTTTTCGACTGCCATCTCCCCGGCTACCAGGCTGGTCACGTCCCGAAAGGCGGGAACGCCCGCCGTTAAGGACAAATCAATTTTAGGGACACCGTCAGGGACGGGGAGACCCGCATCGGCGATTGCGATGAGGTCTGTATGCCCGAGATCGGCTAATACTTTGGCAATGTGGCTGTTTAACATTCCGTGTTTTTTCATGACAGCAGCTCCTCAACTTCTTTTCTGGCCGGCATGCCGCCTTGGGCGCCGAAGTGCTGCACGGACAGGGAGGCGGCGCGGTTGGCAAACAGGAGCGCTTGCTCAATGTCCCGTCCTTCCGCGAGTGCGACGGCAAGTGCCGCATTAAAGGTATCGCCGGCTCCCGTCGTGTCGACCGCTTCTGCAGGGAAGGCGGGAACAAGCCGTTCCGCGGTGCCGTCTGAGTAGCGCACGCCTTGTTTTCCTTCGGTAATGAACAGTTTGCCGGGATAGCCGGCGAGCGCTTCTTCTTTCGTCCGGTCAGGAAATAAAATGGATGCTTCATGTTCGTTCGGCGTAAGATATGCGGCATCCTCAATCGTCGATTGTTTCAGCGGCCGGGCCGGCGCGGGATTCAGAATAACCGGAATTTGCTGCGCGCGGCAGTAGCTGCACACTTCTTCAACGGTTTCTTCAGGAATCTCCTGCTGGATCAGCACGATATCAATGCCGGGAAGTTTTGCTAGCGCACTTTTGGCATAATCGGGGGAGATGTCATCGTTTGCGCCTTTTACGACGACGATGCTGTTGTCTCCTTCTGCGAGCACAATATGAGCCGTTCCGCTTTTTTTATGTGTAACCGTTTCCATATAGTCCGTATTGACACCGTTTGCCTTCAGGTTTTCAATAATCGCTTTTCCGTAGCTGTCATTGCCTGCTTTTCCTACCATATATACGTTTGCGCCCAGGCGGGAAGCGGCTACGGCCTGATTTGCGCCTTTTCCTCCGGGCACGGTTTGAAAGTCTGTGCCCAGTACGGTTTCTCCGGCTTTCGGACGCCGTTCAGATGTGACGACCAGATCCATAGAACAGCTTCCGATAACACAAATTTCACTCATGGTGATCATCCTTTCTTGTCGTTTGTCTTCTTATGTAAGTCACGGGCATTTGAATGGCCGTCTCTTTCGGCGGCTCTTTCTTTATCAATTGCAGCAGCAGGGTTGCCGCTTGTTTTCCCATCTCATATGCAGGCTGGCGGATGGTTGAAAGAGGCGGAAACAAAAGCCTGCTCTGCGGAATATCGTCGTATCCGATGATCTGAATCTCCTCCGGAACTTTTTTGCCGAGCCGCAGCGCCTCATGGAGGACGGCAGCCGCCGCAATGTCGTTGCTGGCAATGACTCCGTCGGTTTCAGGGTATGCTGCAAACAATTCTTCTGCTAAAATGGCGGCATCCTTGATGGAAAATGAAGCGGCGGAGATGACATTGAACTGCGCGTTCGCTTTTTGCAGCACGTTAAGTGCGCCGTTAAAACGTTCTTGAGCGGTCGGAAGGTGGGCTGGGCCTTTGACAAGCGTGATGCTTGTGCTTTTGCCGCGAAGCATTTCCTCAGCCGCCCGTTTTCCGCCTGCCCGCCCGTCACTGAATACGGATGGGGTGCCTTCTTTTGTCCGGTCCAGAAATACGACCGGGTAAAGGCTGCCGCTGTATTCGGGAAGGTCGGGGTAATGGGTGGCCGCCAAAATACCGGCAACTTGATTTTGTTTAAATGTTTGCAGGTAGTCGAGTTCTTTTTCCAATTCTTCATCGCTGTTGCCGATGATCAGCCGGTATCCTTCCCGCTGCAACTCGTCTTCAGCGCCGCGGGCAAGCTGAGGGAAAAAGGGATTCGTAATATCCGGAAGCAAAAGCCCGACCAGTCTGGATTCTCTTTTATAAAGAGAGCGGGCAACTTCATTCGGATAATAATTCAGCTTCTCCATGGCAAGCATGACCTTCGTTCGTGTATCTTCATGCACGTAGCCGTTGTCATTGAGGACACGCGAAACCGTGGCAACAGAGACGCCGGCAGCGCCTGCGACATCTTTAATCGTTGCCAACAAACACTCCTCCTTCAACTATGTAACCGTTTACATAAAAAGAGTAACACGAATCATTTCGGTTGGCAACAAAAAAAGAGACCGCGGTCTCTTTTAGTTCACGATGCCGATTTGTGAGATACTCACTTTGATATCAGGGATTATCTCGATGGAAGGATAGACCCCACGCCAATTGAGCCGCTTGCCCCGCTCATAATAATGGGTTTGATATTTCCGGCCGATGCCGAGGATATCCGAGTTGTGCTCCTGAATATGGCTGATCACCGATCTGGCCTGGCTGTTCAAATTTGCTGAGGCTTGTTTGTTTATTTGGTCGATTGCCGTATAAGAATTCAGCTTGTCCTTTGGATATTCCAAGACGCGTGCATTCAGTTTTAAACGGATTTTCACTTTTATATGCTGCGGATCTGTATCTATAAATACAATCTTTCGCGTGGCATCCGTGATGCCGAGAGAAAGATAATTTTCAATATCCATTTTGTATTTGTCCCACAGCTTCAGATTAATATTAGCCGATTTATTAAATTGCCCGCTTAAAAGGGTCAGGAGGGTCGAATCCTGACCGAGCACCTCAGTCACTTTCCGCTGGCCGCTGAACAGGGCAGAACCCTCTACCTTTATCGTCTGTCCGTTAATCGATAAATAAGGAAGGGCGAAATCCTTATCAGCCGTCAGCATGCTTGAACGGATGGATTGCAAATTTTCCATGCTGATATTTGATTCCGCATTAGCGCTTGTTAATAAATTCGTTAAATACTTGCTGACGATCAATTTCTGCCGGACGATCAGCTTCAGCACTTCAATCGCCTCGCCGTCTTTTACAACCGCCGGATGAGCGAGAAGCGGGCTTTTCGGATCTCTGTAGAAGACATCGAGATAAGGAAAAAGCGGTTTTTCCGCCATTTTCTCACCGATTAATAAGACTCTTTGCTTGGACGTGTCAATGCGCTGATCGACAAGCTTATCCAATTGAAACCGCGCTTCACGGATGGTGTGCCCGGAAGCGCTGAGCACCGTCGTAATGAATGAGCCGCCCGTTTCCTGTTCCGCCTGAGAGGACTGAACCTTCCGATAGGTGATGCCGATTTTATTTTTACCGTCATGATCAACATCAAGGCTTGCGGTCAGCACGAGAGAAATATCTTTCAGCAAATTTTGATCCCAGCAGCCCGCAAGTGTCAGGCTTGCGCACATGAGACTGATAAGAACCGCTTTTTTAATGCGCATGGCGGACACCCTTTTTGCGTACAAGGACAATCAATACCATAAACAACGGAAACAAATACACAAACACAATATCGGAAAAGCGGAAAAACTGATCCAGCTGCTGTATCGTTTTATCTGTGCTTGTGGCCCAAATAGACAGAAGGAAGACGAGCAGGGCCAGCGGATAAACAAACCGGCTGTGATCTTTTTGATTGAACAGCTTGGCAATGCCGGTGCTTGCCAAGTAAAACACGTTGGCCAGCGTTGAAAAGACGGTCACGAACCAAAACGTCAAAAAGAGCAGATCCGTCCGTTCGATAATTCTGAATGAAACGGTTTTTAACAGGTACAGCACAGGCTCCGGG
This sequence comes from Bacillus sp. B1(2022), assembly GCF_040259625.1. NCBI lineage: Bacteria > Bacillati > Bacillota > Bacilli > Caryophanales > Bacillaceae > Bacillus > Bacillus sp. B1(2022). The sequence goes on from NZ_JANIFO010000001.1 coordinate 205,875, forward strand.
ATCATTTTTATTTCTTCGGGGCTGATTGTGACAAAGCAAGTAAGGGTGATATACAGGTAATAAAGGATAATCAAGATGTTTGAAATCGTCAGTATTTTGTAGCGCTGGCTGACGGTGCAGTTGATAAGGGGCCCGATCACGAGCGCCGCCTGAAAGCCGGTAATGCTGACAAGTGTTTGCTGCACCCCGGTAAGCATGTCTTTTGCGGTTCCGTGAAAAATCGGCATAATGTATGTGATATCGGCTTTTCCCAGCGTGTATAAAAGCGGCAGAGAGATCAGCAGCAAAAACGGCGTTAAAATAAAGCTGAACCTGGCGATCGCATTCAGCGGAGCCTGGGCGATATAGACAGAACCGAGGATCAGCATTAAGCTGACCACCCAATTCGGAGTCTGCGGGAGCACCCAGATATCCAATATCCGTGTAAATACAGAAAGAATGAGCGTGCAGAGAAACGCGAAATATAAAATATACAGCACCTGCACCCCTTTGCCGGCAAGTGTTCCGAACACCTCCTCCAGCATTTCGTACAGGTTCAGCTTCGGAAACCGGTGAAATAATATCATATACAGGCTGAATGTAAGCTGGACGAGCAATCCGGTAAGCAGAATGGAAATCCATCCGCTGCTTCCCGATTTCATCATCAGTAAATGGGGCAGCGCCAAAATGCCGATGCTGATCTGCGTCTGATTAATGAAAAACACGCCTTGAAGCGGGCTGATTTTTTTAGGCTTCATCTTTTCTCCACCCCCGAACATGTTTCATCTGCTTTGAGTCTTGCGGTCTCAAATAAAAAGGCCTTCTTTTAATAAACCAAGCCGGCAGCCGGATAAATGCATCCTTCAAGTCACTGAAATGAAACGGCGTCAGAGATGATAAATAAGGAACGCCGAGTGATTCAAGCTTGCACAGGTTCATCAGAATAAGCCCGAAGCCGAGTGCGATGCCGATAAAACCGAACGAGGATGCCAGAAACATAAGCGGAAATCTGAGCGTTCGGATGGACGTGCTCATTTCATATGAAGGAAGCACAAAAGAAGAAACGGCCGTAACGGCTACGACGATAATCATCATATTAGAAATGAGTCCCGCCTGAACGACTGCGTCACCGATCACGAGACCGCCGACAATGCCGATCGTCTGACTGATCGGTCTCGGCAGCCTGATACCGGCTTCGCGGATCAGTTCAATCGTAATTTCCATAATCATGGCTTCTATCAGCGGGGGAAAGGGAATATCAACAATCGAATTTTTCATGGTGATAATCAGATCGTTGGGAATGACTTCAAAATGAAACGCAATCAGCGCGATATAAAAAGCGGGCAGCGTAATCGCGATCATAAAGGCGAAAAATCTCAGCACTCTTAAAAAACTGGCAGAAATCCACCTCGTGCTGTAGTCGTCCGGAGATTGAAAAAAAGAAAAGAATGTGATCGGCGCAATCAAAGCCGACGGACTCCCGTCCATCATGATCAGTACACAGCCTTCCATTACGCATGCTTTTGCTTTATCCGGCCGTTCCGTATGAATGATCTGCGGAAAAATGGAAAACGAATTATCTTCTATTGATTCCTCGATAATCCCGGGCGCAAGCACGCTGTCTATACGCAAGTATGACAGGCGCCGCTTCACTTCCTCGACAATCTCCGGATTGGCGATATTCTCAACAAAGATAACCGCAACCTTTGATTTGGCTCTTTCCCCGATATCCATATAATGAACGGAGAGATGGCGGTCCTGTATGTGAAACCGCAGCTGATGAATGTTCGTTTCCAAACTTTCCACAAACCCGTCATGGGCGCCGCGGACGATACTTTCAGATTCGGGTTCCATAATGGAACGCAGCGGATTCTGGCCGACGGAAAACAGCTTCGCTTTCCTCGATGCATCGCTGAGAAAAACAACCTGTCCTGCCAAAATCCCGTCAATGAGTTTTCTGATTTCATCCGTTTCCGCACTGCTGACGGCATTCATCGTTTCCTCAAGCGGGCCGTTCTGCAGGGTGTCGCTTAACAGAAACTCATTCAGCTTCTGTTCTTCTATCATTTGTTCAATATAAAAGAAAGCGGTATGACGGTCCTGCAGTTTAATCCTTCGTATTTTAAAATCACCGCAAACACACATCAGCTCCTGCATTTCCCGTACAGCCGATTCAAAATCGCCGGGAATCCGTTTGTTTTGTTTATCCGCAGACATCAGACCGCCTCCTTCCCTGGTTATCTGTAGTTTTCAGCGGGTATTCCTTTTTTATGCATTCTATAAAATAGAGGAGTTCCTCGATGTTTTACCAAGAACTTCACAATTATGGATGAATATTTCTTGAACGAATATAAAGATTTATTAAAATTATTTCAAAAGAGTGATAAACGTCCTGTAAATGGTTTAAAAGGAGAAAGGCTTTCCGCATATAAAATGTGTATTTCTTGTAAACACTCCGGACCCGTCTTATTCTGTCATGTACCAGTCATTCCGCTAGTTATTTTGGAATGGGACTGAAAGCAGGATACGGGGGAAAAATGAATGACTTTAAGACCTTATCCTTAACAAAACAGGCAGTCTGCACACAGCGGACAGAGAGTCCCGAAACGTATGCGCAGTGCGAAAAACGCTGATACAAGCGGGCTGGAAAAGATGGATTATCAGTACATCTTTTTCTTCCGGAACGCGAATAGTTCCATTGGTCCAAATGAATTTCTGTGCGAAAATGTAAACGCATTCATTTTTCTTTTGAAAAATTGAAGTAAGGTTGAAGTCCTGCCTATTCCCAAAAAAAGCAATTCGATAATAGGAAGAATAGCGTCACTAATAGAGAATTTTGGCTCAGTGAAAGCGGGAAGATTATGTTACATAATGCCGATTGAGAATTCATAGTGAAGCTATATACTGATGAATGAATTTATCAATACAGAAGGAGATGTCAAAAATCAATGTGGTTACTCATTATAGCCTGTGCTGCCGTACTAATCATCGGAATCATTGAAAAAAGGCGGCATCAGAAGAATATCGATGCTCTGCCAGTACGCGTCAATATTAATGGTATCCGCGGAAAGTCAACCGTAACGAGGCTGACGACCGGAATACTGATGGAGGCGGGCTACAAAACAGTCGGAAAAACGACGGGAACAGATGCAAGGATGATCTATTGGGATACACCTGAGGAGAAACCGATCAAACGGAAACCGCAGGGCCCGAATATCGGCGAGCAAAAAGAAGTAATGAAGGAAACCGTAGAACGGGGCGCCAATGCCATTGTCAGTGAATGTATGGCGGTAAACCCGGATTATCAGATTATCTTTCAGGAAGAACTCCTTCAAGCCAACATCGGCGTCATCGTGAATGTGCTTGAAGACCATATGGACGTCATGGGGCCGACGCTTGATGAAATCGCTGAAGCATTTACCGCGACGATACCGTATAACGGTCACCTTGTCATTACAGACAGTGAATACACAGACTTCTTTAAAGAAAAAGCCGCAGAGCGGAATACCGAGGTCATTATTGCGGATAACTCTAAAATTACAGATGAATACCTTCGAAAATTTGAATATATGGTCTTTCCTGATAACGCTTCCCTTGCGCTCGGCGTTGCCCAGGCTCTTGGGATAGATGAAGAAACGGCGTTTAAAGGAATGCTGAATGCGCCGCCTGATCCTGGCGCCATGAGAATCCTGCCGCTGCTCAGCACGAAGGAGCCCGGTCATTTCGTAAACGGCTTTGCCGCAAATGATGCATCTTCTACTTTAAATATATGGAAACGTGTAAAGGAAATCGGCTACCCGACAGATGAACCGATCGTTATTATGAACTGCCGCGCCGACCGTGTGGACAGAACGATTCAGTTCGCAAACGACGTGCTTCCGTACATTAAAACGAAGGAACTCATACTCATCGGCGAGACGACTGAACCGATCGTCAGAGCTTATGAAGAAGGCAAGATTCCTGCCGATACATTGCACGATCTGGAATATAAATCAACAGACGAAATCATGGACGTGCTGAAAACAAGAATGCAAAACCGTGTCATATATGGCGTCGGCAATATCCACGGTTCAGCGGAACCATTAATTGAAAAAATTCAAGAGTATAAGGTGAAACAGCTCGTTAGCTAGGAGGAAAAGGATAAATGTTCGGATCAGATTTATACATCTCACTTATTTTAGGCGTGTTAATCAGTTTAATTTTCGCGGAAAAAACAGGTATCGTACCTGCCGGTTTAGTCGTGCCGGGTTATTTAGGGCTCGTTTTTAACCAGCCGGTCTTTATTTTACTCGTATTGTTAGTGAGTCTTCTTACATACGTGATCGTCAAATACGGTTTATCCAGATTTATGATTTTGTACGGACGCAGAAAATTCGCAGCTATGCTGATAACGGGAATCTGCTTAAAAATCGCTCTTGATTTCCTTTACCCGATCGTACCGTTTGAGATATCAGAATTCCGCGGAATCGGTATCATCGTACCGGGTCTGATCGCCAATACCATTCAGAAACAGGGATTAACGATTACATTTGCCAGCACGCTGTTCTTAAGCGGCGCAACTTTTGCCATTATGTTTGCTTACTACTTAATCTAATGTAAGGTGTGTCAAACGATGAAAAAACAATTAAGCTTTCAAGAAAAACTGCTGAAGCTGACCAAACAGCAGAAAAAGAAGACCAATCTTCACGTTTTTATCGCGCTGCCGATCGTCTTTTGCCTGATGTTCGTCTGCATCCTGACAGGGAAGGCGGAAACGCCGAGTGTGAAAAGAAATGCCGATGACCTTGTATCAGCCTCATTCGTCGGAGATATTATGATGGGCCGGAATGTCGAGAAAGTGACAAAGCATAAAGGCACGGAGAGTGTCTTCCGTTACGCAAAGCCATTCTTCGAAGCATCCGACTATGTGTCGGGGAACTTTGAAAACCCGGTTACATATAAAAAGAACTACAAAGAAGCAGAAAAAAATATCCACCTTCAGTCAAACAAAGATGCCGTAAAAGTATTGAAGGACATGAATTTCACCGTTCTCACGGCAGCCAACAACCATGCGATGGATTACGGCCCTCAAGGAATGAGGGATACGGTTGAAGAGTTTTCAAAGCAAAATCTTGAACTTGTCGGCGCGGGCCTCACGCTGAAGGAAGCCGAGCAGAACATTTCGTATCAAGATGTAAACGGAATCAAAATCGCAACACTGGGTTTCACTGATGTTTCCGGAAAAGGCTTTGCAGCTAAACGAAATGCGCCGGGTGTGCTTCCGGCCGATCCAGAGCTGTTTATTCCGATGATTTCTAAAGCCAAAAAGAAAGCCGATCTTGTCATTGTTCAAACACACTGGGGACAGGAATACGATAATGATCCGAATGACAGACAGCGCCAATTGGCAAGAGCAATGTCAGATGCCGGAGCGGATATTATCGTCGGACACCATCCGCACGTGCTAGAACCGATCGAAATGTACCACGGCACTGTTATTTTCTACAGCCTGGGCAACTTCGTATTCGACCAGGGGTGGACAAGAACGAGAGACACGGCGCTTGTTCAATATCATCTGCAGAAAAACGGCACGGGACGCTTTGAAGTCACGCCGATGAATATTCATGAAGCAACGCCTGCACCGGTTAAAAAAGGCAGCATCAATCATAAAACGATCGTACGTGAACTGACGAAAGAATCGAATTTCGATTGGAGCGTCAAGGATGGAAAATTAACGTTTGATGTGGATCACAGCGATATCTTAAAAAAGAAAGCGGAGTGAAAAACAAATGAAAATCATTAAAGCGGGATGGCCGTTTGCCGCGATCATTATGGTATTTATGTTTATGTCAGCGTTTAAATACAATGATCAGCTCACAGATCAGGAAAAACAAAAAATTGACACGGAAATGCAAAAGATTCAGCAAGAGGACACAGCGAGCGCAAAATAAGCGCATGATTCCGCTTGCCGGCATATTGTTTGTTCCGAATCCAGTAAAGAATGCCCATATCGGGCATTCTTTTTTTGTGTGCTCTCCTAAACATTTGTTAAAAGTTACCGATGTAAAAACTACTAAAAATGAGGAGAGTGAATAGAAAACATGCTCACAAGCTGGAGGAAGTACATCCTTGCCGGCCTTATGATTTGTCTTGTGGCACCCGCAGTAACGAGAACGGAAATTGCTGAAGCGGATTCTCAAGTTTCTGTCCTGATGGTTTCAGACGCGCAAAAACTTGTCGGAAATAAATATGTTTACGGAGGCGAAGAGCCTGAGGACGGTTTTGATCCGTCCGGATTGATGCATTATCTTTTCAGCAGGCAGAACATCCATCTGCCGAGAACGGTAAGTGATCAATGGAAAGTCGGAACCGCCGTCAAAGAAAATGACCTTTTACCGGGAGATCTTGTGTTTTTCAAAAAGTCGGATTCAACACAAAACGCGCCCGTCCATGACGGTCTTTATATCGGAAACGGAGAGATGATACACAGTTCTCCGTCAGAAGGCGTAACCGTCAAACGGTTTCAAAAAAGCAGTTATTGGATGAATTTATATCTTGGCGCAAAGCGGATTACAAAAGATCCGGAACTGGCTGATGACCCGATCGTTCAGGAGGCAGCCCGTTACCTTGACATTCCGTATGTATTCGGCGGAAGCACGCCCGAGGAGGGATTCGACTGTTCGGGGCTGGTCCAATATGTTTTTGAAAACAAGCTTCACATTTACCTGCCGAGATCAGCGGAACAGCAGTGGCTGGTCGGTGAGAAAATCAAACTGAGCGGCATAAAGCCCGGGGACGTGATTTATTTCAGCGACACGTATAAAAAAGGAATTTCCCATGCGGGCATTTATGCGGGAGAGGGAAGGTTCATCCAAGCAAGCCGCTCCGAAAAAGTCACCATTTCTTACTTGTCGGAAGATTACTGGAAAAAACATTTTACAGGTGTGCGCCGATTCAGCAATTTAGCCATTTCTAAAGAAAATCCCGTTGTGTCCACAGCGGCCGATCATATCGGAATTTCTTATCTGAAAGGCGGCGTTTCACCGGAAACCGGCTTTGATACGGCGGGATTTGTTCAATACATCTATCAAAAAGCGAAAGGAATCAGCCTGCCGCGTTATGCGGACAAGCAGATGCAGGCGGGCGTTCCGGTCGATAAACAAGATCTGAAGCCCGGCGATCTGGTCTTCTTTAAAGCGGAAAGCCTGAATCCGGCCATTTATATCGGGAGCGGACAAGTGATTCATGTCACCGTGTCCGCAGGCGTTACCATAACAAATATGAACACAAGCGCTTATTGGAAGGACAAATATGCGGGCGGCATCCGGCTTCCGTAAAAAAAGACGTCAGAGAGTGTCTCTGACGTCTTTTTCTTTTACCGTTTCGGCGCTCTGTATCCGGCCGCTACCGCATCCTCTACGGAACAGAACATTTCCGCGGGATCTGTCGTCCGGTCGTAGTATGTACTTCCCGGCGTGTGATAAATGCCGTTCCGGCTGCCTTTAATGTCGCATCCCTGTGAGGTGCCGGCTGCTTTCGTTTCGGCATGTCCGCCGGAGGAAGGGGCGTTGTTTTGCGCCGTTTCCGCGTTTTCGAATGTTTTTGTTTCTGCTTTCTGCCGCTTTAAAGTTTTATTTTTTGACTGAAGCGTTTCAGCGGTCTTTTCGAGCTTCTTTTGTGAATTTTTTAATTTCTCATTGTCTTGTTTGAGTGATTTGTTTGTTTTTTTCAGCTCGCTTATCTCTTGGCTGAGTTTGCTGAGTTTTTCTTCATTGCCGGCTTCGGCTTCGGATTTCTCCTATTCGGCCGCGGCACTGATGCTTTCATATTTTTTCTCAAGCGCCTGGTGTTCCTTCGTCAATTTTTGATAAGCGGTATCAAGGGTGCTGTATTTCTCCTCTGCCTTCACGGCCGAGGCGTCCGGCTCTGCGAGGGAGGCGCCGGTCAGAAGCAGGATAAATCCGCCGATGAGAAGGGGCCAATACAGCTTTTTTGAAAAACGTTTTTCTTTTTTGGCCGCTTTGCATATGAGGTGGAATATTCCGTATCCGACTGCGCAGAGAAAAGCTAAACATCCTATAATAGCGATTGCATTCGACATCATGAAACTCCTTTTTTCTTTATCTTACAATTTATTTTCATTTTTGGGAATTTCTTTTTTGGAAAACGTGAAAAGCCAGGCCGTGAAAGACCTGGCTTTTTCCTTTTATTGATCGTTGTCGAGAAGCCGGTTGATGAAATATGCGACGCCGTTTTCATCGTTGCTTTTTGTAATATACGTGCTTTTTTCCTTCAGTTCATCAATCGCATTGCCCATGGCGATGCGGTTTCCCGCCGCTTCAAACATGGAGAAATCATTCGGGCTGTCGCCGATGGCGTAAATATCCTGTTTTTCAATTCCGTACAGTGAGGCAAGCTCCGTCAGAGCACGTCCCTTTCCGGAACCGGCAGGGAGGATTTCGATAATGTGTTTTCCGGAAGATGTCTGGGATAATTTCGGATGATGTGTAATTTCTTCTTTGGCGTTTCTCAGTTTTTCCATATCAAAAGAGAAACAAAGAAGCTTGTAAACATGTTCGTCTCCGTTAAAAATCGCCTGTATATCCTGTACGGGTTTAATGCCGAATTGTTTGAACTGCGTCTTTGCGCCCTCCCATAATGTCTGAATATCTTCCTTGGGATTGGCGCTTTTCAGAATATCCAGTTCTGCCTGCAGTTTGGACTCGCCGTCAAATGGGGACAGCAGATGATCATCTGTATAGACCTCAAAGTAAATGTCTTTGTCCGTTAAATAAGCGGCGATATCCTTCCCGGCCTGCTGATCCATTAAGAGCCGGCTGACGGAGCGGTATCCTTTGTCATGGACTGTCCCGCCGTTTGCCGCAATGATCGGAATATCTAAATCCTTCAAGAGCGCTTTTACATCAAACGTGGCTCTGCCCGTGCAGATGGCCACGAGAATGCCCGCTTCATCCGCTCTTTGTAAAGCCGCTCTGTTTTCCGGAGAAATCACACTGTCCGAGTTCAGTAATGTGCCGTCTAAGTCAATGGCTATCAATTTCATATGTATGGATGCCCTCCTTAAAAATAAAGCTGCTTCATGTAGTATGTTCAGCTTTGTGCGAAATCAGCAGAAAGCCTTCAGTTAAAAGGCTATACCTTCATGTCCTTTTTTTCAACAGAAAAACGGCGGGGTTTCTAAAACCCCGCCGTGACGTCTTACGCGTCTAAATCATTTTTTAATTTTGTTTTTACTTCTTGAAGGTTTTCCTCATTCAGCTTGAAGTAATAAATATTTTTGCCGTACTGAGGAGTGTAAATATAGCTGTCTGAACCTGTCAGCTGCAAAGAATCCACTGATTTCAGCGATGTGATAAACGGGAACAGACCTATGGCGTCATTAAGAGATAAGTTCATTTTTAAGTTTTTCCCTAAGCTGTCGACGATATCGTCATAAGATGGGATCGAGCTTAACGATTTAGATTTTTTAATAATGGCGCTCAGCACTTCCATCTGTCTTTGTCCGCGCATCAGATCGGTGTCCGCTTTGCGTGTTCTTACATAAGCCAGTGCCTGCTCACCGTCAAGCGTCTGGACGCCCGGCTTCAGCACGACTTTTCCTTTTGTATCGACTTTAATACGATCGGCAACTTTCTGGCTTTTCACATTTACCGTAACGCCGTTCAACTCATTGACGACATCGCGGAACGCGTCGAAGTTGCTCTCAACCACATAATCTACCGGAATATCAAGCATGTTTTCTACTGTTTTATAAGTTAAATTATAACCGCCGTAAGCATGTGCGTGCGCGAATTTGTCATAGCCGTGTCCCGGGATGTTGACATAGGAATCCCGCGGAATGCTGAGCATCGTCGCTGTTTTCTTTTTCCGGTTGAAGGTGACGAGCACGTTGGCGTCACTTCTTGCGTCATCTACTGATTCGCCCTTATTGTCACGGGCGTCTATTCCTAAAAGCAATACGGTGAAAGAATCCTTCTTCGGGTCAAATTCTTTGATCCGTTTTACGGACTGGTCGCCGCGGTCAAGGCTGACGTGCGCTTCTTTGGTCGCATTATTCAATTTCACAAATGCGTAGGTGCCGACGGAACCGGCGATCACCAATAAGAAAGCGGCGAATACCAGTACAAATTTCACCCATTTTCTGAGGCGTCTTTTCTTTTTTCTGCGTTGAGATCGTTCGTCCATATCATTACCTCTCGTTTCTATTCTTTGTGAAGCGTACCATAATTGTTGACTTGGAGCAACTCTGCAAATGAGAAAATTCAAAATCTTTCTCTCTATTTCGACAACATCTACTGTTATTTTTGCATCAGGTTCACATTATATTGGACGGCAGGAAGCGGGAAATGTTTCGTCGCTTTGTAAAAAATAATTAGTAAAATAATGGATATTAACGGTGCGGAAGGTTTGAAACGGACGAAAACAGGTAAAAGAAGCAGTAGAACAATTCCGCGCGGATACAGCGTTGGATGAAGGGAGTCTACATAACATGAAAAGCATACACTCGAATAAATGGCTCTATTTTTTCGGCGCACTCGGCGGCGCGTTATACGGATATGATACCGGAGTCATTTCCGGAGCTATTTTATTTATGAAAAAAGAACTGGGACTGAACGCCTTTACAGAAGGCCTCGTCGTCAGTTCGTTATTGGCGGGGGCGATTCTCGGATCGGGGTTTGCCGGCAAACTGACCGACCGGTTCGGCAGGCGGAAGGCCATCATGGGAGCGGCGCTGCTGTTTTGTATAGGCGGTTTAGGAGTCGCTTTTGCCCCGAATACAGAGGTGATGGTTCTTTTCCGGATCATTCTCGGACTGGCTGTCGGAACATCTACAACGATCGTTCCGCTCTATTTATCGGAGCTGGCTCCGAAGCATAAACGAGGGGCGCTTTCTTCGCTGAATCAGCTGATGATTACGGTCGGAATCCTCGTTTCTTATATCGTGAACTATATATTTGCCGATGCAGGCGCTTGGCGCTGGATGCTTGGACTTGCGGTTGTGCCGTCAGTCATTCTGCTGATCGGAATCCTATTTATGCCGGAAAGCCCGCGCTGGCTGTTTACGATCGGCAAAGAAGAGAAAGCAAGAGAAATCCTTTCATCATTGCGGGGAACGAAGAATATTGATGATGAGATTGATCAGATGAAAGAAGCGGAAAAGGAAAACGAAGGCGGCTTGAAAGAATTGTTTGAGCCGTGGGTGAGACCCGCGCTGATTGCCGGCCTCGGACTTGCCTTTTTGCAGCAATTCATCGGGACAAATACAATTATTTATTACGCCCCGAAAACATTTACCAGTGTCGGGTTCGGCAATTCCGCGTCTATATTGGGAACGGTCGGAATCGGCGCCGTCAATGTCATCATGACGCTTGCGGCTATTAAAGTCATTGATAAGATCGGCCGGAAGCCGCTGCTGCTGGCCGGTAATGCGGGCATGGTCATCAGTCTGCTCGTATTGGCCGCGGTCAATCTTTTCTTTGAACATTCAGCAGCCGCATCATGGACAACGGTGATTTGTTTAGGCCTGTTTATTGTTGTATTTGCGGTCAGCTGGGGGCCTGCCGTGTGGGTCATGCTTCCTGAATTATTCCCGCTGCATGTCCGGGGTATCGGGACGGGTGTCTCCACTTTGATGCTGCATGCCGGAACATTGATTGTCTCATTAACCTATCCGATGTTAATGGAAGCAGTCGGCATCAGCTATTTATTTCTCATTTATGCCGCGATCGGGATACTGGCATTCCTGTTCGTCCGGTTTAAAGTGACCGAGACGAAGGGGAAAAGCCTTGAAGAAATTGAGCAGGATCTGAAAAGCCGTAACGGAGGCTCGGGATCAGAATCAAATCGGCGGACAGTTCATCCGTAATATTCAGTTTTAGGGGGCGGTTATTCACCGGCCCCTCAAAACGGATGCCGTGCGGGCGCCCGGTCACATAAATGACGGGGATATGTCATACGTTGTATAAAGTCACGATAAAGGCGGGGATGCCGGTGAAAACGAGTATTATTATCCTTACATATAATGAACTTGAGCTGACGAAAAAATGTCTGGCCAGCATTGAACGATACACCGACAAAGATAAGATTGAACTGATTATAGTTGACAACGGTTCCTCAGACGGAACGAGAGAATACATATCAAATCTGCCTGACGTCAAAGTCATCCTAAATGAAAAAAACCTCGGGTTCGCCAAGGGGTGCAACCAGGGAATCGAAGCGGCAGGGGGAGAAAATCTGCTGTTTCTGAACAACGATACGATGGTCACGAAAAATTGGCTCACCTCCATGCTGAGGGTGCTGTATCAATCTGAAAAAACCGGTATGGTCGGGCCTGTCAGCAACTATGTCAGCGGCGCGCAAATGATCCACGACGCATATCAATCGCTTGATGAGCTGGAGTCATTCGCGGAGGCATATTGCGCACGGGAAAAGCATCATACAAAGCGGGTGCTGCGCCTTGTCGGCTTCTGTCTTCTGGTGAAAAGAAGCGTCATTGAAGACATCGGCCCGTTCGATGAGCAATTCGGATACGGTTCTTTTGAAGATGATGACTTATGTCTGCGCGCCCTGCAAAAAGGCTACAGCCTGCACATCGCCCTCGATGCCTTTGTGCATCACCACGGGCACGCGACGTTTACGGCTAATCAGGATATCAATATCAATCAGTTATATTCGGAGAACCGCCAGCGTTTTACGGAAAAATGGGGCACTGATTTCACGTACTTTACTCATCCGAGACCGGAAATTGCGGAGCTCGTTCCCCGGGAGGCGAAACGGATACTTGATGTCGGCTGCGGCGCGGGGGCTACGGGGCTGGAACTTCAAAACAGACAGCCTTGCGAACTGTACGGAATAGAACTGCACCCGCTGGCGGCGCAAGCGGCAAAAGGATACTATGAAGCGGTGCTGCAGGAAGATGTCGAAGAAGTGAAGCTGCCTTATCCGGAAGGCTTTTTTGATTGCATCATTTTCGCGGACATCCTTGAGCACTTAAAAGACCCGTGGCGCGTCATTGAAACGTACTCATCCTATTTGTCGCCTGCCGGATCAATCGTTTGCAGCATTCCGAATATTTCCCACGCCGAAGCGCTGTTTCCGCTTCTGCTCGGTGACTGGACATACAGAGACGCCGGCATTCTCGACCGCACCCACTTACGGTTTTTTACGCCGCAGACGGTGCGCACGCTCTTTCCGGAAGAGACATTTGCTGTGAAAAAGCAGTCCTATACGTATGTTCACGTGGATGAGCGGGTGCAGCTGTTTTTACAGGAAATCACACGAATGGCGCAATCGATGCAATTTCCGGTGACACAGCTGCCCGAACAAAGCCGGATTTATCAGATTCTCCTCCGTGTCGAAAAAACAGGCTGAAGGCTACCGTCCCATCGTTCCGAAGTTGGTAATCTGAATGGAAACATCATAGTCAAAGGCCGCTTCGGAGAAGGTCTCATCCCAATGATGCTTTACTTTCTTCCAATAGTCGGGATATTGAATGCGGACTCTGTCAGAAAAGAATACAGGGTCCGTTTCATATTGATTCTGCAGCTTATCGATGACTTCTTTCACATCGCTTTTCAGTTTTTTTTCGAAAATCTTTTCCAGCCCGTTTAAATAGTGCTGATCGAATGAATCTTCTCCGGCATATTGATCCTCTGACAAAAGTCCTTTTGTTTTTACCGCTACATGAAATGACAGCTTCCCGTTTTTCAGCCTGGGAGTGATGGCGGATGTTGATTTTTTGATCTCGAAGGTAATCGGGTGCCCCCCTTTATCCAAAGCGGGCAGCACGCCGCCCCGTATCGTCCCCATCAGCCAATTCAGGCTCTGTATTTCGTATGATGACAGAAAGCCCGCCAATCTGTTTTGTTTTGCGTTTTTGATAATGGCCGCTCCGTCATACACCGTTTTTCCTTTTTGATTGCTGACGGCCTGAATGAGAAAACTGAGTTTATTATGGCAGTAAATCGAAGCTCTCCCGATTCGGAGCGGTTTTAAAATCTTCCCGTTGTAGCCGCCGTTGTTCGTAAGGTCGATCAGCTTTTCCGCGGCCATGGGCTGCTGCTGATTCGGCGTCGGCTCCGTCAGAATATCGGACGCTTTTCCTCTTGCCGCGAAGAGATAGCTGCTCCGCCTTAATTCATCATCGCGGATAAAATGATTCATCATCTGCAGTATATTTTGGTCGGCCAGCAATTTGTCGCTGAATATCAGCACTTTTAAATGATCGCTGTAAACAGGTGGATCTTTTAAAGAGACTTCACTGACGGCTTCAAGAATGGTATCCCCCCGCGTCGTCACATTGACAAACACGGGCCGGCCGGAAGCCTGGCTGTTTTCGCTTTGGGGCAGCAGGTTTTGATAGGTTAATTTATATCGGCGGTCACTCGTCTCGTCTATCGCCAGCCCCCGGGCGAAAGACAGCTTTTCGACTTCCTTCGCGTCCCAGCATCCTGAAAGCGTCATCAGTATGAAAAGCGCCGCCGCCCATTTTATGAAAAGTGTCATGACGTCTGTTTCCTCCCGGCTATTTTTTTCATCCAGCTGACAAACCAGATGAGAAAAGGAATCATAATGACGGCAAAAAACGCATATCCGAGAATATTCGCGAATGCAAACACACTGTTGATATCATCGGGGTACATTGAAAGGCCGAATGTCACTGCCAATAAGCCTCCCAGCAGCCAGGCATTGTTTTTATTTTTCAGTTTGAAAATGGTGTTTAATCCGAGATGCGCCCCTTTAAAAGAACCGAGCATACAGGTGAACTGCTGGCATGTCCACGTAATTAAAAGAAAGATATCAAACCGCTCTATGAAAATGCCCCGGATTTCCAAGGCATGAATCAGGGAAATGGTCGGATACGTCACCGTTTTGGCTTCAGCGACCGACATACAGCCGATGACGACAAGCAGCGTAAAGCTGTAAAAAATGGTCGCGCCTGCGATGCCGAAGACAGCCGCCTTTTTCGCCTGCTTCGGGTTTTTCATAAACGGCACCAGATAAAGAATCACCTCAAGTCCCGAAAAATACAGAAGGGTCCGCGGAAACAGCTCAAAAAAGCTTTTGTAGCCTCCTTCCATGACCGGGCGGACGAAATCCAGCTTAAAAAGTCTCAAACTGAATATGAGCAGCGTAATCAGAATGACGATCGCAATCGGAAACAGATAGGCATAAAGCTTTGAAATGGGATAGACCCCGCCGGTCACATGGTAAATGCCGACCGCCAGAAAGATGAATATGACGACACCCATCGGCGTATTTTTCAGTAAAAAGTAATTGATGACTTCACCGAGAAAACGGGCTTGAAAACAGACGGTGACGACAAAATAACAGCTGATGAATAAATTCAGAAGAGAACCGATGGCGCGGCCCATGATGCTTTGATTCAGCTCATAAATGGTTTCCCCGCTGTTTTTCTGCAAAAACGGCATAAAGAGCAGGACGATGCCGATAAACACGACACTCTGCACAAGAATAATGATCCATCCGCTCGGACTGTCCGCTGTTGCGGCGGAGCGCGGCAGTGTTAACACGCCCGCTCCGATCATTGTTCCGCTTACCATGAGAAGTGTCTGCATAAACGACAGCTTGTCTTCCGGTTTTTTCATGGGGATCACCTTTGCTTGATTTTATCTTTCGTCTCTTTTCTGGTCGGCCGTTTTTTCAAAAGAGGCGTCGGCAGTCTGACGATCGTATCCTTTAAGTCCTGGCCAGGCTGCGCCATGATCGGAATAAGATAGTCCTGACCGAAGCTTTTCAGACGCATCAGATGGCCGATGACAAGCAGATAGCACATGATCAGTCCGTATAAACCTAATATCGCCGACAAAATCATCGAAAAAATACGGATGAGCCTCAGCGGAAAATTGAACGCATAGGAGGGCGCCGTAAAAGAAGCCAATGCCGTAACGGATACGACAATGACCATCATCGCGCTGACGATGTTCGCCTGAACGGCGGCCTGCCCGATCACCACGCCTCCGATCAGGCCGATCGTCTGTCCGATCGGCTTCGGCAGCCTGAGTCCGGCTTCTCTGATCATCTCGATCGTAAAAATCATGATGAACGCTTCAACAAAAGGGGGGAACGGAACATTCAATCTGCTTCCGGCAATCGTAACCGCCATTCTCGTCGGCAAAAGCCCCGTGTGAAACGTAACGAGCGATATGTAAAGGCCGGGTAAATAAATCGTGATTAAAATGCATGTATACCGAAGCAGCCTGAGAAAGGTAACCGGAACCCACCGCTGATTATAATCGTCAGGGGAGTGGATAAATTCATCAACGGTAGCCGGCACCAAAAGGGTAAAAGGCGTTCCGTCTACAAGAATGGAAACCCTTCCTTCCAAAAGAGCGCCCATAACCCGGTCGGGCCGTTCGGTCGTCAAGACGGTCGGGAAAATGGAATACGTGTTATCTTCAATAAGCTGCTCGATCGCTCCTGATTCCGGAATGTCGTCAATGGTGATGGACTCCAGTCTTTTCATCACTTCTTTTACGACATCATCAGGCGCGATATCCCGAATGTAGGCAACGGCGATCCGCTTTTTTGTCCGTTCGCCGAGTGTGACCTCTTTGATCTGGAGGTTGGGATCACCGGACTGCTCGCGCAAAAGCGCCGTGTTCGTCCGAAGCTTTTCGACAAAACCTATCCTCGGCCCCCGTTCAAGCACTTCTGAAGACGGTTCTTCAATATCACGCATTTTAAATGTTTCCGTCTCAAACGAAAGAGCTTCCTCCCACCCCTCCGCCAGCAAAACCGATTTGCCGGAGAAAATGTCTGCCTCCGCGTCTTTAAGTGAAGAAAGCCGGGTATGACGATAGCCGAAAGAGATGGATGACGGCGGTGTTTCAGCCGGTTCCTCTTGATGCCGGGCGGCCGCCTGCACGGGCGAAATAATATATTCCGCAAGCAATTGATTGTCGGTCAGTCCGTCTATATAGATAAGACAGGCGTCACATTTGCCGTTTCCGTACGTAAACGAATAAAACATCATGTCATCGCTTTGGCCGAACCGTTTTTTCAGCACTTCAAGGTTTTTGCTGAGCTCCGCATGTATCATCACAATGTTCCCCCCTTTCCATCAGTTATTTTAATTTGCGACAAACAAGGCATTTTATTCTGGAATAGGAAATGACTGAGCATTCCGCCCCATCCGAATGGTATAATGAGCAGGTCAGCCATTTTATACATATTGTTTTTAACCGCGGCTCCCTCCGTGTTTTAAAAAAGACACAGGGGGAATGGGATATGAGCCGCTTTTTAAGGGGAGGGGAACGAACATGACGCAAGAGCCGATTTTTTTACAGCCTGTATGTAAAGAAAAACTATGGGGCGGCACGTTATTACGCGAACGATTCGGATATGACATACCTTCAGAAACAACCGGCGAATGCTGGGCGATATCAGCCCATCCGCACGGAATGAGCACGGTCAAAAGCGGTCCGTATCAAGGGAAAACCTTGATGGAACTGTGGGATCAGCATAGAGAATTATTCGGCGGAACGGAAGGGGACCGGTTTCCGCTGCTGACGAAAATACTGGACGTCAAACAACATCTGTCCGTTAAAGTCCATCCTGACGATTATGACGCTGAGGAGCATGGACTGGGCGAAACGGGGAAATCTGAGTGCTGGTACATTATTGACTGTAAAGAAAATGCGGAAATCATATACGGTCACACGGCCCGTTCGAAAGCGGAACTTGTCACCATGATTAACAGCGGTGACTGGGAAGGCCTGCTGCGCCGTGTGAAGATCAAACCCGGCGATTTTTATTATGTGCCGAGCGGTACCATCCATGCCATTTGCGCGGGGGCGCTCGTGCTTGAAACACAGCAGAATTCAGAGGCCGCCTACCGGATATATGATTACGGGCGTACAGATCAAAACGGCCAGGCGCGTGAGCTGCATATCCGCGATGCCGTCAACGCAGCCACCGTTCCTCATGTGGACGGATTTTTAGATGAATCAACTGAAACGAGAAAAGGCGTCACCATCAAAACCTTTGTGCAGGGAGAATATTTTTCTGTATACAAATGGGATATCAGCGGGACGGCGGAAATGACCCAGGACGCTCCGTTTATGCTGTGCAGCGTCACAGAAGGAAGCGGCTCCATCCTCTGTGAAGGCAAGTCCGCCAAGCTTGAAAAAGGCGCGCATTTCATACTGCCGGATCAGATGCCTGACTTTACGATAAACGGAGATTGCACGATCATCGTTTCTCATATATAAAACCAAACTTAATCCCAGCTCTGGGATTAAGTTTTTTTTATTTGGAAAATTGGGTGATTTCTCTCTGTAAAAATGAAGAAGGCCGGCCGATAAATAAACTAGTTTGATAGAAACCAATTGAATCAGAAAGAGGAGAAGGAATGAAAAAGAGATTCGTTGCACCTATGTTATTGTCCGCCGTTTTCCTTGTCTTTTGCACCCTTACACAGCCCGCTGAGGCCGCATACAGCGACTACTCCGTTTACGAGCTGGAAACGAAGCAGCAATTTGCTTCTGAGAACGAGGCGCTTCAAGCGGCAGCGAAATTGAAAAAGGATACGGGGTGGCAGGCTGACGCAAAGAAAGCCGGAAATACGCCGCTCACTTATCAAATCTCAGCTTCAGGCTTACACGATGAAACGGATGCGAAAACCGTGCTGAAAGATTTTACGAAGCAGACGGGCGTGTCCGGCACTTACAGCGCAAGCGGAAGCAAACAGCCGTACGTGACCGTCACATCAGGCGTTCTATCAGACGAGCTGCAGACGAAAAATCTTCTTGCCGAACTGACGAAAAAAACGGGCGTGACCGGCGCCGTCAAGCCGGCGGGGACAAAACAGCCGTACATGCAGGTCGTGACTGCTGAGATGGCGGCCGAACAAGACGCAAAAGCGCTCTCGCAAGCGTTGACGAAGCAGACGGGCGTGAAAGCGTCATACCGTCAGATCAAACGGGAAACAGCCCGGTTTCAGATCCAATCAGGAACAATCTCCGGCGATCAAAAAGCCGCTCAAATCCAAACTGATTTTCAAAAGGAAACAGGATTGCAGGCGTCGCTGAAAGTCACGGCAAAGGCCAGTCCGAATATCACCGTGACAGCCTCTGACATTTCAAATGCAAATGATGCGGCAGGTTTAGCGAAACAGCTGCAGCAGAAAACGGGCGTCAAAGGGAACGTTCAAAAGTATGCCCAAAGAAAAACAGCAACCGTGTACAACGTGCAGTCAGGATATTTTAACGGAGTAAGCGCCGTACAAAATGCTATCACCCAAATCAAGAAGAATACGGGTGTGAGAGGAAGCTATCAAAAAGCCGGCAAGAAAAACAATTACACGGTCGCGATGAGCGGACTGACGGCTAAGCAGCTGCAAAGTGTTCAAGCTTTCTTTAAAAAGAAAAAATGGCATTGCGACGCATCGCCTGTCAAAAAGACAGCATCAGTGTCCGTTTATCGGATCACGGCAGGGCAGCTTACCGCTGCAAAGGCAGATCAAGCGGAGGCGTTTTTCCGCCAGCAGCATGTAAAGACGGCAAGAACCGCGGCGGTAAAAACAGCAGAAAACGAATATCAGCTGCTTTCTCAGCAGACGGCAGACCAGTCGAGGATAAAAAAAGGATTGAATCTGCTGGCGGGATATAAACTGACTGCCATTACAAAAACGATATCCAAGCAGACGGACACAACGTACCAAGTCACAACCGAATCACTGTTTGATACGGCAAAGGTCAATCGTTCGCTGGACTTTTTCAAAGGGAAAAAAGTATCCGCCTCCGCGCAGAAAACAGGTGAAGCAGCGTATACACAATTCAGAATTGAAACGGCACCGCTGCTTAAAAAGGAAGACATTGACCGCGTGACTGCTTTTTTCAAGCAAAACAAAGCGGCCGGCACTGTGAAGGAGACGGGGAAAACCGGCTCTGCACAGTACGTCATCAAAACCGAAACATTCAGCAGTAAAACCGTTTTAAATAAAAGCATGAGCTTTTTCAGCGCCAAACAATTACAGGCCGGCTATACGAGTGAAAGCCATCCGGTTTATGAACTCCGCATTCGCGATCAATTCACGGGAGCGCAGTCAGCGGACGCCGCCTCCCAAAAGCTGAAAAAGCTGTACGGATGGACGATGGCTATTTTGAAAATAAAAAACGGACCGCAAATCATGAATACCAATTACAACATCTCGCTGGCAGATATGGTCAAAAAACAAATGACAGTCAGCCCGCAGACTGATGCCGCGGCTTATGCATCGCTTACGTACATCAATACGGCCTCCGGAACTGTCACAGCCGACGTCCTGAACGTCCGGTCAACCCCGGAAGTCAGCTCCGGCAATATTATCGGGCAGTTGAAAAAAGGCGATAAAGTCAGCATCACAGGCCAGACAAACGGCTGGGCCAAACTCAGCATGGGCTGGAGAAACGCCAGCAGTGACGAAGTCGGGCAGTATGTCAATCCGGCTCACTTCGCACAAGACAGCAAGTATTACTTTCAATTTCTGAAGCTCTCTCAGACAGCCGGACTGAACGCATCGGAACTGAATCAAAAAGTGCTGGTCAATAAAGGAATACTGACAGGGAAAGGCCAGGCCTTTATTACAGCCGCCGGCAAATACAGCATCAATGAAGTGTATTTGATTTCGCATGCTTTGCTTGAAACGGGCAATGGCACGTCAGAGCTTGCGAACGGCATTATGTATAATGGTAAAAAGGTTTACAACATGTACGGCATCGGGGCTTATGACAGCAACCCGAATTACTACGGCGCACAATACGCGTATAATCAAGGCTGGTTTACTCCGGAAGCCGCGATTATCGGCGGAGCCCAATTTATCGGTGCGTCTTATATTCACAATCCTTCATACGAGCAGGATACGCTGTATAAAATGAGATGGTCTCCAGCCGCGGCCCATCAGTATGCGACAGACATCGGCTGGGCGTATAAGCAGGTAAACCGCATGTACAGCTTATACTCACTGCTGGATGACTATACGCTTTACTATGATGTTCCCGTGTATATGAAAGTATAAAAAAAGGGCTGAAGTGTATGCTTCAGCCCTTTCTTCATGCAAAAAACACCCGCTATCGGATTCAGGCAGGTGCTTCAGCACAATTCTTCATTTTTGTTTCCGCAAATTTCAATAACGCTTCACTCGAATTCCCATCTGAATACATATTCCATTTGTCCGAGAACCGCTTCATTTCTTCTGCACGAAATGGCTTTTTCGTCATTTCCTCCAGAAGGGCTTCGCTGTCATGACAAGCCTTTCCGGGGATGACGGAAGTATAATTGTCGATTAAACCGCGCTTTTGATCATATTCTTCCAGATCATACGTGAAAAAGAAAATCGGTTTATTTAAGAGCGCGAATTCAAAAGGCACGGAAGAGTAATCCGTAATTAAAATATCAGCCGCTTTCAAGAGATCATGAAGACGCATGTCAGACACGTTCTTGATCAATTCGCTTTCAAACGAAGCCGAAATCTGATGCAAAACGGCAGGGTGAAGCTTTACAAGCAGCATATACTCTCCGTTTAACGCGTTTGTGAGCTGTTCTTCGGTGAATGGCAGCCGAAAGGACTGCATATCATAATCCCTGAATGTCGGTGCGTACAGGATGATTTTTTTCGGCCATTTGAGCTTCAGTTCCGGCTTGTGTTCTTCATAATAGACGTCAGTCAGGGGGATACCCGTTTTTAACAGCTGGCCGTCCCGTATGCCGAACGACTTTTTAAAAACGTCAGCCATCGCGTCTGAACCGACGGTGACAAAGTCAAACGATCGGTAAACTTTTTTAAACCGGCTGATATCTGATGCCGGGCGGTTTTGATTCGTCACATCCTCAAGGCCGAACTTTTTCAAAGAGCCGTTCGCATGCCACACCTGAATGCATGTCGTTTGCGGCCGGCGGTTTAAGACGCTTGTCATGAGGAAATAGTTATCCGTTATCACCACTTTGCTCTTAAAAAGGATCAAAACAGCCTTCAAAAGATGCAGCGGATGTTTTTCGTTCAGATAAAAAGAGCCGATACCTTCCAGCTCTTTTTTCAGACTGACGGCGTGTCTCGTATACAAAACCGTCATTTCATAAGAAAGCGATTCAGCGTGCGCTTTGTAAGAACGGATGAGAGCCTGCGCATTCTCTTCAAAAGATACCAGCAGGGTCAGATGGTTCTTGGGCTTTACAGGCTTGAACAAAACGCCGAGAACAGACAGATATATAGAATAAAAAGCGGCGAATAAAGATCGCAAGTTCATAGATTACCAATCTCTTTTGCTGTTTTATTTGTTTAAAGCTGTTTCGTTTGATCTTCTGCCTGCTTGGAATACAGGCTTTTATTTGATTTATTATTTCTCAAAACGGTAAAAGCATACTTCGGAATGTTCAGCATCCTTTTCCATCTCCACGGATTCGTCAACAGTCTGTACAGCCATTCCAGATTCGTTTTGATCATCCATTCAGGGGCGCGTTTCACCGTTCCGCTGAACACATCAAAGCTTCCGCCCAAACCGATCGATACAGCCTGAGGGAAAAGATGTTTGTATTCATAAATAAATTGTTCCTGATGGGGATATCCTAAGGCGACAAACACGAGATCGGGTTTCGCCCGGGAAATCTGTTTGGCGACGAAGCGTTTATCCGCTTCATAACCGTTGCTGGCTCCGACAACCTCAATATTCGGATACTCTTTGCTGATCCGGTTCAAAACGGCGTCAAGCACGTCTTGCTTAGCTCCGTATAAAAATATTTTTTTAGACTGCCGGTTTGCGAGGCCGAGCAGCGCAAGAAACACATCGAATCCCGCAATTCTTGATTTCAGCGGGTGCTGCGTCAAACGTGACATTAACACGACGCCGATACCATCCGGCAGGACGAAATCCGCGGAAGAAATGACTTGATGATAACCTTTGTCTTTCGCCGCAGCGTATCCGATCTCAGGATTGACCGTCGCAATGACGGCTCCTTGCTTTTGTGCGATATAATAAGTGTCTAAATATGAAATAAACTCCTGTAAATTTCCATTAACATAAGAAAGGTTGTGCACCATTTCAGTCTGCATCTGCCGTCCTCCTTTTTGTACGGGATTTTCTTTCACTTTTTCGTGACTTAGGCTAAGCTTTATTTTAACATAATACCTTCAGAGAAACTTAACAATAGTTTTACAAAAATATAAATAAGATAACAATTTCTTTAATCATACGCGCAAAAACCCTGCTAAACTCCTATTGTAATAACATTTGTTAATAAGTGGATTTTAACTTCGTTTTACATTGGCTTAACCTTTTCAGGGCTATGTGATATAATGAGGTTCCATGAGTACGAAATTGGCACTTTAGTGATTAAGGATACAGCTGCGCAGCATTTCAGAGCAGTTGCTTGTTATACGTATGATGATAGAAAGGAGCTTTTGTTTCATGAAGAAGGTCATTACTTACGGTACGTTTGATTTACTGCATTGGGGTCATATTAAACTGCTTGAGCGCGCAAAGCAGCTTGGAGATTACCTTGTTGTTGCCATCTCAACAGACGAGTTCAACCTGCAAAAACAAAAAAAGGCCTACCACAGCTATGAACACAGAAAGCTGATTCTGGAAACGATCCGTTATGTCGACGAAGTCATTCCGGAAAACAGCTGGGATCAAAAAGTACGTGACGTAGCGGATCACAACATCGACGTGTTCGTAATGGGAGACGATTGGGAAGGCAAATTCGATTTCCTTAAAGATCAATGCGAAGTCATCTACCTCCCTAGAACCGAAGGCATTTCCACCACACAGATTAAAAAAGAAATTGCCGGGGTGTAATACGGAATTATAATAGATTGAGTGAAAAACCATCAAAGTACTTCTTATTTATTGATAAGAAGTACTTTTTGATGCTTAAATTGGTTTTGCTAATTTAATCTGCGGGAATAGTATTATTTTGCAGTGTTTTACTAAATTCATATGGTGAAAGGGAGAAAAAATTTGTCCAATCAGCCTATTAACTATAATAATGAGCTTCCCGATATGATGTATTATTTTATCTCAGGCGGACTGCCGGATAATTACGGCGGTCTGACCAAATCACTATTATTGCGTTCTAAACTATTCGGAGAAGAAAGCCAAAAGAAAACCGCCTTTCTTACTTTTAGATTTGATTTAGAGTTTGCTAGAAAAAAGAACGAGCTGTTTGAAAAGGGAAAAGCTGACTCTGAATACACTCAAGTTATAAACATGTATGATGACTTTTTAAGTAAAAAAACAAAAGGCAAGCGGATTTATTCGGAGAAAATTGAGCTGGATCAAATAAAAAGACATGTCAGCAAGGGGAAAGTAAGCAAGGCAATTTCAAAAATCTTCGGCAAATCATCAAATGATTATATTCTTTCCTATTATTCAGGCGGTGCGGCGGTGCGTTACGTAGACTATCTGAATGATGAGAAACAAGTAATCAAAAGAGAAGAATACAATAAAGAAGGAAAACCCGTCATTGTGTCTCATTTTGACACAAAGATTAATCAAATTTTCCTTCAGGAGTTTATCAACAGCGAAAGTGTCGTTTACCTGGAAAAACACTACATGTGGGACAGCCAAAGTGAAGAAGTGAAATTTACCCATTTTACGTGGTACACGGAGGAAGGTCCATTAACATTTAGAGATGAATCTGAGCTGCGCCGGTATTGGATAGACGTTCTTCAAAATGAAAACGATCAGCCTAAACTATTTCTGGTAGACAGCAGACCTCAGGACAAACATGTCTTCAGAGTGAAAAAAGCGCCGTCATCATATTATGCCGCGATTATTCACAATAAACATTATGGTGATAATAAATTCCAGATCAAAGGGCGTTATAAAGAAGTTTTTGGCCAGATGAATAATCTGGATGCTGTATTTTTTATTACTGAGGAGCAGATTGCAGATTTCACCTTGATTACAGGGGAAAAAGAGACTTTCTTTTTTACGCCGCATACCATTAATAAACCGCTTGATGAAGAGGTACTGAACGTTCCGAGTGAACGAAATAAAGCGGTTATTATCTCAAGGCTTGCCGCAATGAAAAACCTGACGCATGCCGTTAAAGCGTTCAAACTTGTCGTAAATGAAATCCCGGATGCAAAACTGGAAATATTCGGGTCCGGAGAAGATACAGAAAAAATCAAAAAGGAAATTGAAGCTCAAAACCTCCAGAAAAATGTATTGCTGAAAGGCTACACGAATAACCCTGATTACGAGTTTCAAAAAGCGTGGCTGACAATTTCAACTTCTCACTTTGAAGGCTTCGGTCTGTCCAACATGGAAGCATTGAGCAACGGATGCCCTGTGGTAACTTACGATTATGATTACGGTGCCAGAAGCTTGGTAGAAGACGGAGTAAACGGCTATGTAATCGAGCAATATAATATAGAAAAATTAGCCGAGGCCATTGTCTCTTTAATGAGAGATGACAGCACTCATCAACAATTTTCACGTCAGGCCTTTAAAATGGCTGAGAAATACTCAAAACCAAATTATATTAAAAATTGGTCATATGCTCTTTCCAAAATGATTGAAGTGAGAAAAGAAAAGGAACGGCTCGCTGAAAAAGCGGGTTCTAAAGAACAGCCGATTACATCCTTTGAAAATAACGGCACCGGATTGACGATCAGCGTTTCAGTGTGCGATCAGAATGATGGCTTTGAAAAAGTCAGACTGGTCGGGATTGATCGGAAAAACAAAGCTGAAATCATCTCCGTATCCGCTGATCAACCGGCTCAGCCGTTTACTATTGATTTTGAAAAGGATATCAAAAAAGAAAAAATCGATGCTAATCATACTTCGGTTCTTGACTTTTACATTCAGTTTGTAACAGCTGACCATATCAGTATTCTTAGAAGGGTATCCAGCCGTGAAGTTATTTTCGGCGAAAAGGAACGGTTTATGAATAACGGATATACTTTCGAACCTTATACGACTGTGAAAGGGAATTTCTCTATTAAGTTAAACAAAAAGGATCACATCGATTAAGTAAATCGGCAAAGTGAAGAGCTTTAATACAAGGAGCAGAAAATAAGTATGGATGAAAATACTGTGAGTAAATGTATTTTGAAAAGCTTAAAAAATAATGTGGGCGATCTGGCGCTCTCTATTTCACTTGAAAGCGAAGAACCGTTAGCTGAGGAAGTGAAATGTTATTTAAAATTAAAAGAACGGCGTTCCGGAGCCGAGGACTTTATTATTTTAGAGAAAGAGAGCCCGGCTCAATACAGCGCATCAATTAATATTCACTCGTTTCCTGAACCTTTAGAAATGGGACAGACTTATGATTTTTATGTGGTACTTGGTGAACCGGAAGCGGAAGAAGAAGAAGCACAGCCTCAGCAGGTGCGTTTATCTGTGGAAGCTGAAGCGATTGAGCGTGCCTACCACCTTGATCATACGACTGAGCTGTTAATTTTGCCTTATACAACCGATAAGGGGAATTTTTCCTTAAAGGTAAAAAGAGAAGCGAAGATTGTGAAGTTTGATGAGATTCAGCTGAAGGCAGAAGAGATTATGATTTCAGGGTATGCAGGATATCTAAGTTCGGAGAATCAGCTTTCAGTTAAAAACCTGCAATTTGTCATTAAAAAAGGGGGAGAAGACCCTGTAGAAAAACATTTCCCTATTGAAATGACGAAAAAAACGGAGAATATTGAACAGCTTCGGGAAGATGCATTCACCCCTGAAATTTTTGATTTCCAAATAAAAATTCCATTAAAAGATATTCCTTATTCTCTGGAAAAACGGTTTGTCTACCGTATGTTTATGGAGTTTCATTGTGAAAACGACGAAGCTGAACCTATTGTTCTCAGCAGCACTCCGCTTGTGCTCGGAGACAGAAAAAATAAACTGAAAGGCCTAATAAGCGTTGTGAATAAAGACAGCGGGCCGGTCAGATATGAAGTATATAAAAAGAAGAAAAAGCAGACTGTCTGTATCCGTGTGAACGACTACAGCCTGAAAACAAGGATGAGATACTTCATAAAAGGGAAGAAAAAACGTTTCATTTCCAAAATGAAAAAACTGAAAAAACGCAGAAATTCCCTTATTACGAAAGGTTATAAAGTTGTTTTCAGAATGGCGAGCAAAATGCCAGTTAAAAGCAAGACCATTATTTTTGAAAGCTTTAACGGCAAACAATACAGCTGTAATCCGAGAGCAATTTATGAATACATGCAAATCAATCACCCGGAATATAAAATGTATTGGAGCGTAAATAAACAGTATGCAGCGCCTTTTAAAGAGAAGGGCATTCAATACATTAACAGGCTTTCTATCAAGTGGCTGTTTGCTATGGCGCGGGCAGAATATTGGGTCGTCAACAGCCGTCTGCCTTTATGGATTCCAAAGCCGGAACATACAACCTATCTTCAAACATGGCACGGGACGCCTTTAAAAAGACTTGCAATGGATATGGAAGAAGTTCATATGCCGGGTACTAATACGAAAAAATATAAAAAGAATTTTATTAAAGAGGCATCCAATTGGGATTATTTAATTTCCCCTAATGCCTACTCGTCTGAGATATTTGCGCGCGCCTTCCAATTCGATAAAACTATGATCGAATCAGGTTATCCGAGAAATGATTTTCTTCATAATGACAATAATAATGAGACAATCACAGCGATAAAAAGAAGGTTAAACCTGCCTGAGGATAAGAAAATTATTCTTTATGCGCCGACATGGAGAGATGACCAGTTTTATGCTAAAGGGCGTTATAAATTTGACCTTGATTTAGACCTGCATAAATTAAGGGAAGAGCTCGGGGATGAATATCTCGTTATTCTGAGAATGCATTATCTTGTGGCCGAAAATTTTGACCTCGGTCCGTTTGAAGGGTTTGCTTACGACTTTTCTGCACACGAAGATATTAGGGAATTGTATATGATTTCAGATCTGTTAATCACCGATTACTCTTCTGTATTTTTCGATTTTGCAAATCTGAAACGCCCGATGCTGTTTTTTGTTCCCGATATTGAAACATACCGGGATAAACTCAGAGGGTTTTACTTCGATTTTGAGAAAGATGCCCCTGGTCCGTTAGTGAAAACGACAGAGGAAACGATCGAGGCAATTAAACATATTTCATCACCGGATTATCAGCACCCGGTTTCATTCAAACCTTTTTATGACAAATTCTGTTACCTTGAGTCAGGACATTCTTCTGAGAAAGTCGTAAAGATTGT
Organism: Bacillus sp. B1(2022); assembly: GCF_040259625.1. NCBI lineage: Bacteria > Bacillati > Bacillota > Bacilli > Caryophanales > Bacillaceae > Bacillus > Bacillus sp. B1(2022). The sequence continues at coordinate 234,031 of NZ_JANIFO010000001.1, forward strand.
GTTTGAATCTGAATAATAGAAAAACCCCTTTGTATCAAGGGGTTTTTCTATTATGCTTTACAAACCTTTTAGCAGCATTTGCATGCGGCTTGAAAGTGAAAAAAAATTTGATTTCTGGTACAATTATCAGCGATGCTTTATAAAATCAAATCAACCTAAGGAAGATTAAAATGAATGCTGTAGTGAAAATACTAAAAGAGCAAGTAACATCATTTCCTTTAATCATGCGATTAGCGGCCTACGAAACAAAGTCTAAATATCAAATGAATTATTTAGGCGTTTTATGGCAGTTTTTAAATCCTCTTATTCAAATGCTCGCCTATTGGTTTGTTTTTGGATTGGGGATCAGAAAAGGGGGGCCGATGGCTACAGGTGCCGGAGAAGTGCCTTTTATTCTGTGGATGCTTGCAGGTCTGATACCGTGGTTTTTTATAAGCCCGACAATACTGGACGGATCAAATAGTGTATTTAAAAGAATTAAAATGGTTGCTAAAATGAATTTCCCAATCAGTTCTTTGCCGTCTGTCGCCATCGCTTCTAATTTGTTCAGTTATGCAATTATGATGGTGATCTATATCATTGCATTGCTCGCCAGCGGAATCTATCCGAGCCTTCATTGGCTTCAATATATTTATTATTTTGTTTGTCTGATGGCTTTCTTATTTTCGTTCAGCTTGTTTAATTCGACAATCAGCGTGCTGATCCGAGACTATCAGTTTCTTCTGCAGGCAGTGACAAGACTTTTATTTTTCCTGCTGCCGATTTTTTGGGACATTCACTCGAAACTGGGGGCAGATCACCCGGAATTGGTGCCGGTCCTGAAGCTGAATCCGCTGTTCTATATTATTGACGGATTCAGGAACAGTTTCTTAGATGGCCAGTGGTTCTTTCAAGATGTGAAGTATACACTGTATTTCTGGCTGTTTACCTTATTTTTATTAACAGTCGGTTCTGTTTTACACATGAAATTCAGAGATAAGTTTATTGACTTTCTTTAATACGTAAGGAGATTGTACAATGAAACTAAAGGTTTCGTTTCGAAATGTTTCAAAGCAGTATCATCTTTATGAAAAACAGTCGGACAAAATAAAAGGTTTGTTTTTCCCTGCTAAAGATAACGGTTTTTTCGCTGTGCGAAATGTCTCCTTTGATGTATATGAAGGGGAGACAATCGGCTTTGTAGGAATTAACGGATCGGGTAAATCGACGATGTCCAATCTGCTTGCAAAAGTAATACCGCCGACAAGCGGTGAAATTGAAATGAACGGCCAGCCGTCGCTGATCGCGATTGCAGCCGGTTTAAATAATGCTTTGACGGGCCGGGATAACATTAGACTCAAATGTTTAATGATGGGGCTGACCAATAAAGAAATCGATGAGATGTATGAAAGCATAGTTGAGTTTGCTGAGATTGGTGATTTTATTAATCAGCCGGTGAAAAACTATTCTAGCGGTATGAAGTCCCGCCTCGGCTTTGCGATATCCGTGCATATAGATCCGGATATTTTAATCATTGATGAAGCCCTCTCTGTCGGGGATCAGACATTTTATCAGAAATGTGTCGACCGAATCCAGGAATTTAAAGAACGAGGAAAAACCATTTTCTTTGTGAGTCATTCCATCGGTCAGATTGAAAAAATGTGTGACCGTGTGGCTTGGATGCACTATGGTGAATTAAGAATGTTCGACGATACTAAAACCGTAGTCAAAGAGTACAAAGCATTTATCGATTGGTTTAATAAGCTCTCCAAAAAAGACAAAGAGAAATATAAGAAAGATCAGGTTGCTGAACGTAAAAAAGAATCGCCTGAGCAGCAGGCAATTGTGAAGGAACAAAAGAAAAAAAATAAATCCGGATCAGCAGTCAATGCTGTTCAAATTGCTATTTTATCAATACTGCTTGTGTTTATGGCCGGAACCATGTTTTTCAGCGCCCCGCTTCGTACGATCGCTTCGTTCGGTAAGATCGGATATCAAGATGATGTTAACAAGGGGAAAGACCAGATATTGGTGAACAAAAAAGGTTTCGTATTAAAAGACCAGACGCAGGCCTATAAAGATACAGAGCTGAAAAAAAAGGCGGACTTCCTTATTCCGTTCGGTGCTCAGGTAAAAGTGGTATCTGAAGACAGGCAATCAGCAAAGATCGAGGTCAACAATAAAACGTACTATATCCCGGAAAACGCAGCGGTCTATAACGAAAAAATTTCAAATGTGAAAGCATCCGCTTTTTCTCCGTATGTAAAGCAGGGTGATGCTGATCAACTTGTGTCGCATCTTGGTGAGCGCGTTAATGATATCCAGCAAGAAATGAAAGAGCTGCAGAAAGAAGTGGTGAACGGCCGGGAGACGCTATATCTTAAAAATGGCGAGGTCAGTTATGCAGTGAATAATGGCAAGGCCGAGCAGCTTGTTTTCAGAGGAATATCAGCTATTACTCCGGCAGATCTATCCCTGAATAATAAAGGTGTTATAAAGGGCAGCAGTGATCGGCAATTTATTGCGGCAAATGATAAATACGCTTTTATTATCAATAACGATAATCAAACTTTAACCTGCATTTTAAAATAAAAAGCTGTTGGAATAAATCCAACAGCTTTTTTTCTTATAATTCATCTTTTCTTAACAGGTCTTCCATGAAAGGGATAAGGTGATCACGCAGTTCACGATCCTGCATCGCAAATTCTAATGTAGTGGTAATAAAACCTAGTTTTTCACCAACATCATATCTTTTGCCCTCAAAATCGTAAGCAAAAACCCGCTGGATTTCATTCAGCTTTTGAATAGCGTCTGTAAGCTGAATTTCTCCTCCGGCACCAATTTGCTGTTCTTCAAGATACATGAAGATTTCAGGAGTGAAGACATAACGTCCCAGTATTGCCAGATTGGACGGAGCAGTCCCTTGAGCCGGCTTCTCAACAAAGTTCTTCACCTGATATCTGCGGCCTTCACTTGTCAGCGGATCAATAATTCCGTAACGATGGGTTTCTTCTTCAGGCACTTGCTGAACCCCTATAATGGAAGAAAGTGTTTTTTCATATTCATCCATCAGCTGGCGAAGCCCTGGTTTTTCAGCTTGAACGATATCATCTCCGAGAAGGACGGCAAATGGCTCGTCACCGATAAAATTACGTGCGCACCAAACGGCATGTCCAAGACCTTTTGGCTCCTTTTGCCGGATATAATGAATGTCAGCAAGATTAGAGGCTTTTCGGACTTTTTCTAAGAGTTCGACCTTCCCTTTTTCTTCTAGGTTTCTTTCCAGCTCTGGTGAGTAATCAAAATGGTCTTCAATGGCTCTCTTGCTTTTTCCCGTAACAATAATAATGTCTTCAATACCCGCTTCAACCGCTTCTTCAATTATGTATTGAATCGTTGGTTTGTCTACAATCGGAAGCATCTCTTTCGGCATGGCTTTTGTTGCCGGCAGAAAGCGTGTCCCTAAACCTGCAGCGGGAATTATGGCTTTGCGTACTTTTTTCACTTTAAAGCACCTTCCTTAGCATCACTTAAATATAAGTTATGATATCTATACAGACTCAGGCTTGCTGATATTTTCTGTATACCCGATATTTCATTTTTAACACTTTTAATGATATAAGATAAACCATTATTAAACAAGTTTTATCCGTAAAGCCTTAATGATATATCCTTTTTCATTTAGGGGAAAAATAATACAAGATATTTAACCGGCGGATCATATCGTGTAAAATGGGTTGATAATGAAAAATGATCACAAACTTGATACAGGAGAAAGAGATATGAAAAAACTTAAAGTCATGACGGTATTCGGTACAAGGCCTGAAGCGATAAAAATGGCGCCCCTTGTGCTCGAATTAAAAAAACGCCCTGAAATAGAATCATATGTCACTGTGACTGCACAGCATAGACAAATGCTGGATCAAGTTCTTCACGCATTTCAAATTAAGCCTGACTTTGATTTGAATATTATGAAAGAACGGCAGACGCTGGCTGAAATTACTTCAAACGCCCTGGTAAAACTGGACGGCCTGTTTAAGGAAATCAAACCTGATATTGTTCTTGTTCATGGTGACACGACAACAACCTTTGCCGGAAGCCTTGCAGCTTTCTATCACCAGATTGCAGTCGGACACGTGGAGGCCGGATTGCGGACGGGCAACAAATACTCACCTTTTCCGGAAGAATTGAACCGCCAAATGACCGGAGCGCTTGCTGATATCCACTTTGCTCCGACTCAGCAAGCGAAGCAAAATTTATTGAATGAGAATAAAAAAGAAAGCTCCATTTTTGTTACTGGAAATACAGCGATTGATGCTTTGCATACAACGGTTCACTCTGAATATTCCCATAACATTATTGAGAAAATCGGCAATGACAGAATGATTTTACTGACGGCGCATCGCCGGGAAAATTTAGGTCAGCCGATGGAACATATGTTTAAAGCCATCCGCCGGATCGCAGATGAATTCAGCGATGTGCAAGTCGTTTATCCGGTACACCTGAATCCTGCTGTACGTGAAGCTGCTGATAAGCACTTTGGTGATTCGGAGCGCGTCCATTTAATTGAACCTCTTGAAGTGATTGATTTCCACAATTTTGCGTCAAGGTCGTATTTTATTTTAACTGATTCAGGAGGCGTTCAGGAGGAAGCTCCTTCCTTAGGAAAGCCGGTTCTCGTATTGCGCGATACTACTGAACGGCCCGAAGGAGTGGAGGCGGGCACTCTGAAATTAGCCGGTACTGATGAAGAAACGATTTATCAGATGGCAAAACAGCTGCTGACAGACAAGCAGGAATATGAAAAAATGTCGCGGGCATCTAATCCCTATGGAGATGGCATGGCGTCAAGAAGGATTGCTGAGGGACTGCTCTATCAATTCGGACTGCGTTCAGAGCATCCTGATTCTTTTGAAGTGTAACAAAAAAGCAGCTCCGCATAAAGTATGCGAAGCTGCTTTTTCTGCATTAGTTTAAAGGTTGAGGTTGCTTCTCAATTCTTTAGTAATGGAGGCAAGTCCATTTTCATCTGCTTTATAATAGTAAATTCCGTCAATTTTGGTGCCGTCACCCTTCAGCTCATGCTGAATCACTTTCTTGCGGGCATCTTTATAACCGGATTGAATATCCCACATATCATCAAAGGTTAAATTCGTTTTTACATTGTTCTCTACTACTTTAAACATATCTCCGAATTTCGTGACAGAAGAGATACTTGCCCCTTTATTGATAATACCCTCTATAATCTGCCGCTGTCTGTCTTGGCGGCCGAAATCCCCTTTAGGATCTTCTTTTCTCATTCGTGAGTAAGCGAGGGCTTCATCACCGTTTAATGAAATATTGCCTTTGCTGAAGGAATAACCGTCATAGTTGAAAGCGAATGTACTGTTGACAGTGATGCCTCCTAAAGTGTCAACGACATCTTTAAAGCTTTCCATGTTTACTTTAATGAAATAATCTACAGGCAGGTTCAAGAAATTCTCCACAGTATCTACTGCCATTTGCGTACCGCCAAATGCATATGAATGATTGATTTTATCCATCGTGCCCTTGCCGATAATTTTTGTATAAGTGTCACGCGGAATACTGACCATTTCCGTTGTTTTTGTCTTTGGATTGACTGTAAGGTAAATGAGCGAGTCTGCCCTTCCTTTATCATTTTTACGTTCGTCTACTCCCATGATCAAGACAGAGAACGGTTCGTGTTTATTTATTTTCACCTCAGTCCTGCGTTTATTCGATTTGTTAATGTCTTCGTGAATGCTTGCGACGGTTGATGCCGCTTTATGCCATAGGTAGTATGTAAAGCCGCCGGAAACTAAAATAAAAATACCGATGATTGTCAGAAAGACCAGTAACAAAGTCTTTTTCTTTTTTCTTCGTTTACTTCTCATCTCAATACACCTCATCTGTTTTAATTGGAAATCGGACTCCCAGCAAATGCATTTTTTTATAATAGAATACAATAAATCCTAATATAGTCGAATGTTATCGAAAAAAGTTTCAATGTTTCTTAATTTTTCTTTAAAATAATAATATAATGTCGATAATCCATATTGAGGTGAAAAAAATGAAAAAAATTTTCGGATGTTTGTTCTTTATACTGCTTCTCGCCGGGTGCGGAGTTAACAATGAAAAATCTCAGGGCGAGGATGCGGGTGAAAAGCTGGTCACGAAAGAGGGCACTTATGTAGGACTGGCGGATACTCATACAATAGAAGTCACTGTGGATCATGAACCAGTAAGTTTTGATATCACTGAAGAATCAGCCGACGATGTTAAGAATTTGGATAATGGCGACAAAGTGACAGTAAAATATCAAAAAAATAGCAAGGGACAGCTTATGCTGAAGGATATCGAACCGGCAAATTAATGAACAGGGGGACGCTGTAATCTTGAAAACTTGCAAACATTTAATAGGACTGACTCTAGCTGCTGTTATATTGCTTATACCGGCGGTTTCCTTTGCGGCAGATTCAAATATATCTGTTAAGCTGACAAATTACATAGGAAATCAATCAAGCATTTCTTTATCTCCAACCGGTTTTTATCAGGTTACCGGTGATCATGTGTCTGTAACCAACCGCTTTTCGGGGGCATCCCGATATGAGACGGCGGCTCTTGCATCTGACTCCCAATGGACGAATCCTAAAACCGTTATTCTCGTCAATCGTGATGTTTTTATCGACGCATTACCAGTAATTCCTCTGGCGAAAAAATTGGATGCGCCGGTGTTATTTACACAGCCGGACACTTTGACAAAAACAACAGAAAAACAGATTGCCAAGTTCAATCCCGATAATATTCTGGTCATCGGCGGGGCTAAAAGCATTTCAAAGGACGTTGAAAATAAGCTTAAGTCTTATGGAGCTGTGAAAAGAATCAGCGGGAAAAACCGTTATGTTCTGTCTGAAAACATTGCAAAACAAATGGGGAATTACGATAAAGCAATTGTTGTAACAGGGAATGTTTTTCAAGACGCTTTAGCCATTGCTCCGTATGCTGCTGCAAACGGCTATCCCATTTTACTGACTGAAAAGGATAAATTGCCGGATTATGATCTTCCGAAGCAAGTCATAATTATCGGGAGTTCGTTCAGCGTGAGTGATGCTGTAGAAAATCAAATTAAAAAAACTTCAACTGTGCAGCGAATACCCGGATCAACACGGTATGAATTGACTGCTAATATTATTAATCAGCTAAAGTTGAAGGCTGATAAAGTCGTCATGACTAATGGAACGAAATATGCTGATGTCCTGGTTGGCGCTTCTTTAGCCGCCAAAAAAAACAGCCAAATATTATATATCAAACAAGATGATGTTCCTTCAGCAGCTAAATCAGTGACAAAAGAGAAGGCGTCGTATGCATACGACTTTATCGGAAGTACAAGCTCCATTTCCGCCGCGGTTGAAAATGAGCTTTCAAACCATTTTTACTTAGCCGGCGGAAGCACATACAACTTACAAATCAATAATGGAAAGTTAAATCTTAATCATATTAAAACATATGGGAATTCATTGAGAATAAAACCGGAAACGTACAATGAATCCAACCGGATCAGTTTGAATGGAAAAGAATACTTGGGGACGGTTAATTTTTCAATAGAGTCAGGCAAATATATCAGACCTGTAAATGAAAACATTCCTTTTGAAGATTATTTAAAAGGTGTCGTACCGAATGAAATGCCTGCAAGCTGGTCTCTTGAAGCGCTGAAGGCGCAAACGGTTGCGGCAAGAACATACTCAATTACGAAGACCGGGAGCACTGTTGCTGATACTACTGCTTTTCAAGTATATGGCGGGTACAGCTGGAATGCCAATACAACGAAAGCGGTGCAGCAGACAAAAAATAAGGTGCTGACTTACAAAGGGAATTTAATTACGGCGGCTTATTCATCAAGTAATGGCGGTTATACAGAATCAAGCGGCGAAGTATGGGGTTCAAGCGTTCCTTATTTAACTGCGAAAAAAGACACAAAAGATCCTCAAACTGCCTGGAGTCTGACGCTTTCTAAGCAGCAAATCAATCCGGATTCAATTGATGTAAATAAGCCGGCCTCTTGGTTTGCTTCAAAGAATGAGACAAATGCATCTCAACTGAGCGGTATTAAAAATTGGATTTTGAAAAATAAGGAAACAGGCGCTTCCGCCATTAAAATTTTAAAAATAGAAGATTTTACATTCAGCGGAACAACTAAAGGACAGCGGGCTAAAACAGCAACTTTGAAAGTGAATTACGCTGTCAAACAAAACAACGGAAATTACGAGGCAAATAAAACATCTGCAATGACTGTGCCGGTGACTGAACTGAGAACGATGATCGGAGCCTCCGTGTTTAAAAGCACTTATGTGACCGTCAGTCAAAACAGTTCTGCTTTTACAATCAGCGGAAAGGGATATGGACACGGCATCGGTATGAGCCAATACGGCGCTAAGGCAAGAGCGGATTCAGGAGATTCATATAGTTCAATTTTAAAATTTTATTATCCGGGCACCACATTGACTGACTATTAAATAAACGAGAGCAGGAGGAAGGCAATTGCGTTCTTATCTTAAAGTCCTGATCATTTCTATGCTTGGACTCATCTTATTTATCCCGTCAGCCTTAGCTGACAACGCGGTTAAAAGAGTAGGGGGAAGCAACAGGTACGGTACGGCTGCTGCGCTTTCCAAGCAGGTGTATTCAACAGCGAGTACAGCTGTTGTCGTCGGCGGAGGTTCGTATGCAGATGCTATATCTGCTGCCCCGATGGCATATCAGAAAAATGCGCCGCTGCTTTACACAAACAAAGATAATTTGTCATCAGAGACGAAAACCCGTCTGAAAGAATTAAAAACAAAAACGGTCATTATTGTCGGCGGAACGCCTGCTGTGTCAGCAAATACAGCAAATCAAATCAAAGCGCTCGGCATCAGTGTTAAGAGAATTTCAGGAAGCAACCGATATGATACGGCAGCTAAAGTAGCAAAGGAAATGCCTGCCGCTTCAAAAGCCGTTATTGCAAACGGATTTTTATATGCTGACGCAATAGCTGCAATTCCATATGCCGCAATGAACGGATATCCAATTTTGTTTACGAATCAAACAGATATCAACAGTGCGACAGCAGGAGCTATAAAAAGCAAGGGGATCAAAAGCTCTATTGTAGCAGGGGGAACCGGGAGCATAAATGCCTCTGTCTTTAATAAACTTCCTTCTCCAAAAAGAATCAGCGGAAGCAATCGATACGAACTTGCGGCCAATCTAGTTCAGCAATTAAATCTTCCGACAGGCAATGTATTCGTCAGCAATGGTTTCGGGTATGCAGACTCCATAGCGGGTGCTGCTCTTGCTGCAAAGAAAAAACAATCTATCATTCTGACAAACGGCAGCAATCTTTCAAAAGAAACAAGAGTCATCATCGGGAGAAAAAAATTAAGCAGCTTTACCATTATCGGGAATACCCCGGCTGTCAGCTCAAATGTTGCAAACCAGCTGAAAAATCCGGCAGCAGGAAAAACAATTTTAATTGATCCGGGTCATGGAGGAAAAGATTCCGGTTCTATAGGTAACGGCATTTTAGAAAAAGACGTCAATCTTGATATCGCTAAAAGGCTGAATACAAAATTAAATGCTTCAGGTGCTCTGCCGGTCATGACGAGGTCTAATGATACATTTTATTCCTTGCAGGAAAGGGTAAATAAAGGTGCAACCGCAGGAGCGGATTTATTCATCAGCGTTCACGGCAATGCAAATGATGCAACTTCTGCAAACGGAACTGAGACCTACTATGATGAGACATATCAAGCCGCTGCAAGCAAACGCCTGGCAGGACAAATTCAGCCTAGGGTTGTTAATGCATTAAAAACAAGAGACAGAGAGGTTAAAACAGCTCCGTTCTATGTCATTAAGTATTCCAAAATGCCTAGTGTATTAGTAGAGACGGCTTTTATTACGAATCCGTCTGATGCAAGTAAATTAAAGCAAGCATCCTATAAGGAAAAGGCAGCTGCAGCCATCAATGATGGAATCGTGTCTTATTATAAGTAAAACTTTTATATATTTGTGTACGAGCCTGCTGGTCAAAATTGACCGGCAGGCTTTTTCATTGTGATCCTTTTCAATTATAGTAACCGCCGTTTATGGATATGAATAGATTTACAATAAAAAAACAATAATCGAAACATTCTAATAAACATTAACGCTTCCTTTACTTCCAATTAACATCCATCTGCTAAACTCACGGCATAGGTCATCAAACATCCCAACAAATCGTGAGGTGTGTGTCAGTGGGAGCAGAGAAAAGCATGAATGTAAATAATAACTATGCAGTGCGGCAGGGGACTTCCGCTGCCGTTACGGAAAGAACGGCCCGTTATTTGGCTTTTAAGCGATTCATGGACATTGTGTTTGCGCTTGCGGGGCTTTTGGCGGCGCTCCCGGTGATGGGCCTGTTCTCCATACTGATTCGTTTGGAGTCGCCCGGCCCGGCTTTTTATAAGCAGGAGCGGGTAGGCAAAGACGGGAAGCCGTTTTATTTGTATAAGCTCCGCTCTATGAAAATAGATGCTGAAAAATCGGGGGCGGTCTGGGCGCTGAAAAAGGATCCCCGCGTGACAAAGGTCGGCGCTTTTATCAGAAGGACCCGTATTGATGAGCTGCCGCAACTGGTAAATGTGCTTCGGGGAGAAATGAGCCTGATCGGCCCGCGTCCCGAGCGTCCCGTGTTTACGGAACAGTTTCAGGCTGAGATTCCGGGGTTTACGGAGCGGCTGGCCGTTAAGCCGGGATTAAGCGGCTGGGCGCAGGTCAACGGGGGATATGACATGACACCGAGGGAAAAACTGATGTTTGACTTATATTATATCCGCAACCTGACCTTTTCATTGGAACTGAAGATTATGCTCAAAACGTGCAAAGTGATCTGGACCGGTGACGGGGCGCGATAAAAATTCTGGTCAGCAGACAAAAAAGTAGGGAAAACGATGCCTAGTATTACAAATCAAATCTTGAGCGGCGCCAAATGGACAAGTATTTCGACAGCGTGTATTACGGTCATTCAAATCGTCCAATTCGCCCTGCTCGGGCGGGTCATGTCACTGGCTGAATTCGGCCTTGTCGGCATGATCACAACGGTAGTGGTGTTTGCCCAAATTGCGCTGGATATGGGTTTTGGCGCCGCGCTCATTCAAAAAGATCATGTGACTGATAAACAGATGTCTTCCTTGTACTGGCTGAATATCATAACGGGGCTTGCGCTGTTTGCGCTGCTGTTTTTCAGCAGTCCGCTCATCGCCGATTTTTATCGGCGGGAGGAGCTTGTCTATTTAATCCGCGTGCTGGCCGTCATGTTTTTAATCGCGCCGATCGGTCAGCAATACCAGTATATGCTGCAAAAAGCGCTGGCATTTAACACGTTAAGCAAGATTGAAATCTTTTCAAATGTGCTGTCCTTCGTGTATTTGGCGGCCGCGGTTTTTTATACGGACCCGATTCTCGCCTATGTGATTTCCCAGGTGCTCCTGCAATCGTCAAAAGGTATTCTGTACTGGATGGCCTGCAGAAAAACATGGAGACCGGCGTTGGTTTTTGATCTGAAAGGAATGAAAGGCTTCTTTTCTTTCGGGGCCTTTCAGCTGTCTTCCCGGCTTGTGAACCGGCTCGGAGCGAATATTGATATGATTCTGATCGGCAGTTTTATCGGCGCTGAGGCGCTCGGCATTTACAATCTGGCCTACCAGATTGTCACGCTTCCGGTATTAAAAATTAATCCGATCATTACGAGAGTCGCGTTTCCCGTCTTTGCGAAAAACAAGCATGAAAACAGCGTTATCAGAGAAGGATTTCTCAATATGACCAAAATACTCGCGCTGATATCCTTTCCGCTTTTGCTCGGTTTGGTTTCAGTGTCGGATGCATTCGTGGCTTCGGTATTCGGAGAAAAATGGCTGTCGGCTGTCCCGGTTTTAAATGTTCTCGCCATCGTCGGGATATTAAGGGTTCTGATGAATCCGAACGGATCTGTGCTGCTCGCAAAAGGGCGGGCCGATCTGGCGTTTTATTGGGACGCCGGGGTGATGCTGCTGTATGGTGCATCTTTGTACGCCGCCGTGCTGTCCGGAAATCTCTTGACGGTAGCCTGGACGTACGCTTTCATCAGCATCCTGAATTTCCTGATCGGGCGCTGGCTGTTGGCATATGTCATTAAGCTGCGGCTGTCGGCTTACTTCAAAGCCGTGGCCAAACCGTTTCTGCTTACGGCGGCAATGGGTGTCATCGCTTTTACAGCCAGCTTCGGCACGGAGCGGATCAGCCTTGATGTCAAGCTGCGGCTGGCGATCTCCGTAGCCTGCGGCGCGTTGTGTTATTTATTCCTGTTAGGAAAAGCTTATCCGCATATGAAAAGTAAATTAAGAAAAGGACGTTTGCTATGAAGGTATTGTGGATGACAAGTGTCTATCCGAGCAGTGAGAAGCCGGGAGAAGGCGTTTTTCATGAGACGCAGGCCCAAGAACTGAGAAAGCTTGGCGCGGAGATGACCGTCATTTGTCCGCGGCCGAAACTCCCCGCGCCATTCCGGGTGCTGAAAAAGACGTATCGGCAAAAGGATATCAGGCCGGCGCATGAATGGCGGAAAGGCGTGTCCGTCCACCGGCCGTTTTATCAGGCGGTTCCCGGGCAGCTGAAATGGGCGCAGCCGCATAAAAGAATGGCGTCATCGGTTCTTTCCGCGATTAAAAATCATGGCCTGAAGCCCGATCTGATTCACGCGCATTTCGCCATGCCGTCAGGCGGAGCGGCCGCCATTGTGTCAAAGGCTTTAGGCATTCCGTATGTGCTGACCTTGCATGGCAGTGATGTCAATGTCTATCCGCATTACAGCAAAAGCGCTCATCGCGCATTTACATTTGCGGTGCGGGAAGCAGCCGATATTTACGCTGTGAGCGGCAGTCTGCGGGAACAAATGAAAAAGCTTATCGAAGCGGAGTGCACCGTGCTTCCGATCGGCATCACGCTTGACGCCTTCCGAAAAAGGAACGAGACGAAAGAAGCCGTCAGAAAACGGCTCGGCCTTCCTCCGGATAAAAAACTGATCGTGTTCATCGGCAGGCTTGTCAAAGAGAAAGGCGTTTTCGACTTATCAAAAGCCGTTCAATCATTGGATGAAAGTTATGAAGCCGTCTTTGTCGGTGACGGTCCCGCCGCATCTTCATTGCGTGAAGCCGCTCATATCGTCACGGGGCAATTGCCGAACGACAAGGTACAGGACTATCTGCTGGCTTCGGATGTAATGGCGCTGCCGTCCTACAGCGAAGGCATGCCGACTGTGGTCATTGAGGCGCTCGCTCTGAAGGTGCCGGTGATCTGCACCGATGTCGGAGGATTGGCTTCTTTATTCGGGAAACACCGGGGGTTGCTGATCAAGCCGGGTTCACCTGAGACGCTGGCAGAATCGATTCTGCAATATGACGAAGGAGAGGCTTGGACGCCGCAAACAGCCGAGGAACTTTATCAAACCGTCCGCATGTATTTTGACGCAAGCCAAAACGCGAAAACGCTGAAAGAGAAATACCGATCCGTAATGAACCGGGCCGGGCAAGAGGAGAACCTTTCGAAAGAGGGATGAAGCTGTGAAAAAAATCGCTGTATTAGGAACAGGGTATGTAGGTCTTGTATCTGGAACTTGTTTTGCGGAAATCGGCCATCATGTGACTTGCTGTGACATCAATGAAGCGAAAATCAGAAGCTTGCAAAACGGAGTCATCCCGATATATGAACCGGGGCTTGAGGAATTAGCCGAAAAAAATGTCAGTGCCGGGCGCTTATCCTTTACGGCCGGCATTGAGCCGGCTGTGAAAGCCGCTGATATCATCTATATCGCCGTCGGTACGCCGATGTCAAAGACGGGTGAAGCCGATCTGACCTACATTAAGGCAGCGGCGCAAACAATCGGAGAACAGCTGAACGGATACAAAATCATTGTCACCAAAAGCACTGTTCCGGTCGGGACAGGAAAGCTCGTTTACCAAATCGTCAGCGAAGCGTCAAAGGGAAAATATCCGTTTGATGTCGCGTCAAATCCTGAATTCCTCCGCGAAGGTTCGGCGGTGCGGGATACGATGCAGATGGAGCGGGCGGTCATCGGCGCCACAAGCGAACATGCCGCTTCGGTCATTGAAGAGCTTCATAAGCCGTTCCGTACGAAGATCGTAAAGACCAATCTTGAAAGCGCGGAAATGATTAAGTATGCCGCAAATGCTTTTTTAGCCGCCAAAATATCTTTTATTAACGATATCGCCAATATTTGCGAACGTGTCGGGGCGGACATTTCCCACGTGTCAGAAGGCGTCGGTCTTGACAGCCGGATCGGGAATAAATTTCTCCAGGCGGGCATCGGATTCGGCGGATCCTGCTTTCCGAAGGATACAACGGCTTTATTGCATATCGCAAACGCCGCCGGCTATCCGTTTCAAATGATGGAAGCCGTCATTGAAACCAATCAGAAGCAGCGGGTCCGTATTACGGAAAAATTGAACCGCACAATCGGTCCCTTAAAAGGGAAAACCGTGGCCGTACTGGGGCTGGCCTTTAAACCGCACACAAATGACGTCCGCTCCGCCCCGGCTCTTGATATCATCACAAGTCTTAAAGAGCAGGGCGCTCACGTGAAAGCGTATGATCCGATCGCGATTCCCGAAGCGTCAGCGATATTAGGAGACGGCGGCATTGAATATCACACAGAGCTGTACAGTGCCATCAAAAACGCGGACGCATGCCTGATTACAACAGATTGGCCGGAAGTCAAGGAGATGGATCTTCAGAGAGTGAAGCAGCTGCTCAAACAGCCGGTCATCATTGACGGCAGAAATATGTTTCCGCTGGAATATATGAGGGTTTCAGGATTCACTTATCATTCCGTCGGACGTCCGGCGGTTCATGCCGATCGGCAAATAAAAGAACTGGCAAGATAGAAAAAGATTTGTCTTCAGGCTCTCGGCAGCCCGGCTCGGCTGCCGGTTTTGGAAAGGGGTTTGCCATGTGAGTATCAAACGTTCAGCGGCACATGTTCTTGTGCTGCTTGCCGCTCTCATTACAGGAGGATTCATCATGCTGGAGGCGGTCAGGGCGGATGCCGGCTTCGGAAAAATCACCGTGCTGCTGCTTACCGCCACGATCGGTATTGCCGGACTTGCTTTGCTATCCGCCTTTACAACAAACGGTCAGATGTTTATGGGGCTCATTTATATACTGATCGCGTGTACATTTTTAAACCAGGCCTTCTTTGCGGTCCATCTCGGATTTTTCAGCTTATTTATATACCGGCTGTTATTAATCGGAGCGGGCGCCCTTCACGTCGCCGGCATCCTGACAAACCGCCATCATATTGACAGATGGAATCGGGTGAATGTAAAAGGGGTTCTGATGTTTTTCGCCTTATGGTTTACATACGGCCTCCTATCGTTATTGTGGGCAAAATCCGTGACGTACGGGATTAAATATTTAGCTTTAATGGGAATGGGCATGTTTTTGATTTATCTTATTGTCATGTTCATTCAGCGCTTTGATCAGCTGATGGTTTTTTACGGCATATGGCTTGTGATGACCATTTTTGTGATGGCGATCGGCTTTTACAATCATTTTACACACCACCATCTGCCGAGCTCCACGCTTTATAACGGCCCGCAGTACAAACAGCATTATCCGACGTCCGTTTTCTTTAATCAAAATGATTTCGCAACGTTTTTGTGCATCAGTTTCTTTCTGTATGCGGCGGCGGTGAAAAATATGAAAAACGGCTATGTGAAGGCCGTCAGCCTGCTCTTTGCGATCTGCGCTTTGTATTTAATCATTTTGACCGGTTCGCGCGCGAGTCTGCTGGGCATATGCGCGGGGGCGGCTGTATACGTCTTCATTCTGCTGCCTTCCCTGTTGAAAAAACTCGCGCTGTACGCAGCGGGAGCGGGTGCGGCGCTGTTTGCGGTTTTATTTGCGGGCCGTATCACCAATGCCGTCTTGAATCTGTTTTCAGCTCCGCAGGCGGTGCCGGGACAGCATCCGCTTCCTTCCAACCTCGCGAGGGCGAATCTTTTAAAAAACGCCTTTCACTATGTGATTGATTCCTGGGGGTTCGGAGTGGGTGCCGGAAACGTCTCTTACTATTTAAAAGCAGAGCCCGTTTATGATACGGGCGGCGTAGTTGAGGTGCACAACTGGCTCGTCGAGATTATGGCGAACTTCGGCGTTCTTACGATGCTCGGTTACCTGACAGTCTATTTGTTCCTTTTTTGGACACTTTATAAATGTCATGAAAGAAAATCGGAAAATCAGTCAAGACTGATCACAGAAGGACTTATCACGGCGATGGCCGGTTTTTTGGTAAGCAGCATCAGCCCAAGCTCCGTATCAAATTTATTTTTCCATTGGGTATTTCTCTCGCTCGTGATCGCGGCGGTCAATATATTGAGGCGTTTACAAAAGGAGCCTGCCGTCACGGCGTACTATGAAAAACAGGGAGATGCGAGATGAAGGATATGTTGACAAGAATAACCCGGCGTATCAAAAAGAATATCATTTGGATCATTGCGCTGCCCGTTGTGTTAGGGGCAGCGGGATATGTATTGCCGTCAAAAATCAGCGGGGGCAGCAGTTTTACATCAGAAGCCGCGATCGCCGCGGGAAATTATGATCATCCGCTTTATAACAATACAAAAGAAATCCCGCTCCTTTTGACGAGCGATGCCTTTTTAAAGCAGGCTTTACCTGATAAAACAGACGAAGAAAGAGCGGCCGTGAAAAGTAAACTGACTGTCGAAACACAATCAGATTCATTGATCACGGTCAGCTACAGCGGCCAAAACAAACAGGAGACCGAATCGGTGTTTCAAGCCGTCATAAAAACTTTTCTGAGGAATGATCAGGACCTGTTTGAAAAACGGGCAAAAGTAGTGCGGCAGAGTATTGCTGCGCTTGAAGGAGAAACCGTCAGCGCGGACGCCAAAGTGGATAAGGAACGATTTTTATACGAATTGAAAAATACGCAGCTGAACCTGAAAGCGGCCGGCATCATCAATTCAGAGCCGATGAATGAAACGGCGGGACAAGGCATGCCGCCGAAAAAGAAAGCGGTTCTGGGCGTTTTAATCGGCATTGCAGTTGCATTTATGTTCATTGTCATTCCTGAGTTTTTTAGAGAGTCCTTGTAAAAATCTGCGATGGAGATGTGACCATGACAAACTGGAAACCTTTCGTATCTGTCATTACACCGTCTTATAATGCAAGTGAATATATCGAAGACACGATTCAGTCTGTTTTACATCAAAGCCACCCGCATTGGGAAATGATTATCGCGGATGATTGTTCAACGGACGGAACGAGAGATATTTTACGGCAATATGAACAAAAGGATGAGCGGATCCGCGTCGTTTATTTAGATAAAAACGGGGGAGCCGCGGCTGCCAGAAATACAGCCCTTAAACATGCCAAGGGCCGTTATGTCGCATTTCTGGACAGCGATGACAGATGGAAAAAGGAAAAGCTTCAAAAACAGCTTGCGTTTATGGCAGAGCGGTCCTGCGCTTTTTCATTTACGGGCTACAGCGTCATGGAGCAGGACGGAACGCCGACGGACAAAACGATTCAAGCCCCTGAAAGCCTGTCATATGATGAAGCTTTAAAAAACACGATTATCGGATGTTTAACGGTCATGATTGACAGAGAGCAGACGGGGCAGATTCAAATGCCTGATATCAGAACGCGGCAGGATTTAGCGACATGGCTTTCCCTGCTGAAAAGGGGATTTACGGCTTACGGCCTGAATGAGTGCCTTTCAGAATACAGGCTTGTGCAGAATTCGATTTCAAGCAACAAGTGGAAAGCCGCAAAAAAAACGTGGTTTGTTTATAGAGAAATTGAGCGCCTGCATTTTATCAAGGCTTCGTGGTGTTTTATGCAATATGCAAAAAACGCGGTCTTGAAAAGACTGTAGGCGTCAGAGGAGCTGGGTGATGAAGGTGGAACCGATTATTCACGTAATCGTCGGAGCGGCGGAATGGGGGCATGACCGGCTGAGATACAGACGGCACCGGCTGGCTGAATTTCTCGCCCGGCAAAAAGAAACGAAAAGCGTCATTTGGGTATGCCCGTCTCCGCGAGCCAATGATGGTCAGATGGCCGGGATCGCCGAGGGAATCCGGCAGTTCACTGTAAAGGATCTCATGCGGCAAAAAGCTTTCCGCTTCGGCAGGTATACAGACATGTGCTACAGGCATAAGCTTTCACCATTGTTGAACATGCTGAAGGAAGAAGGAGAAGGGGCCCGCTGCTGCTTATGGTACACCTTCCCCGGTTTTCCGCTTCTGGCAGATATGTTTCCTTGGGATGAAGTGATTTACGATTGCAGTGATCTGTGGGCCGCTCCGATCAGCGGCCGGTCCGGGGTGCTGTCAAATGTTAGAAGAAACATCATTAAACAGGCGGAAATGAGAATCATTCAGCGTGCCGATTCCATTACGTGTACATCTGACTGTCTGCACCAGGAGGTCGGAAAAAAGCTGGAGAACCCGCACCAGAAAGTGTTCACCATTGAAAACGGAGTGGAATATGACCTGTTTTCACGGGAAAATAAACAGCCGGATGAAGACATTTTACGGGGACGGAACGGAACGGTTCTCGGTTTTATCGGCGGAATCAAACCGAAGCTCGATTTTGCGCTTATGGCGGAAACGGCAGATGTGAGGCCTGACTGGACGATTTTATTGGTAGGCCCGAACACGGCTCAGGACGATCCGGATTTCAAGTCGCTTCTAGAGCGTCCGAATGTCATCTGGACGGGACCTGCCGCGCCGAATGAAGTGCCGTCCTATATGCAGCTTGTCGACATCGGCATCATGCCTTATAAAAATTCACCTTATAATGACGCGGTATTTCCGCTTAAGCTTTTTGAATTTTTAGCCGCCGGGAAACCGGTTGTCGGCTGCAACCTTTCTTCTACGTCAAAAATCAAAAGGCCTTTCGTCTATGAATACGTTGAAGGCAGTGACCCCGCAGATTTCATCGCGGCCTGCGACGCGCTTCTGGCAGCGGACCGCAGCGGATCATATGAGGCTTTGCGCCGTGAATTGGCCCGGAGACGGGATTGGAATGTTTTATTCGGCCGAATGCTCGAATGCACGGGTATATTGAAAAATGCGCAATCCCATTAAAAGGGAAAGCGCATTTTTTGATTTGCGTGTTTCTTTTTGATGATGCTTGTTATAATAACTAGTAAGAATTATAATGGAAGGAACGGTTCAATATCAGAAAAGACTTCATATAATTCCAAAGGAGACTTCTTTATGCTTGACGAACGCATGTTTCGCATAGTTGTTGCGTTTTTTGTCTCTCTGCTAACGGTTTTAATCCTAACTCCTATCGTAAAAAAAATTGCGATCAAAATAGGTGCAGTTGACCAGCCCAGCAACCGAAAAGTACATGATAAAATAATGCCCCGTATGGGCGGCCTGGCCATCTTTATCGGCGTAGCGGCGGGTGTGCTCGCGGCCGGCATATATAATGAAACAAAAATGACCGCCATTACAGTGGGTGCGTTTATTATTGTTATTTTAGGAATCCTCGATGATAAATACCAATTAAGCGCAAAGGTAAAGTTTTTCGTCCAGCTGGCCGTGGCCATTATGATTGTGAGCACGGGACTGAAAATGGACTTTTTCTCCGTACCGTTTTTAACGGAACGTTTAGAATTGGGATGGGTCGCTTACCCGCTGACTGTGTTATGGATCGTCGGTATTACGAACGCGATGAACCTGATTGACGGTTTGGACGGACTCGCTGCCGGCCTGTCGGTCATCGGACTCTCCACTATCGCCGTTATGGCGTTGTCCGGAGGGAAAATCCTTATTCTGTCACTTTCACTTGTCGTGATAGGAAGCACACTCGGATTTTTATTTTATAATTTTCACCCGGCAAAGATATTTATGGGAGATACCGGATCGCTATTTCTCGGATACGTCATCTCAGTACTCTCATTATTAGGTCTTTATAAAAGTGTTACTTTATTCAGTATCATCATTCCGATCATCATTTTGGGCGTGCCGATTTTTGATACGACATTCGCCGTCATCAGGCGGATTTTAAACAAACAGCCGATTTCGGCGCCTGATAAGTCACATATACACCACCGGCTGATGGCCTTCGGGCTGTCACACCGCACGGCTGTCATTATCATTTATTTAATCGGCTTTATTTTCAGCGTCAGTGCCATCCTGCTGAAAAGCGCGACCATATGGCTTTCGCTGTTTATTATTTTTGTATTGATTGTATTTATGCAAATCATAGCAGAGGTCACAGGGTTAGTAAATGAACAATTTAAACCATTTACCAAGTTTTACAAGAGATTGGTGAAGAAAAATTAAAAAGAGCAGATCATGCGAATGGTCTGCTTTTTTGTGGATTCTGCTATTCTCTTATTATATAAAAAAACCCGATCCTTCTCAAAGGATCGGGTTTACTCTTAATAGCCTGTTGTGCCGCCGGACTGTGTGCTGTCCGTACCGTTTGCACCAGCAGTACCGTTGGTTGAATCGGTTGTGCCGCTTGTTCCTGTGCTGCCGGAAGTTGAATCAGCCGTACCGCCTGTTCCTGTGCTGTCGGAAGTCGAATCAGTCGTACTGTCCGTTCCGGTGCTGTCAGAAGCAGGATCGGACGCCGTGCTGCTTCCGGACGGGTAATCCAGGTGTTTCTGCAATTCCTGCCGTACTTTTTCGAGATTGGTCGGATCGGGCTGGAAATAATACGTTCCGCCCGTAGACGCAGTTCCGCCGCCGCCTAAATATAAATCTGATCCTGTTATGGTCAGTGTATCAATCTTTTTGCTGGTAAAGCCGTTGTAAATCTGCTGAAGGGCGAGTCCTTCAGTGATTCGAATATTCGTTTGGACATTATTGCTTGCTGTTTCAGCGATTTTATCGATTTTAGCAATATTTCCAGCCTTAGACATTTGATCGATCAGTGCATTTAGGATTTGCTTTTGGCGGTCATTACGGCCGAAGTCTCCGCGTTTATCCTGCTTTCTCATGCGTGCGTAAGCCAGAGCCTGCTCACCGTTCAAATGCATGTTTCCTTTCTTGAAGTAGATCCGTTTCTTTTTACTGACGTCACTCATCTCGTCGAAGTCAAAAGGCACTTTTACATTGACTCCGCCGACTTCATCAATAACATCCTTAAAGCCGTTAAAATCGACAGTGACATACTTATCAATCGGTATGCCTAATAAGTCTTCGACGGTTGAGACGGTTTCATCCGCCCCGCCTTTAGCAAAAGCCGCATTGATTTTTGATTTTTTACCGGTTGTATCGCCGGCAAGCGTCACCCGCGTATCACGCGGAATACTCAGCATTTTCATTGTTTTATTTCTCGGATCAAGGGTAACGACAATAAGAGAGTCTGATCGTCCGCCTTTTCCGCTTGTGGCATAATTTTCGATCCCCATAAACAAAATGGAGAACGGTTTTTTCTTCATATCGATGACTTTATCCCGAAGTTTTGATTTGTCTCCGCGGGAAAGGGCATCATATGCATTATCTGCCGCATTGATCGTTTTGTATACTTTGTATCCGCCAAACCCGGCAGCGACTAACAAAACGAGGGTAAGCAGCAGCAAAATCCGTTTGAATATGATCTTTCGTTTGCTTTTCTTTTTCTTTCGAACACGCACTCTTACACGTTCAGCCATTACATTAGTCTCCTTTAGGGCTGACGTCTGTTTCTAAATACGTCAGTTCTCCCTCTGTATTCTTACTCTTGCCGTTCGTCAGTTCTGTCATCCATTTTATAAACTCGTCTTTGTCTTTTTCTTCAACGTACGTTTCAAATTCGACATGATCCGCATAATGGATATCTTTCAGTAAAAAAACTGATTCTCTCAGTTCGTTCTCTATCTTGCCGAGCCACGTATAATCCGCTGATGTATGCATAATCCGCATCAGCTTCCGCTCCGTAACTCCTATATGATTTAAGCCTTCAGACACTGACTTCCCATATGCACGAATCAATCCGCCTGCACCGAGCTTTATTCCGCCGAAATACCGGGTAACCACCGCGCAGGTATCTTTCAGACCGCGTTTTTTCAGCACTTCCAGCATGGGGACGCCGGCTGTGCCGCTTGGTTCTCCGTCATCATTCGCCTTTTGTATATGGTCGGTTTCGCCGATCAGATAAGCTGAGCAGTTATGAGTCGCATTCCAGTGCTGTTTTTTTATCTTTTGTATAAATTCCTGCGCTTCCTCTTCAGAAGCAGCACGGCTCAGGTGACAGATAAAACGCGATTTTTCAATCACAATCTCATGTTCACCCGTTTCTTTAACTGTTAAATAGCTGTGCAGCATGATTGCTGGACCCTCCTGACAAGCATTAAAAGACTTGTTTCTACAAATTCGAACAGACTTTAGAATTTTTGCGCATATTTTGGTATCATGAAAGAGTAAGATACTATATAAAAATGTTTTTTTCTAGAATATACGCATTCTTTCATTATAATTCGACATAAATTGCAGTTCAATTACATTTATAATAAAAATACATAACAACACCGTTACGGAGGGAGACAGATGAATAAATCGAAGATGGACTCCAAAGTTTTGGATTCTATACTTATGAAAATGCTGAAAACCGTGGACGGGAGCAAGGACGAGGTTTTTCAAATCGGAGAGCAGTCGCGCCAGCAATATGAGCAGCTGGTTGAAGAACTCAAACAGATCAAACAGCAGGTCTACGAAGTCATTGAGCTGGGCGACAAACTTGAAGTTCATACGCGGCACGCACGAAACCGCTTGTCTGAAGTAAGCAGAAATTTCCATAAGTTCAGCGAAGAAGAAATTCGCAACGCCTATGAAAAGGCGCACAAACTTCAAGTGGAACTGACGATGATCCAACAGCGTGAAAAGCAGCTGCGGGAGCGCAGAGATGATTTAGAACGCCGGCTTTTGGGGCTTCAGGAAATCATTGAACGGTCAGAATCATTGGTCAGCCAAATAACCGTCGTTCTGAATTACCTGAATCAAGACCTTCGCCAAGTAGGGCTTCTTCTTGCCGATGCGCAGGCTAAACAAGATTTCGGTTTAAGAATCATTGAAGCCCAAGAGGAAGAAAGAAAAAGAGTTTCCAGAGAAATTCATGACGGTCCCGCGCAAATGCTGGCAAATGTCATGATGAGATCGGAATTAATTGAACGGATCTTCCGCGACCGCGGCACGGAGGACGGATTTCAGGAAATCAGAAATCTGCGGCAGAATGTGCGGAATGCCCTTTACGAAGTCAGAAGGATTATATATGATTTAAGACCGATGGCATTGGACGATCTCGGGCTGATTCCGACACTGAGAAAATATCTTTATACAACTGAAGAATACAACGGAAAGGTGAAAATACATTTTCAGTGTATCGGAGACACGGAGAACCAAAGGCTTGCCCCGCAATTTGAAGTGGCGCTTTTCCGTCTCGCTCAGGAAGCCGTCACAAATGCACTCAAGCATTCAGAATCAGAGGAAATTACAGTAAAAGTGGAAGTAACCGCTGATTTTGTCGTTCTCATCATTAAGGACAACGGAAAAGGCTTTGATATTAAGGATGCTAAACAAAAGAAAAACAAGTCATTCGGCTTGCTGGGAATGAAAGAAAGAGTAGATCTGCTTGAAGGAACGATAACGATAGACTCTAAAATAGGTCTTGGGACATTTATCATGATTAAGGTTCCGTTATCTCTCGGCCTATAATTTGTTAAATAGAGCCAAAAGACATATTGACCGAACAGCGGCGTATATAGAACAATAGGATAAGGAGGCGTAGCGTGTGACTAAAGTAAATATTGTTATTATCGACGACCATCAACTATTCCGTGAGGGTGTAAAAAGAATATTGGATTTTGAACCTACCTTTGAAGTGGTAGCAGAAGGTGACGATGGAGATGAGGCGGCTCGAATCGTCGAGCATTATCATCCCGATGTTGTCATAATGGACATCAATATGCCGAATGTAAATGGAGTAGAGGCTACTAAACAGCTTGTTGAGCTGTACCCTGAATCTAAGGTGATTATCCTCTCCATCCATGATGATGAAAACTATGTGACTCATGCTTTAAAAACAGGTGCAAGAGGCTATCTCCTGAAAGAGATGGACGCAGATACTTTAATCGAAGCAGTGAAAGTGGTAGCCGAGGGCGGTTCTTACCTTCACCCGAAAGTAACCCACAATCTTGTCAACGAATTCCGCCGTCTTGCGACAAGCGGAGTTTCTGCTCATCCTCAGCATGAGGTTTACCCGGAAATCCGGAGACCATTACATATATTAACGAGACGGGAATGTGAAGTGCTGCAAATGCTTGCAGACGGAAAAAGCAACCGCGGAATCGGTGAATCATTGTTTATCAGTGAGAAAACAGTGAAAAACCACGTGAGTAATATTTTGCAGAAAATGAACGTTAATGACCGGACACAAGCCGTTGTCGTGGCCATTAAAAACGGCTGGGTAGAGATGCGTTAGTCATGTGTGAGAAGACTTGCCTGTTATGGCAAGTCTTTTTTTACAGCTGCATATCTATTAAAATACTTATTAAGTACTTAATAAGGCAGGTAAAGTGATGAAGATTGCAGTTGTAACAGACAGTACAGCATATATTCCGAAAGAGATGAGAGAAGAACATCATATTCATATGATCCCTCTCCAAGTGGTTTTCGGTGAAAAAACATTCCGCGAAGAAACAGAACTCGACTGGAGAAGTTTTTATAAAGAAGTAAAAAATCATGATGAGCTGCCGACTACGTCTCAGCCTTCTTTCGGTGAATTAATCGCATTGTACGAAGAACTGGGCAAAACATATGATGCAGTCATAAGCATACATTTGTCCAGCGGAATCAGCGGAACATACAACAGCGCCGCCTCGGCAAACACTATGGTTGATCATATTAAAGTTTATCCCTTTGATTCAGAGATCAGCTGTTTAGCACAAGGGTTTTATGCGTTAAAGGCAGCACAGCTCATTAAAGACGGTGTTGACTCACCGGAAGAGATTATAAAAGAGCTGGAAGAAATGAAAAAAACAGTCCGTGCGTATTTTATGGTGGACGATTTATCACACCTCCAGCGGGGCGGGCGTCTAAGCAGTGCTCAGGCTTTTATCGGCGGTCTGTTAAAGGTAAAGCCTATTCTTCATTTTGACAATAAGGTAATTGTTCCTTTTGAGAAGATTCGGACACGCAAAAAAGCGATTTCGAGAATTTTTGAGCTGTTTGGGGAGGATGCAAGTAAAGGAATCCCGATGCGGGCAGCTGTCATCCATGCAAACAGGGAAGAAGAAGCGGCGGATATTATACAGGAGTTAAGCGGTAAATATCCTCATGTCGAATTCTATAACAGCTATTTCGGTGCCGTGATCGGAACCCATTTGGGCGAAGGCGCCATCGGAATCGGCTGGTGCTTTAAAAACTAAGTGAAAATCTCCGTTTTCAAGGGCGGAGATTTTTTTATTTTTTAATTTTCGCAATTCGACAAGTGGGTTCCCGACAAGGCATACTTTGAGCAGAAAGGAGGCAGGGAGATGTCCGAAGGTGCTTCAGAATTTTCAGAGGTGCGGGATTTCTTTTACGGCCGGCATTTATTGAGATCTGAGATACCGTTTTCAGACCAGCGCATCAAGCGTTTTATAGAAAAAGAATATATAACGGCCGAGCCGTCAATCATCCGCCGGAAAAACCGTTACGTCTGCCAACGATGCGGTCAGTCTGATCAAGCCTGCTTTGCGGCATTTTGGGCGCCCTCTGCCAAAAGGCAGATTACCTATTGCCGTGCCTGTGTCATGATGGGAAGGGCTGATGAACTGACATCATTATATTATTGGAATCAGGCCTATGAAAACAGCTGGGAACCTGTAAAGCTTTCTTGGGAAGGAACACTGACAGACGGACAGAAGCGGGCGGCCGCCGCGCTTACAGATGCGATAAAAGAGAGACAAGAGCTGTTAGTATGGGCGGTTTGCGGATCGGGGAAAACAGAGATGCTGTTTCCGGGTATCGAGTTTGCGCTGAATCACGGTTTGCGCGTCTGTGTCGCGACTCCGCGTACAGATGTCGTACTTGAACTGCTGCCGAGACTGAAAAAAGCATTTGAGAAAGTCGAAGTTTCTGCTTTGTACGGCGGCAGCGAGGACAAAGGCCGTCTGACTCCGTTAATGATTTCAACCGCTCACCAGCTGATGCGCTACCGAGACATTTTTGATGTCATGATAATAGATGAAGTAGATGCGTTTCCTTTTTCAGCCGATGAGACATTAAGATTCGCTGTTGATAAAGCGAGGAAGAAAAACAGCGCCCTTGTTTATGTAACGGCAACTCCTTCAGACACATTAAAAAAGAAGGCTGAAGCCGGTTTGCTGAAAAGCGTCCGCATACCGGCCAGATATCATCGGAAACCCCTCCCGGAGCCGCGTTTTTTGTGGTGCGGCAATTGGAAGAAGAAGCTTCAGAAAGGAAAACTGCCGCGCTCTGTAACCGATTGGGTCCGCCAAAAACTTCAATCACAGCTGCCGGTTTTCTTATTCGTTCCGTCTGTACATGTATTGAAAAAGACAACGGATTATTTTCAGAAATTAAATGTAAGGGCAGAAGGCGTTCATGCGGAAGACACATTCAGAAAGGATAAAGTGAAACGGTTCAGAGACGGCCGGCTTGACCTGCTGGTAACGACTACGATTTTAGAAAGAGGGGTTACCGTGCCCAAAGTTCAGACATGTGTCCTCGGCGCAGAAGCACCTATCTTTACTGAGAGCGCGCTCGTACAGATCGCGGGCAGAACAGGAAGGCATTATAAACATTTCAGCGGTGATGTCGTCATGTTTCATTTCGGAATCACAAGCGGAATGAAAAAAGCAAAAAAACATATAGAACATATGAACAAATTGGCACAAAAAAGTAAATTGTTGGACTAGTTAATTTCAGAAAACGTGATACAGTATACTCATACTTTCCTATGAGGAGCTGTCAGCATGCTTGTCAATTCAAAAGAAATCGTATTAAAGGAACTTCTCGACCGCCATATGTCTCAGCTTCATATGAAATGCACATGCCGGGTATGCAAAAATGATGTACTGGCACTTTCATTAAACCGGGCTGAGCCGGCATATGTTACAGATAAAAAGAAAGTTGCTTATGCAAAAGCAGAGATAGTTGATAAACAGAAAAATACGGCGCTGCTTGTCATTCTGGCTGAATCAGCGGCGATTGTTTCGGTTAATCCAAGCGAGTTCTGTGAAACTCGGGAAGGAGCGTAATATCTCTGAATTGTTTATTGTGTGACTCACCAATTTCAAGTTCATTGACTTGGAGATCTCTGTTTTCTCTGGCGCCCGAGCAAGAGGTATGCAGCATATGCAGCAGCCAATTCGAAAAAATTGAAGGCCCCGTATGCAGTATATGCGGGAGGCCTCAGGAGTCAAATGAAAAATGCGCTGATTGTGCGGCCCGGGAATCAAAAACGGAAAAGCGCTTTTTGCTGCGGCGAAACCGTTCGGTATATTTGTATAATGATGCGATGAAGGACTCATTGGCCCGTTTTAAATTCAGGGGTGATGCGAAAATCATTCAAGCATTTGAACGTGACTTTGCTGCCGGCTTTAAAGCGGCATATCCATCAAATACACATACTCTCATCCCTATTCCGCTGAGCGGCGAACGGCTGGCGGAACGCGGATTCAATCAATCCGAGCTGCTGGCCTCTCTGCTCGGAATGCCCGTCATTTCCCCCCTCATCCGACTGAACAACGAAAAACAATCCAAAAAGAGCAAAACAGACAGGCTGTCTGCAGAAAAAAAGTTTTCAGCAGCCGAAAACTCCGCCGAAGGTATGAACGTCATTTTAATAGATGATATTTATACGACGGGCGCCACACTTCACCAAGCCGCCGAAGTCCTGCTGACAGCGGGCAAAGCGTCATCGGTCTCCTCTTTTACTTTAATCAGGAGCTAAATCATTCTTTTTTTCTGCCGATATAATTGATAGAAATATAAGGCAGATTAAAGAAGGAATAGGAGTTAATACGATGGGTGAATTGGCGAATTGTCCAAAATGCAATGCTTTATTTTTTAAAACGAACCTGCAGACCGTGTGCCAGGCATGTATTAAAGAAGAAGAAAAAGCATTTGAAACCGTCTATAAATTTTTGAGAAAGCAGATCAACAGACAGTCGACGATGCAGCAGATCACTGAGGAAACAGGTGTGGATGAAGAGCTGATCCTCAAGTTTATCAAACAAAAAAGGATTCAGATCAGCCAGCTTCCGAATTTGGCATATCCTTGCGAAAGGTGCGGAAATCCAATCAGGACGGGGAAATTTTGCAAGTCCTGTCAGACAGATATTGAGTCGCAATTAGACCATATGAACCAAAAAACAGCCGCTGAATTCGAAGAGAAAAACAGTACAAAAGACACATACTATGCCTATAATACCAAAAACACCTGATTCCCTAAACTAACTGATAACGCAGTCGATAAAAGAATTAGACTGCGAACAGAAAGCGAGAGGAATCCTATGAAAATCAATCAGTACGGAACACAATCCGTTAATCCATACCAAAAAAATTACGAAAAGCAAGCCGTACAAAAAGAGGCTGCAAAGCCGAAGGACAAAGTGGAAATTTCTTCTCATGCAAAAGAGCTTCAAAATGCGTCAGATGCGGTCACTAAAACACGTCAGGAAAAAATCGCTCAGCTTAAAGCGGATATAGAGAGCGGAACATATAAAATAGATTCAAACAGCATCGCTGAAAACATAGTAAATTTCTATAAAAAGCAATAAAAAGGAGAAAGCCAATGTCAGCAAAGCCAATTATTGATCAACTGAAGCGACTTTGCGCACTGCATGAACATCTGCTCACGCTGTCTGAGGAGAAAACGGAAGCGCTGAAAGCAGGTAAAACAAAAGAGCTCTCCAACATATTGACCAAAGAGCAAAAGTATATTCAGGCAATCGGGCAGACTGAGGAAGAACGAATCAGGTTAACTTCTCAGTTTCTCAGCCGCGGTGAGGACAATACAATTGCTGCATGCATCTCCAGAACTTCGGGCAGTGAAAAACAGGAGCTTGAAGGGTTATTTCACTCTTTGTCTGCGCTTCTTGACCGTCTGAAAGAAGTGAATGAGATGAACAAACAGCTCACGATTCAGGCTTTACAATTCATCTCCGGGGCATTCGATATGATCATGCCGGGTGAAAAAGAGAATATGAATTATAAAGAGCCGCAAGCGGCGCGCAAGCCTGTCAGCCGTTTGACACTATTCGATTCAAAAGCTTAGAACGGAGGATTTTCAATGCCATCGACTTTTATGGGGCTGGAAACAGCAAGGCGTGCATTGAGTGCGCAGCAGACTGCATTGAGCACAGTTTCAAATAACGTTGCAAATGCAAATACAGAAGGATATACGAGGCAGCGCGTCACATTACAATCGACAAGCCCTTATCCCGCAGTATCAAAAAACAGTGATCTGACGGCCGGCCAAATCGGAACAGGAGTAAAAGCCGGTTCAGTTGAGCGCGTCAGAGACAGTTTTTTAGACTATCAGTACAGAACTGAAAATACAAAATTAGGGTACTATACAGCCCGTTCCAATTCCTTGTCGCAAATGGAAGGCGTCATGAAAGAGCTTGACGATAACGGATTAAACGGATCGCTCAGTTCGTTTTGGAATGCCCTTCAGGATCTGGCGACGAATCCGGAAAATACGGGAGCGCGCTCAGTTTTGCAGGAGCAGGGGAAATCTCTTGCCGAAAGTTTTAACTATATATCTACCTCTTTGACTAACATTCAGGGTGATATTAAAAAGAATCTGGATAACACAGCGGATCAGGTCAATTCCATTCTCAATCAGCTGAATGACCTTAACAATCAAATAGCGGCAGTTGAGCCGAGCGGTATGCTCCCTAATGATTTGTATGACCAAAGAGACAGATTGATTGATCAATTATCTTCTATGGCAAATATAAAAGTTTCATATAATAAGTCGGGCGGACATGCCTTGGCGACTGCTGAGGGCACGGTTAACGTCGAATTGCTGAACGGGAACAACAATTCTCTCGGTACGCTGCTCGACGGTAAAACAAAAACAGTTTCAGAAATGAAAATCAACTACGACAAGGACAGCGGCCTCGTGTCGAGTGTGTCAGTCGGCAGCAGTACGGTGAATGCGGATGCATTTACCGGAAAAGGCTCACTTTTAGGTCTTATTGAATCATACGGCTATATGTCAAACGGAGAAGAAAAAGGTCTTTATCCTGAAATGCTGACGGCTCTTGACAATATGGCGCTGTCCTTTGCTGACGCGTTTAATGCAGTTCATGAAAAAGGGAAGACCTATACAGGCGAACAGGGTGCAGCATTTTTTGATTTCAGCGGTGGTGAAGCGGTGCCGGCAAAAGGTGCGGCAGCGAAAATAAAAGTCAGTGACAAAATCCTTGCGTCTACTGATAATATCGCAGCGTCGTTAAACGGAGAAAAAAGTGACGGCACAAACGCGACAAATCTTGCAGCCGTACAGAACAGCAAGCTGACTATTAACGGTGAAACCACTACAATTAATGACTTTTATGAATCCCTTATCGGAAAGCTGGGCGTTAATTCACAAAAAGCGGCCAATCTTATGAACAACTCTGAAAGCAACACTCTTTCAGCCGATGAACGGAGACAATCAGTCAGTGCAGTGTCTTTAGATGAAGAAATGACAAATATGATTCAGTTTCAGCACGCTTATAATGCGGCTGCGCGGATTATAACGATGCAGGATGAAATATTCGATAAAATTATTAACGGTATGGGCACCGGAGGAAGATAGGAGATAAGTAAATGAGAGTAACTCAAGGGATGATCGCAAAAAATTCTCTTCGATTTATCGGCTCAAGTTATGACAAGCTCGATCGGCTTCAGCAGCAAGTGTCTACGGGGAAAAAAATCACGAAAGCTTCTGATGATCCGGTCGTTGCAATGAAGGGAATGCAGTACCGTACTCAGCTTGCGCAGGTAAACCAGTATCAGCGGAATGTTTCGCAAGGCTTTACATGGCTGGAAAACTCGGAATCAAGCGTAAACTCGGAAACGGATATTATGGGGAAAATCCGGGACTTGATGGTTCAGGCGAAAAGTGATTCGAACGGTGAAACAGAATTGAAAGCAATCGGTACAGAAATCGGCCAGCTGAAAAAGCAGCTCGTTTCTGTCGCGAATACTCAGGTAAACGGACGTTATCTGTTTAACGGAACAAATTCAGACGTCCCGCCGATCACTGAAAATGCCGACGGCACATATACGTACAACTATGAGAATTATACAGGTGCTTCGGATGTTAACATCAACATCTCGAACGGAGCAGTGCTGAAAGTGAATTCTGATCCAAACTCAGCTTTCGGAGGCGTCGCACAAAATGGAGATAATGTTTTTGAATTTCTTAACTCCTTAGAAGCTTCTTTAAGCAAAGGCACGCTGTCCGAAGCAGATTCAGATCAAATTCTGTCAGATATTGACGGTTTTACTGATAAAATGAATGCTGAAAAATCCAATATCGGCGCACGCACAAACCGGTTGGAACTCATTCAGACAAGATTGGAATCACAAGCGGCAACCGCTGAAAAAGTATTGTCCGATAATGAAGATGTAGAAATGGAAGATGTAATTGTTGATTATTTATCTCAACAGACGGTTCATAGAGCAGCGCTGTCAGTGAATGCGAATATCATTCAGCCGTCACTGATTGACTTTCTGAAATAATATAACTGATCGTCTTCAATATATAAAAAAGCGACTCACACCAGGGAGATCGCTTTTTTTACTAAAATACTATAAACAGGAGGGGTCTCTGTGCAGATGCCGAGATTGATTATTGACAGTGTGCCTGCTAAAATCGGTATAACCTTTCAAAAGGAAGAAATCGAGATGGAACAGCCGCCCGCTGACCTGGAAATCGAGCAGCCGCCGGCAGAGCTGAACATTGAAAGCACGCCGGCCAAACTGACGATTGACCAGACGAGGGCGTGGGAGAACTTGAATCTCAAATCATTTGAAAAGCTGAACGCTGAAGCCGCCCAGAAAGGTGCGGAAGCCTGCAGCGAGTTTATTGCAAAAACAGTCAGGGAAGGGAAGGAAATGGCGGCTATCGAAAAGAAAACGGGCAATGTGATGGCCCGGCAGGCAGCAGATGTCAGACCGCCCGATCCATTCGGCGAATTCAGCGACTTTCTGCCTGCGCAGTTTCTCGTCGACATTGACTGCATTCCTTCAAAGCTTACGATTGATATTGAAGCCCGCAAACCTTCAATTGAAGCAGCCGTCAATAAACCTGTATGGAATTATACGCCGGGGAAAGTTCAGATTGATATGATGCAAGACCCTAAGGTGACGATTTCGGTAGACGATGGCAACGCAGAATAAAAGATGAAAGTGGTAAAGGATTGTGAAGCATGATAATTAAAACAAAATATCACGGAGAAATCAGAATAGACGAAGGGCAGATTATCTCATTTGAAAACGGCCTGCCGGGATTTAATGACGAGACTCAATTTGTTGTTCTTCCTTTGTCGGAAGATTCACCGTTTTTGGCGCTGCAGTCTGTCAAACAGGAGCACATCGCCTTTATTGTCGCCAGTCCGTTTATTTTCTTTAAAGGGTACGAATTTGACATTGACCATGCGACGCTTGAACTTTTGCATATTGAAGATATAGAGGACGTCGAAGTGATGGCGATTTTAACGCTGGAAGAGCCTTTTGAAAACACGACCGCCAATTTAAAAGCGCCGATTATCGTCAATAAAAAGGAAATGAAGGCTAAACAAATCATTTTACATGATGCTTCCTATGAAACAAAACATCTGATAGGAGGAGGATCATGCTAGTTCTCTCAAGAAAAGTGAATGAGTCCATTCAGATCGGGCCGGATATTGAAATAAAGGTGATCGCCATCGAAGGAGAACAAGTGAAGCTGGGAATTGAAGCGCCTCAGCACGTAGATATTCACAGGAAAGAAATCTACTTGTCGATCCTGGAAGAGAACAACAGAGCTGTATCTTTTAATACTGATTTATTACTTAACTTATCCTCACAAAAAAAGTGAGGATTTTTTTATTTTCAATATAAACAATAGAAACGGCCATCCGATATATATAGTGTAGCCAATGAGAGGAAAAATTTTCTTCAGAATGACGCTGCGCAAATGCACAAGGACGTGCGAAAAACAATTCAGGGAGGAAATACAAAATGAGAATCAACCACAATATCGCGGCTCTTAACACTAGCCGTCAGCTGAATGCAGGTTCAAACTCTGCTGCAAAAAACATGGAAAAATTATCTTCAGGTCTTCGCATCAACCGCGCTGGTGATGACGCTGCGGGTCTTGCGATCTCTGAAAAAATGCGTTCCCAAATCCGCGGTTTAGACATGGCTTCTAAAAACGCTCAAGACGGAATCTCTCTTATCCAAACGGCTGAGGGTGCATTAAACGAAACTCACAGCATTCTTCAGCGTATGAGCGAGCTTGCTACACAAGCGGCTAACGACACGAACACTACTTCTGACCGTGCTGAGTTACAAAAAGAAATGGATCAGCTTTCTTCTGAAGTAACTAGAATTTCTACAGACACAGAATTCAACACAAAGAAATTACTTGATGGTACAGCAACTGACCTGACTTTCCAAATCGGTGCCAATGAAGGTCAAACTATGAAACTTTCAATTAATAAAATGGATTCTGAAAGTCTTGCTGTTGGGACTGCTACTGCAGGAATTGATATCTCTACTTCCGCAGATGCAGCATCTACTGCTCTTACAACAATCAAAACAGCTATCGACACAGTTTCAAGCGAGCGCGCTAAACTTGGTGCGGTTCAAAACCGTTTAGAGCACACAATCAACAACCTTGGTACTTCTTCTGAGAACCTGACTTCTGCTGAATCACGTATCCGTGACGTAGACATGGCTTCTGAGATGATGGAGTACACGAAAAACAACATCCTTACTCAGGCTTCTCAAGCTATGCTTGCGCAAGCTAACCAACAGCCTCAGCAAGTTCTTCAATTGCTGAAAGGTTAATGACGGAAAGATCCTGGTTCTCCAGGGTCTTTTTTTTTATTTCTTCAGCTATCTCCCCCTTCAGCAAGCCAAAGAACCCTATTGACAAAATGAAACATTATATTTTGCAGTTAAATTATTGAAAACCTTTTAATATGACCGATATAAGAATAAGATCATACATTTATGGAGCTGTGATATGATAAACAGTCGGAAACTCACTGTTGTCATAGAGCCGTATACGACTAAACGCCGAAAAGGAGAGGGTACATATGGTCACAAGAATCACAGGCCTTAATTCCGGTCTTGATGTAGATTCTCTGGTGAAAAAAATGATGGATGCCGAAAAGCAGCCGCTTAATAAATTAAACCAGCAAAAGCAGACGCTTGAATGGAAGCGCGATGCTTATCGGGAAGTGAATACCCAGATTGCCGACATGTATTCTACGACATTTAATAATATGCTGATGTCCACAAACTGGAATAAAAAAACAGTAACAAGTTCGGATTCCAGTGTCAGCGCGGTGGCCGTCAGTGCTGAGCAGAATATTTCAACGAGTATGTCTGTACAGCAGCTGGCCACTTCGACGACATATAAATCATCAGGGGCCATCAATTTCACTTCAGGTCAGAGCCAAACATTGAAATTCAATGTCACAAATCCGGGTGAAACGAAGCCGACTGAGGTAAACTTCACGATCGCCGCAACCGATACGATTGACGACGTCATTTCCAAACTGAACAGCTCGGGTCTCGGAGTGACGGCTTTAAAAGAGAAAATTTCCAACGGCACGGATTATGTGGACACGATTGCGTTCACTTCCAATAAAACGGGGGAAGGATTTACCCTTGCCGCAGGTGATGACGCAACCAAAAGCTTTCTGAAAGATCAGCTCGGTTTTGCCGTTGATGATGCAACAAATGAACTGACGGCCAATGCCGAAGGGAAAAACGCGAAGTTTACGTTCAACGGGCTTGAAATGACAAAAACGTCAAATAACTTTACGATCAACGGCATCAAATACACGCTGAACAGCGTGACGGACAGCAATAAAACGGTTACGATTAACAGCACGACTGATACGGACGGCATTTTTGACAACATTAAAGATTTCGTTGATAAATACAATACGTTAATTAAAAGTGCAAACGAGAAGGTAACAGAATCAAAATACCGCGATTATAAGCCGCTAACCGATGAACAAAGAGAAGCGATGACCGATAAGCAGATTGAGCAGTGGGAGGCAAAGGCCAAAAGCGGGTTATTACGGAGCGACAGCACGCTGCAGAACGGTTTGGCTGAAATGCGGCTTGATCTGTACTCAACGGTTACGATTGACGGAAAAAAATATCAGCTTGCCGATTTCGGTATAGAGACGTCTAGTTATGAGGATCAAGGAAAGTTTGGAAAGCTTGTCATTAAAGACGAAGCGAAACTGAAACAGAAAATTACCGAGAACCCCTCTCTCGTGGCTAAGCTGTTTAATGCAGACAGTACAAGTACGATTACAGACAGCTCAACCGGTAAGACTATCAAAAACCCGGAGGAGCAGGGGATTGCCCGGAGATTAAAAGACACATTAAACAAAATGCAGACTCAAATTTCAAAACAGGCGGGTACAGAAAGCTCGGTATCATCCAGCTTTGCCATCGGAAAAAGTTTGAATGAAATAGAAACAAATATTTCCAATATGAAAACGAAGCTGGATGACATCGAATCGAGATATTATAAAAAGTTCAGCGCACTGGATACGGCATTGGAGAAATTGAACAGCCAATCTTCATATCTCACGTCAATGTTAGGATCTTCAACATCATAACCTTGGAGGTTTTATAAAAATGGCAATAAATAATCCTTTTGCTGCTTATCAGCAGACATCCGTCTTTACAGCCGCTCCGGAAGAGCTGACTCTTATGCTTTATAACGGCTGCCTGCGATTCATTAAGCTGGCCAGGCAGGCGATGAAGCAAAACAACCTTGAAGCCAAAAATGAAAATATCGTAAAGGCGCAAAACATCATTCAAGAGCTCAGCATCACGTTAAACCGGGAGATTGAGATTTCTGAACAGATGTCATCCATTTATGATTACATCCGCCGCCGGCTGATCGACGCGAACGTGCAGAATAACGGAGAATTTTTAGATGAAGCGGAAAAACTCGTTACTGAATTTCGCGACACGTGGAAGCAGGCCATGCAGAGTGAACGGAAAAACAGCCATGGCGCGGGCGGCCTTGCCTGATGAACAGCAATGTCTTTTCTTTGTATAACGAAACGAAGAACATGTACGCCGCACTGAAGGACGCCCCGGAAAGCGACGGTCTTATCAGCAGCGTTACGGCATTTACGGAGAAAAGGGAGGAGATGCTTGCGGGCATAAAGCCGCCTTTTTCCGAAGAAGAAAAAACGCTGCTTCAGCAGGTGGCCGCGATGGACCGTCTGATTACCGGCGAAGTGAAACGGATTCAGGATGGTATCCGAAATGAAATAAAAACGCTTAAGAAAAAACGAATCTACCATAATACGTATTTCAATCCGTATCATCAAACGACAAGTGACGGCCGTTATTACGACAAACGC
Source organism: Bacillus sp. B1(2022) (assembly GCF_040259625.1). NCBI lineage: Bacteria > Bacillati > Bacillota > Bacilli > Caryophanales > Bacillaceae > Bacillus > Bacillus sp. B1(2022). Next base: position 270,659 of record NZ_JANIFO010000001.1, read on the forward strand.
AAATAGGTGAGTGTTTTGAGAAGTTTGAACGATTACCATTTGGTGTCAGCCTATTACCAGCTTCTTTTTACGATTGATGAGGGGCTTTGCTACCTGTTGGACACGCAGGATGATTTTTTTAAGACGGAGGGCGAGCGGATTTACAATGATTTGATTCAGGCTTTTTTTCATCTCGATTCCTCTCATGCGCTTCTGCTGTCTATCATTGAGTGCCGATGCGTGGAGACGGCGATCCGCTCATTTGACGAGATCTTTCAGGATTTCAGCATGTTAAATGATTATGATTTCCCGTCCGCCCCTTTTCAGGAGTTTTTAAAAACCATCTTTCTGCCGCATTATAAGCTATGGATGGAGCAGACGCACGACTGCATCAAACCGTATGTTCTTCACTAGACCTGCTGCAAGCGGCAGGTCTTTTGCCTGCGTCCTCTGCATATACTTATAATCCTGCCGGAAGCTGCCGGATAAAGCCGACACCATTCGCCATCGTTCACCGAATTTACACATTATTTTAACGTTTCAGCAGGGATCAGAAGGGGTAAAAGAGAAATAGTTACATATCCTTAGATAAAGGGAGGCGTTCTTTGATGAACTACAATATCAGAGGAGAAAACATTGAGGTTACACCTGCGTTAAAGGATCATGTGGAGAGAAAAATCGGCAAGCTGGAGCGATATTTCGAGCAGAGCGTCAATGCCGATGTGAACGTCAACTTAAAATTCTATAATGATAAGGAATCCAAAGTTGAAGTCACCATTCCGATGACTGATCTGGCGCTTCGTTCTGAAGTGCATAACGAGGATATGTACAATGCAATTGATCTCGCAACAAACAAGCTGGAACGTCAAATCCGAAAGCACAAAACAAAAGTCAACCGAAAATTCCGCGAGCAGGGTCTTCCGAAACATTATTTCGAGAACGGCAGCGCTGCTGATACGGGCGTAGCGGTTCAGGACGAAATTGAAGATGACAGCCCGGAAATTGTCCGTCAAAAGCGTTTTAATTTAAAACCGATGGATAATGAAGAAGCGATTCTCCAAATGAATATGCTCGGACATAATTTCTTCGTATTCACCAACGCGGAGACGAATCTCACAAACGTCGTTTACCGCAGAAATGACGGCAAATACGGATTAATTGAACCGACTGAATAAACCCATCCAGCCTTCCGTGAACGCGCGGAAGGTTTTTCTCTATCTTTACCTGCAAATTCTTTGGAAATAGCAAAAGGTATGTTATGATAATGAGAGGTATACATGGACAGAAAATTATCATTTATTCCATGCAAAATCTGCATGTGAACATAGAGGAGCGTTATAGATGCTTGGGATTTTAAATAAAATGTTTGATCCGACCAAACGTGCGCTGAACAAATACGAAAAAATAGCAAATGACATTGATGCCGTAAGAGGAGATTATGAAAATCTCTCTGACGAGGCGCTTAAACATAAAACGGCAGAATTTAAAGAGCGGCTTGAAAAAGGAGAAACGACGGATGACCTTCTTGTCGAAGCGTTTGCCGTCGTTCGTGAAGCTTCCCGCCGCGTAACCGGCATGTTCCCGTTTAAAGTACAGCTGATGGGGGGCATCGCCCTTCATGAAGGGAACATCTCCGAAATGAAAACAGGGGAAGGGAAAACGCTGACGTCCACGCTTCCCGTGTATTTAAATGCGTTGACGGGAAAAGGCGTTCACGTCGTAACGGTCAACGAATATCTGGCGAGCCGTGATGCCCAGCAAATGGGAGAGATTTTTGCGTTTCTCGGGCTTACAGTCGGCCTGAACCTGAATTCGATGTCAAAAGACGAAAAGCGCGAAGCTTACGCAGCCGATATCACGTATTCAACGAACAATGAACTCGGCTTTGATTATTTGCGTGACAACATGGTGCTCTATAAAGAACAGATGGTGCAGCGCCCGCTTCATTTTGCCGTTATTGATGAAGTCGATTCAATTTTAGTCGATGAAGCGAGAACGCCATTGATTATTTCCGGACAAGCTCAGAAGTCCACAAAACTGTACGTGCAGGCAAATGCGTTTGTCCGCACACTCAAGAAAGATCAGGATTATACGTATGACGTCAAAACGAAGGGCGTTCAGCTGACGGAAGAAGGAATGACGAAGGCTGAAAAAACGTTCGGCATCGACAACCTGTTTGATGTCAAAAACGTGGCCTTGAACCACCATATCAACCAGGCTTTAAAAGCCCATGCGGCGATGCAGAAAGACGTGGATTATGTTGTTGAGGACGGCCAGGTCGTCATCGTTGATTCCTTCACCGGCCGTCTGATGAAAGGACGCCGCTACAGCGAAGGTCTTCACCAGGCGATTGAGGCGAAAGAAGGCCTGGAGATTCAAAATGAAAGCATGACATTGGCGACGATTACGTTCCAAAACTATTTCCGTATGTACGAAAAGCTGGCCGGTATGACCGGTACCGCAAAAACGGAAGAGGAAGAATTCCGCAATATTTATAACATGCAGGTTGTATCCATCCCGACCAACCAGCCGGTCATCCGTGACGACCGTCCGGACTTGATCTACCGCTCAATGGAAGGGAAATTCAAGGCGGTGGCGGAGGATGTCGCCCAGCGCTACATGACCGGACAGCCGGTTCTTGTCGGTACGGTTGCCGTTGAAACGTCTGAATTGATTTCTAAACTTCTGAAAAACAAAGGGATTCCGCATCAGGTGCTGAATGCCAAAAACCATGAGCGTGAAGCTCAGATTATTGAAGAAGCGGGACAAAAAGGCGCTGTCACGATTGCGACCAACATGGCGGGACGCGGAACCGACATTAAACTCGGCGAAGGCGTAAAAGAGCTTGGCGGCCTTGCAGTCGTCGGTACGGAACGCCACGAATCCCGCCGGATTGACAATCAGCTCCGCGGACGTTCAGGACGTCAGGGAGACCCGGGCATCACACAATTTTATCTTTCAATGGAAGATGAATTGATGCGCCGTTTCGGAGCTGAACGGACGATGGCGATGCTTGACCGGTTCGGTATGGATGACTCCACGCCGATTCAGAGCAAAATGGTGTCACGCGCCGTGGAATCATCTCAAAAACGTGTCGAAGGAAACAACTTTGATTCACGTAAACAGCTTCTTCAATATGACGACGTGCTCCGTCAGCAGCGCGAAGTCATATACAAGCAGCGTTTTGAAGTCATTGACTCTGACAACCTGCGTGACATTGTGGAAGGCATGATCAAGTCTTCTCTGGAGCGTGCGATTGCCGCTTATACGCCGAAAGAGGAGCTTCCGGAAGAATGGAATCTTGACGGCCTCGTGGAGCTGGTGAATTCAACGTATCTTGATGAAGGCGCACTTGAAAAGAGCGATATCTTCGGAAAAGAACCGGATGAAATGCATGAGATGATCATGGACCGCATCATGACAAAATATAATGAAAAAGAAGAGAATTTCGGCGAAGAGCAGATGCGTGAATTTGAAAAAGTCATCGTATTGCGTGCCGTTGATTCAAAATGGATGGATCATATTGATGCGATGGATCAGCTGCGTCAAGGGATTCACCTCCGCGCTTATGCGCAGACAAATCCGCTGCGTGAATATCAAATGGAAGGCTTCGCAATGTTTGAGCACATGATTGAGTCCATTGAGGACGAAGTTGCGAAATTCGTCATGAAGGCCGAGATTGAAAGCAATCTGGAACGCGAAGAAGTTGTTCAGGGCCAAACGACGGCTCATCAGCCGCAGGACGGCGATGAGGCCAAACAAGCGAAAAAAGCGCCGGTGCGAAAAGTCGTGGATATCGGACGCAACGCGCCTTGCCATTGCGGCAGCGGAAAAAAATATAAAAATTGCTGCGGCCGGACAGAATAGTCTCGACTGTATGAAGCGAACATGACCGGGTCTGCGTCTTATGGCGCCCCGGATCTTTTAATGAGGTGAATGGAATGGAATTATCAGAAATCAGGGCAGAGCTCGAAAATATGGCTTCTCGTTTAGCGGACTTCAGGGGGTCTCTTTGACCTCGAATCAAAGGAAGCCCGCATTGCAGAATTAGATGAAAAGATGGCGGAACCGGAATTCTGGAATGACCAGCAGAAGGCCCAAACCGTCATCAATGAAGCGAACGGTCTGAAAGAATACGTGAACTCCTATCATCAGCTGAGCGAGTCTCACGAAGAGCTGCAAATGACACATGATCTTTTAAAAGAAGAACCTGACCAGGACCTTCAGCAAGAGCTTGAGAAAGAGCTGAAGTCATTAACGAAGGAATTGAATGAATTTGAGCTTCAGCTGCTGCTCAGTGAACCATACGACAAAAATAACGCGATTTTAGAACTTCATCCGGGGGCCGGCGGTACGGAATCCCAGGACTGGGGTTCCATGCTGCTCAGAATGTATACCCGCTGGGCGGAAAGACGCGGTTTCAAAGTTGAAACGCTTGATTATCTCCCAGGAGATGAAGCAGGAATTAAGTCAGTCACACTGCTTATTAAAGGCCACAATGCATACGGCTACTTAAAAGCGGAAAAAGGCGTACACCGTCTCGTGCGGATTTCTCCATTTGATTCATCAGGACGCCGCCACACGTCATTCGTGTCTTGTGAAGTCATGCCTGAATTCAATGAAGAAATCGACATTGAAATTCGTACCGAAGATATTAAAGTTGATACGTACCGGGCGAGCGGTGCCGGCGGACAGCACGTCAATACGACTGATTCAGCCGTTCGGATCACCCACCTCCCGACAAATGTAGTCGTCACGTGCCAGACGGAACGTTCACAAATCAAAAACCGCGACCGGGCGATGAAAATGCTCAAAGCGAAGCTGTATCAGCGCAGAATTGAAGAACAGCAGGCGGAGCTTGACGAAATCCGCGGCGAACAGAAAGAAATCGGCTGGGGCAGCCAAATCCGCTCGTACGTCTTCCATCCGTACTCCATGGTGAAAGATCACCGCACCAATACGGAAATGGGGAACGTGCAGGCGGTTATGGACGGAGATATCGATATCTTCATTGACGCCTATTTACGTTCTAAACTGTCGTAATCCGGGAACACACCTGCCTTTGGCAAGGTGTGTTTTTTTATCCGTTCTCTTTTTCCATTTTTCACAACAGCGCTTTAGCAAATTAATACGGTATTTGGCTGTTATTTACTTCTAAGCCGGGAAGACTTAAAATGCTATCGAGAGAAAATCGGAGAACGGAGGATTTTGCATGGATGTGAATCACAATAAGCCGCTCCGTCTGATCAAAGATTATATATACATCATGATCGGCGCGGCGATTACGGGGATCGTGTTTAACGTATTTTTGCTGCCGAACCGTATAGCAGCGGGGGGAGTAAGCGGGATCAGCACCATTTTAGAAACGTTTGGTTTTGAACCGGCTTACGTGCAGTGGATTATTAACATCCCTTTGTTTATCGCCGGAGTGATCATTCTCGGCGGGAAGTTCGGAATGAAGACACTGGTCGGTTCCATCGTTCTGCCGCTCGCCGTCTATTTAACAAGAGATCTGCCTGCCGCGACGACCCATGAACTGCTGGCGGCGATTTTCGGAGGCGTCGGGATCGGAACGGGAATCGGCATCGTGTATCTCGGCAAAGGCTCCACGGGGGGAACGGCTCTGGCGGGGCAGATCATTCACAAATACACGGGGCTGTCGCTGGGAACGTGCCTTGCCATCATGGACGGATTAATTGTGCTGAGCGCGATGCTCGTTTTCGGAGTGGAGCAGGGACTGTATGCGATGCTCGGGGTATTTATTTCAAGCAAAACGATTGATGTCGTGCAGGTCGGGTTCAACCGCTCCAAAATGGCTTTAATCATTACGCAGCATGAAGAAGCCGTCAGATCGGCTGTGTTTAAAGAAATCGACAGGGGCGTGACGAAGATTTCCGCAGTCGGCGGGTATACGGAACATGACCGGCCGATCTTAATGTGTGTCGTCGGCCAGACCGAATTCACAAAACTGAAACAAATCGTCAAACAAATTGATGAGTCAGCCTTTGTCATTGTCGCAGACGCAAGCGAGGTGCTCGGCGAGGGTTTCAAACGCGCGTAAACGGGGTTATAATAGCGAAGGGGTGCATCTTACATATGAAATCAAAATGGGCGCTGCTGGCGCTGGTTCTGACCATGTCCGTCCTGCTGGCGGCATGCGGCGGATCCAATGAATCGAAAAAAGAAAGCTCTGACAGCTCAGGCGGATCAAAAGCATCTGCGTCAGCAGGAGAAGAGCTTTATCAGCAAAGCTGTATCGGCTGTCACGGAAAAGACTTAGAAGGCGGCGGAGGCCCGAATTTACAGGAAGTCGGCGGGAAGTATGATGAAGCTAAAATTGAAAGCATCATTAAAAACGGACGCGGCAATATGCCGAGCCATCTTGTAAATGATGAGGAAGCCGCGAAGATCGCAAAATGGCTGTCACAGAAAAAATAACAGAAAAACCTTGCCTGTTATAGGGGCAAGGTTTTTTCACGGTCTGGGAATGAAAAGAAACTGTAATAGTAATATGTCTAAATTTGACGTATAATGAAGTGTACTGAGGAAAAGGAACTTTCAGATTTTTTATCTGTTTCCTGACGAATCGGCCATAAACCGCTGTACGTTTGCGAACTCTATGGCTGCAAGACATAATTAAAAGATTAGGTGATTTCATGATAGAGATGAAAGAAGTATATAAATCCTATCCGAACGGTGTAAAAGCGATTAACGGGCTGTCAGTCATGATTCATCCCGGAGAATTTGTATATGTCGTAGGACCGAGCGGAGCCGGTAAATCTACTTTTATTAAAATGATTTACAGAGAAGAAAAACCGACAAAAGGGCAAATATTGATTAATCATAAAGATCTCGCGTCTGTAAAAGAAAAAGAGATTCCTTTCGTGCGGCGTAAAATAGGTGTTGTTTTCCAAGACTTCAAACTTCTTCCGAAACTGACGGTATTTGAAAACGTCGCGTTCGCGCTTGAGGTGATCGGAGAGCAGCAGTCAGTCATTAAAAAACGCGTGCTCGAAGTGCTCGATCTTGTGCAGCTGAAGCATAAAGCGCGGCAGTTTCCCGACCAGCTTTCCGGAGGAGAACAGCAGCGTGTTTCCATCGCAAGATCTATCGTCAACAATCCTGACGTCGTGATAGCTGACGAACCGACGGGCAACCTTGATCCGGTAACATCATGGGAAGTCATGAAGACGCTGGAAGAGATTAACAACCGCGGAACGACCGTCGTGATGGCGACACACAATAAAGAAATAGTAAACACCATGAAGAAACGGGTCATCGCGATCGAAGACGGAATTATTGTGCGTGATGAGTCAAGAGGGGAGTATGGTTCTTATGATTAAAATTCTCGGGCGCCATTTGCGTGAGAGTTTTAAATCTCTCGGAAGAAACACATGGATGACATTTGCATCCATCAGCGCCGTTACCGTTACATTGATTTTGGTCGGCGTGTTTTTAGTCATTATGCTGAATTTAAACAACATGGCTAAAAATGCTGAAAAAGAAGTGGAAATTAAAGTATTAATCGATCTGACGTCTAATAAGAAAACGCAGGATACGCTGCAGAATGAGATTAAAGACATCTCGGGAATCCAAAGCGTAGAGTTTTCATCTAAAGATAAAGAGCTTGATCAATTGGTCAAAAGCTTCGGCGACAGCGGAAAGGCCATGAAAATGCAAGATCAGGAAAACCCGCTGAACAACGCGTTTATCGTCAAAACGACAGATCCGCATGATACGCCGAAAGTCGCGAAAAAAATTGAGAAGCTGGATCATGTGTATAAAGTGACATACGGGAAAGAAGAAGTCAGCCGTCTGTTTAAGATCGTCGGGGTGTCACGCAACATCGGGATTGCGTTAATCATCGGCCTTCTGTTCACGGCGATGTTCTTAATTTCAAATACGATTAAAATCACGATTTTCGCCAGAAGAAAAGAGATTGAAATCATGAAGCTTGTCGGCGCGACAAACTGGTTTATCCGCTGGCCGTTCTTCCTGGAAGGGCTGCTGCTGGGGGTATTCGGTTCTATCATACCGATCGCTCTCGTGCTGAGTACGTACCAGTCGATGGTCGCTTGGGTGGCCCCGAAAGTTCAGGGATCATTTGTTTCACTTCTGCCGTACAGTCCGTTTGTGTTCCAAGTATCACTTGTGCTCATTCTGATCGGCGCAGTTATCGGAGTATGGGGAAGTCTGACTTCCATCCGGAAATTCCTTCGTGTATAAATACGAAAGCCAGTCTGATATAGACTGGCTTTTTTTAATGGTTTCGTTACTGAATGACGGGCACGGCCGGTGATCCGGGCTTTAATGTAAAGTCATAAGACGATTCGTCACGGTACATCGGGTCCGCATAAATAGAATCCGAATCGTTTGCCGTTCCTTTTTGGTACGCTGTGAATGAATCATATTCTCTGTTCTTCCAATTCCAAATGCCGTCTTTTCCGGCTTCTTTGTGATAGACGTTATGATTAACGGTATTGCCTTCGTTTTTCGTATAATCATTTGCGATAAAAATCCTTGAACCGCTTGCCGTCATGATGTTTTTTTCGATCGTGTTCCCTTTTGTGCCGTACTGCAGCAGCAGCTGGCCGCCGTCAAGGTCCTTCGTGTCATTTCGATACATAATGTTATGAGCGATCACCGAATTGATGGTGCCGCCGCGTTTCGTGTCATAGCCTCCGATTGAAATACCGGTGTAAGCATTGCCGTACACCTTGTTATCTGTAATCCGGATATCTTGTGCGTATTTCCCTTTATGTTCGGAAGTGGCTTCAATGCCGAGGTCATTGTTGTAAACGGTGTTCTTCTTAATGTCCACATGTTCTGCGCCGTCAACGTAAATACCGCCCGCTGAGTATTCATCTCCGTAAGCGGGGTTTCCGTAAGAAGAGTTATGGCTCACCGTATTGTTTTCAATGACGCCGTTTCGCGCATAGTCGTTTTGCTTGGACGTTCCTTCGTATCCGATCACGTCAATCCCGATATTGTTATTGTCCCGGATGGTATTGCCGGCAATCTTAAATCCGTCAACATTCCCGTTCAGCACGACCGCTTCGCTTGCGCCGAGCGTCAGTTTTTCAACCGTATTATTTGTGATGCTGACATCCTTCATGGCGCCTGTGCCGTAAAACGCGATGCCGTGTGCATTTCCCTCATCAGCCGTGGTTTTAATGTTTCGGATATGGTTGCCGTCAATGTTGATATGACTGCTTGATCCGGTGACGCAGATCCCCATGGCCGTCGCATCTTCTGATGATACGGAGAGATTCTCAAGCGTAACGCCGTGAATGGTAATGTACTGTTTATTGCGGATTTGAATTAACGGAGTTTCAGAATCGCTTTTTGGCGCAGATTTGCCGCTGATTGAGACATGCTCATTCTGATAGTTCCGAAATGTAATCGGCTTTTCGGCCGTGCCGCTATGCTTTACTTCAAACGTTTCATCGTACGTCCCTTCCCGAATCAATACGGTTGTTCCGGCCTCTGCCTTTTCAGCCGCATGTTTTAATGTGCGGAACGGCTTTTCTTTCGTTCCTTCATTTTGGTCGCTGCCTGCGGGAGAAACATACAAGGCGTCCGTCTGCATTTTTTCATTGGCCTCTGTTTTTGGCCAGACAAAGGCGGTAATGCCTGCGGCCAGAACCGCCGCGGATAAAATCGATAATTTTATTTTCATATCGCATTCTCCTGTATATTTAATGAATTGCATACAAAATATTATACGTTACCCATATATATGTAACAATCTCGCGTTTTCATTTTTTTGTTGCCGTTACATGAATTCTTTGCAATTTACACATACTATCTCCAGATTTTCGTAAAAGGACTAAGAGGAGGTAAACGATGAAGCAGAAAATGATCGCAGTGATAGCGGCCGTCAGCATCATGTGCGGCGGAGCTCATATTGCCGGGGCAGTACAGCCGAATTCATCAGACGCAGAAAGAAGCCGGGCAATGGAAAAAATCGAAAAAGCATATGAGCTGATCTCGAACGAATACGTGGAAAATGTAGATAAAGAAAAGCTTCTTGAAGGAGCGATTCAGGGGATGCTGTCTACATTAAACGACCCTTATTCCGTTTATATGGACAAGCAGACCGCTAAGCAGTTTTCCGATTCTCTTGATTCTTCTTTCGAAGGGATCGGCGCTGAAGTCGGTATGGAGGACAATAAAATCATTATCGTATCACCGTTTAAGCAATCTCCGGCGGAAAAAGCGGGACTCAAGCCGAATGATGAAATCATCAGCATAAACGGCGAGTCAATGAACGGGAAAGGTTTAAACGAAGCCGTGCTGAAAATCAGAGGAAAAAAAGGATCGAAGGTTTCTATTAAAATACAGCGTCCGGGTACTGATAAACAGCTGTCATTCCGGATTAAAAGAGCGGAAATCCCGCTTGAAACCGTATTTGCTTCCCGCAAAGAATCAGGCGGTCATCATGTCGGCTACATCGGCATATCGACATTTTCCGAGCATACCGCCCAGGACTTCGCCGCGGCGCTGAAAAAGCTTGAAAAACAAGGGATTGACGGTCTCGTCCTTGATGTAAGAGGGAATCCCGGCGGCTACCTTCAAAGCGTCGAACAAATTTTAAAGCATTTCATCACACAAGACATGCCGTATATCCAAATTGCGGAGCGTAACGGCGATAAAAAACAATATTTCTCAACCTTAAAACATAAGAAGCCGTATCCCGTCAATGTCATCACGGATAAAGGAAGCGCCTCCGCTTCAGAAATTCTTGCGGGTGCGTTAAAAGAAGCGGGACATTATGACGTTGTCGGTGACACTTCTTTCGGTAAAGGAACGGTTCAGCAGGCCGTGCCTATGGGAGACGGGAGCAATATTAAATTGACGCTTTACAAATGGCTGACACCGAAAGGCAATTGGATCCACAAAAAAGGCATTGCTCCGACAATCGCTGTGAGCCAGCCGGATTATTTTGCGGCGGGACCGCTTCAGCTGAAACAGCCGCTTCAGCCTGATATGAACAGCGCGGATGTCAAGCACGCCCAAATCCTGCTGAAAGGCCTAGGCTTCGACCCGGGCAGAGCAGACGGCTATTTCAGCAAAACAATGAAAAAAGCCGTTCTGGCGTTTCAAGACCGGTACAAACTTGATAAAACAGCGGTCATTGATAAAAAGACAGCGGAAAAAATGAATCAGCTGATGAATGAACAGAAATCTGACGAAAAAAATGATTTACAGCTGCAAATGGCGTTAAAATCATTATTTGTAAAATAAATGAAAAGGAGGCGTTTTTTACGTCTCCTGTTTCTTTTGTCACACTCTAAAAATGAACTAAAAGACATATAATAATGTCGGTTTTGACAAGATATTAAAAAAATTTTCACATTTAAACATTTATAAAGGACAAACATTACCCGATATTTATAGAGAAGAGAGACTTTATGCCGAGTTAATATGTATTCAAAATGAAACTTTTGAAAGTTGCCTCAGTCAGTTTTAGTTCTTACAATAAAAGAAGGTTCTAATAGAGAACAGTTTTAGTTTGGCAGCTGCATTTCAGTATCGAAAGCAGAAGTGTTTGCGGCGCTTCAGCACGGCAGCTGTAATCACCCGTGCTTATCTGGATAAAAAAATGGGGGTTCACAATTGAAGAGGGCAAGTATTGTGCGTGAAAAAAAATATTATGAATTAGTGGAACAACTAAAAGACCGAACAAAAGACGTTACATTTTCATCAACAAAAGCACTAAGTCTTCTTATGCTGTTCAGCAGATACCTGGTCAATTACACAAATGTTGAATGTGTTCACGATATCAATGAGGAGTGTGCAAAGCATTATTTCACCTACTTAATGAAAAACCATAAACGTTTAGGAATCAATCTGACGGATATTAAACGGTCCATGCTTTTGATCAGCGGTGTAATCGAGGTGGAAGTCGACCACTATCTGAAAGATTTCTCTCTCTCAAATGTGACGTTGTGGATGACGGAAGAGAGATAGACGTTTGAGATATTCAAGCCAATGATTATTTGGTAGAATAGAATTAAAATGTTTGGCTTGAGGCGGTGAAAGCAATGTCTGTTCAATGGGGAATTGAACTTCTGAAAAGTATCGGTCTGTTTTTTTTGCACCCGATGTTTTGGTTTTTTATCATCATAAGTCTCGCCTGCGGATATTTGCGGATTAAACGTGAACGCCATACGTTTCATACAAAAATCGCAGATATGTATGACGAGCTTATCTTTACATACATAAAAGGACTTATACCGGGTATTCTTCTCTCCATATTATTTTTTGGACTGGGAATTTCGATTCCATTCGGTCTTCTCGGCATAATCGCGGCCGTGACGGCTTTAGCTTCGCTGACGTTCCGTATGAATTGGCTGTCCTCAGCTTATATTGTCAGCGCCGGCATGTTCATTGCGTTTCTCCTTCAGTATACCCACACAGTGCCGTTTGCGGATCGGTTTCCGCAGGCATTCGGCGTGAATTGGGCATCGGCGGCCGTGTTTATGGGCCTTTTGATTATCACGGAGGGAGCGGCTGCCTGCCGTTCAGCGCATCTGAAAACATCTCCGGCGCTTGTCGTCAGCAGCAGAGGCCTGCCCATCGGCCGTCAATTGGCGAATCGCGCATGGCTGCTTCCGCTTTTCTTATTGGTGCCGGGCAGCGGGCTTGAGTCACACCTTTCTTGGTGGCCTGTCTTTACCGTGCCGGGCGGCTCTTTCCATTTGATCTGGATTCCTTATATCGCCGGCTTCGGACAGCGTGTGCAGGGGTCACTTCCGGAAGTCAGCATAAGGATAACGGCGAAACGTGTCATGATTCTCGGGGTTATCGTGACCGCATTCGGGGCAGCGGCCCTTTGGTGGACTCCGCTTGCCGGAGCTGCCGCTTGTATTGCGGTGCTCGGACGCCTGTTTTTATCATTAAGACAGCGGCTGAACGATAACGCGGCTCCGTTTTATTTCTCTAAGCGGGATCAGGGCTTAATGGTGCTCGGCATCATTCCGAATACACCCGCGGACGATCTTGAGCTGAAGATCGGTGAGATTATTACGAAAGTAAACGGCATCCCCGTGAAGCATGTGTCGGATTTTTATGAAGCACTTCAAAAAAACCGCGCATTTGTAAAAATGGAGATCATCGGCCTGAACGGTGAGATCCGGTTTGATCAGCGCGCGTCCTATGAAGGCGAACATCATGAATTAGGTATTTTATTCGTGCAGGATGAACACGAGCACGAAGAAATGACAGCATTATAAAAGAGCCTGGTGCCGCTAACAACACGGCGGCCGGGCTTTTTTTACGGCCGGATTACGGCGCAAGCGGCCGAACTTGATCTGAGCTCTCAGCCATTTACATTCACCTTTTCTCTTGTAAATCAAAAGATTCTCATAGAGCAAACGGCATTGCGGTGACACTTTGAGAGAGAAAATGAAGAAGGAAAACTAGAAAAGGTTCCGGAAAGCAGATGCTTACGGAACCTTTTTCGTTATGCCGAATGGCTTTTTTTCGTCTGAACGGTTTCCCCGGACTTGATACCAAGCGATACGAACAAGCCGATCACAGAAACTCCGATCAATATGATAAACAGAATATGAAACCCGGAGATTAAACCGATCAGCGCTGAAGAAATAATGCTTCCGAAATAACGGAAGGTGGAGAAAATCCCGGATGCGATGCCGGACATGCCCGGTTCTACCGTCGCAAGGGAAGATACCTGCATGCTCGTCAGCCCCGCACCTGACGCGATGCCTCCGACTATAAGCGATGCCATAAGAAACGGAACGGAATGGGAATAAACCAAAAGCAAAAATAAGAGATTGGCTACGGCCATCAGCCCGAAGGACAGAAAAATCATTCTTCGCGCGCCCCATTTCTGATGCAGCTGAGCTCCGCCCCAGTTGCTGGCGGACATGAAAACAGAAAAGACTGACAGCGCCATGCCGCTGTGCGACGTGTTCATGCTGAAGTGGCCGGTCATAAAGAGCGGCATAATCAATAACACGGCGTACATCATTAAATTGCTTAACAGAACCGACAGATTGGCGCTCGTAAAGGTCGTGTTTTTAAACAGGTCAAAATCAATAATCGGATGTTTCGTGCGCAGCTCCCGCCTGAAAAATAGCGGAACAAATACGAGAATGAGCAGTGCGTACACCCAATAGCCCAAAGAGCTTTCATTTTTCGTCAGAAGAATAATAGATACAATGCTTCCGGCAAGCAAAACGGACCCGATGATATCAAGCGGAGCGTCAGACGTTTCTTCTTTATATTTAGGAAACATCACTAATGCCGTCACAAGTGCGATTGCAAGAAACGGAATGTTGACCCAAAAGATCGAATGCCAGCTGAAGCTCTCAATTAAAAGAGAGCCGATAAACGGACCGAGAGCCGCACCAAGCCCGGCACCGAGGCCGAAAAAGCCGAATACTTTCGGAAGCCGTTTTTCAGACACGACATGGCGGATGATGGCGATGCTGTTTGGCGTAAGCAAAGCGCCGCCGGCAGCCTGGAGCGCCCGGAAGAAAATCAATAAGAAAAGACTTGGCGAGAGGGCGCACCCCAATGATGCGATGAGAAAAAGGCCGACGCCCCATAAATACATTTTTTTGTTTCCGTACATATCACCGAGTTTGCCGGCAATGGGCTGTGTCACGGCCATCACGATTAAATACACGGTCACTACCCATGTGATGCTGGCAATTGATTCGCTGAATGAGCGGGAAATGGATGAAAGGGCGACTGCGATCATCGTAGAATTGATAGGAACGAGTATGGCTCCCAGCAAAAGCGAAACGATCAGCGCCCATTCTTTCTTTGAACCCATCCTTCATCCTCCTTGGAGCCGGAAAATGACCGGCCGGTAATGCCTTTCATGAAAATCTCAGTGCTGTGTTTCAGCATCGTTTCCTCAGAGAGAGTGATGACTCTTTTCCCCAGCTGCAGCCGGTGTATAAAATAACCGAAAATCATCGTCATAAAGACGTCTGCATTAGCTTCTTCACTGCCGGGGCTTATCATATTTTTCTTTGTCAGCTCCTTAAAGTAAACGATTAAATGCTTTTTCACGGATTGCGGATATACGACAATATCCTGCAGGACGTCTTCGAACAGTTCCGGTTCGCGCAGGCAGATGCGGAACACTTCTTTTTTTTGTTCCAATTGCTGAAGAAGGGTCGCCGCGAAATGAAGAAGATCCTCATACAGATCGCCTTCCGCCTTAGTGATCATGCTTTCCGGAACCGGCGTCTGCTGCTCAATCATGGCTTTCATTAATCCTTGTTTGTTTTTAAAATTACGGAAAATCGTTGCTTCGCTTACTTTTGCTTTTTCTGCGATTTCTTTTGTTGTCGCTGCGCGGTATCCTTTTTGGATGATCAGATTCATCGCGGCGTCAATAATTCTCTTGTTCGTCGTTCTCAACATGTTTCACCTCGCGTAAATACTGGCAGGACAAGTATACACCCGCCCTGCCCGTCAATAAAGAGGGAAACCTAGCATGAAGCGCGTTTGACAATCGTAATCTTGCCGTTTGTCCCGTCCACCGTGACGATATCTCCGTCGTTGAGCCTGTCAGTCGCGGCACGTGTGCCGAGAACGGCCGGGAGCCCGTATTCCCTCGCGATGATCGCCGCATGTGACAGGATGCCGCCCGTGTCCGTAATGACGGCCTTTGCATCCTGGAACAGACTGGTCCACAGCGGTGTCGTCATTTTGCAGACAAGCACGTCTCCTGTTGAAAAACGGGAAAATTCACTTGCGTCACGAATGACTTTCACCGGGCCGCTTGCGATTCCGCTTGACGCCGCAAGTCCGTAAATTTGATGTTCAGTGTTTTTTTCATCTTCTGTGATGGAGCCGGTAATCTGTTCAGCCGTTTTCAGCTGTTCCGAAGTCGGAGTTCCGAGATAAGCGGGGGCTTCAAGCAATTGATATTGCTGGAAGAGCTGTTTTCGTTCAGCGGCTTTTTCCTGCATCGGAACCGGCGACACGAGCGCTTTCTCGACTTCATCGCTGTATAAGTACCACATATCCTCCCGATCATCGATTACGCCTTGTTTTTGAAGCAGCTCGCCGATTTTCAGAAGGCAAAGGCGCGCTTTGGCGTCCAGCATCGCATCAATATAAAAATGGTGATCATCTTTGATGACGGATGAAGACAATGTCCACTGATAATAGCGGTCAAACGTCTCCCGGAAGTCGTCATCTTCAATTCTATCCATAAAGTCGGCGTAGAGCTGTTTTCGTTTTTCTATCGTTTTATGAAACTCACTGTCAAAATCGTATCCGTTCCGGACATAGTTCTGAATGTTGGCCAAAGCGAAATAAGGGTTTTCCGCCCAAGTTTCTTCAATGAGATCATGACTTTTCACGGATCTCCAGCCGTATTCCTGTAAAAATTCACCGACTTGTTCGAGAAAGCGTTTTCCCTCATTTGATTGCAGAAGCGTCTGATGCAGCTCATCGGCATGAGAAACCGTAAAAACGCGCCGCAGCTCAGGGCTGCCTTTTACTTGTCCGGAAAGCAGCCAGAGCTGTCTGTCGGTCTCCAATGACTTATTCATGACGCCAGCCAGCATTTCGTACAGAAGGGAGGTGTTTTCTTTCTCAACCTGTCCGTACATAGATTCCAGCATCATGTTTAACGCAACCTGCGGAAAGATAATATTGAAATGTTCTGCGTATCCTTTTAAATAGAAGTCTTGCAGGTTTCGGAACGCATCAAGGGCAGTCTCCGGCGTATGATGGTCTGTATGCGCCAGTTCGTCCAGCTTTTGATAAAAAGGCAGAAAGGTTTCCTGAATAATATCGTACATACGGTCAGCCAAAACGGGGAAAAGCGCTTCTAACTGTTCTGCAGGCAGCTTGTCGTCCGTCTTATGCTGTCTGGAAAAAACACGGCCCTGATGAAGTTTGACACGCTCGATTTCGATGCCCATTACAGGGAATGCCTTCGTGCTCTCTTTGAGGCCGTATTCCAAAGCCGGCACAATGAGTGAGGCGAATAACGGGCTGACGGGGCCTTCTATATTGGCCTCCATATTGAGCCAAAACTCTTTCTGATCCCGGGGCGTCATGATAAATTCCCGTTCTTCGTCTGCCGCTTTCTGATCCTGCACGATCGTTGTAATCGGCCTGGCCTGAAGCAGATACAGCTTATTTTCGGCAAATCCGAATTCGAGATCCACGGGATAACCGTACAGTTCTTCCGTCTTTATCGTCAGCATGGCAAGCTCTTTGATGCTCTCGTCATCAAGGCAGAAGCGGTTTCTCATGTCAGCGGTCGTCTCTTTTTCCGTCACGCCTTCGTCTTTAGAAACGATATACATTTCTTTTAAGCCGATTTCTTTTTCAATCTGAAATGTGTCTTTATTGACGATAAATGTGTCGGGCGTCACGCTGCCGGAGACGATTGCTTCTCCGAGACCGTAGCTCGCGCTGATCATCAGCTCTCCGTCATCATGTGTGACGGGGTTGCGGCTGAAAATGACCCCTGAAACCTCGGAATTGATAAGCCCTTGCACGACAACGCCCATTAACGGTTCTGCGGTGTCATTGTTCATTTTCTCTTTATAACCGCTGACCCGCGCCGAGAAGAAGGAAGCCCAGCATTCTTTCACTTTTCCGAGAAACTCTTCTTCTGTTTTGATATTTAAATAGGTTTCGTACTGGCCCGCGAAAGAAGCCCCTTCAAGATCTTCGGACGCGGAGGAGGAACGTACGGCGACAGAGGCGTATGATTCTCTCAATTCATAAAACGACGCGGTCAGTTCCTCCCGAAGCTCTTTTGAAAACGTGCCGTTCATAATGGCGCGCTCCATCTGTTCCTGATCTGCTTGAAGCCCGTTGTCTTCCATAAAACGTGTCAGGGCATTCGTCTGAATGATGAAACCGCCGGGAACGGGCAGCCCGTTTTTCGTCAGTTTAATCAGGTTCATTCCTTTTGCTCCTGCAGAGCGGCTCGATTCTTCCGCTTTTTGAAATCGCACTGAATACATGCGGTATGACCCCCTTTTTTTCTTCATCCAAGAAAAATGATAGTAAACACTATCATTACATTGTAAAGAGGGAGGAAGAAACTGTCAAAGATACAAAGACCTAAACCTTCTCATCCTTTCGGCTGAAGAAAGGTAATTCGGTTCATCTGGTTAATGGTTCAATGGATTTATATTCACATTTTTTTTGACAGATGATTGAAGACTGCTGAAAAAGGGTATTGTGATAGCAGGGGAACGATTGTCCGATTCTTCATTTTTTACTATAATCAGATGAGATGAAGAATTCCCGAGGAGGGTTTTTGTGATTACAAAAGCCGTTTTTGCATTATGTTTCCCTTTTATGCTGGTCGTCCTTTTTACGCGCGTCACGTTTAACCACTATGTGGCGATCGCTCTCACAGCCGCACTGCTTTTCGCATCCTATTTAAAGGGTTACACCGAAACGTATTTTATCGTTGGATTGGATGTCGTATCGCTGGTGGCCGGAGGGCTGTACATGGCCAAAAAAGAAGCAGACAAAAAGAAAGACAATGCCTGACATGGTGAATATGAAATAGAATGCCTGCTTTTACGCCATAAAAGCAGGTTTTTTATACAAAAATTGACTTGGTAAAAATAAACCATCGAACTTTAGTTCGTATTTTTAGTGATTTTGCCCGTCATTGTGTTACTATATCAATAGGAAGATTTCGTAAAGAAACGGAGGCTTTTTTGTGAAAGATCGTTTTGAGTTAGTCTCGAAATATCAGCCCCAGGGAGATCAGCCGCAAGCGATTGAGAAGCTTGTCAAAGGCATACAGGAAGGCAGAAAACACCAGACTCTCCTGGGTGCGACAGGGACGGGCAAAACCTTTACCGTGTCCAATCTGATTAAAGAAGTGAATAAACCGACACTGGTCATTGCCCATAACAAAACCCTTGCCGGACAGCTGTACAGCGAGTTTAAGGAGTTTTTCCCGAACAACGCTGTCGAATATTTTGTCAGCTATTACGATTACTATCAGCCGGAGGCGTACGTGCCTCAAACGGATACTTTTATAGAGAAAGACGCAAGCATTAATGATGAAATTGATAAACTGAGACACTCCGCGACATCCTCTCTGTTTGAACGGAGAGATGTCATTATTATTGCGAGTGTGTCATGCATATACGGTCTCGGTTCGCCTGAAGAATACCGGGAAATGGTCGTGTCGCTCAGACCGGAAATGGAGATTGAGCGGAACGAGCTGCTGAGAAAGCTTGTGGATATCCAGTATGCCCGCAATGATATCGACTTTCAGCGCGGGACGTTCCGCGTGCGCGGAGACGTTGTGGAAATCTTCCCGGCTTCCCGTGACGAACATTGTATCAGAGTGGAATTTTTCGGAGATGAAATTGAGCGGATCAGAGAGGTCGACGCTTTGACCGGAGAAATTCTCGGCGACCGTGACCATGTGGCGATTTTCCCGGCTTCCCACTTCGTCACCCGGGCGGAAAAGATGGAAAAAGCGATTCTGAATATTGAACAGGAGCTTGAGGAGCGCTTGAAAGTGATGCACGAAAACGGCAAGCTCCTTGAAGCGCAGCGGCTTGAGCAGCGGACGAGATACGATCTTGAAATGATGCGGGAAATGGGTTTTTGCTCAGGGATCGAGAACTATTCAAGACATTTGACACTCCGTCCGCCGGGCTCTACGCCATATACGCTGCTTGATTATTTTCCGGACGATTTTATGATTGTCGTTGATGAATCACATGTGACGATTCCGCAGGTGCGCGGCATGTTCAACGGTGACCAGGCGAGAAAACAGGTGCTTGTCGATCACGGGTTCCGCCTGCCGTCAGCGCTTGACAACCGTCCGCTCCGATTCGAGGAATTTGAGAAACACATGCACAATATCGTGTACGTGTCGGCGACTCCGGGACCGTATGAAATTGAGCATACGCCGGAAATGATCGAGCAGATCATCAGACCGACGGGACTCCTCGATCCCCTCATTGACGTCCGGCCGATCGAAGGACAGATTGATGATCTGATCGGCGAGATTCAGGCGAGGATAGAACGGAATGAACGCGTTCTCGTGACGACTTTAACGAAAAAAATGTCAGAGGATCTGACCGATTATCTCAAGGAAATCGGCATCAAGGTCAATTATCTGCATTCCGAGATTAAGACGCTTGAACGGATTGAAATCATCCGTGACCTCCGCCTCGGAAAACATGATGTGTTAATCGGCATCAACCTGCTGAGGGAAGGGCTTGATATTCCGGAAGTGTCACTTGTCGCCATTCTCGATGCGGATAAAGAAGGCTTCCTCCGTTCTGAACGTTCGCTGATTCAGACGATCGGACGGGCGGCACGAAACGCGGAAGGCCGCGTCATCATGTATGCCGATAAAATCACGAATTCGATGGAAATCGCGATTAATGAAACGAAGCGCCGCCGGGAACAGCAGGAGCGCTTTAACGAAATTCACGGCATTACGCCGCAAACGATCAATAAGGAAATCCGCGATGTGATCCGCGCGACGCAGGCCGCTGAGGATAAAGAAGAATATAAAACAAAAGCCGCGCCTAAACTGGCGAAGATGACGAAGAAAGAACGCCAGAAAGTCGTTGAGCAAATGGAGCACGAAATGAAAGAAGCGGCCAGAGCGCTTGATTTCGAGCGGGCGGCAGAGCTTCGTGATTTACTGTTAGAGCTTAAAGCGGAAGGATGATGAACACATGGCAATTGACCGGATCGAGGTGAAAGGCGCAAGGGCGCACAATTTAAAAAACATTGATGTAACGATTCCGCGGGATCAGCTCGTCGTCGTGACGGGGCTGTCCGGATCGGGAAAATCATCCCTTGCCTTTGACACCATTTACGCGGAAGGACAGAGGCGGTATGTTGAATCGCTTTCTGCCTATGCGCGCCAATTTTTAGGGCAGATGGATAAGCCGGACGTTGATGCGATCGAAGGGCTTTCCCCGGCGATCAGCATTGACCAGAAAACGACAAGCCGCAATCCGCGGTCAACCGTCGGAACGGTAACGGAGATTTATGATTATCTCCGGCTGCTGTACGCGAGAGTCGGGAAACCGCACTGCCCGGAGCACGGCATTGAAATTACGTCGCAAACGATTGAACAGATGGTTGACCGGATTCTTGAATATCCGGAGCGGACGAAGCTTCAAGTGCTTGCGCCGATCATCTCAGGCAGAAAAGGCGCCCATGTCAAAGTGCTTGACCAAATCAGAAAGCAAGGTTACGTAAGGGTGCGGATTGACGGAGAAATGGCCGAGCTTTCCGACGATATTGAACTTGAAAAAAACAAAAAGCATTCCATTGAAGTAGTCATTGACCGGATCGTTGTCAAGGAAGGCGTTGCCGCCCGGCTTTCCGACTCGCTGGAAACCGCGCTCCGTTTAGGGGAAGGCCGTGTCATGATAGATGTCATCGGTCAGGAGGAGCTGATGTTCAGCGAGCATCACGCCTGTCCGCTGTGCGGTTTTTCTATCGGGGAGCTTGAACCCCGGCTGTTTTCATTTAACAGTCCGTTCGGCGCCTGTCCGACTTGCGACGGTCTCGGCTTGAAGCTGGAAGTGGACCCTGAGCTCGTCATCCCCAATCCCGAGCTGTCATTAAAGGAACACGCCATCGCGCCGTGGACGCCGATCAGTTCACAATATTATCCGCAGCTGCTTCAGGCGGTCTGCCGCCATTACGGCATTGATATGGAGACTCCGGTCAAAGACCTGCCGAAGCATCAGCTTGATAAAGTGCTGTACGGCAGCGGCAATGAACGGATCTACTTTAAATACGAGAATGATTTCGGACAAGTGCGCGAAAATGAAATTGAATTTGAAGGTGTGCTGCGCAATATTGAGAGACGGTATAAAGAGACAAGCTCCGATTATATCCGTGAACAGATGGAGCAGTACATGTCACAGAAATCGTGCCCGACGTGCAAAGGCTACCGGCTGAAGAAAGAAGCGCTTGCCGTTTTGGTCAACGGGCGTCATATCGGAACCATTACCGAACTTTCTGTCGGCGACGCGCTTGAATTTTTCAAAAACCTGACGCTGTCTGAGAAAGATATGCAGATTGCCGATTTAATTTTAAGAGAGATTGTAGAGCGGCTCAGCTTCTTAGATAAAGTGGGTCTTGATTACCTGACGCTGAGCCGGGCGGCGGGAACGCTGTCAGGCGGAGAAGCCCAGCGCATCAGGCTTGCGACGCAGATCGGCTCCCGTTTGTCAGGCGTCCTGTACATTCTTGATGAGCCGTCCATCGGCCTTCACCAGCGTGACAATGACCGTCTGATCAGCGCGCTGAAAAACATGAGGGATCTCGGCAACACACTGATTGTCGTGGAGCATGATGAGGATACGATGATGGCTGCCGATTATTTGATAGATATCGGCCCGGGCGCCGGCATTCACGGCGGCCGCGTCATATCGGCGGGGACGCCAGAAGAAGTGATGAATGATGCGGACTCTCTGACCGGACGCTATTTGTCAGGGGCTCAATTCATCCCGATGCCTCCGGAGAGAAGAAAGCCTGACGGCCGGTTCATTGAAATCAAAGGCGCTTCAGAAAACAACCTGAAAAAAGCGAACGCCAAATTCCCGCTCGGCACTTTTACGGCGGTGACAGGTGTGTCCGGTTCCGGAAAAAGCACGCTTGTGAATGAAATTCTGCATAAGGCGCTTGCGCAAAAGCTTCATAAAGCCAAAGCGAAACCGGGAAGCCATAAAGAAATCAAAGGCCTTGACCACCTTGATAAGGTGATCGACATCGACCAGGCGCCGATCGGCCGGACACCGAGATCAAACCCGGCAACTTATACGGGCGTGTTTGATGATATCCGCGATGTATTCGCGCAGACAAATGAAGCAAAGGTGCGCGGCTATAAAAAAGGCCGGTTCAGTTTTAATGTAAAAGGCGGGCGCTGTGAGGCCTGCCGCGGCGACGGCATCATCAAAATTGAGATGCATTTCCTTCCTGACGTGTACGTTCCGTGTGAAGTGTGCCACGGCAAACGTTACAACCGGGAGACGCTGGAGGTCACATACAAAGGAAAAAGCATTTCTGACGTTCTGGATATGACGGTGGAAGATGCTCTGTCTTTCTTTGAAAATATCCCGAAAATCAAACGCAAGCTTCAAACGCTTGCCGATGTCGGACTCGGGTATGTGACGCTCGGACAGCCGGCGACGACGCTGTCAGGCGGAGAAGCGCAGCGCGTCAAGCTTGCTTCCGAATTGCATAAGCGTTCCACAGGCCGGACGCTGTATATTCTGGACGAACCGACGACAGGCCTCCACGTTGATGATATCGCAAGGCTATTGGTTGTGCTTCAAAGACTCGTCGATAACGGTGATACCGTTTTGGTCATTGAACACAATCTCGATATCATTAAAACGGCGGACTACATCGTAGACCTGGGACCTGAAGGCGGAGCGGGCGGCGGCACGATCGTAGCCTCCGGGACGCCTGAAGAAGTTGTCGAAGTGAAAGAATCATATACGGGCCGCTATCTGAAACCGGTAATGGAACGTGATAAAAAACGGATGAAAACATTGCTGGCTGAAAAAGAAACGGCAGCCACATAATAGATCAATAAAAACAGCCCAAAACTCACCGGTTTTGGGCTGTTGTGTTACAGGCTTTTTTCTGTTGGGGAAGCTGTCTGCTTAAATGCATTAAGTCCTGCAGAATATGGGTGCTGCTGCTGTCCAGCAGCACTTTTATATATTGGATATCATGGGAAATGGGAAGAGGGGCTGCTTTGATCTGTTCCAATTCAGCCAGCATTTCGCTGTTCATTCTTTTCTGTTCGCGAATTAAATTTCGCAGACTCTCTTCCGTTACTTGGGCGTTTTCGGGATCTTTCTCCATTTGTATGTCCTCCTTGCATACGGTCAGGCTTTGTTACATATTGTAATCGGTTCGGGGAAAAGATTCTATAGTGAAATCTCTGAAATCAAAAATTACGTATAACGAAGCATGTCCTTAGCATGAAAATGAAACCCGCCCATTCGTCATACGTATGTATAAGGAAGGGTTTTTACATCAAGGCACAGGGAGTGTTTTTATTGAACCGAAATCAAGCGATTATCGCATCAATCTGTTATTTCAGCGTGTTTCTCGCGCCGCTCATTCTTCCGATTGTGGCTTACTTTGTCGTCGATGAAAAAGAGACGAAGCGGCATGCCATGCGCGCTCTGATTTCCCATATCATTCCGTTTGCGGGATTGCTGATTGTGACCGCGGGTGTTGTCGGCGGATTGATTACGGCTCAGGGGGAGAGTATGGTGCCCGTTTTTGTTATGATAACAGGAGCAGCTGTTTATTTTCTGATCCTCATCGGAATGGTCATTTGGAATATCGTGCAGGGAATTAAGGTGTTACGCCAGGTGTAAGAAAAGTCGGGGGAGGAGTTTTGTATGAAACAGGAGAAAGAACGGATTTTAAAGCTTGTGGAAGACGGCATGCTGACGGCGCAGGAAGCACTGACGCTCATTGAAAAACTGGATCATGAATATAAAGAAAAAGAAGAGCAGATCACCGCATTATCTGCGGAGGTCCAGGAACCTGCGGAAGATTTCGAAAGCGGGGCAAAAGGAAGCCAAAAGCCGTCGCTCGGGGCGAAGCTGTTCGACTGGATTGATTCTGCCGTCAAAAAAGTGAAGGAAGCGGATCTTGATCTGAATTTCGGCCACGCACACGAAGTGCAGCATATTTTTCAATTTAAAGACAGTGAATTCTCGGCCATTGATATGCAGATCGCAAACGGCAGCGTCAATATCGTGCCGTGGGCGGATGAAGATATCAGAGCGGAGTGCCAGGCGAAAGTGTACCGGGCGGACAGTCAGGAGGCGGCGCGCACCGCATTTCTTCAGCACATTGAGTGTGAAGTGAAGGGCAATAAGTTTTTTGTCCGCACGGAAAAGAAAACGATGAAAACCAATGTCACGCTTTATGTTCCCCAGAAAGAGTACGATAAGATAAGAGTGAAGCTGTTTAACGGACCGATCAGAGGGGAACATTTACATGTAAAAGAATTCTCGGCGAAAACGACAAACGGCGTTCTGTCATTCTCTCATTTGACGGCTGATAAAGCGTCGGCGGAAACGGCTAACGGACAAATCAAGCTGGCCGGACATCAATGCGGCGCGATTGAAGCGGAAACGATCAACGGCTTGATTGATTTGCGCGGATCGAGTGAATCCATTGACGTTCAAAGCTTTAACGGCAATATCATGCTTACCGTGACAGCGCCGCACTGCCGCTCCATCTACACGAAAACGACGACCGGAAACGTGGATATCGCTCTGCCTGATGATTCGGCGGTGAAAGCGGAGCTGAAAAGCAATCTCGGCTCTCTCAGCCATGAGCTGATTGATGCGGAAATTTTAAAGGAAAAGAATGATACCATTCAAAAAGAACTGATGCTGGCATCAAATCAAGGCCATGATCAGCATCTCTCGATTTTCTCAGAATCGTTAACAGGAGCCATCAAGCTCAAGCATACTCAGAGGTGATTGGATGAAAAGACTTTACCGTTCAGAAAAAAACCGTAAAATCGCCGGCGTCGTCGGCGGTTTGGCGGAGTACGTCAATATGGATGCGTCGCTTTTACGCATTATCACCGTTGTATTAGCGCTTGTCACGAGCGGAATCGTGCCTATTGTATATATTATCTGGTGTTTTGTTGTACCTTTAGAAGGAGATTTGAAATAAATGATCAAATGGGCAGTCAGCATTTTAGTAAATGCTTTATTATTAATCGTTATCGCGGGATATTTTGATTCCGTCCATATCAGCAGTATCGGAGCGGCTGTCATCGCCAGTGTGATTCTTTCTGTGTTAAATGTACTGATCAAGCCGATCATCGTCATATTGACATTGCCCGTCACGGTTGTGACCCTCGGCCTCTTTCTGTTTGTCATCAACGCCATTACGTTAATGATGACCGCAGCCTTGATGGGAGACAGCTTTCAGATTGATGGGTTCGGCACCGCCATTTGGGCATCCGTCGTGCTGTCCGTTTTCCACTTGCTGATCCAAAAAGGCATATTGGAGCCGCTTAGAAAAAGGTAAAAAACGAGCTGTCCCGAGAGGGCAGCTTTTTTATGTGTGATTTACATAAGCGGCAGCCTCCTGACGCAACATAATGCATAGGGAGGTAATGAGATGAAACTTGTGATGACGCTCTTTTTTCTGATTGGTTTGCTTTGTGTGAGTCCTTCTGCGGATGCGGCGCGCAAAGAATCGGCAATCCCCGTGAATCAGCAGGAATTCGGACAGCCGCCTCATTACATACCGCTTCTGGAGAATCCTCCCCAAATCGAAGTAAAGGCGGAAATGAAAAGAAACCTGTTCATACAGGCTCATGTACGGAATGCTGACTATCAAGCGTTTTCGGCGTTTCTTTTTTATAAACAAAGCAATGAGCTGGGGTTTAAAATGGTGCCGATGGAGCCCGCGCCAGGCGCAATCCGGCTGTTTACGGCCCAGGTTTCAAAACGGGATATCTGGAATGGAGAATTGGAATATTACCTCGTTTTCACCAACGGCAGACAGCGGGCGGAATCGGAGAAAAAGCGGCTGAAGCTGGACGGCTATCAAGCCGATTTGAATCATATTCCCGAGCTGATGATTACGGAGCTTGCGGTTGATACGAAAAATGAAGACGGCGCTGATGCCTATGAATTTATCGAGGTGTATAACACGACGGACAGGCCCATTCATTTTAAAGACTATCACATCCGCTACCGCTATCCGAAGGAAGGGCCGGAATCAGACATGATATGGAGGCCGAAAGAAGATACCGTCATTCCGTCAGGCGGGACTTACGTGTTTTGGCTGAGGCGCGCCGCATCAGAACTGACGATAGATGATTTCAACCGCTATTACGGGACACGCCTGAAGGAGGGAAAACATCTCGCCGTCATCGAAGGGACGGACGGAATGTCCAACGGCCGCCCGCGTACGGTGGTGCTGTCGGCAAATACCGGAAAGGGTATCGCCTCAGCGCATTACCGGAAGCACGCTTTCCGCCGGCTGACTTCTTTGCTGTACAAATATCCGCTGAACGGAACGGGAGAATTGCTGAAGATCTCCACGAGCGAGCATAAGCCGTCACCGGGCTCTGTTTTTCAGGCGCAGATCCCGCAGCAGAAAAGGGTGATAAAACCCGACAAGGAAAAACCGGTCATCGAAGACCTTACAGACAGAAAGCCCGTCCGGCCCGCTGAAAGCATTGAATTAAAGGCTGACATAAAAGACAAAAACCTTGTCAAAACAGCCGCGTTTTATTACCGGACCAATGAGAAAAAACCATTCAAACGAATTCTGGCCGAAAAAGACCGCAACGACAGCTTATACCATCACATTCTTTATTCCCCGGAACTGCTCGGCCAGGATCAGCTTGAGTATTATATCGCAGCCAGTGATGGAGAAAATGAAGCAAAAACGCCCGTCAAGATGATTGACATTGAACAGACGAGCAAATCACACGGACTCAGAATGAATGTTGAACCCGAAGATACGATATCCGGCACCTATCTGCTCAAAGCGACTTCCGACGTCAGCGCCGATAAGATCAAGCTGTGGATTGACGGCAAGCGGCAGGAGACCCGGCCGGCGCTGGAAAAAGAGGTCTATTTCGCCTTCGATGCCCGGAAAACGAATCTTTATTTTCAAAACACCGTCATAATGGAAAATGAGGTGCTGCACATTTTTGACGATCCGTCTCACCGCTACAGAACGCACTCGGTTCTCCTTCCGGAACGTCTGCTGCAAAAAGGGGGCAAAACGCAGAAAGTATCCATCCGTTCGGGCTCAAAGGTTTCTCCGTATGACACAGGAGAGAATCGGGATGATTTTGTCGTGAAACATGCCCGTCTGGTGCTTTCGGACGGAACGGTGATCAAAGACGGGAAGACGGATCCGGCTGAGCAGCTGTTTATCGGTGACGGCAGGCGGGCGAATCAGCAGAAGACCTTCTCATTCAGCCTGCCGGATCATTTGTTTACGTCACGGCTGCTGCCGTGGAACACGGCGAAGCTTTCTGAAGGCTATCACCATATTTTTGTTAGCGACGGTGAGGAGCAGCTGAGCCAATCTGTGCGGGTGGACAATACGGGGCCGAAGATTGTCCCGGGTATCAAAGAAGGCGCGGCGCTGAAAGGTAATGTTGAGCTGAATGCGGACATCCGTGACAAATGGAGCAAAGTGGAAGAGGTCAAAGCGTTTTTGGACGGAGAAAGCATTACGCTCCCGCATCACACGTCATCAGCCGATCTCAAGCCCGGAAAACATACCCTTACCATTATTGCGGCAGACCTTGCCGGAAATGAAACAAGGTCCGTCCGCACCTTCCATATCAAACGGGAGGAGCCGAACCAGCCGGAGCTTGCCGATCAAAAAATCGGCGCCCACAAAGCAAAGCTGTCCGTCCGGGTAAAAGACCCGACGAAGGATGACATGAATGTATCATTTTATCGCGGCTTCCGTTATACCGCGCGGAATCCGGGCAGCGTGAAAGTGTATAAACACGCCTCATTAACGGAACCGCCGAGGGGCATAAAAGAAAATGAAATGCCGTTTACCCTGCCGGAAATGAACCGCATCTCGGCAAATGACGGAAAAACCGTTTCGGCGGAAAGTATGGAGCGTTTTCCTTATCACCGGTTCGAAGTCTCCGTTGACCCGTCTATCGACGAAACGGATCTGGCCGAGGCGGTCTGGAAAGGAAGCTCTCTGCCCGGCCGAAAGGTAACCATGTATATTTGGAATTACCGGACAAGCCGCTGGCAGGAGGCGGACAGCGTTCTTGCCAAAGATAAAAAGCCGTTTACATTAAAAGCAGCCGTTTCCGCAGCGGATGTGGTGAAGAACTCAAAAATGAATGTCATCGTGCAGGATCAAATACCGGCGAAAGGCAATTACACGTTTGTCTGGATGTCGGATACACAGTATTACGCACAAGGGCACCCGCACATTTTTGACAAAATGACGGAGTGGATCAAAGAAAATAAGGAAAAGCACAATATTAAATATGTCTTTCATACCGGTGATATCGTCGATGATTCAATGGTGATGAAACAGTGGAAAAACGCCGATCACTCCATGCGGACGCTTGACAAGGCGGGAATTCCGTACGGAGTGCTTGCAGGCAATCACGACGTCGGCCATAAAGACGGCACATACCGAACATTCGGGGATTTCTTCGGGAGCCGCCGGTTTGAACAGAACATGCATTACGGCGGATCATACAAAAATAACCGCGGGCATTATGATCTGCTGTCGGCAAGCGGGAACGATTTTATTATGATTTATATGGGCTGGGGCATTGCGGAACAAGAGATTGACTGGATCAATCAAGTGCTGAAGAGGTATCCGGACCGAACCGCCATCTTATGCTTTCATGAGTACTTGCTTGTGAGCGGAAATCGAAGCCCGATCGGGGAGACGATCTATCGAAAAGTCGTCAAGCCGAATCGCAATGTGGCGATGGTATTAAGCGGCCATTACCATAACGCCATGAAAAAAACCGATGCGCTTGACGATGACAGGGACGGAAAACCGGACCGCCTCGTCCACCAGATTCTGACCGACTACCAGGACGGTCCGGAAGGGGGGCAGGGCTTTATGCGCATGATGCAATTCGATCAGGCCGCCAATCAGGTTCACATGTTCTCCTACTCGCCGTACACGGATGACATCAATTACTATGACACCGATCTGTTCGCTGATAAAGACGAATTCTCAGCAGAAATGGATTTACAGCCGAAGAGGAAAAGGGTAGCGACCGATTATTTTGAATGCAACGTCTATACGAACGAACTGCTCGGTCATAAAAAACACGTAAAAAGCGGAAAAACCGCAAATTGGGTCTGGGACGGCCTGCAGCCTGATTCCGTTTATTACTGGTACA
Organism: Bacillus sp. B1(2022); assembly: GCF_040259625.1. NCBI lineage: Bacteria > Bacillati > Bacillota > Bacilli > Caryophanales > Bacillaceae > Bacillus > Bacillus sp. B1(2022). Next base: position 300,528 of record NZ_JANIFO010000001.1, read on the forward strand.
CCGTTGTTAAGGACCCTTACAACGGCAAAACAATATCACCGCTGTGGATGTTCAGAACGGGAAATACGCCGTATCGCCCGGCTCCGGATCAGTTTGATTTCAGGCATGCCTCAAACCCATAACGAAAACATACAGCCTGCTGATCGCTCAGAAGAAAATCTGACGGTCAGCAGGATTTTTTCTGTGCGTAAATGGCGGCGCCCTGCTGTGATAAGTGCTTTTGACTTTTTTATGTCCCTTTTCTATACTAAAATCGATTGGTTTTCGTAATATGCAGGAGGAAACATAATGAACAGTAAAACCGGGACAAAAGAAAGAATTATTCAAACCTCTGCATATCTTTTTCAGATTCAGGGATACCATGCGACTGGTTTGAATCAAATTATAAAAGAGAGCGGAGCACCCAGGGGGTCTGTGTATCATCACTTTCCAAACGGAAAAGCAGAACTCGCCATTGCGGCGATCAAATATACGGGAAGATGCGTTGAAAAGCAAATACAGAATAGTATGTCTCAATTCGCGGACCCTGTAGAAGCGATTCAGCACTTTATTCATGTAACGGCTGAACAGTTTAATGATCCGCAGAATATTGAGGGCGTGCCGGTTGGATTGCTGGCGGGTGAGACCGCTCTGATCAATGAAACGTTAAGATGCACATGTGTTGAGGTGTTCAAGAAGTGGACGGATGTGTTTGCGGCAAAATTTCTTGAGCATGGGTTTGAACAAGAGGAAGCGGAGAAGCTCGGGGTGACAATCAACTCGATGATTGAAGGCGCAATCATGTTTTCACTGGCTCATAAAAACAAAGAACCGCTGCTGCTGATTTCAAAGCAGGTTCCGTATATTGTCCAAAACAGAGGGTAGCATTTTATTACTCTTTTCTTTATAAAAATAGATACCAGAACCCCAGCCTCTCCGTTTTGACAGAGTCATAGAGAATATTCCCCGGCTTGATTTGAAAATGGCAGATCAAAAAAACATCTCCAACCCGTAACGGTTGGAGATGTTTCATTTCACCCTGTCCATATAGTGCACGAATGTGTAGCGGTCGCCTCTGTAGGCGGATTTGACGTGCTCAAAGGCAGTGCCGTCCTGCAGATAAGTGGTCCGCTTGATATAGAGGACGGGGGCGCCGGGCTGGATACCGAGCAGCTCAGCTTCTTCCTCGGAAGCGGCTCCCGGTTCAAGCTCTTGTTTTGCCCGTGAGATCGGCATCTGATTGTACGCTTCAATATGCTCATACATGGATGATTGAAAATGGGAGGCGTCCAGTTTTCCCGCCTTGTCAAACGGGATGTACGAGGCCTCAATCGCCATCGGGATATCATTTGCCAGCCGGACGCGGATGATTTTATGAAGCGTTGCCGGATAGCCGCATCCCAGGATAGAAGATAATTCTTCCGTCGCCTGAATCAGCTGGTATTCGGCAAGTCTGCTCCCCGGCTTCATGCCCCGGCTTCTCATATCTTCCGTAAAGCTTGTCAGCCCTTGAAGCGGCTGTTCCATCTTCAGTTTGCTGACGAACGTTCCCCGGCCTTTCTGCCTGTATAAAAATCCTTCATTCACCAGATTGGAAAGCGCCTGGCGGACCGTCATTCGGCTGATGCCGAATTGTTCGGCGTATTCCCGCTCCGACGGAAGCAGCGCATCCGCTTTCAGCTCGCCGTTTTTGATTTGTGTTTTTAATTGTTCCATAATCTGAAAGTAAATCGGAATCGGAGATTGTTTATCAATCTGCATAGGTCAAATCCTTTCAATCGCCGCCCGCAGCCTTTTCATCAATCAAGACCGTCACATCCGGATGCGCGTGCAGGGCGGAGGCGGGGAATGCTTCGCTGATGCGCCCGTCCAGAAGCTGCTTCACCGCTTGGGCCTTGCTTTTTCCGGATGCCATGATCAAAATCCGTTTGCCGGACAAAATCGTCCCGATCCCCATTGTCAGGGCTTTTACAGGGACTTGATCAATTGACGGAAAGTACCGCGCATTCGCCTGTCTTGTCTCTTCATTCAGCTCAACGACATGGGTTCGGGATTCAAATGGCGTCCCGGGTTCATTAAAGCCGATATGGCCGTTGTGTCCGATGCCTAAAAGCTGTATATCCGCTCCGCCGAGTGTTTGAATCAATCGGTCATATCGTCCGCATTCGGCATCAAGATCGTCTGCCCGTCCGTCAGGGAGAAAGTGGCGGTCCTTTCGGCTGTCGATATGTGCAAAAAAATGTGTATTCATATAATAATGATAGCTGTTTTTGTCCTCAGGAGAAAGCCCGGCGTATTCATCAAGGTTGATCGTCGTGACATTTCGGAATGACAAGCCTTCTGAGCGGTGCATCCGCACAAGTTCTTTATATACGCCTTCAGGAGTGCCTCCCGTCGCAAGGCCGAGAACGGCATCCGGCTTTTGTTTCACTGTTTCAGCGATAATCGATGCGGCTTTTTCACTTAATTCTTCATAATGTCTGCATGTGATAACGTTCATGTCCAATCAGCCTCCCTTGAGATATATGCGGTGTTTCCGCGGCAAATCGTGGCCAGCACGCCGCACTGTCCGTCCGTCAGAACAACGTCGGCGTCTTTTCCTTCGGCGATGCTTCCTTTACGGTCGAATATTCCGAGGCGGCGGGCCGCATTTGCCGATGTCATATTTGCTATATCCAGCCATGAGCAGTTTGTAAACCTGCGCATGAGCGCCGCGCCTTCATTCATTTTTAAAATGGAACCGGCCAGCGTCCCGTCAGAGAGAAGCGCCGTGTCCCCGCGAACGGTGACTTTTTGTCCGCCGAATTCGTATTCTCCGTCCTTAAGCCCTTTTGCCCGCATGGAGTCTGTAATCATGATCAGGTTTTTGCTTCCTTTCGCCAAATAGGCAAGCTTTACAGCCAAAGGATGGGAATGAATGCCGTCGGTGATCAGCTCCGCCGTGATGCGGCCGCAGGCGAGAGCCGTACCGATGCCCCCCGGCTCACGATGATGAAAGGAGCTCATGGCGTTGAAGAGGTGCGTCATATGCACCGCCCCGGCATCCGCCGCTTTTTGTAAAAGCTCGGCTCCCGCGTCTGTGTGTCCCATTGAAGGGATGATGTTTTGGTCTTTTAAATAACGGATCAGGCTGAAATCAGGATCTTCTTCCGGCGCAAGCGTCACGATTTTGATCAGCCCTCCCGAGAGCCGCTCCCATTTCTGAAAGAGCCCGGCATCAGCAGGAGTAATCCATTGTTTCGGCTGTGCTCCCGCCTTTTTCGGAGAGACAAACGGTCCTTCTAAATGAATGCCGATCAACTCAGCGCCTTTTTGGGCCTGCGGTGAGGAAGACGTCCATTCTTTGGCGTTGACGAGCGCTTTTTCAATGTTTTCGTGCCGTTGTGTGATCGTTGTCGCTAGAAAAGAGGTTGTTCCTTCTTCGGGCAGCCGGGCGGACATTGTATCAAGAGCTGCAACATCAGCATCCATCGTATCCGCGCCGTATCCGCCGTGAATATGAATATCAATCATTCCGGGAAGCGCATATGAACCCTCGGGCGCCTTCCATTCCTTCTCATACGTTTCTTGCGGTCTTGTTTTCCCCGCGTAAGAAATGATGCCGTTCTTTATACCAAGAAATCCGTTTCGGATGATTTCTTCTTCTGTTACGATGTCCGCACCGCTGATTAACAAGCTTTCAGCCACTTTAAAACACGCCTTTCTGGTTAGTTGTTAGTTTTATTTTACTCTTTTTCAGACTAGTTATCTAGACCAGTTATGCCGGAATTGTATAAATCTGTTTTGGTTCAGACGGTAAAGTGATAAAATATAACTGTTCAAAGCTCGGAACATCCCAGAACAGGAGGAACATATCTTGGCAAAGGTTCGGACCAAAGACGTAATGGAGCAGTTCCATTTAGAATTGATCAGCGGAGAAGAAGGGATTAACCGCCCGATTACGATGAGTGATTTATCACGGCCCGGTATTGAAATCGCCGGTTATTTTACATATTACCCGAGAGAACGGGTGCAGCTTTTAGGAAAAACGGAGCTGTCATTTTTCGATCAGCTTCCCGAGGAAGATAAGAAACAGCGGATGAAATCGCTGTGCACCGATGTGACGCCGGCTATCATACTTTCCAGAGATATGCCGATCCCGCCGGAGCTTGTAGAAGCTTCCGAGCAAAACGGCGTGCCTGTGCTCAGATCCCCTCTGAAAACAACCAGGCTGTCAAGCAGGCTGACGAATTTTCTTGAGAGCCGTCTCGCGCCGACAACGGCCATTCACGGCGTGCTTGTGGATATATACGGCGTCGGCGTGCTCATTACGGGAAAAAGCGGCGTCGGTAAAAGTGAAACGGCGCTGGAGCTTGTCAAACGAGGCCATCGTCTTGTCGCGGATGACTGCGTTGAAATCCGGCAGGAGGATCAGGATACCCTTGTCGGGAACGCGCCTGATCTGATTGAGCATCTGCTCGAAATCAGGGGGCTCGGCATTATAAATGTCATGACGCTGTTCGGAGCGGGCGCCGTCAGAAGCAATAAAAGAATTACAATCGTCATGGACCTTGAGCTTTGGGAGCAAGGGAAACAATACGACCGTCTCGGACTTGAAGAAGAAAAAATGAAAATCATTGATACGGAAATTACAAAACTGACCATTCCTGTCCGCCCGGGGCGGAATCTCGCCGTTATTATCGAAGTTGCGGCGATGAACTTCAGATTGAAGCGGATGGGCTTAAATGCTGCCGAGCAATTTACGAATAAGCTGGCGGATGTCATTGAGGACGGCGAACAAGACGAATAGGAGTTGGCAATGATATGAACGAAGCAGGAACACCAATCAATCCGATTGCCTTTCAGCTCGGGCCATTATCCGTGCACTGGTACGGAATCATTATCGGCGCGGGCGCGTTATTAGGGCTTTGGATGGCCATGAGGGAGAGTGAAAAGCGGGGGCTGAAAAAGGACATTTTTATTGATCTTGTTCTTTTCGCCATCCCGATCGCAATCATTTGCGCAAGGGCATATTATGTGCTTTTCGAGTGGAGCTATTACTCGGAACACCCCGGGGAAATCATTAAAATTTGGAAAGGCGGCATCGCGATTCACGGCGGATTAATCGGCGCGATCGCGACGGGAATCGTCTTTTCAAAAGTAAGAGGCATCTCATTCTGGAAGCTGGCGGATATTGCCGCGCCGAGTATTCTGCTCGGCCAGGCCATCGGGCGCTGGGGAAACTTTATCAACCAAGAGGCTCACGGTGAAGCGGTCAGCCGGTCATTTTTGGAAAGTCTGCATCTTCCGGATTTCATCATTAATCAGATGTACATAGACGGACAATATTATCACCCGACGTTTTTGTATGAATCGCTGTGGAGTTTTGCGGGCGTCGTGATTCTGCTTCTGCTCCGCCGCGTGAACCTGCGCAGGGGCAATCTATTTTTGACGTATGTGATCTGGTATTCGATCGGCAGATACTTTATTGAGGGAATGCGGACGGACAGCCTGATGCTTACGAGCCAGCTTCGGATCGCGCAGGTCATTTCCATTGTGCTGATTGTACTTGCGATTATTTTAATGATTTTCAGACGCATGAAGGGGTATGCCGATAAGCGGTATGCCGACACGGACTGACGCCTGAAATCGGAAAGGACATAAGATGACTGATAAACGTGTAACCGCCATTTTATTTGATCTCGACGGCACGCTGATTGACACGAATGAACTGATTATCGCTTCTTATCTTCATACGCTTGATCATTATTGCCCGGGGCAGTTCAAAAGGGAAGATGTGCTTCCGTTTATCGGCCCGCCTCTGTATGAAACGTTTTCAGGCATTAATGCTGAAAAGTGCGATGAGATGATCAGCATGTACAGAGCATTCAACCATGAAAAGCACGATGAGCTCGTCACGGAGTACGAAACGGTTTATGAAACGCTGGATGAATTGAAAAAAGCGGGATATCAGCTCGGGATTGTCACCACGAAGCTGAGGGATACAGTCAATATGGGATTGAAGCTGACAGGCATCGGGGCGTTTTTCGATACTGTCGTCACGCTTGATGATGTAAAGCATCCGAAGCCTGACCCCGAGCCTGTGCGGCTTGCTCTCAGCCGGCTTGGGTGCGATCCGTCGGAAGCCATAATGGTCGGTGACAATTATCACGATGTCATGGCGGGAAAAAACGCCGGCACGAAAACAGCCGGCGTCGCGTGGACGATTAAAGGCGCACAGACGCTTTCCGCCTATGAACCCGATTATATGCTCGAGAAAATGAGTGATTTATTGCACATCACCGGAGTGAAGTAATCCGTGAGAAAAACAGACCGCCATCCGGTTTCAGGTGCAAATTCATTGTGGCATGTTTATCAGACGGTTCCCTTTCTGAAGGTGATGAAAAATTTCATCATCATTCAGATCGCAAGGTATACGCCGTTTTTAAGCGTGAAAAACTGGCTGTACCGAACCTTTTTGAAAATGAATGTCGGAAAACAGACGTCATTCGCGCTGATGGTGATGCCGGATATCATGTTTCCCGAAAAAATCACTGTCGGAAAAAACAGTATCATCGGCTACAATACGACGATTTTGGCTCATGAATATTTAATACATGAGTACCGGACCGGTTTTGTCACAATCGGTGACGAGGTAATGATCGGGGCAAACACAACGATTCTGCCCGGCGTCACCATCGGGAGCGGAGCCGTTGTATCAGCCGGCACGCTGGTGCACAAAGATGTCCCGGCCGGGGCGTTTGTCGGAGGAAATCCGATGCAGGTGATCTATACGGACGAAGAAATGAAAGAACGAATGGGAAAACCCCGCTGATTAACGTCAGCGGGGTTTTTTTATGACTTGATCACAATGGCCTGGCTGCCCATCTGCTTCCAGGCTTTTTCAAAGTCAGACCGATCTGTTTTTCTGTTTTTATAGCCGTAAGGATCATTGACGTATACATAATCGTGATCATAACCGGTGACGGCTACGCTATGCATGCTGAACGTAATGTCGATCTTTCCGTTCGGCGTATTCCAAGTCTGCATATTATCAACCGGCTTAAAGGATGTGGTGGTAATCACCCAGACCGGCCGCCCTTTTTCAAGCTGGCGGTACACTGAAGAAATGTCTTTTCCCGTCAGATCGTATACTTTGTTTCCCGCATATTCTTTGGCAAGTTTATCAATCGGCTCATGATAAACGCCTAAACCCGGGCCGTTTTCCATATCTCCGGCAAATCCTTCATTCGGATCTCCCTTCAGCCCGCTGCTGTATGTGAGCGGAACTTTATTGATTTTATCCGCCAATGTATTTTTTGACACATGATATCCGGCATTGTTCAAAATCATGGCAAGGCTTGTCACCTCACAGCCATTGTACAGTCTGGGAGAATCCATCTGTCTGTACAGAACGACATTCAGCGGTGACGCGCTCCCTTTTAACGGTGTTTTCTCATCAGGCTCGTCGGACTGCTGATTGAAAAAATTCAAATGAATATCGTTTGTATAGATGTTATATCCCAGATAGACAAGGACGGCTGTCAGAATCAGCACACATAATGTTCCAAGCGTCTTCATTATCAATTCTTCTCCCTTGTTTCTGTTGAAGCTATTCTATGTATTATAGCACTTCTGCTCAATATGATTCGATCGTTCCGATATGTTTACAGGTTTGTTCATTCTTTAGCCATGTTTATGGAAAAGAATAGGCGGACATTGGGCGTTGCAATTCATTCTTTTATCTGCTAACATATTATCATATTAGCGAACTAAAGGATTCGGAATTTTCCTTCAGACAAAGCGGAGGTGTAAAAGGCAAATGTTTATGTTTGAGAAACCGCATGGCATGAGAGATACGCTGCCCGGTTTATACGAAGCCAAGAAAAAAGTCCGTTCGACACTGACGGATTTAATTGATAAATGGGGTTATCAGTTTATGGAGACGCCGACCCTTGAATTTTATGAAACAGTAGGCGTCCAGTCAGCCATTGAAGAACAGCAGCTGTTTAAGCTTCTCGATCAGGACGGGAAAACGCTTGTGCTTCGGCCTGATATGACCGGACCGATTGCCAGGGTGGCGGCGTCTAAGCTGCACAAACACAATCATCCGCTCAGAGCGGGGTACGCGGCAAGCGTCTATCGCGCTCAGGAGCGGGAAGGCGGACGTCCGGCCGAATTCGAACAGGTCGGCGCGGAGCTGATCGGCGACGGATCAACAAGCGCGGACGCCGAGGTGATTGCGCTGGCGGCCGGCGCTTTGAAAAACGCGGGATTGCACCGGTTTAAAATCGCGATCGGCCATGCCGGACTCGCTGATGAGCTGTTTGTCGAGGTTCTGGGCAATGCTGAGCGGGCGGATGTTCTGCGGCGCTTTCTCTTTGAGAAGAATTACGTGGGATACAGGGAACATGTCAAATCGCTTCCGCTTTCTTCAATAGACAAAAGCCGGCTGCTCGCACTTCTGGAATTGCGAGGCGGGAAAGAGATATGCGCCAAAGCGGAGGAGATCATCGGCATCTCCGGACAAAGCTTGATTCAGGAGCTGGAAGACCTGTGGGACATTCTTGAGGATTACGGATGTGCCGAGCATATTCGCCTTGATCTGAATATGGTAAGCCATATGAGTTATTACACGGGAATTTTATTCGAAGTGTATGCGGCAAATGTCGGTTTTGTCATCGGAAGCGGCGGACGCTATAACAATCTTCTCGGCCATTTCGGCAGTCCCGCTCCCGCCACGGGTTTCGGGCTCCGTATCGACAGGCTGATTGAAGCGCTCGGCATCCAGGAAGAAACTAGTGAAGCGGACGCCGTGATTTTCAGCAAGGAGCAGCGGGCGCAGGCCATTTTATTCGCGGAGGAAGAAAGGGCGAGAGGCAGAAAAGTCGTCCTGCAGGATCTGGCGGGTATTGAAAATATCGATCATATGACAAAATCATTCGCAAACGTCACATACTTTATCGGTGCCAGAAAGGAAGAGCAGAATGGGTAAGGTACTCACAATGGCAATGCCAAAAGGACGGATATTCGAAGAAGCGGCCGGGTTGCTGCGGCAGGCCGGGTACAGGCTGCCCGAGGAGTTTGAAGAATCGAGAAAGCTGATCATTGACGTTCCTGAAGAAAATCTCCGCTTTATTCTGGCAAAGCCGATGGATGTGACGACTTATGTCGAGCATGGCGTCGCTGATGCCGGTATTGCCGGAAAGGATGTCATGCTTGAGGAAGAGCGTGACGTGTATGAGGTGCTCGATCTGAAAATCAACAAATGCCATCTCGCCGTTGCGGGGCTTCCCGGAGCGGATTGGAACGGAGTCGCCCCGAGGATTGCGACGAAATATCCGAATGTTGCGTCAAGTTATTTCAGAGAGCAGGGCGAGCAGGTGGAAATCATTAAGCTGAACGGTTCGATTGAATTGGCGCCTTTAATCGGGCTTGCTGACAGAATCGTAGATATCGTATCAACCGGGCGGACATTAAAAGAAAACGGTCTCGTTGAATCAGAACATATTTGTGACATCACATCGCGTTTTATCGTCAATCCGGTCAGCTACCGTATGAAGGATGATGTAATCGACGAAATGGCGGCCAGGCTGGCCAGGGTCGTGGAAGGAGAAACAGCACAATGAAAATAACCGCAGTAAAAAGAAGCGAGCGGTTCTCACTGAAGCGTTCCATCGACAGCGGAACCGAAGAGCAGCGGAAAACCGTCAGGGGGATTATTGAAGACGTCAGACAAAACGGTGACAAAGCCGTTTTGGCCTATACAAAAACATTTGACGGCATCAGCCTGAACCAAATGGCCGTGAGTGCAGAGGAAGTCACCGAGGCGTACCGTCTGCTTGATGATCAGCTGCTGGAAGTGATCAGAAAGGCGATTGCCAATATTAAAGAATATCACGAACGTCAGCTGCAATCCTCGTGGTTTTACCATCGCAAAGACGGCTCGATGCTCGGGCAGAAAATAACGGCGCTCGATTCCGCGGGCGTATACGTGCCGGGCGGGACGGCCGCTTATCCGTCTTCCGTTTTAATGAATGTCATCCCCGCTCTCGCTGCGGGAGTGGAGCGGATCGTTCTCGTCAGTCCTCCGGGAAAAGACGGCCGCCTTTCACCGGGCGTTCTGACGGCGGCGTCTGAGCTCGGCATAAAGGAAATTTACAAAGCGGGAGGCGCACAGGCGATTGCCGCGCTCGCTTACGGAACCGAAACGATACAGCCTGTTGATAAGATCACGGGCCCCGGCAATATATTTGTAGCACTCGCGAAGCGCGAAGTCTTCGGCGTTGTGGATATTGACATGATTGCCGGGCCCAGTGAAATCGTGGTCCTGGCAGACGATACGGCGGTGCCCAAAGAAGTAGCCGCTGACCTGCTTTCACAGGCAGAACACGATACGCTCAGCTCAAGCGTGCTTGTCACCGACTCACGGAAGCTTGCCGAAGCCGTATCAGATGAGGTGAATAAACAGCTTCAGACGCTGCCGCGCAAAGAAATCGCCGAAGCGTCGATCAAGGATCACGGCCGCATTTATATTACGGAATCGATGGAAGATGCAGTGGACACGGTGAATGCGCTGGCACCCGAGCATTTAGAAATCATGACGCATTCGCCGGAGGCTTTGCTTGGAAGCATCAGACACGCGGGGGCGATTTTCTTAGGGCGATACAGCGCTGAACCGGTCGGCGATTATTTTGCCGGACCGAATCACGTTTTGCCGACAAACGGAACGGCGCGGTTTTCAAGCCCGTTGAATGTAACAGATTTTCAAAAGAAATCGAGCATCATCTCATACAGCCGGAAGGCATTTGAAACGCACGCGGACAGCATTTCCGCCTTCGCGAGACTGGAAGGGCTTGAAGCGCACGCAAGATCGATTGAAGCGAGAAACGGAGGAATGACCGATGAGAAAAGCGGAACGCGCCAGAACAACAAATGAGACCGATATTAAGCTGGCTTTCGAAATAGACGGAGAAGGAAAAGCCGACATCAGCACGGATGTGCCGTTTATGACTCATATGCTTGATTTGTTCACAAAGCACGGGCAATTCAATTTAACTGTTGACGCAAAAGGCGATACGGAGATAGATGATCACCATACGACTGAAGATATCGGCATCTGCTTAGGGCAGGCTTTTTTAGAGGCGCTCGGTGATAAAAAAGGCATCAAACGGTACGGATCAGCGCTAGTACCGATGGACGAAGCGCTCGCCCAAGTCGCCGTAGACCTGAGCAACCGGCCGCACCTTGAGATGCGCGGTGCATTTCCGCAAGCGAAAGTCGGAACGTTTGATACCGAGCTGGTACATGAATTCTTATGGAAACTGGCGCTGGAAGCGAGAATGAATCTGCACGTCATCGTTCATTACGGCACGAATACGCATCATATGATAGAAGCCGTGTTTAAGGCGCTTGGCAGAGCGCTGGACGAAGCGTCATCCATTGATCCGCGCGTCAAGGGTGTGCCGTCTACGAAAGGAATGCTGTAAATGATCGGTGTAATTGATTACGGTATGGGCAATTTATTCAGCGTGTCGAAGGCGCTGGAACGCGTCGGCGTCCCGTATGTCGTATCAGACCGGCCGGAAGAGCTTGAAAAAGCGGATGCTTTTATTCTCCCCGGTGTCGGATCATTCAGTGACGCCATGGACAATTTACGCAGCACGAAGCTTGATCAATTCATACACCGTATGGTTGACGAGGGTAAGCTGCTCCTCGGCATCTGCCTCGGCATGCAGCTCATTTTCGAAGAAAGCACCGAAAACGGCTCTGCAAAAGGACTTGGTTTATTAGCCGGAAAAGCTGTGAGACTCAAAGACAGAGATGCCGAAGGAAACAGGCTGAAGGTGCCGCATATGGGCTGGAACCGGCTGACGTTTCACCAAACGTCTCCTTTGCTTTCAGAAGCGGAAGAAGGCTTCGTTTACTTTGTCCATTCCTATTATATAGACGGGATGGAAGACGGCGATCTTCTGGCAAGCGCTGAGTACGGCGTTCGTGTTCCGGCGGTCGTCGGGAAACGCAATGTCTTCGGTGCACAGTTTCACCCGGAAAAAAGCGGTACGGCCGGAATGGCGATCTTAACGCAATTTACAAAAATGGCAGCGGAACAGAAGGTGAAGAAATGAACGCTTTTACATTATATCCGGCAATCGATATGAGAAACGGCAAATGCGTCCGCCTCATTCAAGGCGATTACGGCAAGGAAACGATATACGGTGACTCTCCTTTAGACATGGCGGCGCAATTTGCACAAGAAGGCGCCGAATGGATTCATCTCGTGGACCTTGACGGCGCGAAAGCAGGCAGGAAAGTAAACGACAGGCATGTTCTTGACATTGCGCGGCAGCTTGATGTCAAAGTCGAGATCGGCGGCGGGATCCGTTCTGAAGCGGATGTATACGGTTATTTATCACAAGGTGTTGACCGCGTTATTCTCGGCAGCTCGGCCGTTTCCGATCCGGCATTTGTGAAGAGCATGCTGAAACAATACGGCGGCAAAATCGCGATCGGTCTTGATGCAAGGAACGGATATGTCTCGACGGAAGGCTGGCTGGAAACATCCTCGGTAAGGGCGGCCGATCTGGGCCGTGAATTGGCGGCCGAAGGAGCGGAAACCTTCATTTTCACGGATATTGCAACTGACGGCATGCTGTCAGGACCGAACATCGAAAGCACCGTTCAGCTCGCAAAAGCAACGGGAAAAACCGTCATCGCTTCAGGCGGAGTCAGCTCAGTCGCCGACCTCAAAGCACTGGCCCGCTTCAAAGACGCCGGCGTATCGGGAGCGATTATCGGAAAAGCGCTGTATACAAAACAATTTACATTGGCCGAAGCGCTCAGCGGGGTGAAGGACGCATGATCACGAAACGAATCATTCCGTGTCTCGATGTGAAAGAAGGCCGCGTCGTCAAAGGCATTCAATTTCTCGGGCTGAAAGATGCGGGCGATCCTGTCGAGCTGGCCGAAGCTTACGACAGAGAGGGCGCTGACGAACTTGTTTTTCTCGACATTTCCGCCTCTCACGAAGGCCGCAAGACGATGACAGACGTCGTAGAACAGGTTGCGGCAAAACTGGCGATTCCGTTTACGGTCGGCGGCGGAATCAATCAATTAAGCGATATGAAACGAATGCTGCGCGCCGGCGCTGACAAGGTATCCGTTAATACAGCGGCCGTCCTCCGCCCCGAGCTGATTACGGAAGGAGCAGATTTTTTCGGCTCGCAATGCATCGTAGCGGCGATTGACGCAAAGTATGATGAAGATTCGGATTGCTATAAAGTGTACACGCACGGCGGCAGAAAGAAAACCGAGTGGGAAGTCACGGCCTGGGCAAAAGAAGCCGTCAGCCGGGGAGCGGGTGAAATCCTGCTGACAAGCATGGACGCAGACGGTGAGAAAACAGGCTTTAATCATACGCTCACACAGCTTGTCACACGTGCCGTCCCGGTGCCTGTCATTGCGTCAGGGGGAGCCGGCAGCGCGCGCCATATGCTTGAAGCCTTCACGATCGGTGAAGCGGACGCCGCGCTTGCAGCTTCCATTTTCCATTACAAAGAGACATCTATAAAAGAAGTGAAAGATTATATGAAGAAACACGGGGTGAATGTGAGATGAAACGGGCAGATGAACTGCGGTTTGACGAGGCCGGACTGATTCCCGCCATCGTGCAGGATGCGGCAAGCAAAGAAGTACTGACACTGGCTTATATGAATCGTGAATCCTACGAAAAAACGATAGAAACGAATGAAACCTGGTTTTACAGCCGTTCACGCGGGGAGCTGTGGCATAAAGGAGCGACGTCGGGGAATACCCAAAAGGTGAAAGCCATCCGCTATGATTGCGATCAAGATGCTCTTGTCGTGCTTGCGGAGCCTTCAGGACCCGCATGCCATAAGGGAAGCTACAGCTGCTTTTCTCCAGAAAAAGCGGATGCGCAGGATCGTTTCGGCATCTTAAATGAACTGGAAAGCGTAATCGCCAAACGGCAGGCGGAGATGCCTGACGGAGCCTACACAACGTATCTGTTTCGGGAAGGCGTCGATAAAATCCTCAAAAAAGTCGGCGAAGAAGCCGCAGAGGTTATTATCGCCGCGAAAAACCGGGACCATGAAGAATTAAAATGGGAAGCGGCGGATTTGCTGTATCATTTGCTCGTTCTTCTGCGTGAGCAGTCGCTTCCTTTGGACGATGTGCTTGACGTCCTTGCGAAACGCCATTCAGCATCTGAGTAAAACAAACCTCACGGAGAGATCCGTGAGGTTTTTAATCTGTCAAACTTAAACATTCAATTAAATATTCCTTATTTCCGCAACCGGAGGCAGATGAATTTGATAATATTGACTAATAGAGTTTATTTTGGTTTTTATCAAAAATATACGTTTTGTTCATATTCCGTTCATGCACATCCGTTATAGTATAAACAGTGATATAGGAGGAAAACATATGCCGAATAAACAACCAAAACCTAAAGGGAAATTCAGCTCATTCTTTTCATTAGTCAAAAAAACAAAACCATCATACGGTATGCTGGCCTTCGCGCTGTCTCTCAGTATTGTGACAACGCTCGTCAGCCTGCTGATTCCGCTGTTGACAAAGCAGCTCGTTGACGGCTTTTCCATGTCGTCGCTGTCAGGCGTGCAAATCGGAATCATCGCAGCCGTGTTTATCGTACAGGCCGCATTAAGCGCCTACGCCACCTACGCCCTGAACTACAGCGGCCAGAAAATCATCTCGGGACTGCGTGATTTGTTGTGGCAGAAATTAATTAAACTGCCCGTCTCTTATTTTGACAAAAACGCCACGGGAGAAACGATCAGCCGTGTCACCAATGACACAATGGTGGTAAAAGAGCTGATCACAAACAATATCAGCGGATTTATTACCGGAATCATTTCCGTTATCGGGTCACTGACGATCTTATTTTTCATGAACTGGAAGCTCACATTGCTCGTGCTGATCGTCGTGCCGCTGGCTGCGGTGATTTTAGTGCCGATCGGCCGGAAAATGTTTAAAATTTCTCGGGAAACACAGGATGAAACGGCGAGATTCACCGGATTATTAAACCACATCCTCCCGGAAATCAGGCTTGTAAAAGCGTCAAACGCTGAAGAAGCGGAGTACGGACGCGGAAAAGCAGGCATCATGGCGCTCTTTAAACTCGGGCTGCGTGAAGCGAAGGTGCAGTCGCTCGTAGGCCCCCTTATTACACTTGTATTAATGGCGGCGCTGGTCGCTGTCATCGGGTACGGCGGGATGCAGGTGTCATCCGGTGAACTGACAGCCGGCGCACTCGTTGCCTTTATCCTGTATTTGTTTCAGATCATTATGCCGATGGGCCAGATCACTTCATTTTTCACACAGCTTCAAAAATCCGTCGGCGCAACGGAACGGATGATTCATATTCTTGCAGAAAAAGAAGAAGATATCCAAACCGGAAAAGCCATTGAAAACGCGGATCAGCCGATTAGGCTTGAACAAGTCTCATTCGGCTACAAAACAGATCAAACCATCTTAAAAGACATTACGGCTACGATTGAGGCCGGCAAAGTCACCGCGATCGTCGGACCGAGCGGCGGCGGAAAAACAACGTTATTTAAGCTGCTTGAACGATTCTACAATCCGACTGCGGGCAGCATCCTGCTCGGAAATGAACCGATTGATGCGTATTCCCTTGAGTCATGGCGGGAGCATATCGGCTACGTGTCGCAAGAAAGCCCGTTAATGTCAGGCACCATCCGCGAGAATATCTGCTACGGATTAAAACGCGAGGTGACTGATGAGGAACTGAGGCAAGCGGCTGACATGGCCTACGCCCTGCAATTTATTGAAGACTTACCGAAGAAATTTGAAACAGAGGTCGGTGAGCGGGGAATTATGCTGTCAGGCGGACAGCGCCAGCGCATCGCCATTGCCAGAGCGCTCCTTCGCAACCCGAGCATTCTGATGCTTGATGAAGCGACATCAAGTCTGGACAGTCAATCTGAAAAATGGGTGCAGCAGGCGCTCGAAGTCTTAATGAAAGGCCGCACCACGATTGTGATCGCCCACCGTTTATCCACGGTTGTGGATGCAGATCAGCTTCTCTTTGTCGAACAGGGTGAAATCACCGGACGGGGCACACACCATGAATTAATGGCATCCCATTCGCTGTACCGCGATTTTGCGGAGCAGCAGCTGAAGCTGAATGCCGACTTAGAAAACAAAGCTGTGTAAAGCAAGACTTTATGAATAAAAAGCAGCTGAAAAAGCTGCTTTTTATTTTGCAGCCGGAGTCCTGTTCATACGGGTGTACGGTCGGTGAAGAACCAAGCCATAAGCGTGTATGCCGGTACAGGAGACAATGAAAAAATTCGTTTTATAGACATCATGTCGATTCATGAAAAGAAAAAAGCAGAAGGAGGGATTTTCATGGCTGTCATATTGGTTGCGGATGATGACCGCCATATCCGTGAGCTTGTCCGCCTTATGATGGAGCAGAGCGGTTTTGACGTCGCAGAAGCGGAAGACGGGGAAGCGGCGGTGCGGCTGATCGAATCAGCACCTATAGATCTCATCATACTGGATGTGATGATGCCGAAAATGGACGGGTTTGAAGTCAGTGAAGCCGTCCGCAGCTTTACGGACATTCCGATTTTGATGCTGACGGCAAAAGGCGAAACGCTGGACAAAGTTCAAGGTTTTACTTCCGGAGCGGATGATTATCTCGTCAAACCGTTTGAGCCGCTTGAGCTGGAAGCAAGGGTCAAAGCATTGCTGAAACGGTACCGGATCACCGCTGAAAAACTGCTGACCATCGGAACGGTCACATTAGATAAGCAATCCCGCACTGTAACGCGCGGCGGCGGAGCGGGATTGACATTGCCCCGGCGGGAATTTGAGCTTTTATTTAAGCTCGCCGGTTATCCGAATAAGACGTTTTCAAGAGAACAATTAATAGAAGATATTTGGGGCTTTGATTATGAAGGTGACGAGCGTACCGTTGATGTGCATATTAAAAGGCTGAGAGAACGGTTTCCGGAAAAAGACTATCCGTTTGCCATCCATACGGTGCGGGGGCTCGGGTATCGGTTTGTGGTGACAGGATGAAACGGATCTTCAGAACGGCTGGAAAAATCATCATCCTTCTCACCGTCACCGCATTCTTATGGCTGGCGGCTCACCTGATTGTTCAGGGATTCGGTCTCATATGGCCGATTTTGCTTGTGCCGTACGCCGAGCAGATTCTGACGCTTTGGCTTGTTTTCGGCCTGCTGTTCGTAACAATGTTTATTTTTTCAAAGTCAGCACGTGAAAGGCATCATGCGATCTGGGATTCGCTGACCGCCACGATCAAGCAAATGTCGAGCGGCAACTTCACAGCGGCCGCTTCCCGGAAAATGGAGAAGATTGAGCGGAACCATCCCGTGACGAAATTGGCTGATGAACTGTCGACACTCGCCGCGGAACTGAGTGAAATGGAAAAACTGAAACAAGAATTTATTTCGAACGTTTCCCATGAAATCCAAACCCCGCTCACTTCATTAAAGGGCTACGCGCATCTTCTGAAAAAACCGGATTTATCATATGAGGAGCGGGGGCGCTACTTACACATCATCGAAACAGAAACAGAACGATTATCAAAAATCAGTGAAAATCTGCTGAAGCTCACTGCGCTCGAACGCCAAACCGAACCGATACAAAAAAAACCGTTCCGCATTGACAAACAGCTGCGGCGCACCATATTGACCTGTGAGCCTGAATGGTCCGCCAAACAGATTGAGTTTCTCATTGATTTACAGGAGTCGTATGTGTACGGAGATGAAGCGCTGCTCAGCCAAGTATGGATGAATCTGATTCACAATGCCGTAAAATTTACCGGTGAAGGCGGCCGCATTTCCGTTAAAATTGCAGATCTGCCGGGAGCGGCGGCTGTCGAAATCGCCGACGACGGAATCGGAATGGAGCCTGAACAGGCGGAGCGTGTATTTGAACGGTTTTATAAAGCGGACAAGGCGAGAAACGAAGGAGGAAGCGGGCTCGGCCTGTCCATCGCCCAAAAAATCGCAGAGCTGCACGGCGGTTCGATAGAGGTTGAGAGCAAGCGGGGCGAAGGAACCCTTTTCCGCGTCATTCTTCCAGCCGAGCCTCGTGAAAAAAACAGCTAAAATCTGGTCGAACCAGCCAGTAAAAAACGAAGTCGATCCTGTCTTTTGAACTATTGAGGTGAAACCGTTTTATGGTATACTACTGACGGTAATACGTATAAAACGGAGGATATTTGTGGGAAAACACACTTCTGAACAGAAAAAGCAAGCGCAAATTGTCCAGCTGCTTCAGGATGGACAATATTTTTTTCATAAAGGCTTAAAAGCATATAAAGAGCGGAATTTAAAGCGGGCCAGCAAACTGATTCAGCGGGCCGTCCACCTCGAGCCGAATGATTCCGAAATGCTGTCCCGGCTGGCCGTCATTTATTCTGAAATGGGCCACTACCAGCAGTCAAATGAGCTGTTCGACTTTATTTTGGTGAACCTGAAAGAAGAAATGCCCGAGTGTCATTACTTTAAGGCGAATAATTTCGCGCATTTGGGGCTCTTTCAGGAAGCATACAAAGAAGCAGCGGCTTATTCAGATGCCGATCCGGACGGGGAATTCAGCGAAGAAATTGAAAATCTGATGGAGCTTTTGGATTTCGGCGAAGCGGGTGAAAACGAATCGCTCTATGACCAGGATGAGCTGCTGATCAGGCAGGATCGGGCAAAAGCGCTTCTTGAGAGCGGCCAGCTTCATGAAGCGGTTGTCATGCTTGAAGAGATTACGGCCGATTACCCCGAGCTTTGGTCTGCATACAACAACCTGGCGCTCGCTTACTTTTACTCAGGCAATGTCACAAAAGCGAAACAAACGGTATTCGAAGTGCTTGAGAAAAATGAAGGCAATCTCCATGCCCTGTGCAACCTCCTTGTATTCTGCTATTACGAGAGGGAAGATGAAAAAGTCGGAGAATTGAGCGGAAGACTCGCCAATGTGTATCCGATTTTATTCGAACAGCGCTATAAGCTGGGGGCGACGCTTGCGCTTGTCGGCAGACATGATCTCGGTTATAAATGGCTCCGTTCTCTTTACAAAAGCGGATTCGAAGGCGACGAAACGTTTTATTACTGGCTGGCCGCCTCAGCCTACGGGACAGGCCGCATAGAATTTGCGGAAACCATTTGGAAAAAGGCCGAAGCCGAATTTCCCGAATCAGACCGGCCCGCGCCTTGGGCGGAG
The DNA here is from genome assembly GCF_040259625.1 of Bacillus sp. B1(2022). NCBI lineage: Bacteria > Bacillati > Bacillota > Bacilli > Caryophanales > Bacillaceae > Bacillus > Bacillus sp. B1(2022). The sequence continues at coordinate 319,740 of NZ_JANIFO010000001.1, forward strand.
CGGCAGGAACCGCTGCCTGCTTCACTTGAACAGCGGCTTGCCGCCTATTATATCAGCAGCGCTGAAGGAGAGCGGAACCAGCTTGAAAAAGTTCTGACGGCAAAACGCGCCGTTTCACCGTTTGAACAAGATTTCGTCAGACTGCTGCTTTCCGGTGAAAAAGGCGTTTCAGGCGTCTCCGGTGATGCGCTGTTCACGTATCGGACGGTCAAGCTTCTGGAGAAAGCGGAAGCCGACAGTTTAAAAACTGACGTCATGAGCTGCTGGGTTTTTCACGTCATTCAGCACATCCGCGCCGCCGCTGCCGTACAGAATGAGCGGGCATGGGCCGCAGCCATCGCATATGTATGGAAAGAAGCAAACGGCGAAAAAACGACGAAAAAAGAAACGGCCGCCGTTTACGGTATAACCCCGGCAACACTTTCGAAATACATCAGACAAATAGATGATATTTTAGAATAAAACCGATTCTTTCTATATAAAGAGTCGGTTCTTTTTTTATCAGAAAGGGGCAAAACAGAACTTTACCGCCGAAAAAAGAGGTATTCATACGTATTTTTTTGCTTTTCGAATCGAAATCAGGCCGTAATCACCGTTTATTTTGCAAAATATGAGATTTGCAATCACATTGAAATATAACTGTAATAAAAATTGTCGAAACATGATGGTATAATGAGTCTCGTACATAAGAGATTAGTTTATTTTACATGTGCTGTATAATCTATACCAATTTAAAAGATTTAAAGATTCATACATAAAAATCATCAGCCTCACGGGTATGTGAGGGAGCGTAACTTTGATGTTCATAATAGAATTCCAAATGAGAACAGGTTTAAAGTAAAAGGGAGGAAAGAAAAAGTGAAAAAGAGTTTATTAACACTTGGTTTGGCTTCCGTCATCGGGACAAGCAGTTTTTTGATCCCGTTTACAAAAACTGCATCGGCGGAAACATTAGACAGCAAAAAAGCAAAAATTGAAAGCAAGCAATCTGAGGTGGCTTCAAGCCTTGAAGCAAAGGAAAGAGAATTGTCTAAGCTTCAGGACAAGCAGGCTAAGATTGAAAAAGAACTGAAAGACATTAACGCTAAAGCGTTGGATACAAGCAATAAAATCGAAGATAAAAAAGCTGAAAACGAAAAAACGAAAAAGCAGATCGCTGATTTGAAAAAAGAAATCAAAGAAACAGAAGCGCGTATTGAAAAACGCAATGAAATCCTGAAAAAACGCGTTCGTTCTTTACAGGAAAACGGCGGTTCTCAAGGATACATAGATGTTCTTTTAGGGGCGACAAGCTTCGGAGACTTCATTTCCCGTGCGACTGCGGTATCTTCTATCGTTGATGCGGATAAAGACCTGATCAAACAGCAGGAGCAGGATAAAGCGAAACTCGAAGACGCAGAAGCTGAACTTAACGTGAAGCTGAAAAAAGTTCAAGATGATCTTGCGAAACTCGAGTCTATGCAAAAAGACCTGAACAAACAGCTTGATCAGAAAGACAAGCTTTTCGACGAAGCGAAAAACGGCCAGAAAAAAGCGGCTTCCGCTATCTCTGATCTGAAAAAAGAAGCATCAAAGCTTGCAAACGAAAAAGCTGACACTGAAAAAGAACAGAAGCGCATTAAAGCTGAGCAGGCTGCAGCGGCTGCCCTGATCAAAAAACAGGAAGAAGCGCAAAAAGCTTCTGAAGACCAAAACCAAAAAGATGACAGCCAGCCGGCATCGACGGTTAAAACTGTGAAAAAAGCGGCTGTTTCAACATCATCTGATTCATCTGACAGCTCAAGCAAGAGCACTTCAGGCGGATCATCTCATAACAGCGGCGGTTCAGATGATTCTGACGGCGGATCTGTTATTTCAAATTCTGGCGGTATTGAAGGCGCCATCAGCGTAGGATCAAGCCTTGTGGGTAAATCTCCGTACAAATTCGGCGGCGGACGCACTCAATCTGATATTGACAACCGTATTTTTGACTGCTCTTCATTCGTACGCTGGGCTTATGCTAACGCAGGCGTTAACCTCGGACCTGTCAGCGGAACAAGCACAGATACTTTAATTAACAGAGGGAAAGCTGTCAGTGCGTCTGATATGAAACGCGGAGACTTAGTGTTCTTCAACACGTATAAAACAAACGGCCACGTCGGCATCTACTTAGGCAACGGAACGTTCCTGAACGATAATACATCGCATGGTGTATCTATCGATTCTATGAGCAACCCTTATTGGAAAAAATATTTCAACGGTAATGTAAGACGTGTCGTTCAATAATGAATAAGACAAGGGCCTTCTATCCCGGAAGGCTCTTTCTTTATTTGTATACCCGCTCAGGAGCTGCCTAATCACGGTTTTTCAGAAAAATGAGCAAAAAAATAGCGAATTGCCTTCAGATTTAATAGGATATGGGTAAGGAATACGATTGATGGGGATTCTTAGTCATATAGGGTGCGCCCCATTTCGAAAAGGAGTGAATCATGGTGTCAGAAGAAAAAATTTATGATGTGATCATTATCGGCGCGGGTCCGGCGGGGATGACCGCTGCTGTTTACACATCACGAGCGAACTTATCCACATTAATGATCGAAAGAGGAATTCCGGGCGGCCAGATGGCCAACACGGAGGATGTTGAAAACTATCCGGGTTTTGAAAGCATTCTCGGCCCTGAACTTTCTAATAAAATGTTTGAACATGCGAAAAAATTCGGTGCGGAATATGCGTACGGCGATATTAAAGAAATCGTTGACGGTAAAGAATATAAAACGGTCAAAGCCGGTTCAAAAGAATATAAAGCGCGTGCCATCGTCATTTCTGCCGGAGCGGAATACAAAAAGATCGGTGTTCCCGGCGAAAAAGAACTGGGCGGCCGCGGCGTATCGTACTGCGCGGTTTGTGACGGCGCGTTCTTTAAAAATAAAGAGCTTGTCGTTGTCGGCGGCGGAGACTCCGCCGTTGAAGAAGGCGTCTATCTGACACGCTTCGCTTCAAAAGTCACCATCGTTCACAGACGTGACAAATTGCGTGCGCAAAGCATTCTTCAGGCGCGTGCCTTTGACAATGAGAAAATTGACTTCAAATGGAACAAAACCGTAAAAGAAATCCATGAGGAAAACGGAAAAGTCGGCAGACTTACTCTTGTGGATACCGTGACGGGAGAAGAGGAAGAATTCAAAGCTGACGGCGTCTTTATTTATATCGGTATGCTTCCGCTTTCTAAACCGTTCGAGAACTTGGGCATCACAAATGAAGAAGGCTACATTGAAACAAACGCTCAAATGGAAACAAAAGTTCCAGGCATTTTCGCCGCGGGAGACATCCGTGAAAAAACGCTCCGCCAGATCGTAACGGCGACAGGCGACGGAAGTATTGCGGCTCAAAGCGTTCAGCATTATGTGGAAGAGCTTGAGGAAACGCTCAAAACCGTTAAATAATCACTGTAATGTTCAGTTTTTGAATCGTTACTGTGTTTTAATTACGCTGTAACACGGGTGAAATACTGATGTTTTAAGATGAATGTAGTAATTGACCCCCTTTTTAATGAATACACTTTGGCACGGATTCCAGTATCCGTGCCCTTTTTTTGCGATTTTCTGTTTTCTGTCAAATAAAAGAAAAGGATGTCGGTGTCTCTGCATTGTGAGAGACATGCCGAAACGGTATAATGAAGAGACGATGATTTGTTGAGAAGGTTAGGTGACGTACTTGTGCAAAGAGTGACAAATTGTGTGCTGCAGACAGATGATCAGGTTCTCCTTCTCCAAAAGCCGAGACGGGGCTGGTGGGTCGCGCCCGGCGGGAAGATGGAAAGCGGCGAGTCCGTCAGAGATTCCGTCATCAGAGAGTACAGAGAAGAGACGGGCATTTATATACTAAATCCGCAGTTAAAAGGCGTGTTTACCTTTATTATTAAGGAACAGGAACAAATCGTGTCAGAGTGGATGATGTTTACTTTCGTCGCCGACTCCTACACGGGGCGGAATGTCGCTGAATCAGAGGAAGGCGTTCTGAAGTGGCATGACGTAAAAGATATCCACAGCCTTCCGATGGCCCCCGGAGACGGGCATATCCTTGATTTTATGATCAAGGGCCAAGGGCTTTTGCACGGCACCTTTACGTATACGCCGGACTTCGAGCTGCTCAGCTATCGTTTAGATCCGCAGCTTATCAAATAAAAGAAAGACCGCAGGGGGGAGAAAGATGAGTATGAATGAAAACCATGATATTCAGCTCGTCATCATTACGGGAATGTCTGGAGCGGGGAAAACCGTCGCCATTCAAAGCTTTGAGGATCTCGGTTATTTTTGCGTTGACAATCTGCCGCCTTCCTTGCTGCCGAAATTTTTGGAGCTGATGAAAGAATCAAGTTCAAAAATGAGCAAGGTCGCGCTTGTCATGGATCTGCGGGGACGTGAATTTTTTGACAGGCTGATTGAGGCGCTGGATGAAATGGCGGAAAATCCGTGGATTACACCGCGCATTCTCTTTTTAGACGCTAAGGATTCCATCCTTGTGACGAGATACAAAGAAACGAGGCGTTCTCACCCGCTGGCCGCTACCGGGCTTCCTCTTGAAGGAATCGCGCTGGAACGCCAGCTGCTTGAAGAATTGAAAGGGCGCTCTCAGCTGATCTATGACACATCGGATATGAAACCGCGTGATCTGCGTGAAAAAATCGTGGCGCATTTCGCCACGAACCAAGGTGAAACATTTACAGTGAACGTAATGTCATTCGGTTTCAAATACGGGCTTCCGATAGATGCCGACCTCGTGTTTGATGTAAGGTTTCTGCCGAATCCGTTCTACATTGAAAGCATGAGGCCGCTTACGGGGAAAGATGAGGAAGTGTCATCCTATGTGATGAAGTGGAACGAAACACAAAAGTTTATTGAAAAGCTTGTTGATCTGCTCGGCTTTATGCTTCCGTCTTATAAGCGGGAAGGTAAAAGCCAGCTTGTCATCGCGATCGGCTGTACGGGCGGCCAGCACCGCTCCGTCACGCTCGCTGAATATTTGGCTGACTATTTTAAAAAAGATTTCTATACTCATGTCACTCACCGGGACATTGAAAAGAGAAGCCGGAAATGAATAAGAAGCCGAAAATCGCAATCTTCGGCGGCGGAACGGGTCTGTCCGTGCTGCTTCGGGGGTTAAAGCATAAGCCCGTTGATATTACGGCGATTGTGACAGTTGCTGATGACGGCGGAAGTTCAGGCCGTCTGCGGGATGAACTTCAAATTCCGCCGCCGGGTGACATCCGTAACGTACTGGCTGCTTTGTCAGATGTTGAGCCGCTCGTTGAAAATCTGTTTCAGCACCGTTTCAACAAAGGAAGCGACTTAACCGGACATTCGCTCGGCAATTTGATTTTGGCAGCGATGACAAATATAACCGGTGATTTCTTTCACGCTGTCACCGAAATGAGCAAGGTGCTGAATGTCCGCGGCAGAGTGCTGCCGGCTGCCAACACCAGTGTCGTTCTTCACGCTGAAATGGAGGACGGGCAGGTCGTCTCCGGAGAATCGACAATCCCTTCTTACGGCCAGCGGATTAAACGGGTGTTTCTTACGCCTGAAAAAATTGATCCGCTCCCGGAAACGATTGACGTCATCCGTCAGGCCGATTTAATCATTATCGGTCCGGGAAGCCTGTACACAAGCATTCTTCCGAATCTGCTCGTTCCGAAAATCGGAGAGGAAGTCGTCAAGGCTGCGGCCAAAAAAGTATATATATGCAACGTCATGACACAGCCCGGGGAGACGCTGCAATACAGTGCGGCCGACCATGTCAAGGCGCTGAACGATCATATGGAGCAGCCGTTTATCGACACGATCTTAATCAACAATGAGGAGATCCCTGACGAAATCAAAAGCAAATATGCGAAAGAGCTGGCCCGGCCCGTCGACTTCAATGTTGAAAAGCTGAAATCCATGGGGCTTGAGGTCATCAGGGATCAGATTATCACGTATAAAAATGGCGTAATCCGTCACGATACACATAAAGTGGCTTCTCTTCTTGTCGATTTATTAAGGGACTAGAGGCCTTTTGAAATGAGGTGGCTAATATGTCATTTGCATCGGAAACAAAAAAAGAACTGACGAATCTGGAAGTGAAGGACTGCTGCGCCAAGGCGGAGCTGTCCGCGCTGATTCGGATGAACGGTTCACTGTCATTTTCAAACCGCCATCTCGTGCTTGACGTTCAAACCGAAAATGCGGCGATTGCCCGCCGTATTTATACATTGCTGAAGAAACAATATGATGTATCGGTCGAACTGTTAGTCAGAAAAAAAATGCGGCTGAAAAAAAACAATGTTTATATTGTGCGCTTTTCTGAAAATGCAAAGCTGATTTTAGAGGAATTGAAAATCCTCGGAGAGAACTTTGTATTTGAACGGAATATTTCTGAGGAACTGGTGGCGAAACGCTGCTGCAAACGTTCTTATATGAGAGGGGCGTTTTTGGCGGGGGGATCTGTGAATAATCCCGAAACATCGTCGTACCACTTGGAAATCTTCTCGCTTTATAAGGAACATAACGATTCATTATGCGCGCTGCTGAATGAATTTCATCTGAACAGCAAAACGCTTGAACGGAAAAAAGGCTATATTACGTATTTAAAAGAGGCGGAAAAAATTACTGAATTTCTGAATGTCATCGGCGCTCACAATTCACTGCTGCGTTTTGAAGATGTGCGGATTGTCAGAGACATGAGAAACTCAGTGAACCGCCTCGTCAATTGTGAAACAGCAAACTTAAACAAAACCATCGGTGCTTCTCTCAGACAGGTGGAAAATATTAAATACATTGATGAACGGATCGGTCTTGAAGCGCTGCCGGAAAAGCTTCGCGAAATTGCGCAGCTGCGGATTGATTATCAGGAGGTCACGCTGAAAGAACTGGGGGAAATGGTTGCAAGCGGGAAAATCAGCAAATCCGGCATCAATCACAGGCTGAGAAAGCTCGATGAAATCGCAGAACAGCTGCGTACAGGACAAAGCATCACTTTGAAATAACCGTACAGAAAAGGGGAGATCTTATGGTTCAGGGGAAAGTGGAAGTGCGTTTAAAGACGGGATTGCAGGCGCGTCCCGCTGCATTGTTTGTACAGGAGGCAAATCGTTTTGCATCAGATGTGTTTCTTGAGAAAAACGGCAAGAAAGTGAATGCCAAAAGCATTATGGGATTAATGAGTCTGGCGGTCAGCACGGGGACGGAAGTCACTCTGATCGCTGAAGGCGACGATGAAAAGGAAGCGCTGGAAAAGTTGTCCGCTTATGTGCAGGAAGAAGTGTAAACACTTTGTAAGGGGGACGGAACGATGAATGAGTTTCTGAAAGATTGTTATCAAACGATAGGCTGGGAAAAGGATTCCCTCGATTTCAGCAACCTGCCGGAGTTTTTAAAGGCGCTCGCATATCGGTTTCCGTTTGAAAATCGCGCGGTTTTGTCCAAAAAAGAATATGACGTCACGAAAGAAGGACTGTGGCGGCACATGGTGAAGGAACCTCATGGCGGCCTTTGTTATGACTTGAACGGACTGCTTTATTTCATCCTGAAAGATGCCGGATTTGATGTCAAATTGATCCGCGGAACGGTCTGGAAAAACGGCTGGGCGCTGCCCGGCACACATGCGGCCGTACTTCTTTCCGCCGGGGGGAATGAGTACATCGCTGATGCAGGCTTCGGCCTCAATCTCGCCATGCAGCCTGTGCCGATGTCGGGAGACGAGACGGTATCAGCGGCCGGAGCGTTCCGCGTGAGGATAGAAGAGACGGAATTCGGAACATACCTGCTTGAAATGAACAAAGGGGACGGCTGGCAGACAGGTTACGCATTTTCGCTTGAAGAAATCGATGAAAAGGACCTCAAGTCTATGAAACAAACAATCTTTGAACATGAACGCTCTCCTTTCAACAAACGCCTGCTTGCTTCTAAGCGGACACCGGAAGGGCACATGGTTCTGTCTGAACGCAATATAACAATAAAAAAACACGATGGCACGGCGGAAAACAGCAGAATAGACCGGTCAGAGTTTGAAGAAAAATTTACTGCTCATTTTATATGAAGCTTGCAGGTTCTCTGCAAGCTTTTTTGAGAAAAAATTTGTGAGCAGATTATCAGAGGTTGTCTTTTTTAAATTATTTACGATACTTAATAACATATCTATAAATGTGGATATTTTATCTTATACTTTTGATAGAAAGATTGAAAGTGTTATGAATTCTCAGAATTAAATATTACATAATAAACCATTAGTTACAATAATAGTTGATAACAATCTATCTATATGATAAAATTTTGATGTTAATACATTATCTGGAGGCATAACTATGAAAAAATGTGTATTGCTGTTATCGAGTGTGGCTATCTCTGCAGTAACTTTCTACTCTTCCCCGGCTTTAGCCCATGAAAATCCAAAAGAAAAAGTTGAGCATTCAGTTGATCAAACAAAAAGAGATAAAGTTTATTTAACTGAACAAGAAGTTAGAAATACAGATATTAATATGTTAAGTAAGATACATAATAAGTTGAATAAAGAAATTTCTAACAAAGATTATACAGAGGAAGAACTCAATCAGATTGCAGCTAAAGAAATCCAACAAGCAATCCGAAGTAAATCTACTTCTTTTTCAGCATTGGATTATTATATCCCTGTTCCTGGCTTTGGGCAATTGAATAAGGATGAAATTCGCTTGGCAGAGAGAAACCCACTTGAGTTCACTAAGTATGCAAATGCAGCAAAAGAAGCTTATAACGAAACGAATAAATATTATTCTGGTAAGCAGCAACTTTATCAAGGTAATGGTGATGCATTTCGACATAGCTATTGGAATGCACGCTTAGTACAATCCTTTGGTGGAGGACCGAATCATGGATATGACAGGGCAAAAGTATGGGCTACAGCACATGAATCAAAGTCTTCAGGTATAGATAAACAAATGGACCTTATGAACAATGAAACCGGGAGGTTCCTTGCGGTCGATAAATATTATTCATATAGTAGTGTTCAGTATAGCAGCACTTTAAGGAAAATGGTTAAGCAAGGCAGTCTGGTTAGAATTGTGAATAATAAGTTGGTAGCTACAAATGGTACTACAGGAAAATAGATTAGTTTATAAACAATTTAGTCACAGAATGTATATATGGAAGAGAATTATTGTCTAACTACCAGTACTAAATAGCGTTCATCCACTGCTATGATGGTAAGAAATGTGTTCTGTTGTATTAGATTAAGAAGAGTAAGGATGTATCTAATATTAAACCACTGTTGTTTTATTCTACTCTAGTCAGGAAATAATTCAATTTAGTGTAAGACGGCTGGCAGACAGGTTACGCATTTTCGCTTGAAGAAATCGATGAAAAGGATCTCAAGTCTATGAAACAAACAATCTTTGAACATGAACGCTCTCCTTTCAACAAACGCCTGCTTGCTTCTAAGCGGACACCGGAAGGGCACATGGTTCTGTCTGAACGCAATATAACAATAAAAAAACACGATGGCACGGCGGAAAACAGCAGAATAGACCGGTCAGAGTTTGAAGAAAAATTTACTGCTCATTTTATATGAAGCTCGCAGGTTCTCTGCAAAAAAAAAACGGCCTCCGCAGGGAAGCCGTTTTTTGTATGTGTTTATCTCATTTTTGTAAAGGTTTTATAATGATCTGTCGTCTTATAAATCAGCCAGTCGCTTGAGTAAAGAATCCGGTCTGAATTTCTGAAGCCTGATGTATAGTTAATATCCGCTTCACGCCACGTCCGTCCGCTTTTGGCAGGGAGTTTGCCTTCCCTGTTTGAGAAGATGTCTCCGCCGATGCTTTTCCCCGGAGCGACGTCTGCAAGATTCCCCTTTGATGCAACCCAGCCGAGGGCCTGCGCTTCTGACTTTGTAATGTAATTATCAGGAAGCTTATGATAGGTCTGAAGATAATCCGCAACCCCGTCAAACGTGTTGATAACCTGTGCTTCAGTGTGCGCCTTGTGAGAAGATGTATCCGTCTTGGCAGCCGTGGAAAACAGCATCCCCGCCGCGGAGAACAGCACCAGCAAACAAACGGAAATCCACGATAATCGTTTTTTCAAAGCAATACCTCCCATTTTTATCATGTGAAGCTGATCCCTTTTCATTGTATCAGCATCGAGAGAAAGGAATAGAAAGAATTTAAAAAAAGTTCTTTTGATCTAGCAAAAAATAAACCCCGGCTGAAACGGCCGGGATTTTTCATCTCATTGAAATTCCTTCGTGAGGTTTTTCGGCGTTTTTCCGTATACGGCGTCAATCATGTTTTGTGCGGCTTGCTTGAACATATTCAAACGGATTTTTGCCGTTGCTGACCCGATATGCGGAAGCAATGTGACGTTTTCCAGCTGCAGGAGCGGATTGTCTTCGGCGATCGGCTCTTTTTCAAACACATCTAAACCGGCGCCTTTTATCCAGCCCTCCTGCAATGCGCGGATGAGCGCTTTCTCATCAACCGTCTTTCCCCGGGAAATATTGACGAAACATGCCGTATCTTTCATCAATTTAAATTCCCGCTCTCCCATCATATGATACGTTTCGTCAGTAAGCGGCGTAATTAACAGCACAAAGTCTGATGTTTTCAGCAGTGTATCTAAGTCGGCATATGTAACCCCGAGTTCCTTTTCAGCATCCGGTTTTCTGCTGCGATTATAATACAGCACGTCCATATCGAAGCCGAATTTTGCCCGTTTGGCAGCTTGTTCACCGATTCTGCCCATGCCGATAATTCCTAATGTCTGATGGTGGACATCCATACCGAAAAGAGATTCTTCCTCAACGGTTCCCCATTTGCCGGCGCGGACGAATCGATCCAATTCGGCAACCCGTCTGGCGGAAGACAGGATTAATGAAAAAGCCAGATCAGCGACAGTGTCATCTAAGGTGTAAGGCGTATGCGTGCCGACAACCCCGCGTCTTTTCATTTCTTCAATATTAAAATTATCATAGCCGACAGAATTATTGCTGACGACCTTCAGCTTCGGCGCGTGATCCAGTAAATCACTGTCAATCGCCGTTCCGGATGTCAGCAGCCCTTCAGCATCTTTCATTTTTTCGTACAGTTCTTCTTTTGGAATGGTATCTTCTTTCCAGATGTCATAGCGGCAATGCTCGCCTATCATTTGCTCGACTTCCGGCGGTATCGATTTCGCGATGAATACATAGGGTTTCAACGGGCTTCTCCTCCTTTGTCTTTCTTCTCTATTTTATTATATAAGAGAAGCGGTAACGTGAGAAATATTCAAACGCATCACGATAAATTTCTGGTTCTTTTGAACTTAAAATGAAAGAAAAAGAAATGTACATGCTTGATTTCTCCAAACAATAACAGAATCCGCCTATATTTCTGAAGGCAAAATGAGCGGAACCGCTGTTTTCAAAAGCTTTATAGGTTGGTGTAAAGATAAATTTTATTATTTTTGAAAGATATAAATGAACATAATCTGAATTTACAGTCAAATTATCGTGTCTTTTTTTGAAAGCGCTTTTGAGGCCTTTTTCTGTGCTATAATTCCTTACTGTAAGCTGGGTAAGAAGGCTTGCAATACAATCGGATGGGAGATGAATAGAAAAATGGTTTCTTTATCAAGCATTTTGGAGCACAACCAGCAGTTTGTCCAAGAAAGGAAATATGAACCTTACCAAACGACAAAATTCCCGAAAAAAAAGCTTGTCATCGTATCCTGTATGGATACAAGGCTGACGGAGCTTCTGCCGCAGGCGATGGGACTCAGAAACGGCGATGCCAAAATCATAAAAAACGCGGGAGCCATTGTTTCTCACCCATTTGGAAGTGTCATGCGGAGCATTTTGGTTGCCGTTTATGAACTGCAGGCAGAGGAAGTCTGCATCATAGGTCACCGCGAGTGCGGAATGTCGGGATTAAATGCGGCTTCCATATTAAATAAAGCAAAAGAGCGCGGCGTTGAGGACAAATGTCTCAGCCTTCTGCAGCATGCGGGAGTCGATTTGGAAACATGGCTGACCGGTTTTCACAGCGTCGAAGAAAGCGTGGCCCACAGCGTGAATATGGTCAGGCATCATCCGCTCTTGCCTGAAGAGGTGCCGGTGCACGGGCTGGTGATTGATCCGGGGACGGGGACGCTGGATGTTGTCGTTGACGGTTATGAAACAGTCAAAGGAGGATGCAGCTGACGATGCAATTTACCGGCAGATATCAGGGATACAATTTGCAGAAATTTCAGAAAGACCTAGTCGCGGGAATTGTGGTCGGAATTGTAGCGATTCCACTGGGAATGGCCTTTGCCATCGCCTCGGGGGTCGGTCCGGAATACGGGCTTTACACCGTTATTGTGGCCGGAATTCTGATTTCGCTGTTGGGCGGCTCTAAATATCAGATCGGCGGGCCTACGGGGGCGTTTGTTCCCATTTTGTTTGCCATTGTGATGCAGTATGGTTTTGAGAATTTACTCGTAGCCGGTTTTATGGCAGGCGTCATGCTCGTCCTGTTTGGCGTATTTAAGCTCGGAAAGATTATGAAATTCGTGCCGAAGCCGGTGATCGTCGGATTTACGGCCGGAATCGCGGTGCTGATTTTCTCGGAGCAGATTGCCCATTTTCTCGGTCTGCGCGATATCCAAAAGCATGAAAGCTTTATCCTCAACATTGCGGAAATAGGCAAGAAGATCGGAACCCTTAATTTATACAGCATCCTCATCGCGGGAATTGCTTTGGCCATTTTGCTGTTATCAGCCAGGCTGATGCCGAAGATTCCGGGCGCGCTTGTGGCGCTGCTTGTCTCTACAGCCGCGGCGGTCGTGTTTTTTCCTGACAAAATGGCGACAATCGGTTCTGCTTACGGGGAAATTCCGCGGCAGCTTCCGGCTTTCCAGCTTCCTGATTTCTCAATCGATAACATGATCATGATGTTTCCGTCGGCTCTGATCATTGCGCTTCTCGGCGGACTTGAGTCCATATTATCGGCGATGGTCGCGGACAATATGAAAGGATCACGGCATGACAGCAATAGGGAGCTTGTCGGGCAGGGCATCGCCAATATGGCAGCGCCGCTTTTCGGCGGTATACCGGCAACGGGAGCGATTGCGCGGACCGCAACAAATATTAAAAACGGCGCAGTTTCTCCGATTTCCGGTGTTGTCCACGGAGTCACCGTCCTCCTCGTCCTGCTCGTCTTCGCCCCGCTTGCCGTTCACGTACCGCTGGCAAGCATGGCGCCGGTATTGATGGTTGTGGCTTGGAACATGAGTGAGCGGAGGGAAGTCGCCAATATGATGCGGCTGAAAAACACTGATTCATTCGTACTGGCGGCAACCTTTTTGCTGACGGTTCTGTTTGATTTAATCATCGGCGTTTCTGCCGGTCTCGTGCTCGCTTTTGTTTTCTTTATCAGAAAAATGAGCGAATCAACACGTATCAAAACACCGCATGCCGCTGTCAAATCGGTTAAAAATGATTCGTCCGTCAGCACATATTCCATTGAAGGGCCGCTGTTTTTCGGTTCAATTGATTCACTGGAAACATCGCTGCTGGAGAGGCTTCAGGAAAAGCCGAAGACGCTTATTCTGCTGATGAATAATGTACATTACATGGATACCTCCGCAGAAGCGGTGCTGGGGAATGTGATGAACCGGATCAAACGGCATAACGGGAGATTGATGATCGTCGGATTGCAATCACAGCCGAGAGAGCTGATCCGGAAGACGGGGCTGTTTCATAAAATCGGGAAACAGCATTTCTTTGAGCATCAGGACGAGATAACGGGATAAATTCAGATACGGCCTGTCCATGAAAAAGCGGACAGGCCGTGTTTTTATTCGGTTTCAAAGCGCTTGATCAGTTTTTCCTGATGGGCTTTCATCGCATCTTCTAACGTGATTCCGTACTTATCAGCAAGGATGGCCAGATTTCCGAGGACGTCACCCATTTCTTCAATCAGCTCCTGCCTGCGTTCAGCCTGGGTCGCGTCTTTTTCATCCGGCCGGTCTCTGCCGATTTCATATGCTCTTACCGCCCGGGCGAGCTCACCCGCCTCTTCCATTAAAAAACCGATTCTGATAAATGGCCCGTACGCCGTCCATCCTCGTTTTTCATAAAAATCTTTCGTCCATTGTTCTGCTTCAGCCATCTGCATGTGAAACACTCCTTATGTCCTGTATGATTCTTATTGATATTATCATATAGAGATGGGACAATATATAGTGTATTTTGATTTATTGATGTACATATATAGATATGGAGATGAAAAAATGAAAACCATTTGTGTATTTGCGGGGTCAAACCCGGGGGTAAATGAAGAGTACAAACGCAAAGCGGCCGAACTGGGTGAATATATGGCGGAGCAGGGAATCGGCCTTGTTTACGGCGGTTCACGGGTCGGTCTGATGGGAACCGTCGCCGACGCGTTAATGGCAGGCGGCGGAAAAGCTGTCGGCGTCATGCCGAGCGGACTGTTCAGCGGAGAGGTTGTTCATCAGAATCTGACGGAGCTGATTGAAGTCAGCGGCATGCATGAGCGGAAAGCGAAAATGAGTGAACTTGCCGATGGGTACATTGCCATGCCCGGCGGCTTCGGAACATATGAAGAGTTATTTGAAGTGCTATGCTGGGCGCAAATCGGCATTCATCAAAAACCGATCGGACTGTACAATGTGAACGGGTATTTTGAGCCGATGATGAAAATGGTCAAGTACAGCATTCAGGAAGGATTTTCGAATGAGTCTCATTTGAAGCTGATACACAGTTCCTCCCGGGCGGATGAGCTGATTGAGCAGATGAATCGGTATACATACCCGATTTTAGATAAGAAATGGCGGGAATTGTAAGGAAGAGGTCTGAAATATGTTTCGGCGGTTGCATCTAACCATTCTGATGGAAAATTCTCCGCCTATAGAATACCTTTTCTTTCTGGAAATCGTTTTCTCTTTCTCATGCGTATCACACCTTTCTTTATGATAAGACATATGTATGAGAATAAGATGAGAAAGAGAATGCTGTTGGGGTTGAAAGAAGAACATCCATTTCCTCAGAGGAGATGGATGTTTTGCGGTTTGCAGACTGTATGCGTTTACAACTTTTGTTGCACGAATGTTTCCTCCGATATGAAATCATCCTGCTGCATCTTTTGTTTTTTTGAACTGATTCCAAATATACCGACTGTCAGTGCACAAAGAAACCAGCAGCCTGTAAAAAACAAGAAAACACTTAAAAATCCGTAGCCTGAATACAGGAAACTGACGACAAAGGGACCGGCTACATTCGCAAGACGTCCTACGCCGTAAGTGAGGCCATTTCCAGATGCCCTGGCTTCAACCGGATATAATTCCGGCGTATAGGCATATGCGATCGAACTGAAAGTACGCTCAAACATATGCATGAGAAATCCGCATATGACAATGACCATCGGCAAAGGATTGATGCCGTAAAAGAATCCAAGCGCCATAATAATTAACGATAAAACAGAAATGGCCCACTTTCGATCCACACGGTCAGAGATTTGCGACGCAATGAGAGCGCCCAGCGGGGCACCGATCGTTCCCAGAGTGACGTATACGATAGACTCATCCATTGATACGCCTTCTTTTACCAAAAGGGTGGGAACCCACGTGCCAAAGCCTTGAATTGCAATCGTGGAAGCAGCCCACATCGTCATTAAAACAAAAGTTCTTCCTGCCAAAGGCTTTTGAAATAACGTCCGATATGGAACGGATTTTACAGCGGTTTGTCTGCTTCGCAGAGCCGGAGCTGGTTCAGGCAGTTCACCCTTTTCTTTTTCTGCTTTTGCCTCCAGTTCAAGCAGAATGCGGTGTGCTTGTTCGCTTTTTCCTTTCGTGTCCAGCCATTTCGGTGATTCTTCCAGTTTTCTGGCGATCAGCGGAAAAAAAATACCGACCGCGCCGAATAGAAAGATAAACCGCCAGCCGTAAGAGGCGGACGGCACGACCAATTTAGCCACCCAGCCGGCTGCAGGAATTCCGCATATGCCGATTGTAATACAGATTGCCTGGTATTTACCCTTAGTTGCGGATGGGAAAAATTCGCTGATATACGTACTTGCCACAATCGTTGTGGCGCCGATACCTAAACTCGTAAGAAATCTAAAAACACCGAGTATTTCTGGGCTCCAAGCCAGAGAAGAGAGGAGGGAGAAGAAAGAGAAAAAGGTGACAACCAGAATTAAACCTTTTTTCCTTCCGAAACGGTCTGAAAACCATCCTCCGGCAGAGGCGCCGATAAACATTCCGAAATAGGAGACAGACGTAATAAAAGCGATGGTATGAGTAGAAATGTTCCATTCCTTTAAAAGTGAAGGCGCCGCATATGAAAACGTATTTAAATCGATAAAATCAAAAAAGTAAGCGAATGAAAGGATAACGAGCACTGCTTGATGGGCCCTTGAAAAAGGCAGTCTGTTTAATCGATTAGACGCATTTACATTGATCATCTCGTATTCCTCCGTTTATCTTTGACTTGTCTGAAGACTGGTATTAACCAATGTGATTCAGCGTATTCAGGTTGTAACTTTGCTTTGTAAACACATAGCCTTCAGAGATTTTTCTTGCTGTGCGTACTACTTTAATCGTTGTTCCATCCGGATCAGCATCTGCCTCGGTTTCTAAAATGCCGCTTGGATGTCCCAATCGAATCGTTCTGCCATAGAATGAAAATTCAGATAATATTGTATCCTGCAATAGCATGCCGGCAGTCGTACAAACCGCCCCTGTAATGGCTAAAGCTTGATGCGGTTTTTGCATGGACATCATACGAATGACAAGATCCATCTCTTCTGCGTGTCTCTTTATCCCTTTTGTATCGATATAATCCGCTGGAGATGAGATTAATGTTAGTTTTGGTACGGCCGGTGATTTTGCAGCAGCCTCATGTCTCGGAGCGAATCTGCATTTCTCGGCTGCAATCGATCGGATCATTTCGAGCTTTTCCAATATATCCGGAGTATATTCATCCGGAAGTTCTAAGCCGGTAAGCCCCGTGTCCTCTGCTTTTACAAAGACAAGCGGATTAGCGTAATCAATAATCGAGACCGAGATATTTCCATACGGTGTATCGAGAACATCAATAGGCTGACCAGTGGGAAACAGCTTACCGGTCACCGCTCCTTCAGCCTGGTGAAATGAAAGATAAATAGGAGAAGCTGTACCTGGAACCCCGGGGATAGAGCAGTCCCCCTGGTAATGAAATGTTCCATTTCTGACTTCAACTTCTGCTACGATCACTTTTTGAGTGTTTGTATTTAACATTCTGACTTTTGTAACCGGCTCTTCAGCTTGAACGAGCCCTTTCTCAATAGCATAAGGGCCTACGGCAGAAGAGATATTTCCGCAATTGCCTTTGAAGTCGGTAAAATGGTCAGTCAAACTGACCTGAGCAAACGTATACTCAACATCTGCATCCTTTCTGGCGGATTTCTTAATAATGGCTGCCTTGCTTGTGAGAGAATGGCCGCCGCCGAGACCGTCAATTTGTCTCTCGTCAGGGCTCCCCATAATGTCTAAAAGAAAATCGCTCCATAGGTTTGTATCGTCTGGCATGTCTTTTTGATGAATAAAAACGCCTTTGCTGGTGCCGCCTCTCATGACGGTTACAGGAACTTTTTCCATGCTGTCTCATCCTTACATCATTTTGTGTGGATAAAAAGGTACCGGTCCCTTTGGAAAATATCGTATGATAAATAAGGATTATAAGTAAAACATATAATTTTTATAAAGTTGAATAAAAAACTTTTA
Organism: Bacillus sp. B1(2022); assembly: GCF_040259625.1. Classification (NCBI taxonomy): domain Bacteria; kingdom Bacillati; phylum Bacillota; class Bacilli; order Caryophanales; family Bacillaceae; genus Bacillus; species Bacillus sp. B1(2022). Next base: position 337,469 of record NZ_JANIFO010000001.1, read on the forward strand.
TAATAGGAGGAAATTTTATAGCAGAAAAATATTTTGGGGGATTTCATATGGATGAAAAGGATTGGATTGTGCTCATTACATTATTCGAAGAAAAAAATATGACGAAGGCGGCAGAGCGATTATATATGACACAGCCGGCGTTAAGTTATCGGCTCAAAAACCTGGAAGCACAATTTGGAGTGCGCCTTTTTTATAAAAGAAAAAAAGGGATGGAGTTCACTTCAGAAGGTGAACATCTGGTTGATTATTCGAAAGAGATGCTGCAGGAATTCAGAAGAGTGAAGGATGATATGCTCAATATGAGCCATGAAGTCAGCGGGGTTCTCAGATTAGGAGTCTCAAGCAATTTTGCTCAGTATAAGCTCCCGGCGATTCTAAAACGGTTTTCTGATCAGTATCCGTCTGTTCAATTCCACGTCAATACGGGATGGAGTGCGAAGGTGATGGATTTGCTTCATCATTCGGGGGTACACCTTGGGATTATGAGGGGAAATTATGATTGGCAAGGGGAAAAACAACTGCTAAATGAAGAGCGGCTGTACCTTATTTCAAAAACTGAAATCAACAGTGAGGACCTTCCCAAATTGCCGATGATTTATTATCAAACTGATGCTTCTTTGAAAAGTTTGATTCAAAAATGGTGGAATAACCAATTTACTGAACCGCCTTTCATTGCGATGGAGGTAGACAGGCAGGAAACCTGTAAAGAGATGGTGAAAAACGGTCTCGGTTATTCTGTTGTGCCGGAAATCTGTCTTCAGCCTTCTGATGAATTATACACATTGGCGCTATCCTATAAAAATAACGAGCCTGTGATACGCGATACTTGGCTTATGTATGATTCTTCAGCGTTAGAATTATCTGTCGTCAAAGCATTCATTACTTTTTTGAATGGGAATAAAGCATAAAAAAACCTGCAAGAGACATCAGCTCTTGCAGGTTTTTTTGGCATTACTTCTGGTCTTCTGTATTGCGTGTCAGCACTTTATCGATTAAGCCGTATTCTAAGGCTTCATCAGCTGATTTGAAGTTGTCGCGGTCTGTATCGCGCTCAATGACTTCAAGCGGCTGGCCGGTACGTTCAGCAAGCACTTTGTTTAATTTGTCGCGAAGCAAGAGAATGCGTTTTGCCGCGATTTCAATTTCTGTCGCCTGTCCTTGCGCTCCGCCAAGCGGCTGGTGAATCATAACTTCACTGTTAGGAAGCGCGTAACGTTTGCCTTTTTCTCCGGCTGCAAGTAAAAATGCTCCCATAGAAGCGGCCATACCGATGCAGATCGTGGATACTTTCGGTTTAATGAACTGCATTGTATCATAGATTGCCATACCGGCAGTGATTGATCCGCCAGGGCTGTTAATGTAAATGGAAATATCTTTTTCAGGGTCTTCCGCTTCAAGGAATAAAAGCTGTGACACGATGGAGTTCGCAACGTTGTCATCAATCGCAGATCCAAGCATGATAATACGGTCCTTCAAAAGACGGGAGTAAATGTCATAAGCTCTTTCTCCGCGGTTCGTTTGTTCAATGACTGTAGGTATTAAATTCATAATGCTCCTCCTTCACCTTTTAGGTAAGTATGTATTTACATGATACATTTTTGGTCAATAAAGGTCAAACAAAACGCTGACCAAAATGCCAACCTTTTCTTCTAACACCATTTTTCCCATAAAACAAAAAGTTCAAACAGCAAAGTGGAAATGAGGATGATCAATGCCGGCGCTTGAGAAAATGATATGGCGGGAGCGCTCAAAATAGACCGCAATCGCGTCGCTACGTACGGCTGAAGGGTCTGACTACGTTGTCCGCCCTTCCAAAAGCCGTACCGGCAAATACGTTTCCAGCGGCAAATCATCAAATTCGCCTTCAATTTCTTTTGCTAAAATCTCGATGGCTGTTTTGGAAATCAATTCAATCGGCTGCTGGATGGTTGCCAAGTCCGGCAGAACCGATTGAACGGTTTCAGTGCCGTCATAACCGATCACTTTTAATTGATTCGGGATGTCTATTCCCCGTTTTTTGGCCTCGGTCATCACTGCAGCCGCCATGATATCATCGCTGGCAAAAATTCCGTCGGTGTCAGGCTGTTCATCGAATAATGTTGAAATAATGTCATGGTAATGCTGATAAAAGGGTACTTCATATGTAATAGGCTTCCGTCCGTGTTCATGCATGACGTCTTCGTATGCTTTTCTTCTGAGGTTTGCCGGTGTTTCGAGTTCAATCGGGCCGTTGATATGGACGATGTGCCGGCACCCTTTTTCAATCAGCAGTTCTGCCGCCTTTTTTCCGCCGTCATAGTTGTCTGAGCCGACGACGGGAATCGTGTCCGATAAGTAATGATCAATGGCGACAATCGGCAGATTTTGCTTGTGATAATTGAGAATTCCCCGGTTGTAAGTCACGGCGATCACGCCGTCCACTTGGTTTCTTATGAGCATCTCCAAATATTTTTCTTCCTTATCCTTTCGATGTAAACTGTTGCAAAGCAGCAGTTTGTAGCCCATGGACGTACAAATGCTTTCAATATGAAAGGCGAGTTCGCCGAAAAACGGATTGCTGGAGTTTGGGATGATAAGCCCTATTAAATTGGTTCGTTTTCGGAATAAAGAGCGGGCCAGATCGTTTGGAAAGTAATTGATTTCTTCCATCGCCTTGTACACTTTTTCTTTTGTTTTTTCGCTGATATAGCCGCGGTTATTTAATACCCGCGAAACGGTTGTAGATGAAACTCCCGCTATTTTCGCAACATCATGAATGTTAGGCTTCATTCCCGTGCCCTCCTGCTTACTGAAATGGCTTACAATTTCCGTCACGCACTTATTTTAGAGAATCAGGCTGACATGTGCAAGGACATTCCGTGTTTCTGTTTTCATATAAAGAGGGTGCGTTTTGTTTGATTAAAATAATCAGAAAATAATATGTCAACCGATTGACATATGGAACCGGTTAACATACAATTCTTTTTGAAAGCGCTTTATTCGCAGAGTGAAGGGAAGTGACGGGTATGGAGAGATGGCTGGCGGCAATAAAGTGAAAGAATCGAGCAACGGTGTAAAGTAAGCGCTTACTCAGAGCTCGCATGTATGTGATGAAAATGAAGAAGGAAGTATGCGGCTCTAAAACGGCTATTAAAAGGTCCTATTAAAGGAGCGGTGCAAATGAAAAGCTCAAAAAGTCTGTATTGGAAACTGAGTGCTTATTTCTTCTTTTTCTTTTTTACTTGGTCTTCCAGCTATTCTTTATTTGCGATTTGGTTAGGGCAGGAAATCAATTTAAACGGATCAGCGACAGGCATTATCTTTTCTGTAAACGCCGTATTTGCTCTGTGCATGCAGCCTCTTTACGGTTTTATCTCTGACAAATTGGGGCTGAAGAAAAAGATATTGTTTATGATCAGCTGTCTTCTCATATTCACGGGTCCGTTTTATATCTTCGTCTATGGGCCGCTTTTACAATACAACGTCTTTCTTGGCGCCGTTGTCGGAGGCTTATATTTGGGAGCCGCTTTTTTGGCGGGGATAGGCGCGATTGAAACGTACATTGAAAAGGTCAGCCGAAAATATGATTTCGAGTATGGAAAATCAAGAATGTGGGGCTCGCTGGGCTGGGCGGCAGCTGCATTTTTTGCAGGGCAGCTTTTCAATATCAATCCCAATATCAACTTCTGGATCGCGTCTGTTTCAGCCGTCATATTAACGGCCATTATCATGTCTGTGAAAATAGAAATGACCGATCATGAGAAAAACAGAGCGGATTCGGTCCGGTTAAAAGATGTGGGGCGGCTGTTTTTACTAAGAGATTTCTGGTTTTTTATGATGTACATTATCGGGGTGACTTGCATTTACGGCGTATATGATCAGCAGTTCCCGATCTACTATGCGTCTTTGTTTCCTTCAGTGTCGATGGGTAACCAAGTATTCGGCTATCTTAATTCATTCCAGGTGTTTTTGGAGGCCGGCATGATGTTTCTTGCGCCTTTTATCGTCAATAAGTTCGGGGCGAAAAACAGTTTGATTTTAGCGGGGTTTTTAATGGCTTTCCGCATCGTCGGGTCCGGAATTGCAGTTGAGCCTGTAGGCATTTCATCAATGAAACTCATCCACGCACTGGAATTGCCGATTATGCTGATCGCCGTATTTAAATATTTGGCTGCCAATTTTGATACGCGTCTGTCGTCCGTCCTTTATCTCGTCGGTTTTCAATTCGCATCTCAAGCAGGCGCGTCGATTCTGTCGCCGCTTGCGGGAGGATTATATGACAGTGCGGGGTTCCGTCAAACCTATCTCATCATGGGAATCGTCGTCTTTGGTTTTACCGTCATCTCCATATTTACTTTATTGGGCCCGAAACAAAACAGCAGGCGTGTCCAGCGTCTGCAAAAAATCGGATAGAGAGGATGTTACAAATGGATAGAATTCAGCAGGCGGAAGAAGCTTTGAAGGAAGCCGAGGGTAAAGTGAAACAAAGGTATCGATTGGGGTACCATATTATGCCCCGGGCGAATTGGATCAATGATCCGAACGGGCTTATTCAGTTTAAAGGAGAATACCACGTCTTTTTTCAGCATCATCCGTATGATGAGCATTGGGGGCCGATGCATTGGGGACATGTAAAAAGTAAAGATCTCATTCATTGGGAGCACCTGCCGGTTGCCTTAGCTCCGGGCGATGCATTCGACCAAAGCGGCTGTTTTTCGGGAAGCGCGGTCGATGATCATGGAAGATTAGCCCTCATCTATACAGGACATAATATAATTGATCAAGAGAAAGACCTATTCTATCAAACTCAAAATATCGCTGTCAGCCAAGATGGAATCGTGTTTGAAAAGCTTCAGGAAAACCCTGTTATTGCGGAACCGCCGGAAGACAGCGCCCGTCATTTCCGTGATCCGAAAGTTTGGAAGCATCGCGATGTTTGGTATATGGTCATCGGCAACTCTTCAAAAGAAAACGTCGGACGGGTCGTTTTATACCGTTCACCTGATTTGCGTGATTGGGAATACGCGGGGGTTCTCGCCCAAAGTGACGGTAATCTCGGCTATATGTGGGAATGTCCTGATTTCTTTGAATTAGGCGGCAAGCATGTCCTGCTGATTTCGCCCCAGGGGATCGAGGCGGACGGTGATTCATATCAAAATTTACATCAAACCGGTTATTTAATCGGTGACTATCATGATGAAACAAACAAATTTACACACGGCGCTTTTAAAGAACTGGATCACGGCCATGACTTTTACGCCGTGCAAACATTATTAGATGATAAAGGACGCAGAATTGCTATCGGCTGGATGGATATGTGGGAATCTGAGATGCCGACAAAAGCGGACGGATGGTGCGGTGCACTGACTTTGCCGCGAGAACTGACTTTGCGTGATGATCATAAACTTTTGATGAATCCCGTGGAAGAAACCAAGCAGCTGCGGAAAATGGAATATCGGGAATGTGCCGGACGATCGGTTTCAGGGAGTTACTTGGCAAAGACGTCGGAAGACCTGCTTGAAGTCCGAGTCGTGTTTGATATAAACGATTCTGATGCCGAAACGGCAGGTTTTAAGATTCGCGGCCTTGATGAAGAAGAACTTGTGCTGACATACAATCTAACGGATAAAAAGCTGACACTTGATTGCACCAAGATGGGGAAAGCGAAAGACGGTGTGAGAAGGGTGCAGACGGATACAAACGGCAAGCTGGCGCTGCGTATCTTTATTGACAGATCCTCGATTGAAGTATTCGCCAATCATGGAGAAACAACGATGACAAGCCGTATCTATCCGAATGAAGGCAGATTGGGGATTGAGCTGTTTTCTGAGAAAGGCGCCGTAAAAGTTGAGGAATTCACCTATTGGACGTTAAAAGATATTTGGAAAAAAAGCTGAAACGGGTGATTACCGCTTTTTCTGCAGTGATTGAAAATGTACCGAGCCGGGGGCAGTCCGCCTGAAATGAGTTTTTTGTGAAAATCAATGCCGGTAAACGATGCAGGATTATGCTGCATGAGGACGCTGCATAATCCTGTTGTGCATTATCAAAAAAGAGTTGCTTTCTGCGCGTTTCTTTATTATAATATAAAGGTATCTGATTGAAAAAACGTGCGCTCGTAGCTCAGTTGGATAGAGCGGTGGTTTCCGGTACCACGTCTGTCGGGGGTTCGAATCCCTCCGAGCGCGTCTCAGTTAAGACGATAGGAAAAACCTCGCAGATGATAAATCTGCGAGGTTTTTTTATTTTATCTTGTTTTGAAACTGTTAACGAATGTGTCTCTGTTATGTTCGGTTCCGGCAATCAGCCGCGCACTTTCACTGATCCGCTGCGCGAGAGCTTTTTGCGCCTTGCCTTCAAAGCTGTTCAATAGTGCTGAATACACTTCATATAATTCATCTTTCAACGTATCCATTTCGAATGTCGGTTTCAGCGTTCGGCGCACTGTCTCCAGTTTTGTCCCCGCTGCCTGCGTCATCCCTGTTTTCAGCATCTGCCGCTGCAGCCTTTTCTTCATCGGGTCGTCCTTGTGTTCTAAAAGTTCGTCTAATGTCGGCATTATGTATCCACCTCTATCATCTTAACCAGTTTGCGAGCATCTGGTCTTTTTTCTGAAATTCGTCTGCTATTTTATGTAAGAATCCGCCGATCTCTTCCAGGTCTGTGATCGCCGCCTGCAAAGAATCAATAAACGCCTGCTCAGCCTGAGTGTCGTAAAAAATCGGGCCTTTCTCGTAAGATAGCGCAATATCTTCAATGGTATTGGTCACGTCCTGTGCTTGAAGCTGGTCAAACAAGCCGTGTCCGACTTGACCGTAGAATTCTGTTTTCAGCTCGGCGATTTTTTCATCGTGCTCCTGATAGGCGTTCTGCGCTTCTTTTTTCATCGTCCGCAAATCCTCAGTCATAGCCTGCACCTTTTCAGCCAGCTTCTTTGCGTTTGTCGGCGTTACTTTTATCGCGTCTCCGCTTCCGATCGCACCGGCCGGCAGAAGAGCGCCGAGGTTTTTGTCAAAGACTAATTCATCTCCGTTCGGATTTGCGATAGTTCCGTTTCTGTCGAACACGAAATTTGCTTCGTTTAAGCCGTGTGTATCCGGATTTCTCAGAATGACGGTAGTGAAGAAATAAGCGAGATTCTTGCTGATCTGCTCGTTTAAGTTCCCATCAAGCCGCTGCTTCCGGCTGAACTGTGAGAGCGAGGGGTTTTTCGTGTAAATCGTTGTCCCGTTGTGGCGGTCGTATTCGTTCCAATAACCCGCCCCGACCATGTCGTCCGGATTGATAATTGACCGGATGTAAGGATCGTAAATGCCGCTGTTGATGTCTTTCTGTGTTTCCTCATCGTGCAGTTTCACGACGGAAGGACTGTTAAACGCGACGGCATACACATCATTATTCACCGCGCTGTATTCGGCCTCAGCGCCGCCGAGTGAATGGCCGGTTGTTGAAATAATCGTTGACGTTCCGGCATACTTTTTCTTTACGCTGCGTACCAGCTGATCGGCTTGATCGATTTGCGATGTTTTCGTTATCAGCTTATACTTTCCGGTTGTGAGCATGGCGTCTTGAGAGGGCGTTCCATTGTATTTTCCGAGTGTTTTCGAGGTATCCTCCGCTTCTTTTTTTACAATATAATACACTTCTTTTTTCGGGTTATTTCCGAAAACAATATTGCCGCCGTCCGCTTTTACGCCGTCATTGATCGGGTCTTTTCCGATATCGGTTCCCGCAAAGGCGACGACCACGTTTTCGGGGTTTTTTGATTTTGTCCATTTTCCGTTATTGGACTTGATGCCTTTTGAGAATACAAAGGCATCAAGACCCGTATCAGAATCCTGCTTCACTTTCTCAACGTACCAATATGACGTCTTACTTATTTTATAAGGAGTTTTATATTTTATATGCAGGGCTAACATTTTATAATTGTAAGCTGCTTGACTCAAACGGTAATATTCTTTATCTGTGACATTAGAGACGGTTATTTCTTTTCCTTTTGGCATATATACATCACCTTTCTTATATTGTAAAATAGTTCCGAAAGGATGATACGCATGAGAAAATACATTATTATCCTAATTGTTATAATTATAGCAGTGGGAGGTTTTTTCGTGAAGCGTCAATATGATAAACATAAAAACGAAGAAAAACTTGTGATTGAGGCGCAAGAGCACATGAAGAATTACTTAAAAAAAGACTATAAAAATGTACAGGAAGTTCATTTTTCAAAAGACTACAATATCGATCCGACAGGCGGAGTTGAAGTTTCAGGCTACATAAATAATAATAAAGAAAAAGAATTTTCCGGTATATATGATCCGACGAACAAGGAGATAGGTATTTCAGTGGTCAATGCCGAAGAAAGGTAAAATACCCACCTCAGGGATGAGTGGGTATTTATTTTGTTTAATTATCTTACAAAATTCGTGATATGTTTCTCATACAGTTCAAACCTATTCCTGAGACCAATCGCCTCTACCGTCTCATTTGTCGAGGTATCCCCGATATTAACGGTACAAATATCATGACAACTCAACGATAGGAAAAACGTCAGATCAGCATTTCACTCGCTTTAAGTTCCAATCTTAACTTGTCAGCAACAATCGCGATGAATTCTGAATTGGTTAGCTTTGCTTTTGACATGCTGAAAGTATATTCATATCAAGTTTTCAGTAGTTGTGTTCACTTAATCCATGAGGGGAAGTCAAAGAAGCACTGCAATATTAAGCTATCAAACATTTATGATGAACCAAATCCTATTGTAGGTTCCGACCGTTCGATGTATCCTCCGCATCTTCTTTTACAAAATAATATACTTCTTTTCTCGGATCATTTCCGAAAACAATATTCTCGCCGTCATTGATCGGGTCTTTTCCGATATCGGTTCCCGCAAAGGCGACGACCACGTTTTCGGGGTTTTTGATTTTATCCAGTTACCGTTACTCTTCACTGCTTGTACTAATACAACCGCATCAAGTCCGGTATCGTTGTCCGATTTTATTTGATCGACGTACCAGTAAGTAGGTTTTGAAATGGAAGAATTAATGCGTAAATAATTGTTCTTCTCTAATTTCCTTTTAAGATAGTCATAGTTATAAGCACGTTGACTCATCCTGTAATATGTTTCATCTGTCAGGTTTGAAGTCCTGATTTTCTTGCTCAAGATATAGCACCTTTCTTGTCATGTAAAATAGGGTAAGGAAAGGATGATTTTTTTTGAAAAAATACCTTATTATTGTACTAGTGTTAATTATAACTGTTGGAGGGCTGATTATGAAGCATCAATATGATGTCAAAAAGGAAGAAAATGCTCTTTTCGAAAAAGCCAAAAGTAAAATGACCGAATACTTGCGTAGCGAGTACAAGGGTATAGATAAAATTTCTTATGATGATTATTTTATTGATCCAACCGGCGGAATTACAGTTGAGGGGTATCTAAACGGCGATAAAACTAAGGAATTTGACGGTTTATATGATCCTGCAGGAGACAAAATAAGGAGCTCCTCTGTGGATGCGGAAGAAAAATCTTAAGACGCCTAAATGCACTGGATGTCACTGACCATTTTTTCCAGTCCGCGAGCTTCATCATAACTCATGGGACGGATGTTTCTGTGAAAAAATATATTATTATGTTCATTATCTTAATAGCAGCCGGAGGTTTTATAATGAAGAGTATGCATGATAAAAATGTTCAGGCTGAAGAGATAAAGATTGCTCAAGAACGAATGGAGAAATTTATCAAAGCGAATTATGAAGGCATACATAACGTTACATTTAAAGATAAATACGAAATAGATCCAATGGGCGGGATAGAGGTATTTGGCTATTACAACGATGATACATCGAATAAATTCGATGGTATTTATGATAAGGCCAATGACAAGATCATGGGGCACTCAATAGACGCTGTAAGTAAGAAAGAATGCAGAGATAAAGATTGTGATTATTAATAAAGACGCTCGTCTGGTATGAGTATACACTAAACGAAAAAGACAAGGGGTCGGCATTTGCCGCCCTTGTCTTTTTTCATTGAACATTGGAAAACATAATCAGAAACAGCTCATTATTTGACAGTCCATTTTAACAGCGTTACAATTAAACGTGTAAATAGTTACATGTTTAAATAAACATAATATCTCGGGAGGTGATACGTCCTTGAATGAACCTTCTTTAAAAAAGTCATTTATGAGTCAGTGAACCGCATCATTGATCCCGAGCACGTGTATTTCCGTACTGTGCCTGTGTTTGAAACAAGCAGCGAGGCATATCAGCATCTGCAGGACCGGCTGTTTATCGGGGCTGCGGTCCGATTGCCGGATGACATTCGGTTAGATATTTATGAAGTTCAATAATAATATGGAGAGTGAGTCAACATGGAAAACTTTATCGGAAGCCATATGATTTACACGTATGAAAACGGCTGGGAGTATGAAATCTATATTAAAAATGATCATACGATCGACTATCGGATTCATAGCGGAATGGTAGGCGGCCGCTGGGTGCGCGACCAGGAAGTGAATATCGTCAAGCTGACAGAAGGCGTATACAAAGTGTCATGGACTGAACCGACAGGCACAGATGTTTCCTTAAACTTTATGCCGAATGAAAAACGGATGCACGGAATTATTTTCTTCCCGAAATGGGTGCATGAGCATCCGGAAATCACGGTGTGCTACCAAAATGATTACATTGACGTGATGAAAGAGTCACGTGAGAAATATGAAACGTACCCGAAATATGTCGTTCCCGAGTTTGCGGATATTACGTATCTCAACAATGCGGGAATCAATAACGAAGCACTGATTTCAGAAGCGCCGTACGAAGGAATGACCGATGATATCCGTGCGGGAAAACTAAAATAAGAGAAAAAACCCGGCAGCTTGGCCGGGTTTTTTGTATCCTTTTACGACAGGGTTTTGGTCATGATAAAGTCGACTTGCTTATCATCCCCCATATAAAAAGAGTGTTCTCCGGTTTGGACAAACCCCATTTTTTGATAAAAGGCGATTGCATTTTCGTTTTTTTCCCATACGCCCAGCCAGATTTTCTTTTTATTGTGTGCTGTTGCGATTTTCACAGCTTCATTCAGCAGATATTTGCCGAGTCCGTGTTTCTGGTGGTTTTTTCTTATATAAATTCGCTCAATCTCAAGAGAATCTTCACCCATTTTTTCTGATTGTGCTTCGTTCATGTTGACTTTTACATACCCCGCAAGGTCATCATGATAATAAACAAAATAGAATTGAGAAGACAGATTGGATAATTCCTTTTTCAGCTGTTCAGAGCGGAATGCATTTTCCAAATAAGCTTTCATATTTTCTGGTGAATTTTGATCCTTAAATGTATCATTGAATGTTTCAATGCTTATCTCCCGGAGCTCTGTTATATCGTTAAGGCTGCACTTTTTTAATTGAATACTCATGGTCATACAGCTCCTTTCTTCATTTATCATATCAGCTGATTTTTTGTTGTATTTGCAATGAAAATACCGTATAGTAAACATACCGTAATTTTGTTGTATTTGCAACATAAAATAAGAAAATGAGGACGATAAAGTGAAATATGTTTTTTATGTTTTAGGAATCATGATCTTGACCTTTGGTATTTCTGTCACGATTCAATCAGACCTTGGAACGTCGCCTTTTGATGCGCTTATTGTGGGATTATCCGTCCATGCAGGGCTTACCGTGGGAAGCTGGGAAATCATCATCGCTTTCCTGTTAATTTGCTGTAATTCAATGTTAAAAAGGCAAAGGCCGGAATTTTCAGGGATGATGACGGCGTTTATAACGGGAATCGGGATTGATATGTGGCTTTTTTTTCTGCATCGAGTCATAACGCCTGAACTATGGTACGGAAAAGCGGGCTGTTTTGCAATCGGTTTAGTTGTGATAGGGATAGGAACCGCAACCTATCTGCACACAAATTTCGCACCGATCCCGGTTGATCGGTTAATGTTAATTGTCCGCGAATTAACCGGGAGAAGCATCTTTTTTTCAAGAACGGTCATTTACTTCATATTTTTCATACTGGCCGTGATGCTAAAAGGTCCGGTAGGCATCGGAACGTTATTAACCGTTTGTTTAGGAGGGGTCATTCTCCATTTCTTTATGCCGATTACCGGAAGATGGATAGACGGCATATTAACAGCATCTCCAAAACAGGAAGAAACGAAAACCCGGTAACGGGGGTTTTTACCCGATTCTATCATTTTTCATTTCATCCGCATGTTCAGGGTATAATAAAAAAGGGGGAGGGATTTTTATGAGCGGTCAAAGAAAGCTCGTTTTTTACGGAGCTGTCAGCGCAGATGGCTATCTTGCGCGGGAAAATCACTCTTTAGATTGGTTAATCGGAACTGAAGGTGAAGACGGCACCGATTATGAAGCTTTCTATGAATCTGTCGATACGATCATCATGGGCAGAAAAACATACGAGGACATATTGGTTTTATTGCCTGAGGAATTTCCGTACAAAGGTAAAGAATGCTATGTGTTTTCGCGGACATTGACCGGGGGCACTGAACATGTGCGGTTTATTCATGAAGAGCCTGCCGATTTTATAAAAGCATTGAAACGCCGAGAAGGCAAGCGGATTTGGATTGTCGGCGGGAGTGAGCTGCTGCACCCGGTTTTGGAGGAAAAACTTGTCGATGAGTTTATCATTCAGATCGCCCCCGTTCTGCTCGGCCGCGGAATTTCTTTGTTCAAACCCGGAGACCGGGAGACAGGGCTGAAGCTGACTGATGTCAGGCGCTATAAGCAATTTGCGGAGTTGCATTATGAAGTGAGATAAAATGAAGTGTATGAAAGAAACCCAGTAAAGGTTACCGGGTTTCTTTTTCATGTTTGTTTTTATGTTTTGAAATGGTGTGGGCCGGCCCGCATGAAAACCCTGCAACCATGATAACAACCCCTATCCACCTCACGGCATAGAAATCAGTGTCGCGCAGGAAGATAAATGAAACTAAGGTCATAAGCGCCCCGATTATAACGGCAGCTGTGCCGATAATACTTGATTTCTCCATATAAAAACTCCTTTATGAATGTTTGGTTAACGTATTGGGTTAGAATATAACATATCAGGGTAATGCGGAAATGGATTTTCTGCGATGTCTGAAGTAAGATGAAAACGAAACGCCAAGGGAGCCGGCTCCCTTGGCGTTTTTTATGCTTGAAACAGGATGCGGCGTTTTGCTGAATCGGGATCACTTTCGACAGCGGTATCCGTGTTGAAAAGCAAAGTTTCGCGTGAATCGGTTTCATATTCAGGCCAATTGAAGTGAGAGGTGTTCGGGTTTCCGGTTTTTGCAAAAGCGAGCCATGCGGATTGGATTTGTTTGGAAAGCTGTTCTGCGTCATCACCGAGCGGCTCTTGCAGCGTCTTTCTCAAAGAATCAAAGTTTCCGAACACAAACGGCAATTCCAGAGCGTGAACGGCTTTATGAAACGGCGGTGTTTCGCCATGCCAATCAAAGCGGTACATCCAGACCGGTGCGTGCTGCGACTGTCCTTGTGCGAAAGCGACAGCCGGCCGCCAGAAAATCAGATCCGTCATCATATCGATTTGTCCCGTTAATGAATGCGGATATAAATCTGCCGCTTGTTCGGTGCAGTTCTCTCCGAGATGATAATGCAAATAATCTTGCTGCTTTTTCTCGGAGTGAATGTCTGTATCAGGGGTGAAAAACAAATATGCTTCATCACGATTGGTTCCGATGATCATAGGTATCCCTTCTGCGGCCCCGTCTGCTATGGCTTTCACCGGTTCCGCAGGCAATGTGGCCGGATCGATGGCGGGCTGAAACAAAAGCTGAAAAATGTTTTGATCTAGTGAGCGCCGCACTTTATCCGCAGTCTTAAGCAGGTCATTAACAGAAAGCTCCTGCAATTGATCAGTGCCGGCTTCATGAATAAATGCCGCCGCGATGTCTTTTGCCATGTCCGCCGGGATCGTATGAGAGGCGCCGCTTTCTAAAATGGCTTTATGAAACAGGCCTTTTGCGTCAGGCATTGCCAGAAGCGCAGCGATGCTCATGCCGCCTGCCGATTCACCAAATATCGTGACGTTATCCGGGTCTCCTCCAAATTCGGAGATATTGTCCCTCACCCAGCGCAGCGCGGCGATCTGATCGAGCAGCCCGATATTGGCGGAATACGCGTCATGAATAGAAGACAAATGTAAAAAGCCGAATGGTCCGAGCCTGTAATTGAGTGTCACTACAATGACATCTCCGTCAGCGGCAAGGGCAGATCCGTCGTAAAGCGGTTCGCTTCCGGCACCTAAATAAAATGCCCCGCCGTGTATCCATACCATGACAGGCTTTTTTTCGCCCTCTGAATCGGGGGCGAAAACATTGAGGTAAAGGCAATCTTCAGATTGAGGCGGTACATCTCCGGAAAACGATATAGACAGCATATCATCCGGCTGCGGACAAACCGGTCCGAACGAATCGGCATGTTTTACGCCGTCCCAAGGTGCGGGCGGCTCCGGCGCTTTAAATCTGAGCTCTCCGACGGGCGGCTTCGCGTACGGTATGCCCTTCCATGTGCGGGCACCGCGGCCGGCAGTTCCTTTCAGTGCGCCGGAGCGGGTTTGAACGGTAAGTTTTGTCATGATTTCATCCCCTTTTTTCTTTTCATTATAAACAGAGATGAAGACATGAAGCGAATAAAAGCCTTTTCATCAGCATATCATCAGTAACGCTTCCGTTCTAAAAATGATCTGACTTCCTGAACGGACAAGCCGAGTTCTTTGGCTTCCTGCATCAGCGCTTTCCATTCCTCAATGTTGGATTCAGTCAGTTTTCTGTTGCGGTAGGGTGCGGGCTCCGGGCGTTTTTCAGTCAGTTTGTTCGTAAAGGTGAACAGTTCTTCTTTCGGCATGCCCGACTGCACGGCCTGCACAAGGTGGATGCGCCACTCATCTTCCGTGTCTCCCATGTGGTGCAGCATCGTTTCGGCATCAAAAAGCTCCGTCAGATCGACCTGCAGGGTGGCGGATACTTTTTTCAGAAATTGGATGGACGGATTTGAGTGAACCCCCCGTTCTATCTTGCTTAAATAAGATTTAGAGACACCTGCTTCAACTGCTAGCTGATTAATAGAGTAGCCTTTTCTTCTGCGGTATAAACGAATTATTCTTCCAATCATTGTGCTGAATTCTCCCCTGTATACTGGCATTTTTTTGTTCATTATAAGAAATTTTTCGTTCTTTATAAAATTTAAAATTATAAGGTAAGTGCAGTAAATAAGAGGAAAATCATGATAATGTTCTCTAAAAAGAACCAAATGGCTTAATTTGAAATTTTCAAATTTCGACCTTTTCTTTTATAATCCAATCATTAACAGAAGGGGGCGTTAAAGCCTGATGCAATAAGGATGAGGCTGTAATTACATGAATGAGAATATGAGTTTTAAAGAATTATTTGACATTATTAAACACAGACTTTTACTGATTTTTATCATGACAGCAGTTGTAACGCTGGTGACGGGATACATCCAATTCCGGGTGATTTCGCCCGTTTATCAGTCATCGACCCAAGTGCTCATTCATGAAACAAGCGGTGAAAAAAATTCGAATCTCAGCGACGTTCAGCTGAATCTTCATTACAACAATACGTTTCAAACGATAATGAAAAGCCCGGTTGTGCTTGAGAAAGTGAAGCAGACGCTGCATCTTTCTGAGACGGCATCCGCTTTAAAAGCAAAGATCACGACAAGCAGCGAAACCGATTCAGAGATCATTACCGTAGCGGTGCAGGACGAGAATCCGAAACAGGCCGCCGCTATAGCGAACACGCTGATGAAGACATTTAAAAAAGAAGTCCGTGACAGGATGAATATAAAAGGCGTCATTGTTTTGTCTGAGGCAAAAGCATCGGAAAGCCCGATGGTCAAGCCTTCGCGCATCCGAAATATCATGATGGCGTTCGGTGCGGCTCTCATGGCGGGTGTGACGCTTGCGTTTTTTCTCCACTTTCTTGATGAAACCGTTAAAAGCGAGCGGCAGCTCAGCGAAAAAACAGACTTGCCTGTTTTAGGGGTTGTGTATGACATCAAAAATCAGCAGACACGGTCTGATGAAAAACATTTCGGGGAGTGAGGCGTTTGGGATTCAGAAAAAAGAAATCAAGAAGGGGACTGGCTCAAATATCCGTTTTACATCACAAATCATTGGTGGCTGAACAATACCGCACCATTCGGACAAATATTGAGTTCTCCTCTGTTCAGACCCATTTGCGCTCTATTCTCGTCACTTCTTCCGTTCCGGGAGAAGGAAAATCATTCAGCGCCGCCAACCTTGCCGCGGTATTTGCGCAGCAGGAAAAAAAGGTGCTGCTCGTCGATGCGGATTTACGAAAACCGACGATACACGAGACCTATCAGCTTGAAAATGTACAAGGCCTGACAAATGTGTTAGTCGGAAACGCTTCCCTCGGCGAAACGGTGCAAAAAACGCTGATTGACAACCTCTATGTCTTAACGAGCGGGCCGACGCCGCCGAATCCGGCTGAGCTTTTATCTTCAAAGGCGATGGGAGAGCTGATTCAGGAGATGTACAGCCGGTACAGTCTGGTTATTTTCGATTCACCTCCGCTTTTGGCTGTGGCGGACGGACAGATTTTAGCGAATCAGACAGATGGAAGCGTTCTCGTCGTCTTGAGCGGAAAAACGAAAATGGATACCGTCCAAAAGGCGAGAGACGCGCTCCAGCAGTCAAAGGCAAAGCTTTTGGGGGCGCTGCTGAATAAAAAGAAAATCAAAAAAACGGAGCACTACTCGTATTGAGCGGTGCAGGTGATGTCTCCTTACCTTTATCAACGGAGGCACTCGGCTCTGCTGTGGGCGGCGTTTTTCGCTGCCTTAGATGCTGGTCGTCGGTGGCGGGGTGTGAGGACGGGTTAAATGCCCAATTTATCTTAAGATGATGCATTGTTATCGGCTTAGCTGTTATGTCTGTTTTTACGAAAACCGTATCAGCTAAACCGATAAATGAGGAGGGGAAAGATTGACTTACCGGAGAAGACTTTCAATGATTTTTGCATTGGATACGTATCTCGTTTTACTTTCCGTTGTTATAGGATATCAATTTTTTGAGGATTCTTATCACTTTTATGACTCCGGAGCGTTGCTGCTGACTGCCGTGAGCATGCTGATCAGCCATCATGTATGCGCTTTTATATTTCACCAGTATAAGCAGGTATGGACGTACACGGGAATAGGCGAGCTGCTTGCCTTGATGAAGGGTATCACGCTGTCAGCAGCCGTAACAGCGGCCGTCCAATACGGGGTGTTCCACACGATTTTGTTCCGGCTGTTGGCCGTCAGCTGGATGGTTCAGCTATTGTTCATCGGAGGAAGCCGGATGATTTCACGGGTGCTGAAAGAAACGATCGGCAGGAAGCAAAATGACTCTTCCAGGGCGCTGATCATCGGCGCAGGTTCGGGGGGGACGCTGCTCGTCCGTCAGCTTACCCAGAAAAACGATCTCGGAATCATGCCTGTGGCTTTTATTGATGATGATCAGACGAAGCATAAGCTTGAAATCATGGGCCTGCCCGTCATCGGCGGAAAAGAAAGCATTATGCCGGCGGTGCAGAGGCTGAGAATTCACCATATCATCATCGCCATTCCGTCTCTTTGCACCCATGAGCTTCAGACGTTATACAAAGAATGTGTGCAGACGGGCGCCCATATTAAAATCATGCCGCAATTTGACGAGATCCTGCTCGGAACGCAGGCTGCCGGACACATCAGAGATGTAAAAGCCGAAGATCTGCTCGGCAGAAAGCCGGTCACCCTTGATACGAGCAAAATTTCTGACAGCATCAAGGGAAAAACGATTCTGGTCACGGGCGCCGGCGGCTCAATCGGTTCTGAAATCTGCCGCCAGATCAGCGCGTTTCTTCCGCGGGAAATCGTCCTTCTCGGCCACGGGGAGAACAGCATTCATTCCGTACATACCGAGCTGTCCGCACGCTTCGGCAAAGAGGTGCTCTTTCACGCGGAGATCGCCGATATTCAGGACAGAGATAAAATCTTTACCTTGATGAAAAAATACGAGCCGCACGTCGTCTATCATGCGGCTGCCCACAAACATGTGCCGTTAATGGAACATAATCCGGAAGAAGCCGTTAAAAACAACATTATCGGCACGAAAAATGTCGCCGAAGCCGCCGATATGTGCGGAACGGAAACATTCGTGCTGATTTCTTCTGACAAAGCGGTCAATCCGGCCAATGTCATGGGCGCGACGAAACGGTTTGCGGAAATGGTCATCATGAACCTCGGAAAGGTCAGCCGCACCAAATTCGCCGCCGTCCGTTTCGGAAATGTGCTCGGAAGCCGCGGCAGCGTCATTCCAATTTTCAAAAAGCAGATTGAAAAAGGCGGACCCGTCACCGTCACGCATCCGGCGATGACAAGATATTTTATGACGATCCCCGAAGCGTCAAGACTCGTCATTCAGGCGGGGGCGCTTGCAAAAGGGCGGCAGATTTTCGTTCTGGATATGGGAGAACCCGTCAAAATCGTCGATCTGGCCAAAAACCTGATTCATTTATCAGGCTATACGACAGAACAGATTCCCATCGAATTCTCCGGCATCCGCCCGGGAGAAAAGATGTATGAAGAATTGCTGAATCATAATGAAGTACATACGGAGCAGATTTTTCCGAAAATCCATATCGGGAAAGCGGTGGACGGGAATTGGGCCGTGCTCATCCGTTTTATGGAGGAATTCAGCCGTCTGCCTGAAGAAGAGCTGAGAAAACGGCTGTTTGAGGCGATCGAATCAGTACATGAAGAAGCGGCCGCAGGCGTGTGATGGGAGGACAGAAAGATGACGAAAAAAGTATTATTCTGCGCCACTGTCGATTATCATTTTAAAGCCTTTCATCTTCCGTATTTTCAATGGTTTCAGGATATGGGGTGGGAAGTGCACGTCGCGGCAGGCGGCAATATGAATCTTCCGTTCGTTGATGAAAAGTTTTCCATTCCAATTCGCCGCTCGCCGTTTCATCCCGAAAATCTTTCTGTTTACAGGCGGCTGAAACGGCTCATTCAGGACAACGGCTACGACATGATTCACTGCCATACGCCGGTCGGCGGCGTGCTCGCACGCCTTGCGGCGAGACAAGCGCGCCAAAAAGGGACAAAGGTGCTGTACACCGCGCACGGCTTTCACTTCTGCGACGGAGCGCCTCTGAAAAACTGGCTTCTTTATTACCCGATCGAAAAATTTCTTTCTTCTTATACGGATTGTCTGATTACGATTAATGAAGAGGATTACGAACGGGCCAAGCAAATGAAAAAAACAGCTTGCGGCGCGAAAAAAATACACGGCATCGGGGTGAATACAGACAGGTTTCGCCCTGTGAGCCGGGAAGAGAGTGAACGTCTGAGAGAAAAACACGGCTTCGGCGCCGGGGAATTTATTCTCGTATACCCCGCTGAATTAAACGGCAATAAAAACCAGGGACTTCTCATTGAGACTGCGGCACTGCTGAAGAACCGCATCCCGGAGCTGAAACTCGTATTTGCCGGAGAAGGCGCGATGGAAGCGCCGTACAGAAAAAAGGCTGAATCACTCGGTGTATCCGACATGGTGCGGTTTTACGGTTTTTGCCGCGATATTCATGAACTGATTCAGCTTGCTGATCTGTCTGTCGCCTCAAGCATCCGCGAAGGGCTCGGCATGAATCTGCTTGAAGGAATGGCTGCCGAAAAGCCGGCCGTTGCCGCGGACAACAGGGGGCACCGTGAGATCATCGAAGACGGTGTGAACGGTTTTCTCGTGCCGGCCGGGGACAGCGCGGCGTTTGCCGATCGGATTGAAAAGCTGTACCGCTCACCGTGTCTGCGAAAAGCAATGGGGCAAAAAGGGCGCAGCACGGCGGAATGTTTTTCAGAAACACGTACGGTAAAGGAAATGGCGCACATTTACGCCGGTTATATGGATAAAAAGGAGAAAAGCGTATGAATGCAGGAGCACAACCGAAAATTTCCGTCATCATGGGAATTTATAATTGCGAAGAGACTTTAGCGGAGAGTATTGAATCCATCCTGAGCCAATCTTATAAGAATTGGGAACTGATTATGTGTGATGACGCGTCAACTGACGGAACGTATCAGATTGCGCGCCGTTACGCGGATCATTACGGCGACCGGATTACGCTGATTCAAAATAAGACAAATCAACGGCTTGCCGCTTCGCTTAACCGCTGTCTGACATACGCAACGGGGGATTATATCGCCAGGCAGGACGGTGATGACATCTCCAACCCGAGGAGACTGGAAAAACAGGCCGCTTTCTTAAACAAGCACGCCCACTATCAAGTCGTAGGCACGGGGATGCTCGTATTTGACGAATTCGGTGTAAGGGGCGCCCGGCTTTTGCCGCCCGTGCCGAAACCGGGAATTATGGCGAAAGGCACACCATTCTGCCACGGCACCATTATGATGCGGGCTGAAGCGTACAAAGCGCTTGGGGGCTACCGGTCAGTCAGGCGGACGCGGCGGATGGAGGATATCGATTTGTGGCTGCGCTTTTTTGAAGCGGGTTTCCGGGGGTACAATCTCCAAGAAACGCTGTATAAAGTCAGAGAGGACAGTGATGCGTTTAAAAGGAGATCGTTTACGTATTCCATTGATAACGCGGTCCTCGTTTTTCAGGCATGCAGACGGCTGAAGCTGCCGCTTTCCCATTACGCGTATATCGCAAAGCCGCTCATCCGCGCCATTACGCCGCCCGCGGTCATGAACCGTTATCATAAAAACAGGGACATCCGCCAAAAAGAAGGGCTTGCCGAACATGACTGACAAACCGATGCGGGTGCTGCACATCTTCAGCGGGATGAACAGGGGCGGCGCAGAAACGATGATGATGAATTTGTACCGGAAGATGGACAGAACGAAGGTGCAGTTTGATTTTTTAACCCATAGGAACGATCCGTGCGCTTATGATGAGGAAATTCTCGCTCTCGGCGGACGGCTTTTTTATGTGCCGAGCATCGGCAGCACAAACCCGATTACATTTGTGAAACAGGTCAAGCGGGTGATTCAGGAAAAAGGCCCGTTTGCCGCCGTGCACGCCCATACCGATTTTCAGTCGGGATTCATCGCGCTTGCCGCTCGTTTAGCCGGCGTCCCGGTGCGGATCTGCCATTCGCATAGTACGTCGTGGCGGGGGCGGGCGTCGCGGCTTGCCGGGATGCAGCTGTTTGTTTTCAGACGGCTGATCACGGCAAACGCCACGGCACTGTGCGCCTGCGGAGAAGACGCGGGCCGTTTCTTATTCGGGAAAGAAAAAGACGTGCATCTTTTGCCGAACGGCATTGATCTCGACTTATTTGCCGGCGGGTGCGCGGACACAGAAGCTGAAAAAAGGAAGCGGGGCATTGCAGGCGGCCGTTTGGTGATCGGCCATATCGGCCGCTTTACAGAAGAAAAAAACCATGAATTTCTGCTCCGGCTGGCAGCTGATATGAAAGAGCGGGGCATCGGTTTACAGCTGATTCTCGCCGGAGACGGTCCGCTTCGCACCGACATGGAAAATCTGGCGGCGAAGCTGGGGCTTGATGATGATGTGCGTTTTATCGGCATAGAAGACCGCGTTCATGCCCTGCTGAAAACGCTGGATGTATTTGTCATGCCGTCTCTTTATGAAGGGCTGCCCGTCACGCTCGTTGAAGCGCAGGCCTCCGGGGTGCCGTGCGTGATATCAGACGGCATAACGGAAGAAGCCGATGCCGGGCTCGGGCTGGTCAAAAGGCTCAGCCTCAAAGAACCGCCCGGACAATGGGCATCCGCGGTTTTACGGGCAGCAGAGGCGGCAAAGCCTGACGGGGCGCGCATTAAAGAAACCCTCAGACGGCAGGGATATGACGCGGAAGAAAATGCGGGGGCTGTTATGAAGCTTTACAATATGAATTGGAAAAAGGAACAGTAACGAATGATTGTATACGTAGTCAATATGGGAATTGTGTATATTTGGTCATGGTTCGCGAAAATGTGCGGCGGGCGTGATCAATCGCTTTCGACCGGATACCGGCCGAATCAGCTCGTCATGATCGTTCCGCTGCTATCGCTCGTATTGGTCTCCGGCTTGCGCTACAGAGTCGGGACGGATTTTCAGACGTACGCGCTGATGTACAAGCTGGCGGGAAATTACGGAAGCATTTGGGAGATCTTCGGGTTCGGAGCGAAAAAAGCAGCCGTTGATCCGGGGTTTACGGCTCTCATCTGGCTCATGAATTTTATCACGAAAGATCCGCAAATCATGTATTTCACCGTGGCGGTCGTGACGTGCAGCTTTATTTTAAAGGGGCTCGTTGAGTTCGGCCGTCCGTTTGAGCTGAGTGTGTTTTTGTTTTTGGGCACGTATCACTATTACGCTTCCTTTAACGGGATCAGGCAGTATATGGTGGCGGCCGTTTTGTTTTGGGCAGTCCGCTACGTGATCAGCGGAAGCTGGAAGCGTTATATGTCAATCGTGCTGCTGTGTTCGCTTTTTCATTCCTCAGCGCTGATTATGATTCCGGTTTATTTTCTCGTCAGAAAAAAAGCCTGGTCGCCCGCGATTTTCGGACTGTCGGCATTGTTTCTTCTTATGACGTTTCTGTATCAGAAGTTCATTTCGCTGTTTGTCGTCGTGCTGGAAAACAGCTCATACGGCCATTATGAGAAATGGCTGATGACCAATACGAACGGGATGAACGTCGTAAAAATCGCGGTGCTGCTTCTGCCGCTGTTTTTGGCTTTCTGCTATCGGGAGCGGCTGCGGAAGCTCTGGCCTGACAGTGATGTCATCGTGAATTTCTGTCTGCTCGGCCTGCTCTTCGGTCTTTTGGCGACAAAGGATGTTATTTTCGCCCGGTTTAATATATATTTCGGCCTGTACCAAATGATCTTGATCCCTTATTTTGTGAGAATTTTTGATGAAAAATCAAATGCGCTGATTTATATCGCCATTATTGTCTGTTATTTTCTTTACAGTTACTTGCTTATGCCGGTCGATTCGTCTGTGCTTCCGTACAGAACGATTTTTTCCCGGTAATGGACATTGGAGGTTTATATGGAAACACCCGCGGTCAGTTTATTAATTGCTGTGTATAATACGGAAACTTATTTAGAAAGATGCTTAGATTCATTGCTCAATCAGTCGCTCGCCAATATCGAAATCGTGGCCGTTAATGACGGGTCAACGGATCAAAGCCCGGCGATTCT
The DNA here is from genome assembly GCF_040259625.1 of Bacillus sp. B1(2022). NCBI lineage: Bacteria > Bacillati > Bacillota > Bacilli > Caryophanales > Bacillaceae > Bacillus > Bacillus sp. B1(2022). The sequence continues at coordinate 360,676 of NZ_JANIFO010000001.1, forward strand.
TGAAACCTATCAGAAGCGGGATGAGAGAATCCGGGTCATTCATCAGCAAAACCGTGGGCTCGGCGCGGTCCGCAACAAGGGGATCGCGGCGGCGCGCGGCGAATTTATCGCTTTTATTGATGCGGACGACTGGGTTGAACCTGATTATTGCCTGCGCATGTATGAAAAAGCGAAGGCTGATCAGGCTGATCTCGTGATTTGCGAATATGCGGCCGAGTTTGCGGATACGGGGAAAACCGCCGTTTCAACGATCGCTTCAGCCTACGCGGGGCGCCCGAAACAACTGTACCTGAAAGATTTATTTGAAGGAAGGGTCAGCGGTTTTTCATGGAACAAGCTGTACAAAAGAACCATGATCGAGCATCATCAGCTGCGCTTTCCGCTTCGTGATGAGCTGGAGCACGTGGAGGATCAGTACTTCAGCCTCAGGGCGCATGTTTTCGCAGGTGCGGTCTCGTACGTGGATCAGCCGCTCTATCATTATCGGATTCACTTGACTTCCATTGTGCAAAGCTATCAGAAAAAGCTGTTTGACTCAGGTCTCGTTCTCTATCGGCTGAACGAGGCTTTTTTGCGTGAAAACGGCTGCTTACAGGAATACCGGCAGGAGCTGGATTTTTTCATCGTTCAGCACGGAACAGTCTGCCTGCTGAATGAATGGAAGCGGAATAATGGCGGCCGGTTTTCTGAGAAGTGGAAGAATATCAGCCGGATATGCGCTGATCCCGTGTTTCGCCTGAGCCTTTCCAAAACCGGAACGGCGCCGTTTGACGCCAAACGCTCATGCCTTCTGCTTTTGGCGAAGCTGAAGCTGATTCCGTTCGTGTCGCTGGCATCAGCCGCGTATCAGCGGGCAATCGAGTACAAAATGAAAATCAGAGGGTGAAGACATGTCGATACAATCTTTAAAAATCAATCTCGCGGAATGGCTGTTGCTTAAGGTCAAATACCCGTCCCAATTTCATTTCGGAACGGCAGCGGATGGGGCGGGGCTTACAGCGGCAAGAAAAAAGATCATTCTGACGCTGCTCCCGTCCCACGATAATCTCGGCGATCACGCCATCGCCTACGCAAGCAAAACGTTTCTTGAACGGGAGTATCCCGATTTTGACATTGTCGAGGTGGATATGAAGGATATATACAGATCCGCAAAAGCGCTGATCAAAAAGCGCCACCCCGATGATATGGTATTCATCATCGGCGGCGGGAACATGGGGGATTTGTACCGGTATGAGGAATGGACGCGCCGCTTTATCATAAAAACATTCCGGCAATATCGGATCGTTCAGCTTCCGGCGACGGCTCACTTTTCTGAATCAAAAAAGGGACGGAAGGAACTGAAGCGCGCCCGAAAAGTGTACAATGCGCATCCCGACCTTTTGTTAATGGCGAGAGATGAGACGACGTATCAATGGATGAAGCGTCATTTTCCCGGAAAAACAGTGCTCAAACAGCCTGACATGGTCTTATATTTGGATAAAAGCGAGCGGCGCATCCCGCGGGAAGGGATCTACCTCTGTTTACGGGAGGATAAGGAGAGTGCGCTGACGGCTGAGGACAGAACGATGGTAAAAGAAGCTTTGGCAAAAGAGTACGGAGAGCTGTATTCCTTTACGACGACGGTCGGCCGGAGGGTCAGCCGCCATACGCGTGAAAAGGAGCTGGAGGCGCTTTGGAATACGCTGAAAGGCGCGGAAGCCGTCGTCACTGACAGGCTTCACGGGATGATTTTTTGTGCGCTGACGAAAACGCCTTGTGTCGTCATTCGTTCGTTTGATCATAAGGTGATGGAAGGCTATCAATGGCTGAAAAACATACCGAACATGACATTGCTTGAACGTCCCGACCCTGAAGCCGTAACGTCCGCCGTAAACCGGCTGCTCAGCGGCAAGCATGAGGAAGGCGGTTCTTTGCGAAGTGTTTATTTTGCCGGGCTGCGCTCGAAAATCAGCGGTGATGCCCAATGACCGCGCCGCTTGTGAGCGTGATCGTGCCGATGTATAAGACAGAGCCTTTTATGAAAGAATGCGCGGTTTCTTTAACAAAACAGACGCTGAGAGACATCGAAATCATTTTCGTCAATGACGGTTCACCGGATCAGTCAGGGCGGATTGCTGAACAATTCGCCGCAGAAGATGCGAGAATCCGGGTGATTCATAAAGAAAACGGCGGCCTCAGCTCGGCCCGCAATGCCGGAATAAAAGCCGCCCGCGGCCGTTATATCGGTTTTGCGGACGGCGATGACTATGTGACGGAAACGATGTTCGAGCGGCTTTATGAAGAAGCGGAGAAGAACCGGCTGGATATCGCCGGATGCGGCTATTATAAGGAAACGCCGTCTAAGAAAAGAACATATATGCCGCCGTCCCTTCCGCCGGGCCGCGTCTTCACAGCGGATGAAATGACTGCATTGCTGACCCGCGCGCACGAACATCGGTTTATTTGGTATGTGTGGCGCTATATATACCGGAGAGAAGCATTGCAAGGGCTGTTGTTCCATGAAGATATCCGGTTTGCCGAAGACTCTCCGTTTAATTTGGCAGCGTTCCGCCAAGCCGCGCGTATCAAAGTGATAGACGAAGGGCTGTATATCTACCGGGAAAATCCGCAAAGTCTTACAGAAACACCGTTTAAGCCCCACTTAGATCACGAACTGCAAAGGCAATATAAAGCGAAAATGGCTTTTTATGAGGAAAACGGGCTGACGGACGCCTGCCGGAGCGATATCGATACATATTTGTGCAAGCATCAGATTCCGATGCTGATCGCCAACGCATGCGCCGCCCCGCAGCCGTCACATCAGATTACGGCGCACATCGGCAGAATCTTAACGTATGACATGGTAAAAACGGCGGTGCGCAGGACGCCGTGCCGCCATAAACAGCTGCTGGCGGGGGAGCGCGTGGTGCTCGGTCTGTGCAAAATGCGCCTTCCTCTTCTTCTGCATGCGTTTTTCGAACGGAAATCGAAAGAGAAAGGCAGTGCGGAAGGAGCATGAAATTTGCCATTAATTTCGGCGCCAATGTGACGGCGTTTTTACTATCGGTGTTTTTATCAGTGTGGATGACGCCCTTTATTGTGAAAACATTAGGTGTGGAGGCTTTTGGGTTTGTCCATCTGACACAGAATATCATTAACTATTTCTCTATTATTACCGTTGCGCTGAGCTCTGTCGTTGTGAGGTTTTTCTCCGTCGCCGCCCACAGGGGGAACAGGGACGAGGCCAATGCGTATGTAAGCAATTATTTAGCCGCGTCTGTCGTGATATCTCTATTACTCGCTGTGCCGCTCGCCGGGACGGCTTTTTTTATTGACAAGATTATGAATGTGCCGGCCGGGCTCTTAACGGATGTGAGGCTCTCTATCGTGATCGGCAGCGTGCTGTTTATGCTGACGTTTTTTATGGCGGGTTTCGCGACGGGGCCGTTTTTTGCCAACAAGCTTTATATCACAAGCTCCATTCAGGCCGTGCAAATGCTGGTCAGGGTGCTGTGTGTGCTCGCTCTGTTTACGTGCCTGCCGCCGAAAATCTGGCAGATCCAGCTTTCGGCATTAGCGGGAGCCGTCTGTGCGGCCGTGCTGACTTTTTTCTTTTTTAAGAAATTGATTCCGTGGTTTTCTTTCAGCCGTAAAACCTTGTCATTACAGACGAGCAAAGTGCTGTTTTCAGCCGGTGCCTGGAGCTCTGTCAACCAGATCGGCGTGCTGCTGTTTCTGCAGATTGACCTCATGACGGCCAACCTCGTGCTGGGGCCGTCTGAGGCGGGTGTCTATGCGGCGATTATTCAATTCCCGCTCCTGCTCAGAAGTCTTGCCGGGACGCTTGCTTCACTGTTTGCGCCGGTTTTGACTTCCTATTACTCAAAAGGGGATATGGAAGGTCTCCTGTCTTACGCCAATAAGGCTGTGCGGATGAACGGGCTTCTGCTCGCGCTTCCCGCCGCATTATTAGGAGGGCTTGCCGAACCGTTTCTGGCGATTTGGCTGGGCCCGTCGTTTGTGCAGACGGCGCCGCTTTTATATATTCACGCCGCGTATTTGGCGGTCAGTCTCTCTGTCATGCCGCTTTTTTACGTATGGACGGCTTTTAATAAACAAAAAACGCCCGCCGTCGTTACTTTATGTTTAGGCGGACTGAATGTCATATTGGCCGTGGTTCTCAGCGGACCGGCACATCTCGGGCTGTACGGCATCACCATCGCCGGTGCAGTCTCTCTCATTTTGAAAAATGCTGTCTTCACGCCGCTGTATGTTTCGTATATTACGGGCTTTCAGAAAACCGCGTTTTACAAAGGCATGTTCGGCCCGTTGGCGGCGGCCGTATTTGCCTGGGCTGTCTGCCGGGGTATCCGGCTGTTTTCACCGCTTGACAGCTGGGCCGGCCTGATCGCCGCGGGGCTTGCCGTATGCATGAGCTATGCCGCATTCGCTTTTTTCTTCATTTGTACGAAAGAAGAAAGGCGGCTTGCTTTACAGAAATGCCGAAAAGTGAAAGGAGCTGTTCAGATTTGAAGGCGAAACGTGTATTTGATATAGCGGCCGCGATGTTGTTATTGTGCGGCGCGAGCGTCATCCTTCTCTTCGCCATGGCAGCCGTCAGATGCGCCATCGGGTCTCCGGTATTGTTCAAACAGACGAGACCGGGGCATAACGGGCGTCCGTTTACGTTGTATAAACTCAGAACGATGACGGATGCGCGGGATGAAAACGGTGTGCTGCTTCCGGATCATCTCCGTCTGACCAAAACGGGAAGGCTGATCAGAAAACTGAGCATCGATGAGCTTCCCCAGCTTTTTAATGTGCTCAAAGGAGATATCAGTCTTGTCGGCCCCCGCCCTTTGCTGATGGATTATCTGCCGCTTTACACGGCGGAGCAGGCGCGGCGCCACGAGGTGAAGCCGGGGATTACGGGCTGGGCGCAGATTAACGGGAGAAACGCGATTTCATGGGAGGAAAAATTCAAGCTCGACGTGTGGTACGTCGACAACCGCACATTTCTTCTCGACTTAAAGATTCTGCTTTTAACAGTGAAAAAAGTTCTCGTGTCAGAAGGCATACATCAAGCCGGCCATGTGACGGCAAAGCGCTTCACAGGCAGCGGAGATATGTCATCGTGAAAAAGGTCGTGCTGATCGGAAACGGCGGACACGGAAAAGTCGTGAAGGAAATCGTGCAGGCCCGTTCCGATATGGAGCTTGCGGGCGTATTGGATGACGGATTCAGCGGTTTTGCCGTTCGGAACGGTTTATATACGGGCCGGACGAAAGACGTGCCCATGCTTCGGAAACTCGTCCCCGAGGCCGTATTCACGATATGCATCGGCCGCAACGGCGTCAGAAAGCAGCTTGCTGAAACGCTTGGGCTTGAAGATGACGATTATGCCGCACTCATTCACCCCGGGGCGATCGTCAGTGAAACGGCTTCCGTCGGACACGGAACGGTTGTGATGGCGGGCGCCGTCATTCAGGCGGGCGCTGACATCGGCGCCCATTGCATCATCAATACGGGGGGAGTTGCCGATCATGACAATGCAATCGGAGATTACGTCCATCTTTCACCGCGCGCGGCGCTTGCCGGCGGAGTGAAAGTCGGGGAAGGAACGCACATCGGAATCGGAGCGTCCGTCATACCGCAGATTGACATCGGCCCTTGGTCCGTTATCGGCGCGGGGGCTGCGGTCATCAGCCGGATTCCCGGCCATGTGACGGCGGTCGGCGTTCCGGCCCGCGTCATCTCCCCTATCCATAATGAAAAAGGATGATTTCATGCAAACAAACAAACGGATTTATTTGTCTCCGCCTCATATGAGCGGAAAAGAACAGGAATACATCGCAGAAGCCTTCCGTTCCAATTGGATTGCCCCGCTCGGTCCGCTCGTCAATTCGTTTGAAGCGCGGCTCGCGGAATATGCGGGAGTGAAAAGCGCGGCGGCCGTAAGCTCGGGAACGGCCGCCATCCATCTTGCCCTGCGGCTTGCGGGTGTGAAAAAAGGAGACGTTGTATTTTGTCCTTCCTTTACGTTTGTCGCCACGGCGAATCCGATTGTGTATGAGCAGGCTGAGCCCGTTTTTATTGATTCGGAATGGGAGACCTGGAATATGTCGCCCGATGCGCTTGAGCGGGCGCTGCGGGATGCAAAGCGGCGCAGCAGACTCCCGAAAGCGGTGATCGCCGTCAATCTTTACGGCCAAAGCGCGAAAATGGATGAATTAATGAGCCTTTGTGACGCATACGGCATCTGTCTGATTGAAGACGCTGCCGAGTCCTTAGGATCAACATATAAAGGCAGGCAGAGCGGCACGTTCGGCCGTTTCGGCATTTATTCCTTTAACGGCAACAAAATCATTACAACATCGGGAGGCGGCATGCTCGTGTCTGACGATAAAGCCGCGATTGAAAAAGCGAGGTTTCTTGCGTCCCAGGCGAGAGATGCCGCCGTTCATTACCAGCACAGCGAGCTCGGGTATAACTACAGGCTCAGCAACATTCTCGCGGGCGTGGGGATATCGCAGCTGGAAGTGCTCGAAGATCGCGTTCGGGCGAGGAGAGAAATCTTTCACAGGTATCGGGAAGCGCTGGAAACATATCCGGGCATCCGCATGATGCCGGAGCTTGAAGGAACGGTTTCAAACCGCTGGCTGACGGCTCTGACGCTTGATAACGGCGTGACGCCGGAAGAAGCCGTCGCCTGTCTTGCGGAACAGAACATTGAGGCCCGGCCGCTGTGGAAACCGCTGCATACGCAGCCGCTTTTCTCATCTTCCGTCTTTTATCCTCACAGCGAACATGAGCGTGTCTCTGAGAACCTTTTCAGCCGGGGCATCTGTCTGCCGTCCGGGTCTGACTTGTCTTCTGAGGAGCAGCAGCGTGTCATTGACTCACTTGCGCGACTGTTTGAAACGAAAGGGGAGAAAACATGGACAGCCGCCATGTTATGAGCCGATTAAAAGAGACGCTGACGGGTCTGCTCAGCGTTATACCGCCGCAATCTGACATCATTTATGCCGACTATCCCCTCTACGGAAATGTAGGGGATTTATTGATTATGAAAGGGACGGAGGCGTTTTTTAAAGCGCACGGCATCCGCGTGAAACAGCGCTGGAATCCCGACAATTTTCCATTCAGGCGCCGGGCGGACAAAAAGACGATCATCGTCTGTCAGGGTGGCGGAAATTTCGGGGATCTCTATCCGTACTATCAGACGTTCAGGGAAAAAATCGTCAAATCCTTTCCGGAAAACAGGATCGTCATCCTGCCGCAATCCATCTATTATCAGGATGAGACACGGCTTGAGAAGACAGCGGCGCTTTTTGCGGAGCACAAGGATCTCCACCTGTTTACGAGAGATCATGTGTCATACGAGACTGCGAAACGCTTTTTGTCGGCGAATCATATCGGGCTTATGCCTGATATGGCCCATCAGCTGTATCCGATGGCGGCGTCAGCGGCTCCGTCACGCGGCAGGCTTCATTTTATCCGCACGGATGGGGAAATCAATCCGAAGCTGCAAAACAATTCTTCCGTTAAAAGCTGCGACTGGCAGGATGTACTGTCAGCAAGCGACCGCAGGGGAATCGCTTTTTTTCAAACGCTGAATGTTTTGAATAAAAAAGCGGGAAACCCGCTGCCGATTGCGCGGTTTTGGAAATGCTATTCCGATTTCTTAACGAAGAAATCGGTCCTGTTTTTCAGCAGGTACGAATCGGTGGAAACGTCAAGGCTTCACGGCCACATTCTGTCCTCGCTTCTCGGGAAACCGAATACCGTCATTGATAATTCATACGGGAAAAACGCCAACTATTATTACACCTGGATGCACGAAGCGCCGGATGTCCGTCTGATCGGGGAAACCGCCGGCACGAAGGAAAACCTTCCGCTGTGAATGAGCGGAAGGTTTATTTTGTTTCTCCGCGTTTTACTTTGTTGTACGCCTCATCCAAATGCTGAATTCTTTTGAGCACAACCGAGTTTTTCGTCAGCTGATCCTGAACAAGGGTTGAGACGACGGAGCGGTAATAGCTGTTCATCGCATGAATTCGGTCTTCATTCGGATTCATTTCAATGTGCTGTGTAAAGTTTTCAATAAAATAAGGAACAGAAAAAAGTTCTGACATCTATAAAGCAACTCCTTTTAATAAGTATATACGGTATGAAACCAATCATGTACAATGAAAAAAGGGGAGTGAGCATGATGGATATCAAACTTCAGCAAACACAAATGTTAAAGCCTCAATTAACGCAAGAGCTTAAACAGGCTATCACATTACTCGGATACAATTCCGCGGAACTGGCCGGATATATTGATGAGCTCTCACTGGAAAACCCTCTGATTGAACGAAAGGAAACAGACACGCCGCCACTATCTTACCATAAAACAAATAAAAACAGGATGAAAGAACGGGACGGAAGCCAGCAGATCAGACTTACCCGCAAAACGCTGCAGGATTCGCTCAAACAACAAGCCTTAGATATGAAGCTGTCCGATGATGAGAAAAAGATTTTCAATTATCTGATACATTCATTGGACTCAAACGGATATTTAAAAGAGGACATACCAGCTGCCGCCGACCATGTATCCGCTTCACAAGAGGAGACGGAAGCGGTTCTGAAAAAGCTTCAGTCCCTTGAGCCCGCGGGAATCGGCGCCAGGTCTTTGCAGGAATGCATCCTTCTTCAGCTCCGCCGTCTTCCCGAGCGGAACGAACAGGCGGAATGGATTGCCGACGCCTATTTTGAGCTATTTGCAAGAAAGAACTGGAAAGCGCTTACACTAAAAACGGGCATTCCGCTTAAAGACATTCAGGACATCGCTGACATGATCAGCGCGCTTGATCCGAGGCCGGGGCTCCGTTATGCGCATGAGGAGCCGGGTTTTTACGTGGAACCGGATATTTTCATCACAGTGAAAAACGGCATCATTCAAGCGCGGCTCAACAGCCGTTCGTTTCCTGACATCCAGCTTCATACCCATTATCAGCCGCTGCTGTCAGCTGCCGGGTGCCGTGACACGAAAAATTATCTGTCGGCAAAATATCAGGAATGGCGCTGGCTGAACCGGGCTTTGTCGCAAAGAAAACAAACGATCACGAGAATTATCGGCGTCCTGACTGAACGGCAGGAATCCTTTTTTCTCACAGGAAAAAGCGGAATGCAGCCGCTGACCTTAAGAGAGGTGGCGGAAACGCTGGAGCTCCACGAATCAACGATCAGCCGGGCCATCAAAGGGAAGTACGTTCAGACGCCGTACGGACTGTATGAAATGAAAACATTTTTCTCGGCGAAAGCTGAATCGTCAGGGGACGGCGGTGCCTCCAATTATGCCGTAAAAGCGCATCTGGAGGCATTGGTCGGTAAAGAAGATAAAAAGAAACCTTTTTCAGACCAAAAGCTTGCCGATCTGCTGCATGAACAATATGACATCCGAATCTCAAGGCGCACCGTCGCCAAATACCGTGACCAATTAAATATTCCGCCGTCATCGGCGAGAAAACGGTACAGCTGAAACCTCCCCGAGCCAAACCCCGGGGAGGTTCTCCGTGTTACGGGATCATCCATGAAAACAGATGATGCTGTAAAAATGTAATGAGACAGACGAGCAGAAGCAAAAACAGACTGTGCTTAATCGTAAAACGGAAAAGGTCGGCTTCCTTGCCCGCCAGACCGACAGCGGCACAGGCAACCGCAATGGATTGCGGAGAAATCATTTTTCCGGTGACACCGCCTGATGAATTGGCGGCAACGGAGAGAACCGGGTCCATCCCGACAGAGAGCGCCGTCACCTTTTGCAATCCGCCGAACAATAGATTGGCCGACGTATCAGAGCCGGTAATAAACACGCCGAGCCAGCCGAGCACCGGCGAAAAAAAGGTAAACATCGCGCCCGTCATGGCAAGCGCAAGACCGAGTGTCGTGCTCATGCCGGAAGCATTCGTCACATAAGCAAAGCCGACAACAGAAACAATGGTCACGACCGGAAGCGTTAACTCTTTCACCGTTTCTATAAACGCTTCGCCCCATGTCTTCCACGACATGCCGAGGGCGAACTTGGAGATGACGGCGGCAATCAGAATCGCCGTCCCCGCTGAACCGAAAAGCTCAAGTTTGTACACGGCTTCAATCGGCGTGCCGTCCGCCTGAAGAATCTGCTGATTTACAAATGGGACGGGAGGCGTGAAGGTCAATGCACGCCCGGCTGCATTCAGCCAGGAAAGCCACATTGACGTTCCTTCATAATGACCGGTTAAGGCAGCCTTCACGCCGGGAATCCCCCAAACGGATATCATGGCCGTCAGAAGAAGGAAAGGAGACCAGGCTTTAAACACCGCGGCGCCCCCGTACTTGATCGGCGCCCGGTCAGCGGCCGGTGCTGATTCCCGTTCTGCCGCGAAACGAAAGGCCGTTTTCGGTTTCCAAAATTTCAAAAACAGAGCGAGCGCGGCCATGGAAACAAGCGCCGACAGCACATCCGGAAGCTCAGGCCCTAAAAAATTCGAGCTTGCGTACTGCACGGCCGCAAAGGAGACGCCGGAAACAAGAATGGCCGGCCATACCTCAAAAGCTTTTTTAAACCCGCTCATCAAAATGATTAAGTACAGCGGAATAAAGACGGATAAAAACGGAAGCTGCCGGCCGACCATTTGAGAAATTTCCATTGCCGGTATCCCGGTCGGACCTTCGACGGCGGTAATCGGAATGCCGATCGCGCCGAAGGCAACGGGCGCCGTATTGGCAATCAGGCAAATTCCCGCCGCATACAGCGGCTGAAAACCAAGTCCGACGAGCAAAGCGGCCGAGATCGCGACGGGAGCGCCGAAACCGGCGGCGCCTTCTAAAAACGCCCCGAATGAAAAGGCGATGAGCAGCGCCTGCAAACGCCGGTCATCTGTAATTGAGAGCACCGAACTCCGGATAATCTCAAACTGTCCCGTTTTCACGGTGATTTTATACAGAAAGACCGATGTGACGATAATCCAGCCGATCGGAAGCAGCCCGTACACCGCTCCCTGAGAAGCGGACATCACCGCTTTTTCAGCCGGCATGCCGTAAACAAATACAGCGATTAAAAGTGAAACGGCTAACGTTAAAAGCCCCGCGATGTACCCCTTCATCCGTTTCACCGCAAGCGCCCAAAAAAAGAAGATAATCGGCACGAGCGCGCAAGCTGCCGATAAAAGCAAATTTCCCCCTAAAGGAGCGTACCCCTGTGTCCATTGCATCCCTAAAAAACCCCTCCTTATGTCATGTAAGCGATTACTTTTTATGATAAGGTCATCTGATGACCGGGTTAATTAGCATTATATTTTGAAAGTTTTGAAAGTACAATACTTTTCTTGAACAAATTGTCTGAACCTGTCGGCGGTGCGAAAAAAGAAGTATAATAGACGATAAACATCAAGATTCACAAGTGACGGGGTGATCGCGTTGAAATATAAACAAATTAAAACGAAAAAAATCTACGAGGAAGTCGCTGACGCATTGCTGGAGAAGATAAAAGCGGGCGAGCTTAAGCCGGGTGAAAAGCTTGATTCCGTTCAGGCGCTTTCTGAGAGTTTTCAGGTCAGCCGCTCGGCGGTCAGAGAAGCGCTGTCGGCTTTGAAAGCGATGGGGCTCGTCGACATGAAGCAGGGAGAAGGCACATACATAAGAGAATTTGAGCCGTCTCATGTTTCCCAGCCGCTTTCTTCCGCCCTCTTGATGAAAAAAGAGGACGTCAAACAGCTGCTCGAAGTCAGAAAGCTGCTTGAACTCGGCGTCGCCGCCATGGCCGCTGAAAAACGCACGGAAGACGATTTACAAAAAATCCGCCAAGCTCTCCTGGAGATGAAAGACATTGACGGAGACGAAGAATTGGGCGAAAAAGCGGATTTCTCCTTTCACATGGCGCTGGCGGAAGCATCACAAAACGGGCTGCTCAAGCATCTCATGAATCATGTCTCCGCGCTCCTTTTGGAAACGATGAGAGAAACGAGAAAAATTTGGCTGTTTTCTAAACGAACGAGCGTGCAGCGATTGTATGAAGAGCATGAACGCATTTACAGCGCCGTCGCCGCCAAAGACGCGGATGAAGCGGAAGCCGCGATGACCGCGCACCTGACGAATGTGGAAGAAGTGCTGGGGGCTTATTTTGAAGAAAATGTATAGAAGCTGACTTGTGAAAGGGGATAACATCACATGCAGGCCGAATCTTTTTTTTCTGACCATGTAAAGAAAGCTCTGACAAACGATCCTCCCGGGGAATGGATGCCGGCAGTTCCGAAAGCGTGCATCCCCCTGCATTCCGGCTATCCCGATCCCGCACTCGTTCCTGATAAGGAGCTGAAAGAAGCCGCCGCCCGCCTTCTGGATGAGGAGCGCGATCTGCCGCTGCATTATATGGGAAGCCCGAGGACGGCCGTTTTAAAAAAGCAGATTCAAGAACGGGTAGCCATCCGCGGCATTCACTGTCGGGACGATGAGCTGCTCGTGACGTCAGGCGCCTGTCAGGCGATAGATCTGGCTGCACGGGTTTTCCTCGATGAACAAACCGCCGCTGCCGTTGAAGCTCCGGTCTACATGGAAGCGCTCGAGATTTTTAAAAATTACACACCGCATATCATGAGCATTCCGACAGATCAAGAGGGCCTGCAAACAGAAACATTAGCGTTCATGCTTGAGGAAAGAAAACGAAAAGGGCTTCTGCTTCCCCGTCTTCTCTACACGATACCCGCTTTTCAGAATCCTGCGGGAACCGTAATGTCAGCGAAGCGGAGAACCCGCCTGCTTCAGCTTGCCGAAACGTATGATTTTCTCATCTTGGAGGATGATGCATACGGCGAGCTCGGATTCACCGATATTCCGCCGCCCTTGAAAGCCATGGATCAAAACGGCCGGGTGCTGTACGCCGGTTCATTATCAAAAGTCATCGCCCCGGGTATGAGGATCGGCTGGATTGCAGGGAACGCTGCATTCATCACGGCATTGTCATGGTTAAAAAAAGACTTAGGCCACCCGTTTTCCCAAGCGGTGACCGCCGTCTATCTGGAACAAACGAATGTTGAAAAACGGCTCGCCGTCTTGCGGGAAGCATATCAAAGCAAACGTGACGTTTTGCTCGCCGCATCAGCTCGATATCTTCCGGAATCCGCATCCTGGCACGTGCCTGAAGGCGGTTACTTTGTATGGGTGAAAGCGCCGGGAGCGGATACATCCGCAATGCTGGCGAGGGCTCTGTCTCACGGCGTTTCCTATGTACCCGGTAAATATTTTTTTCTGCATCAGGAAGACGGTGCGGAATATCTTCGCCTGTCGTTCAGTTATGCCGGTAAAGCCGCGATAAAAGAGGGTGTGCAAAAACTGGGACGTCTGCTGGAAAACGGGATGTAGAGCAGCTTGAGGAGCTTTCGGGCTTCTCTTTTTTTTGTCCCCTTCAGCGCATCGGACGAAAGGATTTTTCAGAAAAACCTTCCAATCCATATTCAGAATAGTGTAGGATATTCATAGAGCTTTCCTAAAAACAGGTCATCAGATGACCGGATCACATATTGAGGATGAAAGAGGGGTTCATCATGAAAGTCTCATTATTTGTCACGTGCCTTGTGGATATGTTCCAGACCAATGTCGGAAAGGCGACGGTTGAGGTGCTGGAACGGCTCGGGTGTGAGGTGGATTTTCCCGAGGGGCAGATTTGCTGCGGGCAGCCCGCATACAACAGCGGGTATGTGACGGATGCGAAAAAAGCGATGAAGCGGATGATTGCCGCGTTTGAAGAAGCGGAGTACGTTGTCAGTCCGTCAGGTTCCTGTACGACGATGTTCCGTGAATATCCGCATCTGTTTCAGGACGATCCGAAGTGGGCGGCAAAAGCGCAGCAGCTTGCGGACAAAACATATGAGTTAACGGATTTTATCGTCAACGTTCTCGGGGTGGAGGATGTCGGGGCGGTGCTGCATAAAAAAGCGACAGTCCATACATCATGCCACATGACGAGGCTGCTCGGCGTGTCGGAGGAGCCGATGAAGCTTTTGCGCCATGTCAAGGGGCTCGAGCTGACCACGCTTCCCGGAAAGCACCAATGCTGCGGATTCGGAGGAACGTTTTCTGTGAAAATGGCGCAAATCTCTGAACAAATGGTGGATGAGAAGGTCGCCTGCGTGGAAGACACGGAGGCCGAGGTGCTGATCGGAGCGGATTGCGGATGTCTGATGAATATCGGCGGGCGTCTTGACCGTAAGGATAAAAACGTCAGAGTCATGCACATCGCCGAAGTGCTGAACAGCAGATAACACGAGAAACAACAAGGGGGGAAAATCATGGCGATGAAAATCGGTACCGCCGCTTTTAAAGAGCGGGTATCAGAAGGAATAGATAATGAGTTTATGAGAGGAGCCGTCTCCGGAGCGCAGGAACGGCTCAGGACAAGAAGGCTTCAGGCGGCCGAAGAATTGGGAAACTGGGAGGATTGGCGTTCCCATGCGGAAGAAATCAGACAGCATGTGCTGGACAATCTTGATTTCTATTTGGAACAGCTCGCCGAAAATGTCGCCAGCAGAGGCGGACACGTCTTTTTCGCCGAAACGGCGGAAGAAGCGTCCTCCTATATCCGCGATGTCATCCGGCAGAAAAACGCTAAAAAAATCGTAAAATCCAAATCCATGGTGACAGAAGAAATCAATATGAACGAAGTGCTTGAGGAAGAGGGCTGTGAAGTCACAGAAACGGATCTCGGCGAATACATTCTCCAGATTGACGATCACGATCCGCCGTCACATATCGTTGCTCCCGCTCTTCACAAAAACAAAGAGCAGATCCGTGACGTGTTTAAAGAGAGACTCGAATACAAACAGACGGAAAAACCGGAAGAGCTCGTCATGCACGCGCGCAGCGTTCTCCGGAAAAAATTTCTCGAAGCGGATGTCGGCATTACAGGCTGCAACTTTGCAATCGCGGATACCGGATCGGTCAGTCTCGTGACGAACGAAGGAAACGGCCGCCTTGTGTCCGCGCTGCCGAAGACGCAGATCACCGTGATGGGAATGGAGCGGATCGTTCCGTCATTTTCTGAGTTTGAAGTGCTTGTCAGCATGCTGACGAGAAGCGCGGTCGGTCAGCGGCTTACAAGTTACATTACGGCGCTGACGGGACCCCGGCAGCAAGGAGAAGCGGACGGGCCTGAGGAATTCCACCTTGTGGTTGTGGACAACGGGCGTTCCCGCATACTCGGCACGGAATTTCAATCAGTGCTGCAATGTATCCGCTGCGCCGCCTGCATCAACGTCTGTCCCGTGTACCGGCATGTCGGCGGACACTCGTACGGGTCCATCTATTCGGGTCCGATCGGCGCCGTCTTATCGCCTCTTCTCGGCGGATATGACGAATACAAGGAGCTCCCGTACGCATCTTCCTTATGCGCGGCCTGTACGGAAGCATGTCCCGTTAAAATTCCGCTGCACGAGCTGCTGCTCAAGCATCGGCAGAACATCGTGGAAAAAGAGGGCAAAGCGCCGATCAGCGAAAAACTGGCGATGAAAGCCTTCGGGCTCGGCTCGTCATCCCCGTCCCTTTATAAAATGGGATCGAAATGGGCGCCTGCCGCCATGACGCCGTTTACGGAAGATGACAAAATATCAAAAGGGCCGGGGCCGTTAAAAGAATGGACGGCAATACGGGACTTCCCGGCGCCGCATAAATCGAGATTCAGAGATTGGTTTAAAGACCGGGAAAAACAAAAGGGGGAAGAATGATGATGAAAGGGACGGTTACACATCAGGAATCCTTTTTAAACCGGATCGCCGAACGTCTGGGCAGAGAGCGCAGGAAATCAGGCGTGTCCCTGCCTGAATGGAAGTATCAGCCTCAATATCAAACGCATGCGGGCTGTACGGAAGACGATCTTGTCACGATGCTGAAAGACCACTGCGTCAACATTCATACCGAACTGATCGAAACGGATGCAGCCGGGCTTTACGACGCTTTGCGCACGCAGGTGAACCGCTTTGAAGGAGGGCCTGTCATCATTCCGAAGGACAGCCGGTTTGAAACGTACGGCTTGCAGACCCTTATGACAGAAGAGTGGCCGGACGAAGGGATTCCCGTTTGGGAATGGGACGCGGAACAAGGAGCGAAAAATATTGAAAAAGCGGAACAAGCGAATGTGGGCATTACATTCAGCGAGATCACGCTTGCGGAATCAGCCACCGTCGTTTTGTATGCGTCAGAGCATGCCGGCCGTTCTGTCAGCCTGCTTCCGACCACCTATATCGCAATCATCCCGAAATCTTCCATTGTGCCGAGAATGACACAGGCCAGCGATATACTGAAACAGCAGATCAGAGACGGCGTCACCGTTCCTTCCTGCATCAACTATATTACTGGGCCGAGCAACTCGGCCGATATCGAAATGGATTTGGTTGTCGGCGTCCACGGACCCGTTAAAGCCGCTTATATCCTCGTGAATGACCGATAAAAAAACAAACCCCGGTTTGCGGCCGGGGTTTGTTTTTATATAAACGCGTTAATGATCATGATAAAACAGATTGCACTGACAGAAATAATCGTTTCCATCGCCGTCCATGTCAGGAATGTTTCTTTGACCGTCATTCCGAAATACTCTTTAATGAGCCAGAAACCGGAGTCATTGACATGTGACAGAATCAAAGAGCCCGCTCCCGTTGCCAATACGAGAAGCTCACTGCTGACGCCCGGCATGACAGATGCAATCGGTGCAACAATGCCGGCCGCCGTCATCATGGCGACAGTCGCTGAACCCGTGGCGACACGGATGACCGCCGCGATCGTCCAGCTTAAAAGAACGGGAGAGAAGCTTGAGTGTTTCGCCATGTCAGCGATATACGTGCCGACGCCTGAATCAATCAGGACGTTGTTAAAAGCGCCGCCGGCTCCGATCACAAGCAGAATGGAAGCAATCGGTCCCAGACAGTCATTGCTGAATTTTAAAATGCTTTCTCTGTCAAAGCCCTGATAAAAACCAAGGCTGAAAAAGGAGTAAACCGTGGCGATCAAAAGCGCCGTGACAGGGTCGCCGATAAATTTAAAAGTTTCATAGAGCGTGCTTTTTTCCGGAAGCGCAATTTCGGCAAGCGTTGCCATAAGCATCAGGATCACCGGTACCAATATCGTAAACAATGTATTTGCGAATCCCGGAAGCTTGCGTTTTTCATTCCGTTCAATAAATTGTTTTTTCAACAGTTCGGGAACGGGTTTGTGAATGCGCTTACCAATCCATTTTCCGTAAAGCGGCCCCGCGATGATGGCAGTCGGAATCCCAACGATTAAAGAAAACAAAATCGTTTTTCCGACATTGGCGTGATAAATGCCGACAGCCGCCATCGCCGCCGGGTGGGGCGGAACCAATCCGTGCACGACGGAAAGTCCCGCAAGGAGCGGAATTCCGATCGTCACTAATGAAACCCCGGTTTCAATCGCAATCGTAAACAAAAGCGGCACGAGCAGGACGAAGCCGACCTGGAAAAAGACCGGGATGCCGACAATAAAAGCGACGGCCATCATCGCCCAATGCACTTTCTTTTTGCCGAAGCGGCCGATCAGGGTGTGGGCGATACGCTCCGCACCGCCTGATTCAGCCATCATTTTTCCGAGCATCGTACCGAGGGCCAGCACGATCGCAAGCAGCGACAGCGTATTGCCGAGCCCGGTTTTCATCGAAGCGATAATGTCCGGCAGATTCATGCCCGTTGCGAAACCGACAAGGATGGATGTAATCAAAAGACTGATAAACGGATTTAATTTAGCGACCGTAATCAATAAGAGTAAAACGATAATAGCGGCAATGACAATAAACAGTAACATGACCTTTTCACCCTTTCAAAGAAGAATTAACGGCTTTGTTTGAGCTGAAATTCACTGATGACGTCAAATTCATCTTTGAGCTTGTCATACAGCCGCTCGTATAAGTAAAACAGCTCAATATATGTTTCGCTGTTTTTGACGTTCGGTTCATGGCGGTGAGAAATTCTGATCCAGTCCTGAACATCCTCGATCCGTTCCATTTCGCCAAGGCTGTGCAAAGCGAGAACGGCCGCTCCGAGCGCCGAGGCTTCGTAACTTTCCGGAACGAGGACTTCCCGTCCCATCGTATCGGACAAAATCTGCCTCCACAGCGGCGATCTCGCAAATCCTCCCGAAGCCCGCACGTCTTTTGCGGGGCCCGCCAAATCTCTCAGTGCGACACCGATTGAAAAGACGCTCATGATGACGCCTTCCAGCACCGCTCTGATAAAATGCTCCCGTTTATGGCGGAGGCTGATGCCGAAAAACGTTCCGCGGGCATTCGGATTCCAAAACGGCGCGCGCTCCCCTGATAAAAACGGCAGAAACAGCAATCCCTCAGAGCCTGCGGGCACTTTATCAGCGATATCAATCATTAAATCATACGGATCAATGCCGAGCCGCTTCGCCGTTTCGACTTCCGGAGAAGCGAATTCGTCTCGAAGCCAGCGCAGCATAATGCCTCCGTTATTCGTCGGGCCTCCGATGACCCAATGCTTGTCAGTCAGCGCGTAACAGAATGTCCGCGCTTTTTCATCCGTAATCGGCGCATCCGTCACCGAACGCACGGCTCCGCTTGTTCCGATCGTAACGGCCACTTCGCCTTTGCCGATCGCGCCGACTCCAAGGTTGGCGAGCACGCCGTCATTTGCGCCGATAATAAACGGTGTATCCGCATGAATGCCCATCCGTGCAGCGATTTCCGGCGCAAGGCCGCGCAGCTGATGAGTGGTCGGCACGATGTCCGACAGCTGATCTTCCCGGATTCCGGCAATCCGGAGCGCTTCTTCATCCCAGGAAAGCGTATCTAAACGGAACAGCCCCGTTGCCGAAGCGATCGAATAATCGACGACATAAGTTCCGAAAAACTCGTGCAGAATATATTCTTTAATACTGATGAATTTGGCGGTTTTCGCGAATGTCTCCTTGTCCTGTTCTTTCATCCACACAATTTTGGAAAGCGGAGACATCGGGTGAATCGGCGTACCCGTTCTTTTATAAATATCAAAACCGTTCATCTCTTTTAAAATCCGTTTTGATTGCTCGGCGCTGCGGTTGTCCGCCCAAATGATGCTTTTGGTCAGCAGGCCGCCGTTTTGATCGACAGCTATCAATGAGTGCATGGCGGTGCTGATGCCGATTGCAAGCAAATTGTCAGGGCTCAGTCCGGCCTTTGTGACGGCGCCTCTGATGCTTCCGATAACCGCTTCCAGAATGTGCTCAGGATCCTGCTCGGCCCATGCCGGCTTTGGCTGTATTAAATCATAGTGAACCGAATGCTTGGCTAACACTTTGCCTCTTGGTCCGAACAGAACGGCTTTCGTACTGGTCGTGCCGATATCCAGACCGATAACAGCTTGGGTTTCCTTCATAATATATCCCGCCTAATCTGATTGAATAATAAGATAGATTGATAATGTATGCCCTTACAAAGTCAATTATAGGAATAATTTTTTTATAAATCAACGATGAAGAAGAAAATTTTTTTTATAAAATTGCCTCAATTCCCGCTGTATCGGCATTCTCTCTTTTGAAAAATAAATATTACAAACGTTTGTGCGCGATCATTTTTCTGATTTGCTGCAAGTTGGCGAGCGTTTTCTCCTGCCGCAGCCGGGCCGTGGCGAAATACAGTGTATCAATGACCGACAGCTGGGCAAGCCTTGCGGACATTGCTTCCGTTCTGAAAGCCGTTTCCCTTGTTGATGTATACAGCACCACGTCGGAAATCTGGGTGAGCGGCGACTTTTGGTAGCTTGTAATGCCGATCGTGCCGGCGCCGAGCGATTTGGCCGTTTTCACCGCGTCGAGCACGTCCTTGTTGCTTCCCGAATGAGAAATGCCGATGACTGCGCTTTCGGGACCGAGAAGACCCGCTGACATCGCCTGAAAGTGAGAATCCGTGTGCGCGATGCAATTTATACCCGTACGCATAAATTTATGATATGCGTCTGTGGCGATCAGTCCGGAACCGCCGTTTCCGTAAAATTCGATTCTGTCCGCGCGGTGGATCATTTCTACCGCTTTTTCAACGTCGGCCGGATCTAATAAATGAAAGGTATCGGTCAGACCGGAAATGTTTGTGCGGAAAACTTTCCGGATGATGACTTCGATATCGTCGTCGGGGCTCATTTCTTCATGAATGTGCTGCACCGGCTCCTGAACGATCTCCTGAGCAAGCGCGATTTTTAAATCCTGATAGCCGGAAAAACCGAGCCGTTTGCACAGCCTGAAAATCGTCGCTTCAGAGCTTTTCGTTTTTTCCGCCAGCTGAATGATGGAAAGGTGAATCACGTCTTTCGGTTCCTTCACGATATGGTCTGCAATCGCTCTTAATTTTGGCGACAAACCTTTGCTGGCCGCCTGAATCTTCCCGATGCTGCTTGAATTCACAGGGGTCATGCTATAACCTCCCTACTCGAATGTAAACGCATACTTTTATGATAAAGCAAGTTCTGTCATAAGGGAATCAGGTTTTGCTTTCTTTACCGCAAATGAAAGAAAAGAGACAAGTATATCGGGGACACCGCCTCAATGACACTTCATACATCCGATTTACAAAAAGTGATCGTTCTCTGAAAAGTGCCGGTGCCCAAGTCGCCGGCCATAAGTCAAACACATGATGGAAAGCTGTCCTGCTACAGTCCGGTTTCTAGTGAGTTGCCAGCGCTTGAAATTCCAGATGAATTTCTTCAAATTAGTGTTCCGCCATTAGCAGTCAGTTCTTTATTAACTGGATTAATCAAAAGAGAAGGATCATTAAGCAGGAGAACACTTGAGAAGCACAGGTCTAATCAGCTTCTGGAGAAAAACTTCAAATTAATATAATAATCTAATTGCTCTGAAACGCGTACCATACATTATACTTTCAATGATTTTTAAACTCTGAGGAGGAAATTCACATGAAAGTAATTGCAATTGACTTAGATGGCACGCTGTTATCAGAGAACTTAACTATCCAAGAACAAGATGTAAGAGCTTTAAAGCTTGGACAAAAACAAGGTCATCTTGTAACAATCGCTACAGGGAGAGCTTTATTTGATGCAAAACACATCATCAATAAATATGATTTGGATTTTCCGATTATTGCTTCAAACGGCGCTCAAATTGATGTGGGAAATCAGGTAATATTCGAACATTTTATGGATTCAGATGTAATCCAACCTATCATAACATGGTTAAATAAAGAGGAAATCTATTATCAGCTTTACTTATCTGACAAAATTGCCGTATCAAATCAAGGAATTCAGCAGCTTGAAAAAGAACTTTACAATACGGTAATGGAAGAACCTCATTTTAATCAAGAAGTATTTTGGAGTTCTATTAAAGCTCAAATCCATCAATACGGGTTAGAGGAAATACCGGGTACAATTGACCCTATCGATTATCGGTATGTCATAAAATGTATGATCGTTTCGCCAAACCAAAGAAAATTAAAAAAAGCTAAAGAATATTTTGGACAACTGAAGGAGTGTGCCGTAACGAGTTCAGGAGCATTCAATCTTGAAATCACAAGTGCAGGAGTAGATAAAGGAGCGTCATTAAATAAACTTTGTGAACATTATGGAACGGATGCGCAGAATGCAATCGCAATAGGTGATAATTTAAATGATCTGCCTATGTTTCATGCAGCAGGAATAGGGATAGCCATGGGAAATGCAGATAAGAAGCTTATTCAATTGGCTGCTTTTAAAACGTTATCGAATGATGAGTGTGGTGTATCTTATGCTTTTGATCATTACATTCTGACGAAAGAAGAAGACCCTAAACCGCGGAGTATACAGCCATGAGCCATTTTGTGAAAAGATGTTTAATCTATATTGTCGGATTGTTTATTTTATCCGTAGGGGTTGTATGTATGATTAAATCTAATACCGGGATTGCCCCCTGGGATGCTCTAAACGTGGCTTTATCAGAACTCATTGGCCTTACAATCGGGTCATGGGTTTTCATTGTCGGAGGAATCCTTATCTTTATAAACAGCCTCATAAAAATGCGGTTTCCTAATCTAGCCGGTTTTATTCCGATTGTTATTATTGGAAGTTTTGTTGACCTTTTAAACTTAAAGGTTCTTTCGTTCTTAAAAACAGATTCTGTAATTCTTCAATGGAGTTTATTTTTGATAGGGTTGTGTATATTGGCTATGGGAATCGCTATTTATTTAAGAGCATCTTTTCCTTCGATACCGAATGATGAATTAATGTTGGCTATTACTGAACGCACAGGTTGGGGTATTAATATTACAAAGACGATAGGGGAAGCTTTAGCTTTTGTGCTTGCAATCATTCTTCAGGGGCCGATTGGGATAGGAACCATCATTGTGTTGCTATGTCTGGGGATATTAGTAGGTTTATTTGACAAACTATTACACAAGATGGGGAAGCCCCGTTCTATTTATAGTGTGGGACATGAAGGCGCACATATTCATGCAGGCCATGATAAAACTATTCATTAAATGCTTTTTTTCCCCTTGTGTTATTCAGTGTGAAATCCTGATAACGCTGTCTAAGAAGGAGTAACAGTAATGACAAACATTACAGAGATAGCAAAGAAAGCGAACGTTTCTCGGACAACAGTTTCCAGAGTTCTCAATAATCATCCTTATGTAAAACCTGAGAAGCGGGACGCTGTGTTAAAAGCTATGAAGGAATTAAATTATGTACCAAATTTCAACGCGATTAACCTATCCAGGGGGAAGACAAATGTATTCGGAGTCATTGTTCCTAAAATCAACCATCCGTTTTTCAGTAAACTGATTGCCGGAATAGGCGAAGAGTGTAATAAACATAATTACAGTTTACTTGTGCACCAATCAAATAACGATCCTGAACAAGAAATGGAGTTTTTTAACAGATTGAAATACAAACTGATTGACGGTCTTATTTTGGGATCCTGTGTAAGCCCCCATCACGTACTCGACGAGATATCTGGGTTTGGCAATATTGTTTCCTGTGAAGCTTCTGCAAGCAAACAGGTTGCACATATATTTATTAATCATGAGTCAGGAATCAAAATGGCAATTGATCATCTGCGAAATCAAGGACATCAATCCATTGGTCTATGTATAGGAAATCCTAAGAGCGGTGTTGGCATAAGCAGAAAAAAATCATTTTTTCACTTTCGAAATGAATACGGATTGAAATGGAGTGATAATTGGTACTTTGAGGAACAGTACACTATTGAGAATGGTATAGAAATAGCAAAATTATTACTAAATAAGTCACCTCGTCCTGCGGCAATGGTTGTAGGAAGTGATTATGTTGCGGCAGGGATCATTTATGAAGCGAAAAGACAGGGAATACGAATACCTGAAGAACTGGCGGTTATAGGATTTGATAATCAGCCGATATCTAAGGTAATAGAACTTTCAACGATACATCAACCTATTAAAGAGTTGGGACAAACAGCAGCAAATTTATTATATAACTTAATGAATAACAAAGATGTCCCTAATATAAATAAGTTGAACCTAAAACTTATTAAAAGAAAGTCAACTTAAAAAGACCACTTTATGGTGGTCTTTTTTGCTTAGCGCAGAATCAGCTCTGGGGCAGGCGCTTTGAAATGAGCTCTTTTTTTCGTTTCATCTATAAAACTGAAGGGCTTCATGGAAAGGTTTTCAAGTTCATTTAGGAAGTGACAAGCTTTTAATGGTACAAATGATGTCATATTCCATACAACTTTCTCATTAAAACCTATAGCACGAATATTATGCATAAGCCGATCAATTGTGTAAGACCCTGCTGCTACATACCCTTTCCCTTGATACCACAGATTATTCCCTTCAATTTTCTCCAGTGATTGGCCGCACATGGAATCTGTGTCAATGCGATCTGTCAATGCTATAATACCCTTAGAGCCAACAAGTTCTACAACCCGCCGTGCAACTTCTAAGTCTACATGTTCACTATCAAAATTCATACAAATGGTTAATAAACCTTCTTTCGCGGCTCTCATCAAAGTACCGGGAACTTCTCCGACAAGTGTGTTTATATTATCTATGTTCCATTTATCTAACCGAGCATCTTTTAACCCCTCTAATCTATGTACTCTTTCTTGGGGTGTTCTCCAGGTGTGTTTAAAATTGTTTGGCATATCATTAAACAAATGATCTGTTAAAACGGCATCTGATCCAGTGTAATTGCTGCGTTTTTGCGCTGTATCTATAACTTTCATTATAAGTTCAGAGGTTTCCTCCGGGTATGCTTTTTGGAAGTGACCCAGCGCCGGTTTAACTCCAGCCTCCACAAGTGTATCCACAATCCATTCTAAACTCGGATGTTCTTCGGTGATATATTTCTTTAGATAGGAGTTTTCAGTCATAGCATCTGGGGACAGTACAGTATAAATAAGACCGTATTCTCCGCAAGAAGCGATCTTTTCCCATTCTTCTTTTAAGGGTGCCCAATTCCCTTTTTCCGGTGTGCCTGCAAAGCTGGCCAATAATGGTCCTTCTAGTGAAATACCTAAAATATTACGGTAACGTCCCTTTCTCTTTTGTGTATGGAACTCTTTCATAAAGGCTGCAAATTGATCTAATTGATTATGAGGAAGAAAAATAGAGGGTACACAGAAAATCCCTTCTATTTCAGCTAGTGTATTGATCTTTTCAATATCTAATTGATCTAAATTGCTAAAATCATAGTGACCGATTCCATGACAATGAAATTCTACTGGAAGAGATGGAACTAAATAAGAACCTGATTTCTTAAAAATTCCTTCTCCTCCAATGTCGAAGTTCAGCCATTCGTTATTACTATAGGTTATATCAGCGATTTTCATTACTCCATTTGTTTCAAGGTAAGCTGGGCTGTTAAATGATGTGCTGGACTGCATAGGAAACTCCTCCTGGAAATGTTTATTTAGTATTCAGTGAAGACACATCATCATCTTAAAGTATGAAACCCGTACCATATCAACCCTTTATTATCATTTTTGTAAAAAAATAGGTGTCTCATTCATCTTTCTACACCTGATTTTCTCGTTATTGTTATTTGTATCCTGAAAATCTCCTTTAAAAACTCAAAAACACTAGCTGTAACGCCACTAATGCTTCTATACAGTTTCGTGTTACGCCAACTAGTGTTCTCCACGAGTTTAATTTGTGGAATTGGTTTCATGTCAATAGCTTTAATAAATGGAATATGACTTCCGGGTATAGAACCTTGTGGAGTCATTGGAGTTGAACGATTAGAAATGAAATGTGTACAGTTACTAAGTTGGGGATACCAGCATAAGAGTAAAACCTTTCATATTTCTGCTAACTTTTTGCCGCTCAGTCCATATATCGCAGAAACCTTTCGTCGGAATTTCTGTTTGAACAATATATAAAGTGCTGATTACGCCATATTAGGGGCCGGCTCACCCCGCATATGAATATAAACATGGTCAGTCAAAATGTCTTAAATAGGTGATAAGAAAACCAGCGGCAAAAATTAGTATTGACTTTGAAAATAGAAGACTGTATATTATGTTACTATATTCAGAAAATAAAAACTCAAGAGATTCATTTAACATAAAACACTGTGAACGGGAGCAGTAAAAGAATCCAGTCAGAAAAAGAGAGCCGCGGGTTGGTGCAACGCGGACTGATTGTTCTTTGAACTCGCCCGGAAGTGGCAGGGCGGAACGGAATTGTCGGAATATTCCCTATGTCCTAACGGCTGACCTTCGTTAAAAGGTTTTTAAGCTGGATTCCGGATATTCGGGATCAACAAGAGTGGTACCGCGGCTGCCTGAGGCACGCCGTCTCTTTTCCCAAAGAGGCGGCGTGCTTTTTTATGTGATGAACACTTTTTGCGAGAGGGCGTGTGATAGATGGAAAAGGACAAGCAAACGTTAAAACGGACGATGTCGTCCAGACACATTATGATGATGGCGCTTGGAGGCGCAATCGGGGCCGGGCTCTTTAAAGGCAGCAGCACGGCGATTGATGAAGCGGGGCCATCCGTGTTATTGGCCTACCTCCTCGGCGGAATCATTCTGCTGTTTATTATGCAGGGGCTGGCCGAAATGGCAGTCAGAAACAAACATGCAAGGACGTTCCGTGATTTGGTTCAGCAGTCTCTCGGGTCGTACGCTGCATACTTTTTAGACTGGATCTATTGGAAAATGTGGGTGCTCAATATTGCCGCGGAGGCGGTCGTAGCCGCCATTTTCATTCAATATTGGCTGCCGGAATGTCCGATATGGATATTGGCTTTGATCATTTCCATCGTGGTGACGGTCGTAAACATGCTTTCTGTGAAACTGTTTGCCGAGACGGAGTACTGGCTCGCGCTCATTAAAATTACAGTGATTGTCATCTTTATTTTATGCGGGATTCTGCTATTATTTTTCTCATTCGGCAATCACACGGCGCCGGGGCTGTCTCATTTAACGGATCACGGAGGGTTTTTCCCGCATGGAGCGGGGGGTGTCATTACGGCGATGCTCGTCGTGATCTACTCATACGGCGGAACGGAAATCATCGGCGTCACGCTGGCGGAGACAAAAAATCCCGAAAAGGTGATCCCGAAAGCTGTCCGAAGCACGTTAACGCGGATTGTCGCTTTTTACTTGCTGCCGTTTTTCATCATCGTCAGCCTGATTCCTTGGAATCAAGTCAACAGCGTTCCGGAAAGCCCGTTTGTCATAGTATTTAAGATGATCGGGATTCCGGGTGCCGACCATATTATGAATGCCGTCATTCTTCTTGCGATTATCTCGTCTATGAACTCGGGACTGTACGGATCATCCCGCGTCTTGTTTACGCAGGCTTCTGACGGCCGGGTGCCGAAAATCTTTTCAAAACTATCGAAGAAAAAGGTTCCCGTCTATGCGATTCTGACTTGTACGTCATTTTTATATGTAGGCGTTCTGATTTCATTATTCGCAGGAAGCCAGACGTTTAATTATTTGATGGGTTCCCTCGGCTATACCGTGCTGTTCATCTGGCTGATTATCGGATTCGCCCATTTGAAATCAAGAAAACATTCAACAGAACAGCCGGCTTATTACGTCAAATGGTTCCCGTACACGACATGGTTTGCGGTGCTTGCGCTTTTGGCCATCCTGGTCGGCGTAATTGCGACGACATCCATCGTCATTACATGCATCACTGCGGCCATCTATCTCCTCATTACGGCTGCGTATCTCGTGAAAGGGAGACGTCAATAAATAAAAAAACTCTTGCCCCGCGGCAAGAGTTTTTTTAATGAACGGCCTTTTTTTCTGCGGCCAGAGCAGGTGTTTTCAGTTTCTTCGGTGTTATATTCACAAAACAAATGCTTGTGACGATCAGAAGCAGTCCGGCTAAAAGGCTGACGGTCAGCGGCTCATGCAGGAATATCGAGCTGACGGTAATGGATATGAGCGGGATCAGGAAGGTGTAAGAGGCGACCTTGCTTGCTTCCCCTGAACCGACAAGCGTAAAAAAGGCGAGCCAGCCGAGCGCGATAACAAAAACTGAAATGAACAGAAGGCTGAGAATGAACGGAGCTTTCCATTGAATCGCTGAAAAGCTTTCTGAAAAATGGCCGGAGCTGACAAGCAGCACGCCGCCGATCAGAAGCTGAAGAGCGACCATCCAGATAGAGTCCGCGCGTCCGCCCGTTCTTTTCACATATACCGTGCCGAGCGCCCAGCTGACCGCAGAGCCTAAGGCCAAAAGAATGCCGGCGATGGAAATATGGCCTCCGAAACCGGCTGCGCTGATGACGGCGACACCGGCAAAGCCCAGAATAAGACCGGCTATTTTTAAAGGATACATCGATTCCCCGAGCCACAGCCAAGAAAAAACGCCCATTAACACCGGCTGGAAAAACACGATGGCTGAAAATAAGCCGGCAGGCAGGTAATTCAAGCCGACCGTTTGCAGGCCGTAAAATAAAGTAATATTTAAAATGGCAGAAATAAGATAGATCGGCCACGTTTCTTTAAAACGCAGCTTTTTAAAACGGGGCAGCGCCACCATTAATAATAGAAGTCCGCCGATCAGCGTGCGGATTCCGGCAAACAGAAGAGGCGGCGAATAGGCAAGCGCGGCTTTTGTCAGCGGCCAGTTAATTCCCCACACCGTGACTAGAAACGCCAGCATAAGAGCCGTCTGTATTTTCGAAAGCTGTTTCACGTCGTTCACTCCTTGTAGAACAATTCCATCATATGATACGGTAATCAGTAAGATAAATAAAATGAATCTTTTTTATAAGGAGCATAAGTAAAACGTTATGACGATTACACAACTGCGGGTTTTTGTTCAAATCGCTGAAACGGGAAGCTTTACAAAAGCGGGGCAGGCGCTGAATATGACGCAGCCCGCTGTCAGCCATGCCATCTCTGCGCTTGAGTCAGAGCTCGGCATCAAGCTGATCATCCGCGAGCGCCGCAACGGCGTAAGGCTCACGGACACGGGCGGAAAAATTCTCGTCCATATCAGAGAGGTGCTCAAAGGCATAGAAAAAGCCGAGCAGCTGGCGGCCGCGGAAAGAGGGCTTGAACAGGGAACGATTCACATCGGCACATTTCCGGCCGCTTCCGCTTATTTCATTCCAAAGCTGATCAGCGTGTTTAAAAAACGGTATCCGAAGCTTGAGTTGGTGCTTCATGAAGGAACGGTTAACGAAGTAAAGGAATGGCTCCGCTCCCGGGTAATAGATGTGGGGATCACTCTTTTTCCTACGGAAGACATGGAATATCTGCCGCTGAAAAAAGATAAAATGGCCGTCGTGCTTAGAAATGATCATCCGCTTTGCTGCTGTGAGTCAATCACTCTGAAAGATCTTGACCGCCAGCCGATGATCATCTGTGACGGAGGATACGAATCACCGTTTATTGATATGTTTAAGGAGGCAGGATCTGTGCTGACTGCCGCATTTACTGTTTACAACGTCAATACGTCCATCAGCATGATCAAAGAGGGGCTGGGAATTGCGATATTATCACAAATGTCTATGTCGGGAATATCGCTGCCGGAAAATGTCGTGACAAGGGAACTCAATCAGGCGGTGTACCGTGATGTTCTGCTTGCCGTTCCTTCTATAAAGGAGGCTTCATTGGCGGCAAAACTTTTTATTCAAATCGCACAGGAACTCACAAAGAACGAATAAAAAAAGACCCTAATCATCATAGGGCCCTGAATCTTATCGGTTAATTTTAAAAGAGTTTGTCGTATTGACAAGTTTTGAACCGCTGAACGTAGCTTTGACACGATAATAACCTGTCTTGCATCCTTTTAAAGAGAAAGACTTAGTCACCCTTACTGAGAAAGAAAAGGTTGTTTTTTTACAAGTCGTCCATTTCTTTCCGGACTTTCGCTGTAAGTATAGGTTTCCTTTAAAAGTTCGATCTGACGGATACGCTGTACTGAGAGTAAAATCGACAGTTTTCGCTTTTTTCGTGTAGTAGGAGGCATCGGTAAATCCGCTTACATTTAAATGCTGCTGAGTGCCGGAATAAAAGTCTGCGGCATATGCCTTATCGGTGTTTCCTGTAAAGAAGATTGCTGCCAGTAAAGCTGTTGTGAGTGCCATTAAGATTTTTTTACGCATATAGACAATGACTTCCTTCCTATTCAATATCATACATATCTTAACATTATTGGGTTTGTTCTTTCAACGATAGATTTTCACTTTTATAGGATGAAAAGCTCACCATATCTGAATGTAATAGATTCATTCATACAGAGTTCACTAGTGACGACCGCTGACTGATTGTTCGAATATCATCGAATCAAATTGTTTAACTCACGGGAAAAGCTGTGGTAAGGTGTGTGGTAGAGACCTTGTTTAAGATCTGCTTACACTAAACCATAAAGGAGAAAACGATGGCTGAACATACATTGAAAGATACTGCGTTTTCCGTATTGAATTTATCGCCGGTCGTACAGGGGGGAACGGTTGCTGAATCGTTCCGCAACAGCATGGATTTAGCGCGCCGCGCCGAGGAGTGGGGCTATAACCGCTATTGGCTTGCGGAGCATCATAATATAGAAGGCGTCGCCAGCTCGGCAACGGCGGTGCTGATCGGCCACATCGCCGGCGGCACGAAAAAAATCCGCGTCGGTTCTGGGGGTATTATGCTGCCGAATCATTCTTCACTTGTGATCGCGGAGCAATTCGGAACCCTTGAAACGTTATATCCGGGGCGAATTGACCTGGGGCTCGGACGCGCGCCGGGAACCGACCAATTAACGGCGAGAGCCTTACGAAGAAACATAAACAGCGGGGAAGATTTTCCGGAGCAGCTTGAAGAATTGAGAAATTACTTCAGACCGACAGGCAATGTGCGCAATCAAGTCCGCGCCATTCCGGGCGAAGGGCTGGACGTGCCGATCTGGCTTTTGGGATCGAGCGGCTTCAGCGCGCGTCTTGCGGGAGAGCTCGGCCTTCCGTTCGCCTTTGCGGCTCACTTCTCACCGAAAAACACCGTGCCCGCCCTTGAGCTGTACCGCAGCTCCTTCCGTCCGTCAGACGTACTGGATAAACCGTACGCGATGGTCGGCGTCACCGTCATTGCCGCCGATACGGATGAAAAGGCGGAGCATCTGGCGACATCGCATTATCAAAGATTTTTAGACCTCGTCCGCGGCACGCCGAACCAGCTGAAGCCTCCTGTTGAAGACATGGATCAAATCTGGTCACCGTATGAAAAAGCGATGGTCAATGAACAGCTCAGTTCAACGATCGTCGGCGGACCGGAGCGTGTGAAGGAAAAGCTGGAAAGCTTCATCCGGACAACACAGGCGGATGAAATCATGGTGAATTCAGAAAGCTTTGAGCATGCCGACAGAATGAGATCATTTGAAATCATTGCCGAATTAAAAAACAGCTGAGCAAAAAAAGCAATGTGCCGCGCACATTGCTTTTTTTATTCGCCGATCCGCCTGACGGAATTCCGGATGACGAGTTCCGGTTCATACACGACGTCATCCTTCTTCGGTTTTTTATGCTCTAAGCAGTCGATGACGTATTTTGCCGCCGCTTTCCCCATAATGGATTTCGGATGCTTGACAGAGGTGAGCTTCACCTCGGAAATCTGGGCGAAATGTGAATCGTCATAGCCCATGACCGATACGTCATCAGGCACCTTTAACCCGAATTCCCTGAGAAGATTAATCGTCTTCAGCGCAATTTCGTCATTGTAGCAAAGAATGGCCGTCGGATGTGACCCGCTGTTTTGCTCAAGGGTATGCTTAATTTTTTGGAGAAGCACGGTTTCTTTTTCCTCAGTCGTGTAAGTCACGATCATGTCCGGAGACGGGAAAATCCCGCGCTCCCGATGCGCCTGAAGATAGCCGTTCATCCGTTTGACGCCCTGCGTGTCATCCGCTTTAAAGATTCCCATAATGTGCGTGTGGCCGAGGGACATGACGTATTCACAAGCCATCATGCCGCCTTTGACATCATTGACGGAAAAGCTTGGTGCGGCCAGCTCCGCATAAGAGGCGTTAATCATGGCAAACGGAATGCCGTTTTTCTCCAGATTGAGATAGTAGCCGATGTTGGGCGTCTGCAGCGCGCTTTTTGTAGGCTCGACAATCAGCCCGTCTATATTTTTGGACAGCAGGTTTTCAAGGCCGCGCCGCTCACTTTCTGTATTGTTGTTGGTGCTCGTCAGCAGCATGGAATAGCCCTGTTCGCTTAAATAAGATTCAATTCCCCTGATGATGCTCGGGAAAATATAGTCTGATATGTACGTTGTAATGACGCCGATCGTTTTGTTTGAATGCATGGCTGATTTCGCCGTGCGTGAAGCGACGAAGGTGCCTCCGCCCTGAACGCTGTACAGCAGCCCCTGCGAGACCAAATCTCCGATCGCCTTTCTGATGGTATGGCGGCTGACGCCGAACTGCTGCATCAGCTCATTTTCCGTAGGCAGCTTTTCGTCAGGCTGTATTTTTCCTTGATTCAGCCATGAACAAATTTCTTCTTTTACTTGAGCATATTTCGGTAGCATATCAATTCCTCCAAAATGTATACGGACAAATTCCAGTATAACATAGTAAGCCCTTTCATCAAGCTGTAAAAATAATTGACAGATTATGAAAAACTGCTTATTCTTTATTTGTACGTACTAATTTCCCTTATTTTTAGATAAAATTCTTTATAAGTACGTACAAATGTGGCGATTCTGAAGAAAACAAAGCAACATCAAGCGCCGCACTCTGTTTTGTAAGCGTTTTTATTCTATTATTCGCGGGAGGGTAAAATTCATGAAGAATCACCCGGCACCAATTGGCTCAAATGTACCTGTCACTCGGCAGCATTCCAAGTGGTTTGTCATTCTCATCTCATGCGCGGCCGGACTGGGAGGGCTTTTGTACGGTTATGACACGGCGGTGATTTCCGGCGCTATCGGTTTCCTGAAAGATTTGTACCGCTTAAGTCCTTTTATGGAAGGGCTCGTGATTTCAAGCATTATGATCGGCGGTGTTTTCGGCGTCGGGATTTCCGGATTTTTGAGTGACCGTTTCGGACGGAGAAAGATTTTGATGGCAGCGGCGCTGTTGTTTGCGGTGTCAGCGGTTGTCTCTGCGCTTTCTCAAAGTGTGTCTTCCTTAGTGATCGCCAGAGTCATCGGCGGTCTGGGAATCGGCATGGGCTCCTCGCTTTCTGTCACGTATATTACCGAAGCCGCTCCGCCGGCCATACGCGGCAGTCTGTCTTCACTGTATCAGCTGTTTACGATATTAGGGATTTCCGGCACTTATTTTATTAACCTCGCCGTCCAGCAATCCGGCTCATATGAATGGGGAGTGCACACCGGCTGGCGGTGGATGCTCGCTTACGGCATGATTCCGTCCGTCATCTTTTTTATCGTGCTGCTTATCGTACCGGAAAGTCCGCGCTGGCTTGCGAAAGCGGGGCGCCGGAATGAAGCCCTCGCCGTGCTGACGCGCATTAACGGCGAGCAGACCGCGAAAGAAGAAATCAAACAAATCGAAACGTCTTTACAATTAGAAAAAATGGGTTCATTGTCTCAGCTGTTTAAACCGGGGCTGAGAAAAGCGCTTGTGATCGGGATTCTGCTGGCTTTATTCAATCAGGTCATCGGTATGAACGCAATTACGTATTACGGGCCGGAAATTTTCAAAATGATGGGCTTCGGACAGAATGCGGGGTTTATCACGACATGCATCGTCGGTGTCGTTGAAGTGATTTTCACCATTATCGCGGTTCTTTTAGTCGATAAGGTAGGCCGGAAAAAGCTGATGGGGGTCGGATCTGCCTTTATGGCGCTGTTCATGATCTTAATCGGGGCATCCTTTTATTTTCAGCTGGCGAGCGGTCCGGCTTTAGTCGTCATCATATTGGGATTCGTCGCCGCTTTCTGCGTATCAGTCGGGCCGATTACGTGGATCATGATTTCGGAAATCTTTCCGAACCACCTCCGCGCACGCGCCGCCGGTATTGCGACGATATTCTTATGGGGGGCCAACTGGGCGATCGGCCAGTTCGTGCCGATGATGATCAGCGGGTTGGGGCTCGCGTACACCTTCTGGATATTCGCCGTCATTAATATTCTCTGTTTCTTGTTTGTCGTGACGATCTGCCCTGAGACGAAAAATAAATCATTAGAAGAAATAGAAAAACTCTGGATAAAATGAAAGCGTTTTACGACAAAAGTCCGCTCCGGCGGGCTTTTGTCTGTCACCTTCATTCCATTTCTGTATATAATGACTTTATCAAGGAGATACTGGAAAATCCTGCGAAGAATGTCGAGGAATTGACCTTTAACAGTTGAATTAACAATGTCATCCTGTTAAAATAATTAAAGAAAGCAGACATAATTTTTTTTGGCTATGATGGGACGTTTTTTGTCATAGCGGGACATTTTCTGTCCAGTATGAATAGGAAGGAACGTTTGAGTCATGAACCAGTTAATACAAGCTCAAAAAAAATTATTGCCTGATCTTTTGCTTGTGATGCAGAAAAGATTTGAAATCTTGCAGTATATCAGGCTTACCGAACCGATCGGCCGCAGAAGTCTTGCAGCCAGTCTCGGATTGACCGAGCGCGTTCTCAGAAGCGAGGTTCAGTTCTTGAAAGAACAGAATCTCATCGATATTAAAACAAACGGCATGACAATGACGGAAGAGGGCTATTCACTGCTTTCGATTCTGGAAGATACGATGAAGGATGTTTTAGGATTGACGCTTCTGGAAAAGACATTAAAAGAGCGGCTTAATCTGAAAGACGCCATTATCGTTTCCGGAGACAGCGACCAATCTCCTTGGGTCAAAAAAGAATTAGGGAGAGCGGCCGTTGCATGTATGAAAAAGAGATTTTCAGGCAAAAATATCGTCGCTGTAACCGGCGGTACGACAATTGAAGCCGTCGCCGATATGATGACGCCGGATTCAAAAAACCGCGAGCTCCTGTTTGTTCCCGCAAGAGGCGGTTTAGGCGAAGATGTGAAAAACCAGGCGAACACCATATGCGCGCATATGGCGGAAAAGGCTTCAGGCACTTACCGGCTTTTGTTCGTTCCCGGACAGCTGTCACAAGGCGCCTACTCATCTATTATTGAAGAACCTTCCGTAAAAGAGGTGCTTCACACGATTAAATCAGCGAGTATGCTCGTTCACGGAATCGGCGAAGCTAGAACAATGGCGGAGCGAAGAAACACGCCTTTGGAAGATTTGAAGAAAATAGATGACAATCATGCGGTGACAGAGGCATTCGGCTACTACTTTAATGCGGACGGAGAAGTCGTTCACAAGGTGCATTCAGTCGGAATGCAGCTCGATGACCTCGATGCCATTCCCGACATTATCGCGGTAGCGGGCGGATCATCAAAAGCAGAAGCAATCGAAGCTTATTTTAAAAAGCAGCGAAACACGGTTCTCGTCACGGACGAAGGAGCCGCAAAGAAGTTATTAAGGGATAACAGTCCCTCAATATAAATATCTCTCACTTATTTAAAGGAGGAAATAATCATGGCAGTAAAAGTCGGTATTAACGGTTTTGGTCGTATTGGACGTAACGTATTCCGCGCAGCATTAAACAATCCTGAAGTTGAGGTAGTAGCGGTTAACGATTTAACAGACGCTAACATGCTTGCTCATCTTTTACAATATGATTCCGTACACGGAAAATTAGATGCAGAAGTTAAAGTTGACGGCAGCAACCTTGTTGTTAATGGCAAAACAATCGAAGTTTCTGCTGAGCGCGATCCTGCGAAACTCAGCTGGGGCAAACAAGGCGTTGAAATCGTAGTTGAATCTACTGGTTTCTTCACAAAACGCGCAGACGCTGCGAAACACTTAGAAGCAGGCGCGAAAAAAGTTATCATCTCTGCACCTGCTAACGAAGAAGATATCACAATCGTTATGGGTGTTAACGAAGACAAATACGATGCGGCTAACCACCATGTTATCTCTAACGCATCTTGCACAACAAACTGCCTTGCGCCGTTTGCAAAAGTACTTAACGACAAATTCGGCATCAAACGCGGTATGATGACAACTGTTCACTCTTACACAAACGATCAGCAAATTCTTGATCTTCCGCACAAAGACTACCGTCGTGCGCGTGCAGCAGCTGAAAACATCATTCCTACATCAACTGGTGCTGCTAAAGCAGTTTCCCTTGTTCTTCCTGAACTGAAAGGCAAACTGAACGGCGGAGCTATGCGTGTGCCGACTCCAAACGTTTCTCTTGTTGACCTAGTTGCTGAACTGAACAAAGACGTAACGGCTGAAGACGTAAACGCAGCTCTTAAAGAAGCGGCTGAAGGCGATCTTAAAGGAATCCTTGGCTACAGCGAAGAGCCATTAGTATCCGGAGACTACAACGGCAATGCTAACTCTTCTACAATCGATGCTCTTTCTACAATGGTTATGGAAGGCAGCATGGTAAAAGTAATCTCTTGGTACGATAACGAAAGCGGCTACTCTAACCGCGTTGTTGACCTTGCAGCTTACATCGCAAAACAAGGTCTTTAATTCATAGCTCCCGGAAAGGGCCGGACTTGGTTCTTTCGGACAGAAACGCTATAATGAAAGCGGACAAGGGAAGGGGACGGACTCCCTTTCCCTTTTTCCATGAGAACCGGCTTTCAGAAAGCGCCGGATTGCTGCAGAACGTCCGCGTTTTGAAGTTTCCGCGGCACTTTCGTTTTCTGAGCCGCCTGCCCTGGCTCAGAAGACGATCTGCCCCGTGCCCGGAAGCTGCAATCTGCCCCGCGGCGGAAGCATCATGAGGCGGTTTCACGTTTCACGTTTTTCGTGCTATGCAAACCATTTTGAAGGAGGATCTCCTAAGGCATGAATAAAAAAACAGTAAAAGACATCGACGTAAAAGGCAAAGTCGTATTCTGCCGCGTTGACTTTAACGTTCCAATGAAAGACGGGGAAGTAACAGACGATACTCGTATCCGCGCTGCGCTTCCAACAATCAAACACCTTGCAGACCAAGGCGCGAAAGTCCTTCTTGCGAGCCACTTAGGCCGCCCGAAAGGCGAAGTGGTTGAGGAGCTTCGTTTAACTCCTGTCGCTGCACGCTTAGGCGAACTGCTCGGCAAAGAAGTGAAAAAAGCGGATGAAGCTTACGGCGATGCTGTAAAAGCACAAATTTCTGATATGAAGGACGGAGACGTTCTTGTATTGGAAAACGTACGTTTCTACCCTGGTGAAGAGAAAAACGATCCTGAGCTTGCTAAAGCATTTGCTGAGCTTGCGGATGTATATGTCAATGACGCATTTGGTGCTGCCCACCGTGCTCACGCATCTACAGCCGGAATTGCCGAGCATCTGCCGGCGGTTGCAGGATTCCTGATGGAAAAAGAGCTTGACGTTCTCGGCAAAGCCGTGACAAATCCTGAGCGCCCGTTTACGGCAATCATCGGCGGCGCGAAAGTAAAAGACAAAATCGGTGTAATCGAAAGTCTGCTTGATAAAGTGGACAACTTGATCATCGGCGGAGGTCTTGCTTACACATTCGTAAAAGCGCTTGGTTATGAAGTCGGTAAATCTCTTCTTGAAGAAGATAAAATCGAACTTGCAAAATCATTCATGGACCGCGCGAAAGAAAAAGGCGTTAAATTCTATATGCCGGAAGACGTTCTCGTTGCTGATGATTTCTCTAACGATGCAAACGTCCAAATCGTGCCGATCTCTGAGATCCCAAGTGATTTAGAAGCGATCGACATCGGAACGAAAACCCGCGAAACGTACGCTGAAGTTATCAAAAACAGCAAACTTGTCGTATGGAACGGACCGATGGGCGTATTCGAAATCGACTTGTTCGCTCAAGGCACAAAAGCAGTGGCTGAAGCATTGGCAGAGGCAAACGATACATACTCTGTCATCGGCGGAGGAGACTCTGCGGCAGCCGTTGAAAAATTCGGCCTTGCTGACAAAATGAGCCATATCTCAACAGGCGGCGGAGCATCCCTTGAATTCATGGAAGGCAAAGAGCTTCCAGGTGTAGCTGCGCTGAACGATAAATAAAAACTGCTATAAGGAAGTGGAACAGATGAGAAAACCAATTATAGCCGGTAACTGGAAAATGAACAAAACACTCGGCGAGGCTGTCAGCTTCGTTGAAGAAGTGAAATCTTCCATTCCAGCAGCAGACAAAGCGGAAGCCGTTGTTTGCGCACCAGCTCTTTTCTTAGAAAAGCTGACTTCTGCTGTTAAAGGAACTGACCTGAAAGTCGGCGCCCAAAACATGCATTTTGAAGAAAACGGTGCGTTCACAGGTGAAATCAGCCCGGTCGCTCTGAAAGACCTTGGCGTGGATTACTGCGTCATCGGCCACTCTGAGCGCCGTGAAATGTTCGCTGAAACTGATGAAACAGTTAACAAAAAAGCGCATGCCGCTTTCAAACACGGCATTGTGCCGATCATTTGCGTAGGTGAAACGCTTGAAGAGCGCGAAGCCGGAAAAACAAATGATCTTGTTGCCGATCAAGTGAAAAAAGGTCTTGCGGGTCTTTCTGAAGAGCAAGTTGCCGCTTCCGTTATTGCGTACGAGCCAATCTGGGCAATCGGAACAGGCAAATCTTCTACAGCGAAAGATGCTAACGACGTCTGCGCGCATATCCGTAAAGTCGTTGCTGAAAGCTTCAGCCAGGAAACTGCTGACAAGCTCCGCATTCAATACGGCGGCAGCGTAAAACCTGCAAATATTAAAGAATATATGGCAGAGTCCGATATTGACGGTGCTTTGGTCGGCGGCGCAAGCCTTGAACCGCAGTCATTCGTTCAATTATTGGAGGAAGGTCAATATGAGTAAAAAACCAGCTGCACTCATCATTCTTGATGGGTTCGGATTACGCAATGAAACAGTCGGAAACGCAGTCGCACAAGCGAAAAAACCGAATTTCGACCGTTATTGGAACCAATACCCTCATCAGACGCTGACGGCATCAGGCGAAGCAGTCGGACTGCCTGAAGGACAGATGGGGAACTCTGAAGTCGGTCATTTGAATATCGGCGCAGGACGTATTGTGTACCAAAGCTTAACACGCGTGAACGTTGCCATCCGCGAAGGCGAATTCGAACGCAATCAAACGTTCCTTGACGCCATCAAAAACGCGAAAGACAACGACAAAGCGCTGCACCTGTTCGGCCTTCTTTCTGACGGAGGCGTACACAGTCATATCAATCATTTATTCGCGCTGCTGAAGCTTGCGAAAAGTGAAGGACTGACGAAGGTGTATATTCACGGTTTCCTCGACGGCCGCGATGTAGGTCCGCAAACGGCGAAAACTTACATTCAGCAGCTGAATGAGCAGATCGAAGAAATCGGTGTCGGCGAAATCGCCAGCATTTCCGGACGCTACTACTCCATGGACCGCGACAAACGCTGGGACCGTGTGGAAAAAGCGTACCGCGCAATGGCTTACGGCGAAGGCCCGTCTTACCGCAGCGCGATGGATGTAGTCGACGATTCTTATGCGAACGGCATTCATGATGAATTCGTCATTCCGTCCGTCATCACAAAAGAAAACGGTGAACCCGTTGCGAAAATTCATGACGGCGATTCTGTGATTTTCTATAATTTCAGACCAGACCGCGCCATCCAGATTTCAAACACGTTTACCAACAAAGATTTCCGCGATTTCGACCGCGGTGAAAATCATCCGAAAAACCTGTATTTCGTCTGCCTGACTCACTTCAGTGAATCTGTTGACGGATATGTGGCTTTTAAACCGGTAAACCTTGACAATACGGTCGGTGAAGTATTAGCACAGCACGGGTTAAAACAGCTTCGCATTGCAGAAACTGAAAAGTATCCGCACGTTACGTTCTTTATGAGCGGCGGCCGCGAAGAAGAATTCCCGGGCGAAGAGCGCATCCTCATTAACTCGCCGAAGGTCGCGACATATGACTTGAAGCCTGAAATGAGCGCGTATGAAGTGAAGGATGCTCTTGTAAAAGAAATCGCGGCTGACAAGCACGACGCAATCATCCTGAATTTTGCAAACCCTGACATGGTCGGCCACTCCGGAATGGTCGAACCGACGATTAAAGCAATTGAAGCAGTGGACGAATGCTTAGGCGAAGTGGTTGACGCCATCATCGCTAAAGGCGGACATGCCATCATTACCGCTGATCACGGTAATGCGGACATTCTGATTACAGAAACAGGCGAACCGCACACTGCCCATACGACAAACCCAGTCCCTGTCATTGTGACGAAAGAAGGCGTGACGCTGCGCGAAGGCGGAATCCTAGGCGACCTCGCACCAACGTTATTAGACCTTCTCGGTGTTGAAAAACCGAA
This sequence comes from Bacillus sp. B1(2022), assembly GCF_040259625.1. NCBI lineage: Bacteria > Bacillati > Bacillota > Bacilli > Caryophanales > Bacillaceae > Bacillus > Bacillus sp. B1(2022). The sequence goes on from NZ_JANIFO010000001.1 coordinate 400,392, forward strand.
AGAAATGACCGGAACATCTTTAATTCAAAAATAAGCGTAAATCAAAAGGAGAGACAAACTCATGCCATACATTGTTGATGTTTATGCACGCGAAGTCCTTGACTCCCGCGGCAACCCAACAGTTGAAGTTGAAGTATATACAGAAACAGGAGCTTTCGGCCGCGCATTAGTGCCAAGCGGAGCTTCTACAGGTGAATACGAAGCGGTTGAGCTTCGTGACGGCGACAAAGACCGTTACCTTGGAAAAGGCGTGTTAACTGCTGTTAACAACGTAAACGAAATCATTTCTCCAGAGCTTCTCGGCTTTGACGTAACTGAACAAAACGCAATCGATCAGCTTTTAATCGAGCTTGACGGAACTGAAAACAAAGGCAAACTCGGTGCGAACGCAATCCTTGGCGTATCTATGGCTTGTGCGCGCGCAGCTGCTGATTTCTTACAGATTCCTCTTTACCAATACCTTGGAGGATTCAACTCAAAAACGCTTCCTGTACCGATGATGAACATCGTAAACGGCGGAGAGCATGCTGACAACAACGTAGACATTCAAGAATTCATGATCATGCCTGTAGGCGCGCCTAACTTCCGTGAAGCGCTTCGCATGGGCGCTCAAATCTTCCACAGCCTGAAATCAGTTCTTTCTGCTAAAGGAATGAACACAGCTGTAGGTGACGAAGGCGGATTCGCTCCGAACCTTGGTTCTAACGAAGAAGCGCTTCAAACAATCGTTGAAGCGATCGAAAAAGCCGGCTTCAAACCTGGCGAAGAAGTGAAACTTGCGATGGATGCTGCATCTTCTGAGTTCTACAACAAAGAAGACGGCAAATACCATCTGTCTGGCGAAGGCGTTGTGAAAACATCTGCTGAAATGGTTGACTGGTACGAAGAAATGGTTTCTAAATACCCAATCATCTCTATCGAAGACGGACTTGACGAGAACGACTGGGAAGGCCACAAACTTCTTACAGAGCGTCTTGGCAAAAAAGTTCAGCTTGTCGGTGACGACCTTTTCGTTACAAACACGAAAAAGCTTGCTGAAGGTATCAAAAACGGCGTAGGCAACTCTATCCTGATCAAAGTAAACCAAATCGGTACATTGACTGAAACATTCGATGCGATCGAAATGGCGAAACGCGCGGGCTACACTGCCGTTATCTCTCACCGTTCAGGTGAAACTGAAGACAGCACAATCGCTGACATCGCTGTGGCAACTAATGCAGGACAAATCAAAACAGGTGCTCCGTCCCGTACGGACCGTGTTGCGAAATACAACCAGCTTCTTCGCATCGAAGATCAGTTGGCTGAAACTGCTCAATACCACGGTATTAACTCTTTCTATAACTTGAATAAGTAATGGAATGGACGCCGGGAGATATTCTCCCGGCGTTTTTTTATGCTCCCGGGCTTTTCCCTCCTTTTTCATCATCTTCATTTGGTCAATAATATTCATTTTTCCCCTTTTTAAAGGAATCAGTGTTCTTCAATCGAAAGGGAAGAGGTGTTAATAAGAGGAGGGATTATGATGAAATTTCCATTTATGTCAGCCGCGGTGGCAGCAAGCGTCATATGGGGCGCGTCTGCCGGGCCGCTGTCCGAAACTCATGCTTATTCAGCCGTGACTGCGCCGGTTTTTGATGCTGATGAGGCATTGGACACGATGCATGATCTGAGTGAAACCATCGGACCGCGGGAAACCGGAACTGCGAAAGAAAAGGAAGCGGCTGAATACATATCGAATCGCCTGCGGGCTCAGGGCGCCAGTGTCAAAGTACAGTCATTTCCATTGAAAAAGTACTTTTCAGGTTCAGTCACAGCGGGAGATCATGAATTCCCGCTCCGCTCCGCTGATCAATCCGCTGTTGAAAAAGAGCTGAGAATTGAGGGAGGGATTTTTGACGGCGGCTGCGGATCACGCGATGACGTAACAGGAGCCAAAGGAAAGATTGCAGTGATACGCGAAGGAAAGATCCCCGTTTCTCAAAAGATCAAACATGCCGAACAAGCGGGAGCCAAAGCAGTCATTATTTATAATCAGACAACAAAACCGCTCGCCGTCCGTCCGCATACCGATAAAGGAATCACGATACCGGCGGCGGGTATGAAAAAAGAAGACGGTGAAGCACTGCTGCAGGAAAAGCAGGCAGTCATTCAATTTAAAAACTATAAAAACCGCACCTCACAAAATATTATAGGAACGCGCAAAGCGGCACAGGCCAACTCTTCTGATGCTGATATTATTTATGTCACAGCGCATTATGACAGCGTAAAAGGCGCGCCCGGAGCGGATGATAACGCCTCAGGCACATCTGCCGTTCTGGAAATCAGCAAGCAATTCACACACATACCGAAAGACAAAGAGATCCGCTTTATCCTGTTCGGTGCAGAAGAATTATGGTCTGCGGGTTCATCTTATTACGTCAGTACACTCACGAACAATGAAAGAAAGCACAGCCAGGCCAATTTTAATGCCGATATGATTGCGACTGACTGGGAAGAAGCGAGTCAAATGTGTGTCACGACTCCTGACGGCAGGGAAAACCCGAGTGTCCGGTATGCTGAAAAAGCCGCTGAAAAATCCCGCTTGGTCAAGCCCAACCTGATTCAGCTCGGTTACTCAGACCATGTCTCTTTTTATGAAGCAGGGATTCCGTCGGCTAACTGGATTTGGCTCAGCCCCGATACACAGGAGCCGGGGCCTTGGTATCACACCGAGAATGATAATATGAAACACATCAGCAAAGAACGATTAGAGAAAGCGGGATCACTCGTTTCCGCGGCTGTAACTGAGGCAGTGAAAGAATAAAAAAACAGGCTTCGGCCTGTTTTTTTATATTATTTTCTGTATATTCTCTCAATTAAGGGAGATTTTCTCACTCGTTACCAGATATATACCATTTGACAGGATTTTATTTTACAAATAAAAGAAAAATAAATAGATAATACCTAATTTATAAAAGGATGTAAAACTCATTTATCAAATTTTAACTTTTGTTATAATTGCGATATCGATCGATATTTGTTTTAAATTGTAAAAAACAATACTCTTTTCTATCTATTAGGGGGCGAAAAATGAATACTGTCACAAAAGAAGCCAGCAACCTTGGTCAAAAACGGCTGTTACATCTGATTGAAACGAAGCAGGCGATTGTAGGCGTGTTAGGCATGGGATATGTGGGATTCCCTCTTGCGCTGGAATGTGTCGATAAAGGATACAATGTTATCGGATTCGACAAAAACAGTGAAAAGGTTTCCTTGTTAGCCGCCGGAAGCAGCCATATTCAAGATATAGAGGACGACAGACTGAACTCGGCTTTACAAACAAAACGCTTTCAAATCAGCGCCGACATGTCGCTCATCCAAAAATGCGACATCATTGTGATATGTGTGCCGACACCCCTGAACAAAAAAGACAAGATCCCCGATTTAACCTACATCGACAGTGCAGTTGACAGCATGATCGCTTATGGAAGGCAGCATCAGCTTTTAATTTTAGAAAGCACCACCTATCCCGGAACAACGAAAAAAAAGATTGCCGACAGAATGGCATCAAGCCGCGGCATGAAAATAGGAACAGACTTTTTTACGGCTTATTCTCCGGAAAGAATCGATCCGGGCAACAGGCAATATGAAGTTTCAGATATTCCTAAAGTAGTCGGCGGTACCACACAGACTTGCACAGAACTTGCCTCAGCGTTTTACAGCACCATTGTTACAAGCATTCACCCGGTCACCTCACCCGAAGTAGCTGAAACAGCTAAACTCCTAGAGAATACTTATCGTTATGTCAATATAGCTCTTATCAATGAAATGGCGCTTAATTGCCGTGAACTTGATATTGATATATGGGAAGTCATCTGCGCGGCGGACACGAAGCCGTTCGGCTTTCAAAAATTTATCCCGGGCCCCGGAGTCGGAGGCCATTGTATCCCGATTGATCCTTTTTACTTCAAATGGATCGCGAATGAAAAAGGGCTGCAGACAAAATTAATTGATCTCGCGGACGAAATCAATTCCAACATGCCGATTTCTGTCTCTGACTATGCTTTGAAACTGGCGGGCAAAGACAAATGCAGCATCTTAATAATAGGGGCCGCTTATAAAAAAAATACAAATGACCCGCGTGAATCCTCAGTGTTTACGATAATGGAAGAATTGATGGACAAGGGATGCGCGATTGATTATCATGATCCGTTTATCAGCGAGATCCGCTTGAACGACGGAAGCCGCAAACAATCTGTCCCATTCACAAAAGAACAAATCAATCAGTACGACGTCATCATCATTCATACAGATCACGATGTCATCGACTACAGTATTTTGAAGGATGCCTCACCGATTATCTTTGACACAAGAAATGTATGCAAGGAAAAATCAGCCGACAATTGCAGAGTTGTCACTTTATAGGAGGGAACGGTCATTAGTAATCGATTTATCTCTTTTCACAGACCTGATATGACAAACGAAGAAATCGCAAGCGTAACCGAAACGATTCAATCGGGCTGGATTTCGAAAGGCCCGAAGGTAATCGATTTTGAAAAAAAGCTGGGAGAATGTATAGGAGCCGAACACGTCATCAGCTGTAATTCAGGCACCGCTGCATTACATATGGCTTTATTGGCGCTCGGGGTGGGAGAAGGCGATGAAGTCATCGTGCCGAGCTTCACGTTCTGTTCCAGCGTCAATGTCATTCTGCACGCCGGAGCCGTTCCTGTGTTTGCGGATATATGCGAGAAAAGTCTATGTGCCGATCCTGAAGATGTCAGGAAGAAAATAACGCCGCGCACAAAAGCGGTAATTGCGGTTCATTTTGCCGGCTATCCGGCTGATCTGGAAAACTTGCAATCCATTTGTAAAGAAAACGGATTGTATCTGATTGAAGACGCCGCTCATGCGCTCGGTACAAAATATAACGGAAGCATGATCGGCACTCACGGCGATGCCGTGTGCTTCAGCTTTTATGCCACCAAAAATATTACAACGGGGGAAGGCGGAGCCCTCGTCATGAAAGACGAACAGGCCGCAGAAAGAGCGAGGCTGTACGGATGGCACGGCATCACAAAAAATGCCTGGAACCGGTACGGTGAAAAAGGCAGCTGGAGATACGACGTTTTACTGCCGGGCTTTAAATATAATATGACGGATATTCAGGCCGCGCTCGGTCTGGTTCAATTGAAGCGCGCAAACGACATTCAAGAAAAACGGGAACAGATCGCTCAATTTTATGTACGTGAACTTTCAGGCCAATCTGACAAAGCGGCGCTTCCGCTTTCTGACATTCCAAGCGGCATAACGCACTCATGGCATTTATTTATTTTGCGGATTCGAGAAAACGGCGGTATGGACAGAGATCTGTTTATTGAGAAAATGAAAGAAAAACAAATCGGGCTGAGCGTGCACTTTATTCCCGTGCATTTGCATCCTTACTATAAAAAACATTTTCCTGCCGAGCTTCCGGTAACTGAACGTGTTTTCCGGGAGATCGTATCACTGCCTCTTTACAGCCAGTTATCAGATGAGGATTGCAGCTATATTGTCAAGTCTATAAAAGAAGTGTTGACTATCAGCCAGGAGGTAGGATCATGAAACATATTGCGATTATCGGAGGAGCCGGTTTTATCGGAAGCGAACTGGCGGCATTATTACAGGATAAAGGTTATCACACCATCATTGCAGACCAAAAGAAGCCGGCTTTTGACACTGAATACCGCCAAACGGATATCCTTGACCGGACGTCCCTCCGCGAATCACTGCGGGGAGCGGATGCGGTTGTCCATTTGGCGGCAATGGTCGGAGTGGACAGCTGCCGAAGCAATGAAGAGGACGTCATACGGGTCAATTTTGAAGGAACGAAAAACGTCACTGAGGTATGCGGTGAATTGGGAATCAGCACACTTCTTTTCTCATCGAGTTCAGAAGTGTTCGGAGATTCACCGGATTTTCCTTATACCGAGACAAGCAGAAAGCTTCCGAAATCGGCTTACGGAAAAGCCAAACTGCAATCAGAGGAATATTTGAGAGAACAGGCTTCCGACGAACTTCATATTCGGGTCGTCCGGTACTTTAATGTATACGGGCCGAAACAGCGCGAGGATTTTGTCATCAACAAGTTTTTCAGCCTGGCCGAGAATGGCTCTGAGCTGCCTCTTTACGGGGACGGCGGACAAATACGCTGCTTCAGCTACATCAGTGATATCGTCACCGGAACTTATCTCGCTCTCACTCATGAAGGAGCCGTCTTTGAAGACTTCAATATCGGGAACGACCAGCCGATCACGATAAAAGAACTGGCTGAAAAAGTCAATGTGCTCTCAGGCAGAGAGAAGGATAACTATCTGTTTAAAAAGCTGGGCGAAGACGGCGTGAGGGGAAAAGACATCGAGATTTTTAAACGGGCGCCGTCAATCGAGAAGGCGAAACGTTTGCTCGGTTACGCTCCGAAAGTAAGTCTGAATGAAGGCCTGGAGATCATAAAAGATGAAAGACAAAAGCACAAACTTTCACTTTCCTAAAAACCCGGAAGAGATCAAGTATCCCGTTTATCCGGGTCAGTTTTCAGTCAGCGGCCGTCTGCGCGCGGTGAAGCACTTGCTTACTGCCGGACAAAGCGGACTGACTGAAAAACTGGAAAAACGTTACGGAAAAGGGGTCGTGCTGACCTCCAGCGGCAGTGCGGCACTGGTGCTCGCATTAACTTATTCGGGGGCCGGGCCGGGGAAAGAAGTGATTTTCTCATCCTTCAGCTGCCCGAATGTCATTGATGCCGTGCTGCAATCCGGTGCGACGCCTGTGTTTGCGCAGCTGGATGAGCATCTATCCTTATCTTTTGAGGATGTCAAAAAAAAAGCGACGAGGCGTACGTGTGCGGTTATCCTCACACATGTATACGGCCGGAGAGAAAATATCGCTATCATTAACTGGGCGAAGGAAAACGGAATTGCTGTCATTGATGATGCCGCTCAAGCCATGTTTACAAAACAAGCGGATACATTTGCCGGCGGTTTGGGCGATTTCGGCATTTTAAGCTTCGGCCCCTCAAAGCCGCTTGCGAGTATCGGAGGCGGCGCGTTAATCGCGCCGAAAGAATGGCTGCGGCAAAAAGCAAATCTCCCGATGGAACAGCGCAGCCAAGTGGCAGCTGACTATCGAATTTATATCAGAAATCAAAGAATCCAGGCTGTAATGAAACGGAAACGGTATCATCCCATTTCATATATGTTTAGAAAAGCGGGCGCCATGCCTTCCATGAAAGCCACAAAGCTCGAAGCTCTGCCGGATAAACCGGCTGTTGTACCCGTGCTTCGCATGCATCCGGCAAGGGAAGCCATTATTGATGATCAGCTTTCACGTATGGATCAGCTTGTAACAGCTTCGCTCCAAAACTTAGAGACGGCGGGAGAAATCTTTGCAAAGGCGGGAGAAACAAACGGCATAAGAATGATCCAGCCCCAAGAAGGAGAACATCTGAATTATTTAACAATTGTATTTCCCCGGGATGAAGAGCGGTACGGGTGTTCCGTTTATTTAGCTGAAAGAGGCATCCAAACATGCTGGAACTATCTTCCCCTCGGACGTATTCCGATTTATGAAACATACGCGGGGGAAGGCGGGGAAGACCCGCTTTGGAAGAGAGTTCTTTCTCTGCCGTTTAAACCCCCTCTTCAAAAGGAGCAAGTCAGATATATAGCCGAATCCGTTTTATCATATTATGAGCAAAAGAATAAGACTGAATAGTGGTGATAACTATGCAAAAAACAGCAGTATACACGACCCGCCAGCCATGGGATCGGGCCGCTGACATGTATCAGGCGGGATTGTTTCAAAGCTATGATTGGGGAATCCTCATGGAAGAGCTTCCCGGCACGTCATTTCACCCTGTCAGACTGACAACGGACGGAGGACAAGTCATCTATCTTCCGCTTTTTGAACAGAAGGGCGTATTATCCGGCAATATGATCGGATACGGCGGCGTTATTTCAGATCGCCCCATCTCATTTGAATGGCTTCAAAGTGAAATCCAGACCATATTCGGCCGGAACATATCCCGGATGCTGCTGCCGTACGGTCAGACTTCTTTTACAGAAGAAATCGGGGAAGGGTGGACGGAAAAGGCAACACGGATCCTTACGCTTCCGGACACGTTTGACGAACTTTGGACGGGCATTTCCGGAAAAGCCCGGACAGCAGTCAGATACGCTGAAAAAGAGAATATTGTCACCCGGCTGATCGGGCGAAAAGAACTTGGCGCGTTTTATGACCTCTACAAAGAGCATACGTCGGCAATCGGCGCGGCTTATGTGCTGAGCCAGGGCTTTTTCCAAAAACTGCTTGACACGTTTGCGGATCGAATGTTTTGGGTCGGAGCATATCAGGATGAGACGCTGATCAGCAGCAGTATTTTTCTCTATGACCGCTCTCATTTCTATTATTGGCAGAATATAAACAGCCTGGCGGGAAAAAAAGCGCAGGCCTCTTACTTATTGATGCGTGACGCTTTGCAATTCGCCATTAGCCACAAGCTTCAATGGGCTGATTTTGGCTATTCACACAGTAAAGAAATCGCAAGACCGAAACGATATTGGGGAGCTGAAGAAAAACAATGCCGACTTTTTACGAAACCGGAATGAAAACAATAAGCGGCCATCAATCCAGTTATCTGCCGTGGTACGGTTTTTTTGAAAAAATGTATAAGTCGGATCTGTTTGCCATTCATGACACAGCTCAATTTGAGAAAAAAGGATTTCTCAACCGCAACAGAATCAAAACGCCGCAGGGCCCCAGATGGCTGACGGTGCCTTTGCAGATGAAACAATATAAAGACATAGAGCTTCGGCATATGAAAATCGACCAGACACAGGATTGGCGGAAAAAACATTGGATGGCGATTAAAATGAACTATGCGAAAGCTCCCTATTTTGAGCGATACCAGCATTTTTTTCAAGATGTCTATCAGAGGGAGTGGGAATATCTCCATGATTTGAATATGCACATCATTGAATTTTTCCGAAAAGAGCTCCGAATTGAAACGCCGCTCTGTTATGTCTCTGAGCTTGAATGCCGGAAGGAGAAAAAAAGCGATTTTGTTTTAGCGCTTTGTCAGGAGCTGGGGGCGGACCGTTATTATTCAGGCAGTCAGGGTTCCGACTATTTAATAGAAAGCGATTTTGAAAGAAACGGAATTGTCATTGAGTATCAGCAGATCCGACATTTTGGCTATCCTCAATTATTCGGGGAGCATATTCCTCACCTCTCCATGCTCGATATGCTGATGAACTGCGGAGCGGATACAGCTGAAATGTTAGTTAAAGGAGGGCAATATGATGAAAGTAATGGTATTTGCAGCGCATCCCGACGATGAAATTATCGGCGTCGGCGGCACGCTCGCCAAACATGTCCGCCAAGGTGACAGCGTGTCGGCAGTCATTATGGCGGAAGGCAAATCATCAAGAAAAACGGATTACAAAAAGCCTGAAGATTCCGTTATGGAGCATTCTAATCAAGAAACGGAGCAGGCGCTCAGCACTTTGGGCATCCATGATTTTGTCAGGCTGAACCTTCCTGATAACAGAATGGATTCAATGGATTTGCTGGATGTCGTGAAGGAAGCGGAGAAACAAATCAATCGTTTTCAGCCTGACATTGTGTATACCCAGTACGGCGGTGACATTAATATTGACCACTCCGTCGTATTCAGAGCGGTCATGACGGCAACCCGTCCGCTTCCCGGTCATACGGTAAAACGGGTTTTTGCCTATGAAACATTGTCTTCGACGGAATGGAATTACTGCCAGAAGGATCAGTTTCATGCCAACTTCTTCGTTAATATTGAAGACGAGCTTAAAACGAAATTGAAATCGATGGCGTGTTACGGCTCCGAGCTCAGAGACTTCCCTCATCCCCGCTCTTTGCAGGCAATCGAACATAATGCCCGTGTATGGGGAGCAAAATCGGGTTTTTCCGCTGCGGAAGCGTTTATGCTTGTGAGAGGAACATGGTGACTGTCCTATGATTGCTCAAATTCCGTTTTTCGGACTTGATCCGAAGCAAATCGATGAGAAATGGGTGGAAGCGGGATACGGTCTGGAAGCGAATATTTTTGACGGCCATTCCTTTGAGGAAGCGGATTATATCAAAACATTTAATCAGACGCTGGAATATGCGAAACAGCTTGACCCTTCATTATTGACGCTGCATTTCCCGACAGATCATGCCGATTATGTGCATGAAGATCACATCAAAAAACAGCTTTATCACTTTGCGGAGCTCGCTGTGAAATACGGCGCCAAAGGCATAACTGTTCATGCGAATCAATTTATGACGGTTGAGGAATTTCAAGTCTATGACCTGGAAGGAAACCGTAAAAAAATCATTGAATTTTTCGCGGAGTTTGATGAGCAGCTGAAAGGGACGGACATTTGGATCGGTGTGGAAAACCTTCCGATCATCGGGAATATGGGAGAGGATTTTGATCCGGTTTTCATTTATCCTGAGGATTTTACAGAGCTGGTTCAGCTGGATCTGAAGCATGTCGGTATTACGTGGGATCTGTGCCATTGGGCGATTACCTATCAGACTCACTTGTCTTCCGCTCTTATGTTCAGAAATGATCAGCTGAAATATCCCGATTTCTTTCAGTTTCTTTCGATAAAAGAGAGCATTAAGCATTATCACTTCAGCTCATTTCGCCAGCTTGCGTTCCCGCATGGCGGCGTCCGCTGTTTTGAGGGCCGCCATCCGAGTGAAGGGACAATCGCTGAGGAGCTGCTGAGACGGGCTGCAGATACTTTGCAGGAGCTTTATCGGAATCAAGATACCGGTATTGTATTTGAGGTGATGGAAGAGGATTATACGGAAAGACGGGAATCATGGAGAACGCTGGAATGGTTCGGCGGTGTTTCTGATGACGAGGATCAAAAAAGGGTCTGATATGACATATCGAACACCGAACTATGCAAAGCTTTGGTGTGCACAGGTGTTTTCTTCAGCAGCGGACGGGGTCTGGCTCATTGCTCTGCCGCTGCTAGTGCTGGAATTGACCGGCAGCAAAATTCTGGTCGGCGTTATTTCTTTTATCGAACTCGTGCCGTTGACATTTGGCGTGCTGGCGGGGCCGCTGATTGATTTATTCCGGAAAAAGTCGATCTTGTATTTGTGCAATACGGGCCGGGCCGCCATTATGATCCTCTTGGCGGTGCTCAGCGCGAACGATTTATTAACCGTGTGGATAGCCGGGGTGTGCGCCTTTTGTCTATCTCTGCAATCGATGCTGTTTGCGCCGGCGAAAGTCGCGATCATTCCGCTGCTCGTCCGCAAACAGCATCTTGATCAGGCGACATCTCTGATCAATACGAGTGACTTGATCGGACTCATCGTCGGAAAATTGATCAGCGGGATCATGATTGCGGCTATTCCGTTCGGGATGCTGTTTGCCCTAAACGGCACTGCTTTTTTGATCTCTGCGGCATTTATCGCGTTCATTCGTATTTCAGAACAGCCCAATGAAAAAAGCAACGGAACTGAAGATGTAAAAGCCGGTTACAGAATGCTGAAAGGAAATGCGGCATGGCTGACATCGGTCGGATACTTTTTCGTCGTAAATCTCGTCATTGCCGGCCTTATTTCAGTAATGGGGCCGATTCTTGCTGTGGAGCGTTTTCAGCAGAACTATTCTGTATGGTTTGCCGTCATGTATTCAATGTTTCAGGCGGGGATGCTTTTGGGCAATCTGGCCGTATTTTTCAAATGGAATACAAAACGCTTGAACCGGCTGTACCCGCGGACGTTAACGGCAGCGGGACTGCTCATGATGCTGCTGTTTTTTCCCCTTCATGGGTTTGAGTGCATCATTTTCCTGGTGCTTGGCATCATCATCTCGTATATTGATGTGCAAACGGTGCTGTATTTCCAAAAGACGGTTCCGGCCGCATATTTCGGAAGGGTTTTTGCACTGATTTTTTCCATTGTCAAAATGGGTGAACCGCTGTCGGCCGCTGTCTACACAGGGCTTCTGCTGTTGATGAATGCGGATTATATTTTTGCGGCGGTCGGACTGACCCTTACGATCGTTTTTGCTATTTTTTCAGTCAGACAAGGGAGTCAAAGAAATACAGAGAAACAAGCGGATCAATCCGTTTGAATGTTAAACGAAAGGGCGCCGATATCAGCCGGCGCCCTTTTTATCATAAATCCAAATAAAGCCGTATCATATCCCGGCATTGAATGCCGTTTTCAAAAATGTCTTCATCATAATGTCTGATAAAAAAATCATGGTCGACAGCCTGAATGCGGAATCCGCATTTTTGATAGAGTGACAGCTGATGAATACTGGAATTTCCGGTGCCGATTTCAATCGTGTCAGCCCCCGATTGTCTCGCTTTTTCAATGGCATCCCGCACCAGCTGTTTTCCGAATCCCCTGTTCTGCAGCGATTCTTTTACCGCGATGTTTACGATTTCTATCGTTTTAGGCCTTGTTTGCAATAAAACGTAAACCCCTGCAAGCTCGTCTGACGTCCAAGCCGTATAGCATTCTCCTCTTACAAGATAATCATCGACAATCTCTTTCGATGGATCGGCCAGCAGCAATAGTTCATACAGCGCTTCATCCGGCTCCGCGGCTTTTCGGATGCTCAGTTTTTGCATGTCCGTTTCTCCTCCTTCGTTATGATCGACAGCTATTTTTGAAAATAACTCCAAAATCATTCTACTTTATTATAAAATATGAAACATAGGAAAAGTTATACAAGTTTTGCAGATTGAATAGGAGGAAAGTCATGTTTTTTTGTAAGCATTGCGGCCAGCAGAACAATGAAGAAGCGCATTTCTGTAAAGAATGCGGAAAACCGATCGGGAAAGGAAGCCGGCTGGAGCGGCAGGCGGCTGTAAAAGCGGCTGAACCTGCTTCACAAATGAGAAAGCCGATCCCTAAAAAAACGCTCTTCATGTGGGGCGGCATTGCCGCAGCGCTGATCTTATTGATTGCCGCATATAAAACCGGAGCCTGGCTGACATCTGAAAAAAGGCTCACAGATCAATTCGAACAGGCGGTTCATGACGGGGACACGAAAAAGCTCGCAGCCCTGCTCACTCCTTCAGACAAAAAACTGAAGCTGAATGAGACCAATGTCAAACCGCTCCTTGCATACGCAAAGAAACACGATGAACTGCTGGCAGCGCTTCGCGGCAATTCATCAGAAAAAGATGCGGTATACGTCAAAAAAGAGGGAAAAACCCTTCTTTTGTTTGACCATTACGAACTGAAAGTCGATCCGGTTTATTTCCGCGTCACCAGCAATTATAAAGGCGCCGATCTTTATATCAACAGCGAGAAAACAGGTACGGTCAAAAAAGCCGATGAAACCCAAATCTTCGGTCCGTATGCACCGGGTGTCTACACGGCGGAAGCCAAGCTTAAAAATGAGACGGTTGACGTTGTCAAAAAGCAAGAGGCAGAGGCAGCCGGCAGCCGGAATGTTGAGTTTGACCTGCCGTTAGACGCCGAGGATGTGACATTCACTCCGGCAGACAGCTTCAAAAGCGCGAAAGGCGATCTGCTGATAAACGGCAAGTCCGTACATAAAGATCCGTTTACATCCGTTACATACGGTCCGCTCTTAACTGACGGTTCCATGACAGCCGCCGTGGAGGCTGATTTTCCTTGGGGAAAAATGAAAACTGCCGATGTCCCGATCAACAGTACTGATGTGGACTTAACGCTTATCCCGGATCAAGATACACAACAAACAATCATGGACACGATTGTCAAAACAACGAAACAGTATACAAAAGCGATGGCAGACGGAAATACCGATCAGATGACCGAGGCTGGTTCCGCCTGGAAAGAGCAGACGAAAGAAGTGGTATCCGGCATGAAGAGTTCCGGCACCTTTTTGAAGGATCAGTATAAAGAGACAAGCTTTGATCTGGATTCATTTGCGATTTCTCAAGAGAACGGCCGCTGGCAAGTAACTGTTACGGGTAAAGAGCTTCATGAGTCTGCTTATTTCGACGGGAATACGAAGCCTGATATGGAAGAGGCTGAGCCGAGCTTTCACTATGTACTCTCATATGATACAAAACATAAAAAATGGGTTTTCGAAAAAGCTGACCCTGCCTCAGATTCTTCTGGGACAAATGTAAAAAAAATAAAAAACGACCAGCCGAAAACCTATACATCAGCATGGGCATCTTCCGAAGGAAACACAGCTTCAGGCAGCGTGACAAACGAGCAAGTCACATCGTTTATGACTGATTACCTGACAAATCAATCAAGCGCCGTCAGCCTTAACAATTTTGCCATCATGGCGGGCAATTTAGAAGAGGGGAGCCCTTTGTATGCTGATCAGCAGAAACTGGTCAAAAAATTGCACAGCGAGGGGACGACCGAAGTATTTAATGAAGTGAATGTCAAAAGCTTTTCACAGAAAGGCTCTCATCTGACGATTCATACGTACGAGGAGTTTTATATTACGAAAGCCGGCGGCAGTCCGAAGCTCAGAACATACAATTGGACGTATGGCGGCGTTGTTAAAGACGGAAGAATTTATTTAACATCCATTCAATAAAAAAACCCCCGCGCCAATCAGGCGGCGGGGGTTTCCGTTTTTAAAAGAAGAAATAATTCATGAGTTCTTTTATATAATGCTTGATCGTGAATTGAAACGTTACGCAAATGATCAAATAGATGACGATAACAGAATAAATGATATCCGCCTTAGCCGTGAGCTGATGCTGATAGCTCGCCAGCATGAGCGGAGGCACGGCAAACGCCGCTCCTAAAAGACCGACAGCCAGAATGGTGAAGCAAACGGTTGTATGAAGCAGCATAAAAATGAGGGCAAGAAGCAAAATAGCTGTAAACGGAATCAAAAATGCCCCGAATCTGGACAGCGAATCTTTAAATGACACCTGGGCGCCGCCGGCCTTCAAAGCGATAAAAATCAAGAGATACAGGCAAAAAACGCATAATGCAAAGGTAAGCGCCGGTTTGATCACAATCGCGGTAAAACTGACGTCACGAAAGCCGTCTGATAAGAGAATATAAAACATAATCGGCGTCACCAGGCAGAAAAGCACCATGTTGATGATGCTGCTGACAAGCTGTTCGCCGCCTGTCGTTTTACATGTTTGATACGGTCTCTTTAACACATCAAGCACGAATAAGGCAAATTGCTTTGAAGCCTGCTTAGCCGCGGCGCCGGCCTGAGCGGCCTGGCCTTGCGTTTGGCCTGCGCCTCCCTGCCCGGGCTGGGGCGCCCCGCACTTTTCACAAAACTTTCCGCCATCAGTATGATGGCCGCATTGAGAACAATACATTCTAAAACTCCTTTTACAAGTAATATAGGGATTTTGTTCAATATTTACATTATAAAAGAAAATAGGACGGATGTAACGGAGTTTTCTAAAGATATACAAATCACTTTCTCTATGAATTGATAATAGAGAAAAAGTACCCATTATGGTAGAATTTTAATGAAGCTGATGGATATCATGTCTCTCGGCGCATTGATTCAGAGTGAAAAAGGAAATTAACGCATGCTAAAAAAATTGAAAATGCTTTATCGGCTGTTGAAATTCGGAAAAGGCTTATGGAGATAACAAACAGAAAAAACCGTCCTTACAAGGACGGTTTTTTTCTGTTTCCGGATCGTCCGGCTGAGGTTATAAAAAGCAGACCCCGGGGTAAAAACCATGCATAAGAAACAGCGGAGAACAAAACATAACTCAATAACGGCAAGTCATAAGGAGGTACGCATGTTTTCATTCATCATTCATGTCTTCATTTCACTGTTTGCAGTCTCCAATCCCATCGGAAACGTGCCGATTTTTCTTTCACTGACGGAAGGGTACTCGGAGAAAGAACGGACAGCGATCGCGCGCAAGGCTTCCGTGCTGTCGTTTATCATCTTGGCGGCTTTTTTAATCTTCGGCCATCTGATCTTTAAACTGTTTGACATTAACATTCATGCCTTGCGTATCGCGGGCGGCATTTTTATTTTCGGCATCGCTTATAATCTTCTGAACGCGAAGAAATCTCATGTGCAGTCTCTCCATCATGAAGAGAAAGGGGAGAGCAAGGAGAAAGCTGATATATCTGTGACGCCTTTGTCGATTCCGATTATCGCCGGACCCGGTACGATCGCGACGGTGATGAGTCTGTCGGCCGGCCATGGCGGCATCTTCCATTACATCAGCGTGCTTATCGGCATTGCGGCCGTCATCGCGATGACGTTCATCTTCTTTCACTATTCATCTTTCATCAGCAATAAGCTCGGGAAAACCGAAATGAACGTCATTACCCGACTGATGGGGCTGATTTTGGCGGTGGTGGCGATCGGCATGATCGGCGCCGGTCTGAAAGGCATGTTCCCGATATTGGTTTCCTGACTTAAAAAAGCAGCGCCCGGTTATCTTCGGGTGCTGCTTTTTTCTATTTTCGGCACATGCTGAAACACTTCTTCACTCTCAAAAAATTCTATCAAACGGCTCAGCCAGTCATAATAATGGAGCCAATCCGTCAGTTCATCCAAAAGCTGACGGGCTTTTTCTTCAATATCGGGACTGAGATTTTCCGATTCCAGAAGCTCAGTCAGTTCGCGGTTCAGCTTTTTATAGAGCATTTTGTTTTTGCTGACCGCCTTTGTCCAATTTGCCGTAAACAGGGAGATAAACGTCTGGTAATAATCACGCTCGACGTCATAAAGGTCTTTCCGAACGCCTTTTTCAAACACTTTTTCAGCCAGATTGACATCGGTCATTTCGCGGACCACCTGGCTCATCCTCGTTTTGCTCATCCCGGTCGCCTCTGACAGCTCATTTAACGTCATCGGCTTGCGGTTCATATAAATAATACCGAGCACACGTCCGAGTGTGGCCGGCATTCCGAATGTATGCATATTCTCGGCGATTCTCTCAATGAGATGCTC
Organism: Bacillus sp. B1(2022); assembly: GCF_040259625.1. Lineage (NCBI taxonomy): Bacteria > Bacillati > Bacillota > Bacilli > Caryophanales > Bacillaceae > Bacillus > Bacillus sp. B1(2022). The sequence goes on from NZ_JANIFO010000001.1 coordinate 417,313, forward strand.
TTCAGCATGCCCGATGATATCAAGAGCGTTTTTTTCCACGGCTGATCATCCCTTCACTGGCTTTTCATGCTGACAATATATCATATTTTTTACAGTTGATGAAAAAGATGATGCGGCAGGATATGCGAGCTATCGGGAGCGATTGTAAGAACATCCGCATTGTCAGCGGGATAACATGAAAAAATACGTATATTGTATATAATTTCAACACATTGTAAACTTTTTATTTTACAAATTTCATCTTATAATAAAGATTATACTTTTCAGAAAAATAACGGAACCCTTCGGAGGTGCACGGATTGCTGAGATTAGAAAATGTATCAAAAGTCTATAAAGGCGGAAAAAAAGCTGTCAACAGCATTGATTTAAATATCGAAAAAGGCGAGTTTATTTGTTTTATCGGGCCGAGCGGCTGCGGAAAAACGACGACGATGAAAATGATTAACAGACTGATTGAGCCGTCATCCGGAAAGATTTTTATCGATGGCGAAAACATTATGGAGCAGGACCCGGTGGAGCTGAGACGGAAAATCGGCTACGTCATTCAGCAGATCGGACTTTTCCCTCATATGACCATTCAGCAGAACATTTCCCTCGTGCCGAAACTGCTGAAATGGCCGGAACAAAAGCGGAAGGAACGGGCGCGGGAGCTTTTGAAGCTCGTCGATATGGGCCCGGAATATTTAGACCGCTATCCTCACGAGCTGAGCGGGGGACAGCAGCAGAGAATCGGCGTGCTGCGCGCCCTTGCAGCGGAACCTCCCCTTATTCTCATGGATGAACCGTTCGGAGCGCTTGACCCGATTACGCGGGATTCCCTTCAGGAAGAATTCAAAAAACTGCAAAGAACATTGAATAAAACGATTGTGTTTGTAACCCACGATATGGATGAAGCCATTAAGCTGGCTGACCGGATCGTCATTTTAAAAGCGGGAGAGATCGTTCAGGCCGGCACTCCTGATGACATTCTCCGGAATCCGGCTAATGAGTTTGTCGAAGAATTTATCGGCAAAGAACGGTTATTGCAATCAAGACCGGATATTGAACGCGTCGAGCAGATGATGAATAAAAAGCCTGTCACCGTTACGGCGGACAAAACGCTTTCACAGGCGATACAGGTGATGCGGGAGCACCGTGTCGATTCCCTGCTTGTCGTTGATGACCTGAATGTGCTGCAAGGGTATGTGGATGTCGAGATCATTGATCAGAACCGGAAAAAAGCGAGCCTTGTCGGCGACGTGCTCCGCTCTGATCTGTATACAGTCGAGCAGGGGACACTGCTGCGCGATACCGTACGCAAAATTTTAAAGCGCGGAATGAAATATGTACCCGTCGTTGATGAACAAAGGCATTTAGTCGGAATTGTCACGAGAGCGAGCCTTGTCGACATCGTTTACGATTCAATCTGGGGCGAGGAAGACCAGCTGGTGACAGGCTGACAAGGGGAGGAACGCTTACAATGAATGAAATGATTAAGTTTTTGCAGACGAACGGCGGAGAACTGTTATATAAAACGTGGGAGCATTTATACATTTCGATCATCGCCGTCATATTAGGCATTGTCGTCGCCGTTCCGCTCGGAGTGGCGCTGACGAGAATGAAAAAGGGCGCAGGCGCCGTCATCGGCGCCGTCAACATTGTGCAGACCTTGCCGAGTCTCGCGATACTGGCGTTTTTTATCCCGCTGTTAGGCGTGGGAAAGGTGCCCGCGATCGTCGCGCTGTTTTTCTATTCGGTGCTGCCGATTCTCAGGAACACGTATACCGGCATTCAAGGCGTAAACAAAAATCTGCTGGAATCGGGAAAAGGCATCGGCATGACGGTCTGGGAGCAGATCAGGCTTGTGGAACTGCCGCTTGCGGTTCCGGTGATCATGGCGGGCATCCGCACATCCACCATTTATCTGATCGGCTGGGCGACGCTTGCTTCCTTTATCGGGGGCGGCGGGCTCGGAGACTATATTTTTATCGGCCTGAATCTCTATCAGCCTGAATATATTATCGGCGGCGCCGTGCCGGTCACCATTTTAGCCATTATCATTGATTATCTGCTAGCGGCGACGGAACGGAAGGTGACGCCGAAAGGGCTGAAAGGACTGAAGGAAGTATCATAAGGAGTTGGCTGTTTTGAAAAAAAACCAAAAGAGATGGATGTGCGCACTGGCGCTGTCAGCTGCTCTGCTTCTAGGCGGCTGTTCCCTTCCCGGCCTGAGCGGGGCTTCCGATGATACGATTAAAATCGGGGCGCAAAGCATGACGGAATCAGAAATTATCGCCAATATGATCGCACAGATGATTGAGCACAATACAGACTTGAATACGGCATTAATTAAAAACCTCGGATCGAACTATGTCCAGCAGCAAGCGATGCTCGGCGGTGAAATCGATATCGCCGCGACGCGCTACTCGGGAACGGATTTAACGAGCACCCTCGGCATGGAAGCGGAAAAAGACCCGAAAAAAGCATTATCCATCGTACAGAAAGAATTTGAGAAACGCTTCCATTACAAATGGTTTGATTCTTACGGATTTGAGAACACATACGCTTTTACCGTCACGAAAGAGCTTGCGGAAAAAGACCATTTAGACAAAGTGTCCGATATTAAGAAGCATGCGGATCAATTTAAGCTCGGTGTAGACAATGCGTGGCTGAAAAGAAAAGGTGACGGCTATAAAGGCTTTACCGACACGTACGGTTTTGAATTCGGCACAACCTATCCGATGCAGATCGGACTTGTATACGATGCCGTGAAAAACGGGAAAATGGACGCCGTCCTCGCTTATTCAACGGACGGACGGATTAAAGCGTACGATCTGAAAATTTTAAAAGACGACAAGCAATTTTTCCCGCCGTATGACTGTTCGCCGGTCATTCCCGACAGTGTGCTGAAGCAGCATCCTGAACTGAAGGGCATTGTGAATAAACTGATCGGCAAAATCGATACGGAAACGATGCAGGAATTGAATTACGAGGTGGACGGCAAGCTGAAAGAACCGTCCGTCGTCGCTAAAGAATTTTTGGAGAAACATCATTATTTTGAATAAGAAATGAGGTGGGGCAAATGGAAGTGCTGCAGCAGCTCGGCACTTATTATTCTCAAAACGGCGCCTATGTGCTTCAGGAGTTTTACCGCCATTTTCTCATGTCGGTATACGGCGTTTTATTTGCGGCGATCGTCGGGGTTCCGCTCGGCATCTTCATTGCCAGGCACAGAACATTAAGCGGCTGGGTATTCGCGGTGACAAACGTGATTCAGACCGTGCCGGCGCTTGCGATGCTTGCGGTGCTGATGCTCGTCATGGGGCTCGGCGCCAATACGGTGATATTGTCGCTGTTTTTATATTCGCTTCTTCCGATCATCCGGAATACGTACACGGGAATCGCCAGCATTGAACACGCTTATCTTGAATCGGGAAAAGCGATGGGCATGACCAAATTTCAGGTGCTCCGCATGGTGGAGCTGCCGCTTGCGCTTTCCGTCATCATGGCGGGGCTGCGGACGGCGCTCGTCATCGCGATCGGTATTACGGCAATCGGTACGTTTGTCGGCGCGGGCGGACTCGGTGACATTATTGTCAGGGGCTCAAACGCCACGAACGGAACCGCGATTATTTTGGCCGGCGCCATTCCGACAGCGCTGATGGCCGTTATCGCAGATCTTGTGATGTCATGGCTGGAGCGGGCGCTGAGTCCGGTGAGAAAGAAAAAACGAACCAAAGCGCCGAATGCGGCATGAAAAAAAACGCCTTGCGGGTCAGGGCGTTTTTTTCTTATGGCTTCGGCACATGCTTGAAAATTTCTTCGCTTTCAAAAAACTCGATCAGACGGCTGATCCAGTTGTAGTAATCAAGCCAATCCTTTAATTCTTTCAGCAGTTCGTTGATTTTTTCCTCAGCTTCTTCCGGCACGCCGTTTTCAAGGACGGCTGTCAGTTCGCGGTTCAGCTTTTTATGCATCATTTTATTTTTGCTGACGACCTTGCTCCATGTGGCCGTAAACAGCGTAATAAAGGTTTGGTAATAATCCTGCTCGACGTCGTATAAATCTTTGCGGACGCCTTTTTCAAACACTTTTTCCGCCAGATTGACGTCAAGCATTTCACGGACCGCCTGACTCATTCTCGTCTTGCTCATGCCGGTCGCTTCTGATAATTCAGTTAAGGTCATCGGCTTGCGGTTCATATAAATAATGCCTAAAATGCGCCCCACCGTCGCGGGCATTCCGAATGTATGCATATTTTCAGCGATTCGTTCTATCAAATGATCTTCAGCTTGTTCGATTACGTGTAACGGATCTTTCTCCAACAGTTTCAATCCTTTCAGTCAGCAATTCCGATGTCAATATACCACATTTTTAAACCGGCGGAAATGCTCTTCCGAGAGAATTTGGCAGTAATCCGGAGCAATAAGAAGAACTTTGCCGGTCAATACGGGTTAATCAGTGCTTACACAACCTTTATATATAATATGGACAAATTGTAAACTTTTTAATTTACAAAGTTTAATTTATAATGGAAAACGTTCAATTGTCTGAAAAGTTAAATTTGAATTTAACGAATTGAATAAACTTAATCGTGGAGGTGTGAGTGTTTGCTGACATTAGAAAATGTCTCGAAAATGTATAAAGGCGGGAAAAAAGCCGTCAACAGCATCAACCTGAATATCGCCAAAGGCGAATTTATTTGTTTTATCGGGCCGAGCGGCTGCGGCAAAACGACGACGATGAAAATGATCAACCGCTTAATTGAACCGACAGAAGGCAGAATCCTGATAGAAGGCCGAAACATTATGGAACAAGACCCGGTGGAACTCAGAAGAAGCATCGGCTATGTCATCCAGCAGATCGGGCTGTTTCCGCATATGACCATTCAGCAGAACATTACGCTCGTTCCGAAGCTTTTAAAGCATCCTGCCGAAAAACGGAAGGAACGGGCGCGGGAGCTTTTAAAGCTCGTTGATATGGGGCCTGAATATTTAGACCGTTACCCTCATGAACTGAGCGGAGGACAGCAGCAGCGAATAGGTGTATTACGGGCACTTGCCGCAGAGCCGCCGCTCATCTTAATGGATGAACCGTTCGGGGCGCTTGACCCGATTACGAGAGATTCCCTTCAGGAAGAATTTAAAAAACTGCAAAAAACCTTACATAAAACCATCGTATTTGTTACCCATGATATGGACGAAGCCATCAAGCTTGCGGACAGAATCGTCATTCTGAAAGCGGGAGAAATCGTCCAGGCCGGAACGCCTGATGAGATTCTCAGATTTCCGGCGAATGAATTTGTTGAGGAGTTTATCGGCAAGGAACGGCTGATCCAATCATCCAGCCCTGATATTGAACGGGTGGAGCAGATCATGAATCCCGATCCCGTGACGGTAACACCTGAGAAAACACTGTCAGCCGCCATTCAGCTGATGCGTGCCGAGCGGGTGGATTCGCTGCTCGTCATTGATGAAAAGAACGTTCTCCAAGGTTATGTCGATGTGGAGATGATTGACCGCAAACGAAGACAAGCGGTAACCGTCGCGGAAGTGCTTGACCGGGATCTGTACACGGTCAGAAGCGGCACTCTGCTCCGCGACGCCGTCCATAAAATTTTAAAAAGAGGCATGAAATTTGTGCCGGTCCTTGATGAAGCCGGCCGGCTAACGGGAATCGTGACAAGGGCAAGCCTCGTTGACATCGTCTATGACTCCATCTGGGGAGAAGAGAATCAGCTCGCGGTGATGTCATGAGGAGGCTTCAATTGATATGAATCAGACCGTGCAATTTTTACAGGCAAATGGAGGAGAGATGCTTTATAAAACATGGGAGCATCTGTACATCTCATTAATCGCCGTCATGGCGGGCATTCTCGCCGCCGTTCCGCTCGGCGTCGTGCTGACGAGGATGAAAAGAGGAGCCGGCGCCGTCATCGGCATCGTCAACATCATTCAAACCTTGCCGAGCCTTGCCATTCTTGCGTTTTTTATTCCGCTTTTAGGCGTAGGAAAGATCCCGGCCGTTGCGGCGCTGTTTTTCTATTCGATGCTGCCGATTCTCAGAAACACGTATACGGGGATTCTCGGCGTCAATCGGCATCTTCTGGAATCGGGAAAAGGAATCGGCATGACGGCATGGGAGCAGATCAGGTTTGTAGAACTCCCGCTTGCCGCTCCGGTCATCATGGCGGGCATCAGGACGTCTTCGATTTATTTAATCGGCTGGGCGACGCTCGCCTCCTTTATCGGCGGAGGCGGGCTGGGAGATTACATTTTTATCGGCTTAAACCTTTATCAGCCGGAGTATATTATCGCAGGCGCCGTTCCGGTCACAGTGCTTGCGGCAGCCGTCGATTACATGCTGGGGATGACAGAACGGAAAGTCACGCCTGACGGGCTGAAAAGCATAAAGGATGCTTCATAAGGAGGAGGTCTCTCATGGGGAATAGATGCAAAAAACGGCTGCTCGCAATCGCCTGTATCGGCATGCTGCTCCTTGGCGGATGCTCGCTCCCGGGATTGAGCGCCGCATCGGAGGATACCATCAAAATCGGCGCGCAAAGCATGACCGAATCAGAAATCATCGCGAGCATGCTCGGACAGATGATCGAACATCACAGCGGGTTGAAGACAACGGTTATTAAAAATCTCGGCTCCAACGCCGTACAGCAGCAATCCTTGATAAACGGTGATATTGATATCGCTGCGACGCGCTATACAGGAGACGCGCTGACCGGGACGCTTCGCATGGAGCCGGAAAAAGACCCGGACAAAGCGCTGCGGCTCGTTCAGCGTGAATTTCAAAACAGATATGACATGAAATGGTTTGATTCTTACGGCTTTGATAATACATACGTCTTTACCGTTTCCGGACAGCTTGCCCGCAAGTACCATTTAGAATCGGTATCCGATGTCAAAAAAGAAGCGTCTCATCTGAAATTCGGCGTCGATAACTACTGGATGAAGCTGAGAGGCAACGGATATCAGGATTTTATGAACACATACGGAATGTCATTTGAAGGCACGTATCCGATGCAGATCGGCCTTGTTTACGACGCGCTGAAAAGCAGAAAGATGGATATCGCGCTCGCTTATTCCACCGACGGAAGAATCATCGCTTACGGACTGAAAACGCTGAAGGATGATAAGCGGTTCTTTCCTCCGTATGACTGTTCACCCGTCGTTCCGGATCAAGTATTAAAAGAGCATCCCGAACTGGAGGGCGTGATCAATAAAATGATCGGCGCGATTGATACAAAGATGATGCAGAAAATGAATTACGAAGTTGACGGCCGATTAAAAGAGCCGTCCGTCGTGGCCAAGGAATATTTAGAAAAACATCATTACTTTGAATAACGGAAAGGAGATGTGCGGATGGACACGATGAAGGAGCTGTTTACGTATTATGCTCAAAACGGCAGTTATGTTCTGTATGAGTGCTGGCGGCACTTTATCATGTCGGCGTACGGCGTCGTTTTCGCCGCCATTTTCGCCATTCCGGCCGGAATTGTGACAGCAAGGCACGGGCGTCTCGCCGGCTGGGTGTTTGCTGCGGCGAACGTGATTCAAACCGTTCCGGCGCTTGCGATGCTCGCCGTCCTGATGCTCGTCATGGGACTCGGCGCCAATACGGTCATCACGGCTTTGTTTTTGTATTCACTGCTGCCGATTCTCAGAAATACGCACACGGGCATTATCAATATCGAGCACGCTTATCTCGAGTCGGGAAAAGCGATGGGCATGACGAAATACCAAATCCTTCGTATGGTGGAGCTGCCGCTTGCGCTTTCCGTCATTATGGCGGGTCTCCGAACGGCGCTCGTCATTGCCATCGGCATCACAGCGATCGGAACTTTCGTCGGCGCGGGCGGCCTCGGGGATATGATCGTCAGAGGGTCGAACGCGACAAACGGAACCGCCATTATTTTGGCGGGCGCCATCCCGACCGCGCTGATGGCGGTAGCCGCAGACCTGCTGATGGCGTGGCTGGAACGAGCCCTCAGCCCGGTGAAAAAACAAAAAAGAAAGCTGATCGTACGCTCAGCCTCATGAAAAAAAGCATTCTTCCGCGTGAAGGATGCTTTTTTTTGATTTCTTGATTAAATTTTGATAACTGCGCTGTAAAGTCTTACTTATCAAATAACAAAGCAGAGGGGTAATCATATGAGCAACATCTTAGAAACGAGACAGCTGCAAAAATCATTCGGCAGACAACAGGCAGTGGCTGATGTGTCTCTATCGGTTAAGCGAAACAGTATTTACGGCCTGCTCGGTCCGAACGGCGCGGGAAAATCAACGACACTTAAAATATTGACCGGCATGCTGCAGCAAACATCTGGCGAAGTTCTGTTCGACGGACATACATGGAAGCGCGAAGATTTGAAAAGCATCGGTTCCCTGATTGAAGCGCCGCCGCTTTACAGCAACCTGACAGCTGCTGAAAATCTGAAAGTCCGCTGCGTGATGCTCGGACTGCCTGATTCAAGGATTGCGGAAGTGTTGGAAATCACGGGATTAACGGGAACCGGAAAAAAGCGTGCCGGACAATTTTCCATGGGGATGAAACAGCGTCTCGGCATTGCGTTAGCATTATTAAACCGTCCGTCGCTTTTAATTCTTGATGAGCCGACAAACGGATTGGACCCGATGGGAATTCAGGATTTGCGGGAATTTATCCGCTCCCTGCCCGGACAGGGAATAACGGTTATTTTATCAAGCCACCTGTTATCAGAAGTCGAGCAGATCGCAGACCATATCGGAATCATCAGTGACGGCGTTTTAGGATATCAGGGAGAAATCAGCCGGGAAGACGATCTGGAGCGGCTGTTTCTGGAGGTTGTCAAATCGACACGGGAGAAAGCGGGGACTGGGAAATGATTCAGTACATGCAGGCGGAACACCTTACATCTAAAAGAACATTTATCAGAAAGCTGATCATTCTGATTCCGCTTCTAAACACGGCTTTTTCTTTTCTGCTGAATACGGCTTATTTTATGACGGGCACGTTCAATTGGTGGGCGGTTATTTTCATGCCGCTCATGATTGCTCTAATGTGCGGTTTATCTGTTAAAAAAGAGAAAAAATCAGCGAATGACCGTGCGGTGTACTCACTGCCGGCTGACTTGAAGAGCATATGGTTCTCAAAAATAAGCTTGATCGCGCTGTATTCACTCCTGTCGCAAATCGTCTTTTTAGTCATCATGTTTTTTCTTGGCCTTGTGTTTCCGGCAATTGCTGCGGTTCAGCTGAAAGGTATTGAAGCAAGTTCCCTTTTGTGGCTGTCTACGCTTTGGGAAATTCCGTTCTGCTTATGGATTGCCAGACAGTTCGGGTTTACGGCAGCCATTCTCGTGAATATGATCGCCGCCTTTGTTTTAGGCATTGTGCCGGCGTCAGGCTCATTGTGGTGGCTGAGTCCATGGAGCTGGTCAGTCCGGTTGATGTCACCGATTCTCGGGATCCATCCGAACGGAATTCCGCTTCCCGCAAACAGCGGCTTATTAAACGGAAACGTGATCATTCCGGCTATTATTCTTTCTATTCTTTCTTTTATCGCAATAAGTTTTGTTTCCGCCGTGTCTTTTTCAAAAGGGGGAAACCGGTCATGACCGTGCTTTTACGATATATGTGGGCCGATGTATTAAAAATGAAGCGTACGCCGCTCATATGGATGCATGCTGCGGCGCCGGTTTTATGCGCGGGATTTTTCCTGTTGTATATGTATGGAAGGGTTCAGGAGCCTTATATGCTGTACAGTGTGTTTTTCAGCGCGATTGCCGTTTTATACCCTTTCATCATCAGTATTGTCTGCGGCATGTCTGCCTCGATTGAGGAACAGGCGGGCCATTTTCAGATGATGCTGGCGGTTCCGCATTCTAAAATCATCAGTTTTGCGGGCAAGCTGCTTCTGCTGCTTCTATTGAATGTGTTATCGGCAGGTCTCGCCGTCTGTCTTTATTTGGCGGGGATGAAATTTGTTCTTCACATCAATGATCTCCCGTATCTTCTCTTTTTAAAAGGAGGGGCGTGGCTGATTGCCGGCAGTATTCCGCTTTATATGATGTCTTTTTTTGTCGGCATAAAGTACGGCATGGGACCGTCCGGGCTTTTAGGGGGAGCGGGTTTATTAATGGCGGCGCTCATGAATACGGGACTTGGCGATACCATCTGGCGTTTTTTCCCGTGGGCATGGAGCGTGCGGCTTTCGGGCCTTGCAGGACTGCTGCATTTTGACAAAGTCAAAAAAGAGTTCCTCCCTTATGTAAGATACGATATGAGATTCGGAGAAATAATGTTATATTTTTCTATAGTGATATTATGTCTGGCCGGCCTCTATTGGTGCAGAAAATGGGAAGGGCGGCGTTCATATGAATAAAGGCAAGGAGCGATTCGGCCGGTGGCAAACATTTTAGCAATTGATGATGAAAAAGATATTCTCGTTCTGATCAGAAACATTTTACAGCGTGATCAGCATACAGTAACGATTCTGGAAAAAGCGGAGGATCAGTCATTGGATTTTTTTCAAGGCTATGATTTGATTCTTCTTGATGTCATGATGCCCGGAACGGACGGGATTGAACTCTGCCGGCGGATTCGGCCGCTGGTGGACAGCCCGATCCTGTTTTTAACGGCAAAGTCTGACGAAGAATCCATTGTGAAAGGCCTCATGACAGGCGCTGATGATTACATCACAAAGCCGTTCGGCGTACAGGAATTGATGGCAAGGGTAAACGCGCATGTCAGAAGGGAACGGCGGGAAAAGCATCAGACGAAACGGCTGATATCAGGCTTCATGTTTGATTTTGACAATAAAGAAGTATGGATTGATGACCGGAAACTGCCTCTTACGAAAAACGAATATAAAATCGTTGAATGTCTGGCACAGCATAAAAACAGAACATTCTCACGGGAGCAGATTTACGAGGAAGTGTACGGCTTGGACGGCGATGCGCTCTATTCAACCATTACGGAGTTTATCAGAACCATCCGGAAAAAATGTAAAGAACACGGGGCTGATCCGATCAAAACGGTGTGGGGTGTCGGATACAAATGGGAATAGCAAAAGGAAAATCCAGCATCCGCAAAGAGCTTGTCAAATTTACGATCACACTGTGTCTGAGCACGATGGGGGTGGCGGCATTATGTGTCGCCTTAAATGCCATTGCTATGAATGCCGGAGCGATCCTGCCCGCAAACTACAGCGAGCATGAGGCGGAACAGATCAAACCCCGCCTGAAATCAGCGGAAAAGATAACAGAAGACATGATCCCCGCAGGTATGACATACGCCGTTTTTGATAAAAAAACAAAGCGGATGACAAAAGGAACGATGACGGAACAAGATGCGGCCAACGCGAGAAAAAAGATTCAGCATCAGCCGTATTTTAATTATGCTCAAAAAGGATTCATGGTGATAAATCGGAAAGATGAATACGGCGTTCTCCAATATTCACTCAGGTCGGAATTTCAGTCGCCGCTGTTAAGGCGCTATCTGCCGAATTATGAATGGACGGGTCTTACGATTCTGATCACTTTGCTTCTTTTGACCGTTTTTATTGTGACGACGCGTTTCGCCAATCAGCTGAGACGGCATTTCAGCACACTCAGCTCCATTACGGCAAGCATTCAAAAACAGAATTTAAATATCAATCCAAAAAGGTCGCGTATAAAAGAATTTGACGATGTCATTGACTCTCTGCTGAAAATGAAAGACGCGCTTCAGGCATCTCTGGCGGCGCAATGGGAGGCGGAGCGGATAAAGAAAGAACAAATCGGCGCGCTTGCGCATGATATTAAAATTCCGGCAACGATCATTAAAGGAAATGCCGAACTGCTTCAGTTAACAGAACCTGATGAGGAGCAGGCGGAATATGCGCAGTATATTCTGGATGCCGGAAACAAAATCGAGCATTATGTCGGACAGCTGATCCAGCTTTCTAAAGCGGAGGAGGCAGTTGCCGTTCATGTGGAATATACCGACCTCAAAGAGTGGATTCAAAACATATATCGTGACGCGGCGGCGCTTGCGGGGCCGAAACAGATTGATCTCGTCCTCAGCGAACGGGGAATTGACCGAATAGAAGCGCCGATCGATCATGAGCTGCTCCACAGGGCGGTCATGAATATCGCGGCAAATGCCGTCGACTATACGCCAGAAGGAGGGGAAATCCGTGTGGACGTCCTGTGCACCGATTCCGCCCTCCATCTCGCCGTATCCGACAGCGGAAGCGGGTTCTCGCCGGAAGCGCTGAAAAGAGCGACACAGCTTTTTTACACGGAAGATAAAAGCAGACATTCGGCGGGGCATCACGGCATGGGGCTTACATTCGCCCATCATGTCGTACATCTTCACCACGGCGAATTAATACTTCAAAATCAGGAGTCTGGAGGAGCCCGGGCGGAGATTCGAATTCCGCTGGAAGGCGTCAGACAAAAACAAGCCCTGCACGCCTGAGGGCTTGTTTTTCTGTTTAAGAAAAGCAAAAATAAAAACGGCTGTCCGTTTGAAAGATCAGCCGCTTATGCGGAAAAGAGTTTATCAGGAAAGATCAATCCATGTTGAAGACCACTTGGAAATTTCCTCTAAAATAGGGGCTAATGCGCAGCCTTTTTCCGTTAAAGAATACTCAATGCGGACAGGCGTTTCGGGGATAACATCCCGTTTGATGACACCTTCTGTTTCAAGTTCTTTCAGACGTTCTGACAAGACTCTTCCGCTTAAATTCGGAAGCGCCGCTTCAATTTCGCTAAATCGCTGCTGTCCGTTCAATAACTGAAAGACGATTAGAGCCACCCAGCGTTTACTTAGGATGTCGACCGCTTTTTCGAATCTGGGGCACATTTCTGATTGGTTCATGCTTTTTCACCTCGTCTTCTGCTATTATACCGCAAAATCGGAGGGAACGTACGTCTGGCGCTTGTTAAGTTGAGGAGAGGATCAAAAAGAGGATGAGAAATCCGGGGAGCGCTTTTTCGCTTCAGCCGCGATAAAATCAAAGTATTTGCTGACGCTTTCAATATCTTCTTTTGTGAAGTGCTGCCACTTTTTGCTGTCAAACAGCGGCAGATGCTCCGCGCCTCTGTCAACGGCGGTCTGATAGATGGCGCAGATGGATTGATAGCTTTCGGAGGTTTCGCGGATTTCTTCCTGAAATGCCTTGATGTGTCCGGCCCGCGCCATTAACTCCTCGTACGGAATTTTTAATGTGTCCGCCAATTTTCGGATGGTCGCGGGTTTAGGAATGCCGCGGTGCCCGTTTTCAATTCTGGAAATGGTCGCCGAGCTGACGCCGGAATAGACGGCAAGCTGATTGACGGTAAGCTTCCGGGCGCGGCGCAGCTCTCTTAATTGCTTTCCGAATGTGTTCAATAAGATCGCCTCACATGTGCAAAGTCATGAGTCTTCATTTGTTCTTTTTTTGGCTTCAGCCGATAAGAACGCAAAGTATTTATCAAGCAGAACCAAGTCTTCTTTCGACAGGTGCCGCCAGTTCTCCCGCTCCAATAGGGATAAATCATGCAGCTCATACGTTTCGGCTTTTTCCAGCAAGGTGCAGCCCGTGTCGTATGGGGCTCTCGTTTCCTGAACGGTCTCTATGTATCCCGCCGTCTGCATCAGTTCCTCATACGGGATTTTTAACGCATCTGCGAGCTTTTTAATGGTTGCAGGTTTCGGCACCCCGCGTTTGCCGTTTTCAATCCGCGAGATTCCCGCGGCGCTGACGCCTGAATACGTTGCCAGCTGGTTCACTGTCAGATGCCTTTTTTCCCGCAATGTCCGCAATTGTTTCCCGAAGCTTTCCACAGTCTCTCCCCCTCCCGCGGTCTATTTATATTCTAGTATGTTTATTGACTAAAGGGAATAGCCAGGCTGGAAAAGTATTGACAAAAGTTAACAAAAGCCGTATCTTATGTATAAGAAAGAAAGTATTTGACAGAACGGAAGGTGAAGAAAGTGGTCGAAAAGATACAGATCAGAAGAGATTATGTGCTGCAGTATATGGTCAATAATGACTACTCGTTAAACCAGCTCGCCCTGGAGATCGGAATATCTCCCGCCACACTGAGCCGTGTACTGAATGGAGAGCGGAGGCCGGGCCAGCTGGTCATCGGAAAAATGCTCTATTACTTTGACATGAAATTTGAAGATCTTTTTTACTACGACTTTGTTGACAAAAGTCAATGATGATGGAAGATTCAAACGCATTTCCGTTTTTCTGACATGATGTGCACCGATACGGCGTGACATGCCTTTGTTTTTCATGTAAAATAGAAGCAATGTAGGCCAGTCAGTCTGGAGGTGTATGGGATGCACACATTATTGATTACCTTATTGGTCATCGTCAGTATTGCACTTATTATTGTCGTATTGCTTCAAACCAGCAAAAGCGCCGGTTTATCGGGTGCAATTTCAGGCGGGGCGGAGCAGCTTTTCGGAAAACAGAAAGCAAGGGGCCTTGATCTGATTCTTCACCGCACAACCGTTGTGCTGGCAGTCTTGTTTTTCGTGTTGACGATTTCGCTGGCGTATATCGTATAAGGCAATGTTTGTATAAGGTCTGATTTAATATCAGGCCTTTTTCTTGTTGAGAGACGGCGTTTGTTTCTCGCAAAACTGTGGAAAACTAAATTGAATGTGCAAAAAAGGGGTTATGAGCATGAAAATTGTGACACCAAAACCATTTACATTTAAAGGCGGAGACAAAGCGGTGCTTCTGCTGCACGGATTTACGGGAAATACGGCAGACGTCAGAATGCTCGGCCGCTACTTGAATGAGCGCGGCTACACTTGTCACGCGCCTCAATATAAAGGGCACGGCGTTCCGCCGGAAGAGCTGGTACATACAGGGCCTGAAGATTGGTGGAAAGACGTCATGGACGGTTATGAATATTTACGGTCTGAAGGCTATGAAAACATTGCGGCCTGCGGACTGTCGCTTGGCGGGGTTTTTTCATTGAAATTGGGTTACACTGTACCCATAAAGGGAATTGTTCCTATGTGTGCGCCGATGCACATTAAAAGTGAAGAGGTTATGTACGAAGGAGTTCTCTCCTACGCGCGCAATTATAAAAAATTCGAAGGAAAACAGCCGGAGCAGATTGAAAAGGAAATGAAGGAGTTTGAAAAAACACCGATGAATACGCTCAAATCGCTTCAGGAGCTGATTGCCGATGTGCGCAAAAACGTCGACATGATCTATTCCCCGACATTTGTGGTTCAGGCACGGCATGACCATATGATTAATACAGAAAGTGCGAACATCATTTACAACGAGGTGGAAACGGACGACAAACAGCTGAAATGGTATGAAGAATCAGGTCATGTCATTACGCTCGATAAAGAACGGGACCTCGTTCATCAGGATGTGTACGAATTTTTAGAGAAACTCGATTGGTAACAAACAGGAGGTCGAATAATGGAAAAAGAAGCGTTTATGGACCGTCTTCTCGCGTTTATGAAGGAAGAGGCGTACAAGCCCCTTACCGTTCAGGAACTCGAGGAGATGCTGAACATCACGGAAGCAGATGAATTTAAAGAGCTGGTAAAAGCGCTGGTGGCGCTCGAGGAGACGGGACAGATCGTCCGCACCAGAAGCAACCGCTACGGGCTTCCGGAAAAAATGAATTTAGTAAAAGGAAAAATTTCCGCGCATGCAAAGGGATTCGCGTTTCTATTGCCGGAGGATACCTCTTTAAGCGATGTGTTTATTCCGCCGAATGAGCTGAATACGGCCATGAACGGCGATATCGTCATGGTTCGGCTCAATTCCCAGTCAAGCGGATCGAGACAGGAAGGCACGGTCATCCGCATCTTGGAAAGAAGCATCGACCGCGTCGTGGGCACATACACAGAAACGAAAAGCTTCGGTTTTGTCATCCCGGATGATAAGAAAATCACGAGTGATATTTTTATTCCGAAACATGCCAATAACGGCGCTGCGGAAGGCCATAAAGTCGTCGTCAAACTGACAAGCTACCCTGAAGGCAGAATGAACGCCGAAGGAGAAATCGTTGAAATACTCGGCCATAAAAATGATCCGGGCATCGATATTTTATCAATCATCCATAAGCACGGCCTGCCGGGAGATTTTCCGGCTGAAGCGATGGAGCAGGCAACAAGTACGCCGGATACCATCGATGAAAAAGACATCAAAGACCGCCGTGATCTCCGCGATCAGGTCATTGTCACCATTGACGGTGCGGATGCGAAGGATCTGGATGACGCCGTCACCGTGACAAAGCTTGATAACGGCAGCTACAAGCTCGGCGTCCATATTGCGGACGTCAGCCATTACGTCACGGAGAATTCCCCGATTGACAAAGAAGCGCTGGAAAGAGGGACAAGCGTGTACTTGGTTGACCGGGTCATTCCGATGATTCCGCACAGACTGTCTAACGGAATCTGTTCTTTAAATCCGAAGGTCGACCGGCTGACGCTTTCCTGCGAAATGACAATCAACCAGCAGGGGCAGGTAACAGAGCACGAGATCTTCCAAAGCGTCATTAAAACGACGGAAAGAATGACCTATTCAGATGTCAACCGGATCCTCACAGAAGACGACGCCGAGCTGAAAGAAAGATATGAGCCGCTCGTCCCGATGTTTAAAGACATGGAACGTCTGGCCGAAATTCTCCGAGCGAAACGGATGGACCGCGGCGCCGTGGATTTTGATTTCAAAGAGGCGAAAGTGCTCGTCGATGAGGAAGGCGCCGTTAAAGACGTCGTCATCAGAGAGCGCTCAGTAGCGGAAAAGCTGATTGAAGAATTCATGCTTGTCGCAAACGAAACGGTGGCCGAGCACTTCCATTGGATGAACGTGCCGTTTATTTACCGGATTCACGAAGAGCCGAACGCCGAAAAACTGCAAAAGTTCTTGGAGTTCGTCACGACATTCGGTTATATCGTTAAAGGAAAAGCCGGAGACATTCATCCGCGCGCGCTGCAAAGCATTCTTGATGAAGTGCGGGACCGTCCGGAAGAAACGGTGATTTCAACCGTCATGCTCCGTTCCATGAAGCAGGCGAAATACGACCCGCACAGCTTGGGCCATTTCGGGCTGGCGACTGAATTTTATACGCACTTCACATCGCCGATCCGCCGCTATCCTGACTTAATCGTTCACAGGCTGATCAGAACGTATTTGATCAACGGACAATCGGACGAAGCGACTCAAGAAAAGTGGGCCGAACGCCTTCCGGAAATCGCTGACCATACGTCAACGATGGAACGGCGCGCCGTTGATGCAGAGCGGGAAACGGACGATCTGAAAAAAGCGGAATATATGCTTGATAAAATCGGCGAGGAATTTGACGGCATGATCAGTTCCGTCACGAATTTCGGAATGTTTGTCGAGCTGCCGAATACGATTGAAGGTCTTGTGCACGTCAGCTTTATGACGGATGATTATTACCGTTTTGACGAGCAGCATTTCGCCATGATCGGCGAACGCACGGGCAACGTTTACCGGATCGGAGATGAAATCACGGTCAAAGTCGTCGACGTCAATAAAGATGAGAGAAACATCGACTTTGAAATTGTCGGCATGAAAGGCACCCGCCGTCCGAGAGAAACGACAGGCGACCGCAGAAAACGCGGCAGACCGGCGCGGAAACGTGTGTTAAACAGCAATACCCCGGCTTCACCGCCGAAATCGGAGGAAAAAGGGGAATGGTTTACAAAACCGAAGAAGAAAAAGAAAAAACGCGGTTTCCAAAACGCGCCGAAACAAAAACGCAAAAAGAAGAAGTAAATGCGAAAAGCAAATGGGGCAAAATGCTCTGTTTGCTTTCTTTCGCAAGCCGCATTTTCATTGTCGCGGAACGCTCCATTTGCTAAAATAAAGCGCATCGCACACATGAACGGTTTTTGCGGAGAGAGGAGGATAAGGCATGCCAAAAGGATCAGGCAAAGTACTATCGCAAAACAAAAAAGCAAACCATGATTACTTTATAGAAGAAACCTATGAAACAGGCATCGTGCTGCAGGGAACGGAGATTAAGTCCATCCGCGCCGGCCGCGTAAACATGAAGGATTCCTTTGCGAAAATCGAGCGAGGCGAAGTGTTCCTCCACAATATGCACATCAGCCCGTACGAGCAGGGAAACCGCTATAACCACGACCCGCTCCGGACGAGAAAGCTTTTGATGCACAGGAAAGAAATCAATAAGCTGATCGGCCTGACGAAAGAGAAAGGCTATTCCCTCGTGCCGCTGAAGCTGTATTTGAAAAACGGCTTCGCCAAAGTGTTAATCGGCCTCGGAAAAGGGAAGAAAACATACGATAAACGCGAAGATTTAAAACGAAAAGACGCCAAAAGAGAAATCGAAAGAGCGTTCAGAGACAGACAAAAAGGCTTCTGATGCCTGAGCCTTGATGTGATAACTGCCGTATGCTATACTGTTCACACATCAGATTCACAGGCTGTTTATTGAAGACATTCCCAATTGAATTTGCCTGTGATCATGGTATAATAACAGTACAGCCAGTTGAGCAAGAGCTTGATAGATCTCCCGTATACCCTTAACAAGGGGACGTTACGGATTCGACAGGGATGGATCGAGCTTGAGCTGCGAGCCGAGAGGCGATCTCGTTAACACGCACCTAAATATAACTGGCAAAACTAAAAGTTTTAACCAAAACTTAGCACTAGCTGCCTAATAAACGCAGCGAGCTCTTCCTGACATTGCCTATGTGTCCGTGAAGAGCACATCCAAGTAGGCTACGCTTGCGTTCCCGTCTGAGAACGTAAGAAGAGACTGACAGACTAGCTCTCGGAAGGCCCGCCCGCAGGCACGAAGACGAGTGAAACACGAAATATGCAGGCTACGCTCGTAGACGCTTAAGTAATCGATGTTTCTGGACGTGGGTTCGACTCCCACCGTCTCCATACATAACAGAGGAACCGCAGTGCTGTCACATGACGCACTGCGGTTTTTTTCATGCCGAAAAATCAAGGAGTGAATGTAAATGGAAATCGTCATCATAGACGGAAAAGATGTTACAAGCACAGAAGCTTTACACCGAATCTTAAAAGATCAATTAGATTTCCCGGACTTTTATGGTGAAAATCTGAATGCCTTATGGGATTGTCTGACAGGCTGGATCGAACTTCCGCTGACTTTGGTGTGGAAGAATTTTGAGATCAGTCAGAAGGAATTGGGTTCGGATGCTGATAATGTATTAAGGATATTAAAAAAGGCTCAGGCAGAATTAGATGGTGAATTTTTCATTCAAATCGATCAGCCGTCAGCCGGGACAACGGACAGGCACTAAAAAGTGCGTACTTCCCCTCATCTATTTTTCTATCCGATAATAGGGACGGAAGGTTTCAGGCTTTCGATTTCTGTCCATATATAAGAAGAGACTTGCGATAGGGAGGAATGGATGATGGATTTGCAGTTGAAAGGAAAGACGGCGCTTGTGACGGGATCTACGTCAGGCATCGGGAAGGCGATTGCGGCTTCGCTGATTGCAGAAGGTGCGGCTGTGATCATTAACGGACGCCGTGAAGAAAAGGTGAACGAAACGATCCGGGAACTAGAGAAACAGACGCCGGATGCCCGTCTCTATCCGGCCGCATTTGATTTAGGCACGGCGGAAGGATGCGGCGCGATTTTTCAGCAGTACCCTGATGTGGATATTCTCGTCAACAATTTAGGAATCTTTGAACCTGCGGAATACTTTGATATTCCTGACGAAGAGTGGCTCCGGTTTTTCGAGGTGAATATCATGAGCGGCGTGAGGCTGACACGCCGGTATGCAAAGCGGATGATTGAACGGAAGGAAGGGCGGGTGATTTTTATCGCGAGTGAAGCGGCCGTCATGCCTTCTCAGGAAATGGCACACTACAGCGCCACGAAAACGACGCAGCTGTCGCTGTCACGCAGTCTGGCCGAGCTCACGGAAGGGACGAATGTGACGGTGAATACGGTCATGCCCGGCTCCACGAAAACAGAGGGCGTCGAAACAATGCTCGAGTCGCTTTATCCCGGTGAAAACCTGACCGCGGCGGAGGCGGAGAGACGATTTATGAAGGAGAATCGTCCGACGTCGATCATTCAGCGATTGATCCGTCCGGAAGAAATCGCCCACTTTGTCGCCTTTTTAAGCAGCCCGCTGTCGTCTGCCATTAACGGATCTGCATTGCGGATCGACGGCGGCTTGGTGCGGAGCATTATATAAGATGAATATACAAAAACCCCCGCAAAGTGGCGGGGGTTTTTGTAATGCGGATCACGCTGAAAACCGGCCGATGATCCTGCTGATTAAATCTTTTGTGGCGCAGTCAAAATGCTCTTCTTTTTGGTTTGTCAACAGCCCGACCGGCGGTGAAATTGTTAAGTTATGGATCGGAATGACCTTCGTGCCCTCGATCGGCTCTGAGTGCGCCGTCGCCGTAAAGATTGAGACGCCGATATTTTCCCTGACATAGTATTGGTGAGCCATGCTGCTGGTCAGCTCCATTTTTCGATAGCGGCTGCCGATGGACCGCTGCAGGTGCTGTTCAATTTGAATCCGGATCGGGCAATTGGCGGGCGTAAAAATCAGGCATTCATTTTCTAAGTCTTCGAGATTGATGCTTGCTTTGGCGGCAAGGGGATGTCTGTCGGACACGATGACATTGAGCGAGTCATGGAAAAACGGATCGAAATAATTCTCCAGAATCAGCTCCGGCTCGCCGCATACGGCAAAATCAATGGCGCCCTCCAGCAGTTTGCGGCTGCATGTATTGGCATCATCCACGCTGACATTGACCGACATGTCAGGATAATCATCTAAAAACCCCCGCAGTACGGCAGGGAAGATCAGGCTTGCCGTCGGTTCGGATATGCCGATGTGAATAAGGCCGGCCTGCCCCTGTCTGATGTCGGCCAGAGTATGGTCAAGCACCTCGTATTGCGCGAGAAGCTGCCCGGCCCGCTCATGAAACAGCCGCCCCGCCCTTGTCAGCTTCAGCTTCTTTCCCCGTTCAAACAGCTGCGCGCCTACATCCTGTTCCAGCTGTTTAATCCGCATTGAAATCGTCGGCTGTGAGTAGTTCAGAATTTCGGCGGCTTTATAAAAGCTGCCTGACTGTACGATCGTATGGAACGTCTTAATGGTGCGTAATTCCAACGAAATCCCCTCCCGGCTGTTCATTAATTTTCTTGAACCTTTCCTTTACTTTTTTTGATTAGTCAAATAAATCAGTTTGCTTTATAGTATAAACAATCAAAGCTTAGTAAACAAATTGGAATTATATATTTTTGCGGGGAGAGTGACCGGAATGAGTGAAGACATATTTCGATTGGCTGAGAAAAAGGATGCGCCGGAGTTTTTAGAGCTGCTGTACAGCGCGTTTCAGCCGATCCGCAATTTGGAGATTGACTGGCCGTCGGCGCGGGCCGACATCGATATGGTAACAGAAAATATTGAAAATCATTCAGCCGTCGTGCTCGAACGGGACGGACGGCTTCTATCAACAATTACGATCCGTTTTCCGTGGGAGAGTGACACGCCTCCGTCAAAATATCCGTTCGTCTGGTGGTTTGCGACGCTTCCTGAGCTGAAGGGGCAGGGCATCGGCAGCAAACTTTTGACTTATGTGGAGGAACACGTGCTGCGGGATACGCTGAAGGCCCCGGCCATCACGCTCGGCACTTCGGCGCGCAAGCATCCCTGGCTTGTAGATATGTACAGACGGAGGGGGTATGAAGTGTATTTTGAGCAGGAGAAAGACGGAGACATCGGAGTCATGATGAGAAAGGTGCTCATACCGGAGCGGTTTGACGCGTCGCTGTTAGGCACACCGAGCTGGGCGCAATGATAAAAAAACGGATCAGAGCCGGCTGTCTGCTTCTGCTGCTCGGTGTGCTGGCCGGGTGCGGGCAAGGAGAAAGCACAAAAGCGGGGAGCGGCGTGCAGACCGTCATTGTCGGCACGGGAACTGATTTTCCGAACATTGCTTTTATGGATGAAAAAGGCGAGCTGACCGGCTATGACATTGAAGTGATGAAAGCCATTGATAAACAGCTGCCGCAATACAAATTTGTCTTTAAGACGATGGATTTTTCGAATCTGCTTACAAGTCTCGGAAACCGGAAAATTGACGTGATCGCGCACAATATGGCGAAAAATAAGGAACGGGAGAAACGCTTTTTGTATCACAAAATCCCGTATAACTACTCGCCGATGTACATCACGGTGAAGGCGGATAATGACGCGATACACACGCTCCGGGATTTAAAAGGGAAAACCGTCATCGTCGGCGCGACGTCAAACGCGGCGGATTATATGACGGCATACAACAAAACCCACGGCAGCCCGATACATTTGAAATACGCCGGGCAGGGCAGCAGTGATACAGCAAACCAAATGGAGACAGGACGCGCTGACGCCACCGTATCCACGCCGTTTGCCGTCGATTTTCAAAATAAGACGCACGCGTTCAAACAAAAAACGGTCGGTGATGTGCTGCTGGATACCGAGGTGTATTTTATGTTCAATAAAAACAGCCAAACCCTGGCCGACGATACGGATCGGGCGATTCAAAAGCTTGAGAAGGACGGCACATTGAAAAGACTGAGTGAAAAATGGCTCGGCGCGGATTATTCAAAATCAAGTTTCACGAAATAATTGAAGCAGAAAACGGGGCGATCACATGAAAATAAGATTGGCGGTCATGTCATTAACAATTGCCGCAACGGCGGCGTTATCAGCCTGCGGCGCGGGCGGGGAGGCGGCATCAGGCAATCAGAAAAACGTGAAGAAAATCACGGTCGGCACGGGAACTCAATTTCCGAATATTTGCTTTATTGATGATAAAGGCAAATTGACGGGCTACGACGTTGAGCTGGTGAAAGAGCTTGACAGGCGCCTGCCGGACTATCGTTTCACTTTTAAAACGATGGATTTCTCCAACCTGCTTGTCAGCCTCGGCCAGCATAAAGTCGATATCGTAGCCCATCAAATGGAGAAAAGCGCCGAACGGGAGAAAAAATTTCTGTTCAATCAAGTCGCGTATAACAACTTCCCGCTGAAAATCACGGTGCTTCAAGAAAACGGGAACATTCACGGCATTGATGACTTGAAAGGAAAGCGGGTCATTACAAGTCCGACGTCAAACGGCGCGCTTGTGCTGAAAAAATGGAATAAAAAACACGGCAGTCCGTTTGAAATCGCTTATGCCGGCCAAGGCTCCAACGATGCGGCAAATCAGCTGAAATCCGGCCGCGCCGATGCGACGATTTCTACGCCGTTTGCCGTCGATTTCCAAAACAAAACGAGCGCGATCAAAGAAAAAACGGTCGGCGGGGTGCTGTCAAATGCCAAAGTGTTCTTTATGTTTAACAAAAATGAACAAACGCTGAGCGATGACATTGATAAAGCCCTGCAGGAAATCATTGATGACGGCACGCTTAAAAAGCTGAGTGAAAAGTGGCTCGGCGCTGATTATTCAAAGGAGCAATATTAAGTGAAAAAGAGAGGGATCGGCAATGGAAAAAGCGTTTGATATCAGTATGATCGCGTCCTTTGTGCCGACATTGCTCGGGTATTTGCCCGTCACGCTGTATATATTGGCGGTGTCTTTGCTGTTCGGCTTTCTATTGGGGCTGCTTTTGGCGCTGCTCCGCATCTATCGTATTCCCGTTTTGAATCAGTTTGCGAAGCTGTATATCTCTTTTTTCAGAGGAACGCCCATCATGGTGCAGCTGTTCATTGTATTTTACGGTATTCCGGCGCTCACGGCGCTCGCCGGGATTGATACCTCCAAAATGGACCCTTTGTATGCGGCCATCGCCACGTACGCGCTGAGCAGCGCGGCAAGAGCGGCCGAAATCATCAGGGGAGGTGTGAACAGCGTCGACCGCGGGCAGGCGGAGGCGGCTTTCAGCATCGGGCTGAACGGGGGGCAGACATTCCGGCGCATCATTCTGCCGCAGGCGCTTGTGCAGGCCTTTCCCAACATCGGAAATATGGTGATCGGTTTCTTAAAAGATACATCACTCGCTTTTTCGATCGGGGTGATGGATATGTCGGGCAGAGGACAGACCTTGATTACATCGAGCAATCATTCTTTAGAAGTGTATATCTCGCTTTCTGTTCTGTATTATGCGGCCGCCCTTTTATTTGAATGTGTCTTCAGATGGGCCGAAAAACGAATCAAGAAAGATGAGACGCGCCTTGTGACGGTTTTTGACATGAGCGCGCACGGCTGAAAAGGAGGGAGAACAGTGGAGCTGGACATTCCATTTATCGGCACTGCGATCAAACAAATGATGAAAACCGTTCCGCTTACATTGGCGATGACGGTCATTCCGATTATTGCCGGATTTTTCATAGCTCTCGGCAATATCACGGTGCGGATATTCCGCATCAAATGGCTGCTGGCCTGCTCAGCGTTTTACGTGTCTTTTTTTCGCAGCACCCCGGCGATTCTCCATATTATGCTGATTTATTTAGGGGTTCCGCTGATTGCCGATCAATTCAGCCGCGCGTTTCATCTCGGCTGGTCGGCCAATCAGATTCCGGTCGCCGTGTTTGTCATCATGGCACTGTCATTAACGGCAGGCGCTTATATGACGGAAATTCTCCGTTCCGGGATCATGGCCGTCGATACGGGGCAGGCGGAGGCGGCATATTCAATCGGCTTGACGCGGGGCCAGATGATTCGGCGCGTGGTTCTGCCGCAGGCGTTCATGATATCGCTGCCGAACTTCACCAACATAGGCATCGGCTTTTTGCATACCACTTCCATCGCGGCAATTGTTGCGGTGCCTGAAATTACAGGAACGGCGACGATTGCGGCATCCGATAACTATGCATTTCTGGAAGCATTTATCGGGGCTGCCGTGATTTATTGGGGATTAACGCTGATTCTCGAAGCTGTAAACAGTCTGGCGGAAAAAAGGGCGGCCAGATATCAAGGAGGCGCATTATGATCGAAATCCGAAACATTCAGAAACATTTTGGCAGTCATCACGTGCTAAAGGGGATCAATTTAAGTGTCCGGAAAGGAGAAGTCGTGACCATCATCGGCCCGAGCGGTTCCGGGAAAACCACGTTTCTGCGCTGCCTTAATTTACTTGAGCGGCCGGATGAGGGCGCCATTTCGCTGCACGGTGAAGTCATTAACTGCAAAAAGCCTGCCAAAAAAGACATTCTCAGACTGAGGAAACAGACGGCGATGGTTTTTCAGCAATATCATTTGTTTTCGCATAAAACGGCGATTCAAAATGTTATGGAAGGCCTGACGGTCGCAAGGAAAATGAAAAAAACAGATGCGTACGCCATTGCCGAGCGGGAACTGGCCAAGGTGGGGCTTCAGGATAAATTGCACGCCTATCCGAATCAGCTGTCGGGAGGCCAAAAGCAGCGGGTCGGAATTGCCAGGGCGCTTGCCATTCATCCTGATGTGATGCTGTTTGATGAACCGACCGCAGCCCTTGATCCGGAGCTTGTCGGCGAGGTGCTCGAGGTGATGCTTAACATTGTGCGGACCGGCGCCACCATGATCATTGTCACACATGAAATGGAATTCGCCAGAAAAGTGTCCGACCGAATTGTGTTTATGGATGAAGGAGCAATCGTGGAACAAGGAACGCCTGAGGAAGTCTTTTACAAGACGAAAAAAGAAAGAACGAAGAAGTTCCTCCGCCGCGTGCTGCCTAATTACGGTTATGACATAAAAGAGCGCATAAAGGAGCCTGTCGTATGATTCGTTTAAGCATTTTAGACCAAAGTGTCACCGCGGAAAACCAAACCGCAGAAGAAGCCTTGCGGCAAACGGTGAGATTGGCTCAGGAGGCCGAACAATACGGATATGACCGTTTCTGGGCGGCGGAGCATCATAACAATGAAGAGATAGCGGGATCAGCGCCGGAAATTGTTCTGGGGTATCTTGCCGCAAGCACGAAAAAAATCCGTCTCGCGTCCGGCGGGGTGATGCTGCAGCATTACAGTCCTTATAAAGTGGCAGAGCAGTTCCGGGTTCTGTCCGCTCTTGCTCCCGGCCGTGTGGCGCTTGGTGTCGGCAAAGCGCCCGGCGGATTTCAGCTGTCAACCGATGCGCTGCAGCGGGAGCTTATCCAGCCCGCCCGTTTATTTGAAGAAAAGCTTGAGGAGCTGACTCATTTCATCCGAAATGATTTTCCGGACTCGCACCGCTACGCGTCATTGCGGCCGGCGCCGCATACTGAGTATGCGCCTGACCTCTTTTTGCTCGGCGGCAGCGCGGAAAGCGCGATATCCGCGGCCAAACTCGGCATTTCCTTCGTTTTCGCCTATTTCATAAACGGTGAAGAGGCTGCGTTAGAAAAAGCGCGCCACGCCTTTGACGAGCATCTGCCGAAAGGGTCTAAGGCGGAATTTCACCTTGCGCCGATGGTCTTTACCGCGCATACAAAAGCAGAAGCGGAAAAACACGTGGTATCGCGTGAGTCGGTCAAAATCATTCTCGAAGACGGCAAAAAGGTGAATGTCGGTTCCCGGGAACAAGCGGAAGCGTTTCTTGAACAAGTCACGCAGCCATACAAGCTGATTACACAAAAGACGGGTGTGATTGCCGGGACAAAAGAAGAGACTGCCGCCGAGCTGCGACGATTATCCGTTCCGTACAGCATTACTGATTTTGTGATTTTGTCGCCTATCAAAAACGCTGAGGAAAAACGATTGTCTTACCGGCTGTTAAGCGAAGCGGTGCAGCCGGCCCCGCAATTATAGGAGGGATGAACATGAGTCATGAAGTAAACGTAGTGGTCTGGAGCAAACAGGGCTGCTCCTATTGCGATGAAGTGAAAGGATATTTGCGGGAAAATGCCGTTGCATACGAAACAATTGATGTGACAGAGCGGGACGAATTGAGTGACGTGCTGCAGACGAAGTACGGCATCCGTCATGTTCCCGTCGTTGAAATCGGCAGCGGTGACAGCCGTGTGTATCAGGCCGTTACTCAAGTCGGCATTGAACATGTAGAACGGGCGCTTGCTGATTACGAGGGGAAAAAGGGGGAGAGAAAATGAGCCGGACGGATCTTATTCAATTCGGAGCCATGATTCACGGTATCGGCGGCACAACGGACGGCTGGCGTCATCCCGACGCCGATCCGACAGCAAGCACGAATGCGGCGTTTTACAGGCAAAAAGCGCAGACTGCTGAAAGAGGGCTGTTCAGCTTTGCTTTTATTGCGGACGGCTTGTTCATTTCTGAAAAGTCCATCCCGCATTTCTTAAATCGGTTTGAGCCGATCACTATCTTATCGGCGCTTGCCGCCTCTACAACCCATCTTGGTTTAATCGGCACATTTTCCACATCGTTCACTGAGCCGTTCACCATCGCAAGACAGCTGATGTCTCTTGACCATATCAGCGGCGGCCGGGCTGGCTGGAATCTCGTCACCTCTCCGCAGGCGGGAGCCGCGCGCAATCACAGCAAAGAAAGCCTTCCCGACCACAGCCGGCGCTACGCCATCGCCCAGGAACATGTGGACGTGGTGCGCGGTCTGTGGAATTCCTGGGAAGAAGATGCCTTCGTCCGCAACAAAGAAACCGGGCAATTTTTTGACCCTGACAAACTGCATCGCCTGTATCACAAAGGCGAGTATTTCAAAGTGGAGGGCCCCCTGAATATCGGCCGGTCCAAACAGGGAGAGCCGGTCGTTTTCCAAGCGGGGTCTTCAGAAACCGGCCGGTCGTTTGCCGCGAGGAATGCAGATGCAGTCTTTACGCACTCCAATTCACTTGAGGAAACGAAGGCTTTTTATGATGATGTGAAGAAGCGGGCGGCGGATTACGGCCGGGACGCTTCCAAGCTACGGATTTTTCCGGGAATCAGTCCGATTATAGCCGGCTCACAAGAAGAAGCGGAAGCGAAATACCAAGAATTTGCCGAGCTGATTCCGATAGAGAACGCTGTTAAATATGTGGCCAGATTTTTTGACGATTATGATCTGAGCCGTTTTCCGCTGGATGAGCCGTTTCCTGATTTGGGCGACGTCGGGAAAAACGCGTTTCAAAGCACGACAGACCGTATCAAAAGGGAGGCGAAAGCCCGGAATCTTACGTTGCGTCAAGTGGCGCGCGAAGCCGCGTTTCCGCGAACCCATTTTATCGGCACACCTGAACGTGTAGCGTCATTAATTGAAACATGGTTTCAGCGGGAAGCGGCGGACGGGTTTATCATTCACTCTGACATCCCGGGCATGCTTGAAGCCTTTGTGGATCATGTCATACCAATCCTCCAGGAAAAGGGGCTGTACCGAAAAAGCTATCCGGCCGATACACTGCGGGGGAATCTCGGGTTGGATATTCCGGTCTGTAAATCAAACCCGATTTTGAGCAGAAACTAAATGTTTCTGCTTTTTCTGCTGCTTGCCATTCCCGTCATTAAAGGGATCCCGCCAGCATTTTGGATAAGAAAAGAGCCGATTTACCCCGTTAACCGTTAAGAGTAAATCGGCTCTTTATTATTTAAAAGACGTAAGGAATGAAAACCTGCTGAATGCAATCCTTCAAACTTATATTCCCTAAGAAATTGTTATAAAAATAAGTTAAATCTTTAAGAGGTTAGCAATATTTCCGCCTAGTACTCGTTGTACGACTTCTTCACTTGAAGCATGGCGTTCAACTGCCAACTTATTTAGGAATGGATCACCATATGGAAAATCAGAACTAAATAAAGTGTTCTCTGGGAGTTCTTTTATAGCCAAAGATAATGCATAGGTTGTATAAAATGCAGAAATATCTAGGTAGGCGTTCTTTGTTTCTTTTGTTAATGCAATAACTTGCTGCCAATGAATCCCTCCCAAATGGCCATAGATTACAGGGACAGTGGGATATTTACGAGTTAAAGCGAACAATTCCTGAATATCATTTAAATTGAGTGGATGGAATGTATGCACCCAAATCGGAAAGGAATTATAATCACTAGCTGCCTGGAATACAGGCTCAAGCATTTTAATTTGGCCTGAACCAAGGGTGAATTCTCCAAGTCCCTTCATTTTATAATCTTTTACAATCTTCTCAACCCAATCATGCAGTTCTCCGGAGGAACTTAAAAGGGGAACTGATCCAAATCCAATAAAACGGTCAGGATATTTTGCGATAGCATCCCTTAATTCTTCTAGAGCTTTTACTCGTGCTTCTAGGGGGTTTATCTCGTTATTTAAAATTTGATTCAGTACATCCATTTCCTGAATAAATTCATCGTAGCTTTCACTTTTTTCTGGATGAACAAGCGTAGAGAATAAAATAGTTTTATCTATCCCGCTTGAATCCATCATTTCAATGTGTTTTTCTACAGGTAGAACTACGTGGGCATGACTATCAATGATCATTTTTTACTCTCCTTCCAATAAATTGGCTGACAGCTGATTTCGTCTTTTAGAAAATACTTCAGTAGCTATTGTTAAAATGGTATTTAATGCGACAGGAAAGCCTGCATAAATTAACATTTGCATCATAGCTTCCACAATTTCTTCTTCGGTCCATCCGACATTTAAAGCTCCGTTAATATAAAACTTTAATTGTTCTGTATTTCCTAAAGCAGTCAGACCAGCAACTGCTGCAAGAAGGCGGGATTTTAAATCTAATCCCGGTCTGGAAAAAATTTGACCATAATTAAATTCCACAGCCAAAGTTCCCAAGTCAGGTGCTGCTGAATCTTTAAAACTGTTCACGATATTTTGATAGTTGTGCGGATCAATTTTTGATAGAACTTCCAATCCCTTTTTGTAGTTTTCTGTATTTTCAGACATTAGATATGACTTCCTTTCTCGAATTCTCTATTTTTTACTGTTCTTTTTTTAGGTAAGCTAAATAAGGAACTAAAAGCAATACCTATCATGAGTATCCCAACTGTACATACTCCATACCAATGCCATTTGCTCCAAGCAAGTACACCTAGATATGATCCTAAAGATCCGCCTAAGAATGTAGATACCATGTATAAACCATTTAATCTGCTTCTCTTTTCAGGAGATAGTTGAAAGATAGCAGCTTGACAAGCAACTTGATTTGCTTGCGTGCCAACTGTTACTAATAGTGCGCCAAGGAGTAATCCCGGTAACCAATATCCTAAGAATATTAAGGTCAGAAAAGCGATTAAAGAAATAAACATACATAAGGTATTAGCAAATTTTGATCCTTTTTTATCGATCACCCGGCCAATCATGGGAGTTGCAAAGGCTCCAGCTATTCCCACTAAACCTATTAAACCTGCCGCGGTGCTCCCATAAGAATAAGGAGAAGTATTTAATAAAAAAATAAGAGTTGTCCAGAAGGCACTAAAGGAACCAAACATCATTCCTTGACTCAGGCAAGCTTTTTGCAACACTTTTTCTTTTTTAAATAACGGGCCTAAAGATGCAAGTAATGTTTTATACTGCATTGCATGATTTCCTTTGCTTTTTGGAAGATACATTGCCATTAAAATGATCATTATCATTGTGCCAGCAAAAGAAGCCCAATACATTGATCTCCATCCAAAATGGGAATCTGCAAAACCACTGATAAATCGAGCGCCTAAAATCCCACACACTAAGCCAATGGCAACATTCCCTAACACTTTTCCTCTGTTCTCTTCTGAAGCTAAATTAGCAGCAAGAGGAACAATAATTTGAGGGACTATGGTAACAAATCCAAGAATTAAGTTTGCTGCAATCAGCCACGTTACATTCATTGATAAAGCAGTTGCGGCTAAAATTATACATACAATAGATAATAAACTTAGGATCAATTTTCTCCGTTCAAAAATGTCACCTAATGGTACCAATAAAAGATTTCCCAATGCATATCCCACTTGAGTTAAAGTTGCTACAATTCCTATATAGTTTTCAGAAACGTGAAAAGTATTTGCCATACTGACTAAGAGCGTTTGATTTAAATAGACATTAGCTACTGTAAAACCACATGCTGCAGCCATGAGGAGAACTAATCCTTTTGGGAAAGGCTCAGCCCTATTTTTGAAAACCATAAAACTCACCTCCTTCATTTATTAGAATAGATGAAGGTTTATAATGGGAATAGGAGTGTGTTTATCCTATTATTAAAACTACTACTTATAAGGGGAGATGTTCATGTTAAGTGACAAAGAAAGAAGGAAAGAACTAGGGGATTTCTTAAAAACACGACGGGCGCGATTATCTCCTCAAGACTTTGGTTTACCTATTGGTCCGCGCAGAAAAACAGAAGGACTGCGCCGAGAAGAAGCAGCTCAGCTGGCAGGAATAGGAGTAACCTGGTATACATGGTTAGAGCAAGGGCGTGATATACAGGTATCTTCAGACGTATTGGAGGCTATTTCGCGTGTATTCAGGTTAAATGAAGAGGAAAAAGAGCATCTATTTTTATTAGCAAATCGGCCATTGCTATCTAAGGTGGGAAGACCTCTCGTTGAAAGTGTAAATAGCGTCCTGAAAAATGTATTGAGTCAATTAGAATACTGCCCTACATATGTAACCGACGAAAAATTGAACATAGTAAGCTGGAATAAAGCTGCTGCCGTGGTTTTTGGTGACTTTAATAAAATGAATGATCGAGATCGTAATGCAGTCTGGCGTTGCTTTACGTCTAAAGAATACCGAGACCTCTTTCTTAATTGGGAAGATCATGCGCAACGCTTGATTGCTCAATTTCGTTTAGCCTATACACGTTTTGTCGGTGATGAGTGGTTTAAAGATATTATTAAAGAACTTACCAATAAGAGCCCTGAGTTTCGTAATTGGTGGTCCAAGCATGAAGTTCTAGGTACTCCTTGCGGCAAAAAAACACTGCTGCATCCTTTAGTTGGAGAAATGATTATGGATCATATTACTCTTCAAGTGTACGATGCCCCTGAACTAAAATTAACCATTTACCAACCTCGCCAAGAAGGTGAAACAGAACAGAAAATGAAGCATTTGTTAAACTGGCAAGCAGACCTGCAATAAAAGAGTGTGATAAATTCGAACGTATGAAGCGGAATTCGTTTGTCTCTAATATAAGAGCAGGAACATTTTGCATGGATAAATTCCACACAACTGTCTGAAATGAAACAGCCGATTTAGGCTTAACATGGTCAAAATCGGTCTTTTCTTTGTCGAAATTTGCTTAACGCGGGTTTTTTTCGATTTGCTGGAGGTACTTCTTGCAGCCTTTTCAAAAAAATATACTGATTTCGAGATATTATTGTTGCGAAAAGATTTTTTTGTAACTATAATTATTACAGAACTGATCAGTATAAAAAAACATTCATATTTCATAATAAATGTGTGTGTAATCTGAAAACGAAAGGGCTGTTTACAATGGCAAAAGTACTTTATATCACTGCTCATCCTCATGATGAAAAGACATCTTACAGCATGGCGACAGGAAAAGCGTTTATCGATTCTTATAAAGAATCAAACCCGAATGATGAGGTTGTACATATCGACCTTTACAAAGAGAACATTCCTCATATCGACGCGGATGTATTCAGCGGCTGGGGAAAACTTCAATCCGGCACAGGTTTTGAAGAGCTTTCTGAAAACGAAAAAGCGAAAGTCGGCCGTCTGAACGAGCTGAGCGATCAATTCGCGGCAGCTGACAAATACGTATTCGTCACACCGCTTTGGAACTTCTCATTCCCGCCTGTTATGAAAGCGTACCTTGATTCTGTGGCTGTAGCCGGAAAATCATTCAAATATACAGAGCAAGGCCCGATCGGTCTGTTGACAGACAAAAAAGCGCTCCACATTCAGGCGCGCGGAGGCTATTACTCTGAAGGACCGGCGGCTGACATGGAAATGGGCCACCGTTACATCGGCATCATGATGAACTTCTTCGGCGTTCCTTCTT
Organism: Bacillus sp. B1(2022); assembly: GCF_040259625.1. Lineage (NCBI taxonomy): Bacteria > Bacillati > Bacillota > Bacilli > Caryophanales > Bacillaceae > Bacillus > Bacillus sp. B1(2022). The sequence continues at coordinate 450,083 of NZ_JANIFO010000001.1, forward strand.
TCGACGGATTAATCGTTGAAGGCCATAATGCTGAACCGAATAAAGCACAGCAAATTAAAGAAGATGCGATTGTCCGCGCGAAAGAAGCCGGAAAATCATTCTGATCTTAAAAAAACCTCCCCGCCGTACGGCTGGGAGGTTTTTCATATTAAAGGGCAATCGTCCGTTTTTGTTCGCTGCTTTTCATCGCCGCTTCAATGACACGGATGACATCGATGCCTTCTTTTGCCGTAACGGGAAGCGGTTTTCCGTTTAAGATGCTGTCTGCCAGCAGTTTGTAGTACGTAAGGTAAGAGCCGTTCTCAGAGGGGATTGTTTCTGTATGCCGTTTTTCATCCGCTGCGATTGTCAGCTCTCCGAAGTTGTCAGGATCATCGGCGCCCCAGCTGTCGTCAATCGGCTTTTTGCCCGCTGAAAGCGCATCTTCCTGTCCATCCATTCCGTATTTGATAAAGCTTGCATTCCGTCCGTGAATCTGATAGCGCGGGCCGCTTGCCGCATTCATGGAGCCGGATTGAAGAATGACCTGAAGTTTGCCGTAATGGAGCGCGGCCAGAAAATTATCAACGGTTTCACTGTTGTCCCGCTGTTTCATCACATGTGCGGTGACGGATTTCGGCATTCCGAAAAGCAGAAGTGTCTGGTCAATAATATGTGAACCGAGATCATACAGCGTTCCCGTGGCGGGTCCGTTCTTTTCGCGCCATTTTTCCTGTACAACCGGGTTGTATAGATCGTAGCTGACTTGATATGTATGAATGTCTTGAAGCGCCCCGTCCCGAATCAGCTTTTGTATTGTTAAAAAGTCATTGTCCCAGCGCCGGTTGTGGTACACGCTCAGCAAGACGCCTTTATTTTCAGCCGTTCTTCTCAGCTCCTCCGCTTCTGCTGAAGTCGCCGTCATCGGTTTTTCCACGACGGTGTGTTTTCCCGCCAGGAGACATTTCATCGCTGATTCATAATGCATTCCGCTCGGTGTCGTGACGATGACGAGATCAATGTCAGGATCACCGGTAATGTCTTCAATCGCGCGCACGGCTTCAGCCCCCGGCAGATCACGTTTGACCTCATCCGTTCTGGACGTCATGACTTTTTTGATCTGATAATCATCAAGGACGTCCAAAAGCGGCGCATGAAAAACTTTACCCGACAAACCATATCCCAATATGCCAACTTGTATCGTTTTCAATGAGTTTCCCCCTCTTGATAAGTGATAACATTATATACCCCGCGGGTGTACTGGTAAAACTTGTGTGTTGAAAATTTTTTACACCGGATTTTCAAGTCTGTATAATGAAGATAACGAAGAAAAAAACCGAGGTGGAAAATGGACAAACATACCGAGCATCAATCGTTAAATCATAAAAGCACCAAAGAAAAAGACCAGATCCTGAACCGGCTGAAACGGATTGAAGGCCAAGTCAGGGGCATTCAGAATATGGTGGATAACGAACGATACTGCGTGGATATTCTCGTGCAGATTTCAGCCGTACAGGCGGCCATGCAGAAAGTCGCGTTTCATCTGCTGGAAGATCACGCCCATCACTGCGTAGCCGGCGCCATTGAGAGCGGAAACGGGGAGCAGGCGATTGCCGAGCTGCTTGATGTTGTGAAAAAAATCGCAAAATCATAAAATAAAATGTTTTGAAATACCCTACAGGGGTATGGTAACATAAAAAAGAAAAAACAAGACGTGGAGGGAATTATCATGGAACAAAAAACACTGCAAGTCGAAGGCATGTCATGTCAGCACTGCGTCAAAGCAGTAGAGACCGGAGTAGGAGAACTGAACGGAGTGACGGCGGTTCAGGTGAAATTGGAAGCCGGACAGGTGGATGTGACGTTTGATGAGAACAAAGTCTCCGTATCAGATATAAAAGACGCGATTGAAGATCAAGGTTATGACGTCGTATAGGATTTATCGCGCTGCGGAAACGGGCGCGGTTTTCTTTTATGAAAATGATACCCCCTGGGGGTTTGTGAGAAGAGGTGAGGGCATTGAGTGAACCGAAAGAGATGACCATTCAAGTGGGAGGCATGACATGCGCCGCCTGCGCTTCAAGAATTGAAAAAGGGCTGAAACGGATGGACGGCGTCAATGACGCTTCCGTCAATCTTGCGCTTGAGACCTCAAATATTTCCTATCAGCCTGACAAAATCGAAGCTGGCGCCATAAAGGATAAAATTGAAAAACTCGGCTACCATGTTGTGACGGAAAAAGCCGAGTTTCAGATTGAAGGCATGACGTGCGCCGCTTGCGCCAATCGGATTGAAAAGCGCCTGAACAAAACAGAGGGCGTTGTGGGCGCGCCGGTGAATTTCGCCCTTGAAACGGTCTCCGTTGAATACAACCCCAAAGAGGTGACACCGAAAGAACTGAAAGAGACCGTGGCAAAACTCGGCTACCGATTAGAAGAAAAGGAAGCGGACGGCCAAGACGGCGGATTATCTCAAAAGGAGAAAGAGCAGCGAAAGCAGCTGATCAGGCTGATATTTTCTGCCGTTCTCTCCTTTCCGCTTCTCTGGTCGATGGTCAGCCATTTTTCTTTTACTTCTTTTATCTGGATGCCGGATATCCTGATGAATCCGTGGCTGCAATTCGCGCTTGCCACCCCGGTGCAGCTCGTCATCGGCTGGCCTTTTTATATGGGAGCGTACAAGGCGATGAGAAACAAAAGCGCCAATATGGATGTTCTCGTTGCGCTCGGAACGACGGCCGCTTACGCATACAGCCTGTACATGACGATTGCGTCTCTCGGACGAGACGGACATGTAGAGGGGCTTTATTATGAAACGAGCGCCATTTTGCTGACTTTGATTTTGCTTGGAAAGCTTTTAGAGATGAAAGCGAAAGGCCGCTCATCAGAAGCGATTAAAAAGTTAATGAAGCTTCAGGCGAAGACGGCGGCGGTTGAGCGGGAAGGGAAGGTACAGGTGATTCCGATTGACGAGGTCCGGACGGGGGATATCGTATATGTGAAACCGGGAGAACGTGTTCCTGTCGATGGCGAAGTGATTGAAGGCCATTCCGCAATTGATGAATCGATGATTACGGGGGAGAGCATGCCTGTCGATAAGTCTCCCGGAAGCACCGTCACCGGGGCGACGATCAATGCAAACGGCTTTCTCAAAATCAGAGCGGTGAATGTCGGGAAAGATACCGCGCTTGCACACATTATTAAAATCGTAGAAGAAGCCCAAGGATCAAAAGCGCCCATTCAGCGGCTCGCGGATCACATTTCAGGCATTTTCGTCCCTATTGTGCTGGGGCTGGCCGTGCTGACTTTTCTCATTTGGTATGTATGGGCGGCGCCGGGACAGTTTTCTGAAGCGATCGGCAAATTCATCGCCGTGCTTGTCATTGCCTGTCCGTGCGCACTCGGGCTCGCCACTCCGACGAGCATTATGGCGGGCTCCGGCCGTGCAGCTGAATTCGGCATTCTCTTTAAAGGCGGAGAGCATTTAGAAAAAACAAAGCGTCTGACGACCATCGTACTGGATAAAACAGGAACGGTGACAAACGGCAGACCGGTTCTGACAGATGCCGTACCGGCAGAGGGAATGAACGAAGAGGAACTCCTGCGGCTGGCGGCGGCCGCCGAAACGGGATCAGAGCACCCGCTTGGAGAAGCCATCGTGTCAGGAGCCGAAAAACGGGGGATTGCCATCCCGAAAATCACCCGGTTCCAAGCCCGGATCGGTTCCGGAATATACGCCGAGGCTGACGGCAGAACGATTCTTGCCGGATCAAGACGGCTGATGGAATCGGAACACATCGAACATGAGGCGCTGCTTCCTCACATGGCCCGCTTGGAGGCGGAAGGGAAAACGGTGATGATTATTGCGGCAGACGGCAAAGCGGCGGGCCTTATCGCAGTCGCCGATACAATCAAAGAAACTTCTCCGGCCGCGGTGAAACGTCTGAATGATATGGGGCTTGACGTCATCATGATGACCGGTGACAACAAAAAGACCGCGGAAGCCATTGCAAAAGCCGCGGGCATCGGCAGCGTGATCGCTGAAGTGCTTCCCGAACAAAAGGCGGCGGAAATTTCCCGGCTGCAAAAAGAAGGCCGGCGCGTGGCGATGGTCGGTGACGGCATCAATGATGCTCCGGCGCTGGCTGTGGCCGATATCGGAATGGCCATCGGCACCGGCACAGATATCGCAATGGAAGCGGCGGATATTACGCTGATCCGCGGTGACCTGAACGGCATTGCCGACGCCATCGGCATGAGCAGGCTGACCATGAGAAACATCAAGCAGAATTTAGGCTGGGCATTGGGATACAACAGCATCGGCATTCCGATTGCGGCGGCCGGCTTTCTGGCCCCGTGGGTGGCAGGCGCTGCCATGGCGTTCAGCTCAGTATCGGTCGTCCTTAATGCTTTGCGTTTACAGAGGGTAAAAAAAGACAAAATAGGCTGAGGCCTGTTTTGTCTTTTTTATTGACACTTTATTCAAAGCCTGCATATAATAGAGAAAACACATATATGAGTATATGTTCATATATATAAATTCGTTTAGCTGTATTGATGTTATGGGAATCCTATTACGGAAAGTAGGGTGAGTCGAAAATGAAAGCAGCCAAAGGTGAATTTGTATTAGACGGACTTGATTGCAGCAACTGTGCAAAAAAAATAGAAAACGGCGTAAAAGCCATTGACGGCATCGACGGCTGTGCTGTCAATTTTGCGGCAAGCACCATCACGGTCTCAGCCGGCGGCAAAAACGAACAATGGATGAAAGATGAGGTTGCGAAAAAAGTAAAGTCCATTGATCCTCATGTGACCGTTCGTTCGAAGCACGAAGACAAACCAGGCGAGGATGAATACCGCAAAAAGCTGCAGCTGATGTTAGTGAGGTTGGCTGCGGGAGCCGTTTTGGCCGTCATCGCTTACTTCGCGCACACGGGCGCCGTCCTTGAGTTTCTGCTCTTTTTTGCTTCATATTTGATTATCGGCGGCGATATCGTAGCCAGAGCGGGAAAAAACATTGTCCGCGGCCAGGTATTTGATGAGCATTTTCTGATGGCGCTTGCCACGATCGGCGCATTTATGATTCATCAGTATCCGGAAGGCGTCGCGGTCATGCTGTTCTACCAAATCGGTGAATTGTTTCAGGGAGCGGCCGTCAGCCGATCCAGAAAATCGATCAGCGCGTTATTGGACATCCGTCCTGAGTACGCCAATGTGAAAACGGAAAACGGCATGACTGCCGTTCCGCCGCAGGACGTCAAAGTCGGACAGGTCATCGTCGTGAATCCCGGAGAACGGATTCCGCTGGACGGAAAGGTGCTGAGCGGTTCTTCGATGGTTGATACATCCGCTTTAACGGGCGAATCCGTGCCAAGAAAAGCGGAGCCGGGGCAAGATGTGATGGCCGGATTTATGAATCAGAACGGCGTGCTTCATATTGAAACCTCTAAAGGATATGAAGACTCTGCCGTGTCAAAAATATTGGATCTGGTCGAAAATGCGGCCGGACGCAAAGCGAAAACGGAAAACTTTATTACGAAGTTTGCCAAGTATTATACACCGGTTGTTGTCATTGTTGCGGTGCTTCTCGCCTTTTTACCGCCGCTTCTCGTGCCTTCAGCCGCGCTATCCGACTGGGTGTACCGCGCGCTGATTTTCCTTGTGATTTCTTGTCCGTGCGCACTCGTCGTCTCCATTCCGCTCGGGTTTTTCGGCGGTATCGGAGCTGCGTCTAAAGCAGGGGTGCTCGTGAAAGGAAGCAACTATTTAGAAGCGCTCAATCAGGTGGCATACGCCGTGTTTGATAAAACGGGAACCTTAACGAAAGGCAATTTCGCCGTTACTGATATCAAACCGGCGGCGGGATTTACGAAAGACAGCCTGCTTCATGCGGCCGCGCTTGCAGAAGCCCATTCCAATCATCCGATTGCTTCTTCCATCCGTGAAGCTTACAATCAACCGCTCTCGGCTGAGGAGATTGAAGAATATGAAGAAATACCCGGACACGGCATTCGGGTGAAAACCGGCGGATCAACGATTTTAGCCGGAAATCAAAAACTGATGGCAAAAGAACAAATCGCTTCCGGCACAGCTGAAAACAACGGAACCGTCGTCTATGTCGCCGTTGATCAGCAGTATGCGGGGGCGATCGTGATCGCCGATGAAATCAAAGAGGACGCCAAACAGGCCATTGCCAATTTAAAAGCGCTCGGCGTGAAGCGGACAGTGATGCTGACGGGTGATTCAAAGCAGACCGGAGAAGCTGTCGGCCGAGAGCTCGGTATTGATGACGTGTACACAGAGCTTTTGCCGGGTGACAAGGTAGACCGCGTCGAAGAACTTGAAGCGGCGCTTGCACCGAATGAAAAACTGATGTTTGTCGGCGATGGGATTAATGATACGCCTGTGCTTGCCAGAGCTGACATCGGAGCTGCCATGGGGGCTCTCGGCTCTGATGCCGCCGTCGAAGCGGCCGATGTTGTCCTGATGACAGACCAGCCGTCAAAAGCAGCCGAAGCCATCCGGATTGCACGCCGCACACGCCGGATCGTCTGGCAGAACATCGGATTTGCTTTAGGCGTAAAAATCATTTTTCTCCTGCTTGGCGCATTCGGATTCGCCACCATGTGGGAAGCGGTCTTTTCAGATGTAGGCGTCACGCTGATCGCCGTTGCCAACGCGATGCGCGTCATGAGAGTGAAAGCGGAATAATTGTCAAAGATAATTCGTTTTTCAGGGTTTTCTTAAACAAGGTTGTCTTGGTAAAATAGAGAAGCGGGCCATCCGGCATCCGCTTCTTTTTTATTTTAAAAACAATGAGGTGTCTGAGTGAAAAAGAAACAATCGTCTGCGAAATTTGCGGTGATTCTGACGTTAATCGTTGTCGTTTTATTTGCGGCCATCGTAATTATTAACAACCAAACGGAAAAAGCGGGCGAAACAGTCGCCGAACAGCCTTCCATTAAAGGACAGCCCGTGCTCGGCAAAGACAGCGCGCCTGTTACGGTAGTTGAATTCGGAGATTACAAGTGTCCGTCATGCAAAGTATTTAACAGCGATATCTTTCCGAAAATCAAAAAAGATTTTATCGATAAAGGCGACGTGAAATTTTCATTTGTGAACGTCATGTACCACGGAAGCGGCTCGCGTCTGGCGGCTCTTGCTTCAGAAGAGGTGTGGAAGGAAGACCCGGCATCATTCTGGGCATTCCATGAAAAGCTGTTTGAACAGCAGCCGTCAAGCGAACAGGAATGGGTCACGCCTGCATTGCTTGAAAAAACGGTCAAAAGCACCGCGAAAAAGGTTGATCCTGACAAGCTGAAGGAAAACCTTGATAAAGAGACATTTGCAAAAGAGCTGAAAGCTGACACTGACCTGAATGATAAATTAAACATTACGGCGACACCGACGATTTATGTAAATGACAAAGTGATTAATGACTTCTCTAAATATGATGAGATTTCAAAAACGATTAAGAAAGAGCTGAAAAATGAAAAATAGAATCGTATTTTTATATGCTTCTTGGGTGATAGCTCTTGCTGCCATGCTCGGCAGCCTATATTTCAGCGAGATCAGAAAATTCATACCGTGCGAGCTGTGCTGGTATCAAAGAATTCTCATGTACCCGCTTGTCCTGATTTTAGGAATCGCCACCTTCCAGGGTGACACGCGCGTAAAAAAATACGTGCTGCCGATGGCCGTCATCGGCGCGTTTATATCGATCATGCATTACCTTGAGCAGAAGGTGCCCGGTTTCAGCGGCATCAAGCCGTGTGTCTACGGCGTGCCTTGCTCATCTGAATATATTAACTGGTTCGGTTTCATTACCATTCCTTTCCTGGCATTGACGGCATTTATTCTCATTATTATCTGCATGTGTTTTGTCAAAACGGAACGCACGGCAAAATAAAGAGCCTGCTCCATGGGAGCGGCTCTTTTTCTATTATTTGTACCAAGCTTTGTTTGTCTCAATCTGTCTGTTATGGGAGCTGTCCCAAATATCCACGGAATAGGCATAATCATAATTCATGACGCAGCGGATGCCGCTGCCTTGGGCGTCATGCTGAAGTCCGAAGTTATGGGAAAACTCGTGCTGTGCCGCTTTCGCCGTGTTGGCCGTTCCTTGATCAAGGTTCACGCTGAAAGCCGGGCCGCTCGGTTTGCCGTTATATACATACGCGATACCGCCGGCGTCAAAACTTGATTTTGCGGTAAAACCGACGACAAAATGATAATTTTGATTTCTGAAGCTGCCTTGGAGATTCGATAAAATCTGAGAACTGTTTGAGCCCGAGGAATTCCAAGCCTGCACGGCCTGTACGACGAAATCAATGTTGTGATCACGGTTAAAAGCAACATCCGCCTGCTCCACGATCTGGACGATTCGCGTTTGCCAGTCGCTGTATTTGGCGCGGTATTCAGCGTCCGCCACCGCCAGCACTCTGACCTTCTGGCTGCCCGTGCTGGCTTTAGTCGAGGCTTTATCCTGACTGACATTGGCATTGAATCGTTTCGTGCCGACCTGCTTGCCGTTTTCATCCAGAATTTTTGTGTCAACCGTCTGTTCGACTTGGACCGGGCCCTTCAGATCTTTAAAATGATCGGCTTTCGGAAGCGGGTCCGTATACACCGTTTTCGCCGGCTCCGCATGAGTGTGCGAATGCGTATGGCTTTCGGCTGACGGCAGGCCGGGAATTAATCCGGCGGCCAATAAAACAGGAAAAACAAGTGAACTGATTTTCATCTCATAACCCCCTTTTTGTTAGAGAAAGTATTCAATGAAACTTCCAATAAACCTCCCAAAATAGTATAAAATAGGTAAATGTTCTTGCTCCCAGCCGTTGCGAGTGAGGTTGTCCCGGGTTAGGAATCAGAATCTTTCAAAAATAAGGTTGATTTTAAGAGAAAGCGATTATAAAATCTAATGGTCGTCAGAAAATTTAACAAATAAAAAGGAGCATATGGAATGGCCTGGGAGCTGCTTAGTGTAATCGGCATCATTGCGTTTGCGGTCAGCGGAGCGATTGTTGCGATGGAAGAGGAGTATGATATTTTAGGCGTGTACATCTTGGGGATTGTAACGGCGTTCGGCGGAGGAGCGATCCGAAATCTGCTGATCGGTGTTCCGGTCTCCGCCTTGTGGGAGCAAGGCGCGTTTTTTCAAATCGCTCTCGCATCAGTTACGATTGTCTTTTTGTTTCCGAAGCTGCTGTTAAGACATTGGAGTAAATGGGGCAACCTATCCGATGCCATCGGGCTTTCGGCGTTTGCCATCCAAGGCGCTTTATATGCCGTGAAAATGGGCCATCCGCTCAGTGCGGTGATTGCGGCAGCGGTCCTCACCGGCAGCGGGGGCGGCATCATACGGGATTTGCTCGCGGGCAGGAAGCCGCTTGTGCTCAAGGCGGAAATTTATGCAGTCTGGGCCGCGCTCGGAGGGTTAATCGTGGGCCTCGGCTGGGCCGGGGATGCCGCCGGTTTGTATGTGCTGTTTCTTGTGCTTGTGGCATGCCGCATCTGCAGTTATGTGTTCAGGTGGCGCCTGCCGAATCGTTCCTATCATATAGATCAGTAAAAAACCGATTTCACAAACGAAATCGGTTTTTTTTCATAACGGCTTCTGATAAAAAAAGACGCCCGATATGATAAGAAAAAGGGTATTTGACCATAATGCTGAATAATATGTTGCATATATGTTTGTATGATGAAAGCCGGATTTGTCAGCTTGATGTCGGAGGTGCCGCTGATGGCAAAACGTGATAAAGAGTGGAAAGAAGAGCAGGAAAGAATCAATTTTGTCATGAAGGAACTGGAACAGAAACAAACTCATCTTGAAGCCTCATCGGGCGGATTGAAGCAGGATATTGTCGGGCTGAGAAAAACGTTTTGGGATGATGTCACCGTGAATATGGATGACGCCCACGAAGCGGCTGAGACATTTTCAAGCATTAAACAGCAGGCAGAAATGCTTTCAGAACGTGAACGGACGCATCGGCTTCAATACCGGCAGCTTCAAAAAATCCAAAAGCTGAAAACCTCTCCTTACTTCGGCCGTGTCGATTTTACGGAAAAAGGGGAGTCCTCTTCCGAGCGGATTTATATCGGGCTGACTTCTTTGATGGATGAAAACAACGAGCAATTTCTCATTTATGATTGGCGCGCGCCCATCTCATCTCTTTACTATCAATATTCCCCGGGAAAAGCCCGCTATGAAGTTCCCGAAGAAACGATAGAAGGAGACATCACACTGAAGCGGCAGTTTATCATTAAAAACGGGACGCTTAAAGCGATGTTTAACACGGATATGACGATTGGTGACGAAATGCTGCAAGAGGTGCTGAGCGGGCATTCCGGACAGCATATGAAAAACATCGTGTCAACCATCCAAAAAGAACAGAACGAAATCATCCGGGATGAAAAAAGCAAATATCTCATCGTTCAGGGAGCCGCCGGAAGCGGGAAAACATCCGCGGCGCTTCAGCGGGCCGCTTACTTGCTGTACCGCGGGCGCGGGGTGCTTGATGCCCGTCAGATTGTATTGTTTTCCCCGAATATTTTGTTCAACAGTTATGTGTCCGCCGTATTGCCGGAATTGGGAGAAGAGAATATGGAGCAGGCCACCTTTCAGGAATATATCATCCGCCGGCTCGGACGAAAGTTTGATTGTGAAAGCCCGTACGAGCAGCTTGAATATTGCCTGACTGAACAAAATCAGGACGCACTTTCCGTAAGGCTCGCAGCCGTTGCTTACAAAGCGTCATCAGCTTTCCAGGCCATGATTGACCGCTATGCCGGCTCGCTTTCCGGCTCGGGCCTGATGTGTAAACAGATCAGCTTCCGGGGAGACATCCTGATTTCAAAAGAGCGGATTGAAGCCTATTTTTATTCGCTTGATCAGCAGCTGCCGATTCCGAACAGAGCGGAGCTGACAGCGGAATGGCTTCTCGCGGAAATCAGCGCTCTCGAAAAAAAGGAGCGTAAGAAGGAATGGGTCTTGCAGGAGAGCGAGCTGCTTGATAAGGAAGACTATGCTGAGGTTTATCAAACACTCAAGAAGCAGGCGGCAGATGATGAACCTGCATTTGACGACCATCAGCGCGAACAGCGGCTGCTTGGCGCCATTATTGTCGGCAAAGCCTTTAAACCGATTAAGCAGGCCGTCAGACGGCTCGGCTTTCTCGATATAAAACGGATGTATCTCCGGCTGTTTTCAGACTGGGGAGCTGATGAAAAGCCCGATCATTGGGAGAGCATCGGCGCTTTGACCAGAAACGCATTTGCAGAACGGTCACTTCCGTATGAAGATGCCGCTCCGTATCTGTATTTGCAGGATCTGTTAGAAGGAAAAAGAAAAAACACACAAATGAAGCACGTCTTCATTGATGAAGCGCAGGATTATTCCCCATTTCAGCTCACGTATATTCAAAGCATCTTCCCAGCGGCAAAGATGACGGTGCTCGGTGATGTCAGCCAGTCGATTTATGCCCACACCATTACGGGCCCTTCTTCCCTCGCCGGCTGCTTTCGCAATGGTGCAGAAAAGTATGTCAGCCTGAAGCGGACTTACAGATCGACGCGGCAGATTGTTGAATTTACGAAAGCGCTGCTGGCTGACGGCGATGACATTGAGCCATTTAACCGGAACGGGGAAAAACCGCGTGTTTTGCGGACGGATACAGAAAATGCGCGGCAGGAACAATTGGCGGATACAATCCGGGAGCTCAGACAAAAAGGCTGGGAGACGGTCGCCGTCATCTGCAAAACGGCCGCGGAAGCCAAAAAAGTGTTTCAGGCGGTCAGCGCCGAGAGCGGTGTCCGCTTGATCAATAAAGAAAACCAGCCTTTTCAAAAAGGGGTATGCGTCATTCCCGTTTATTTGGCAAAAGGCATTGAGTTTGACGCCGTCATTGCCGCTGATGCCTCTGCTGCCCAGTACAAAAGCGAACATGACCGTAAGCTGTTATATACGGCCTGTACGCGGGCGATGCATCATCTGACCGTATTGTCTCCGGGAGAACACTCTCCTTTTATTAAAGAAGTGCCCGCCGGCTTATTCGTGTAAGCCCTTTGCCAAGTGCAAAGGGCTTTTTATCATTAGTAATCTTAATCGTTGTCATCATGATTATATATTTTACTTACATACAAACTTTCGGTAAAGTTTCAATTAGAATATTATTTTGACAATTCCTATAGAAATAACGTACGTTACGTTTAATTCCTTGTGAGGTGGATATCGTTGCAACTTCAGGTCATGAACAGTCCGTTTAATCAGGAGCAGGCAGAGCTCCTTAACCGCCTTCTGCCGACCTTGACAGAATCACAGAAAATCTGGCTGAGCGGTTATTTGGCTGCGGCCCGGTCCGAATCCGGTGAAACAGCCGCACCCGCTGCTCCGGCTCCTGCAGAAAGCCCGGCAGTCTCAAGAGAAGTGACCGTATTATACGGATCGCAAACGGGAAATGCGGAAGGTCTTGCGAAACAGACGGTAAAGACGCTTGAGGAACGGGGATTCCAGGTCACCGTCGCGTCGATGAACGATTTTAAGCCGAATAATCTGAAAAAAATAAACAATTTACTGATCGTGGTGAGCACGCACGGAGAAGGCGATCCGCCGGATAACGCGCTGGCCTTTCATGAATTTCTTCACGGCAGACGCGCGCCGAAGCTTGAAGCGCTCCGTTACTCCGTTTTGGCGCTCGGGGACAGCTCGTATGAATTTTTCTGCCAGACCGGCAAAGAGTTTGACGAGCGTCTTCAAGAGCTCGGCGGCACCCAGCTTGCGCCGCGGGTTGATTGCGATCTTGATTATGATGAGCCGTTTTCTGAATGGCTTGACGCGGTCATCGGCGGTTTGAACGAAGGAGCGGGAAATCAAACAGCCGAAGCGCCTGCCGAGACGCCGGCTCTCGGTGAATCCGTTTATTCCAGAACGAACCCGTTTCGGGCGGAGGTTCTTGAGAACATCAATCTGAACGGACGCGGTTCGAATAAAGAAACACGCCATCTCGAGCTTTCGCTTGAAGGGGCGGGCCTCGCGTATCAGCCCGGAGACAGCCTCGGCATCTATCCGGAAAATGATCCGGCGCTCGTTGATGAGCTGATCAATGAGCTGAAATGGGACCCAAAACAGGAAGTGGCGGTGAATAAACAAGGAGAGCGCCTCCCGCTGAAAGATGCGCTTACTTCTCATTTTGAAATAACCGTCTTAACAAAACCGTTCCTGCAAAAGGCCGCACAGTTTACGGCTGACCAAAAGCTGAGTGAACTTCTGGCCGAAGGAAACGAAGAGCAGCTGAAAGCGTACATCAACGGCCGTGATCTGCTTGATCTCGTCCGGGATTTCGGTCCGTGGGAAGCGACAGCGGAAGACTTTCTTTCCATCCTGCGTAAAATGCCGGCCCGGCTCTATTCGATCGCAAGCAGTTTAGAAGCGAATCCGGAAGAGGTGCATCTGACAATCGGAGCGGTCAGATATGACGCGCACGGCAGAGAACGAAAAGGCGTCTGCAGCATTCTGTGTGCGGAAAGACTCCAGCCGGGAGATACGCTTCCGATATACATTCAGCACAACCAAAACTTCAAGCTGCCGGAAAACCCGGATACACCGGTCATTATGGTCGGGCCGGGGACAGGCATCGCGCCGTTCCGTTCCTTTATGCAGGAGCGTGAAGAAACCGGAGCTGGGGGGAAAACATGGCTGTTTTTCGGGGATCAGCACTTTGTCACTGATTTTCTGTACCAGACGGAATGGCAAAAATGGCTGCAAAACGGTGTTCTCACAAAAATGGACGTCGCTTTTTCCCGGGATTCGGAGGAAAAAGTATATGTGCAGCACCGCATGAAAGAACAAAGCAAAGAGCTTTATGAATGGCTGCAGCAGGGAGCCGCCGTATACATCTGCGGTGATGAACAGCATATGGCGCATGACGTGCACCAGGCGCTTCTCGATATCATTCAGGAAGAAGGCGGCATGAGCCGTGAAAAAGCGGAAAGCTTCCTGGCAGACATGCAGCAGAAAAAACGCTATCAGCGTGACGTATATTGATTTTGGTTTGAAAGGAGCATATTCAGCATGGTGAACAACATTTTAAAAGCGCCGGAAGGCCCTCCAAGTGATGTTGAGGAAATTAAAGAAAAAAGTGATTATTTGCGCGGCACATTGAAAGAAGTCATGCTCGACCGGATTTCAGCCGGCATCCCGGACGATGACAACCGGCTGATGAAGCATCACGGAAGCTACTTGCAGGATGACCGCGATCTCCGTAATGAACGTCAAAAACAAAAGCTTGAACCGGCTTATCAGTTCATGCTGCGCGTTCGGATGCCAGGCGGCGTGTCAACTCCGGAACAATGGCTTGTCATGGATGAACTGGCGCAAAAATACGGAAACAATACATTGAAGCTGACAACGCGTGAAACGTTCCAAATGCACGGAATTTTAAAATGGAACATGAAAAAAACGATTCAGAAAATCAATGCGGCGCTGCTTGATACCATTGCGGCCTGCGGAGATGTCAACCGAAACGTCATGTGCGCTTCAAATCCGCACCAGTCTGAAATTCATGCGGAAGTATACGAATGGTCGAAGAAATTGAGCGATGACCTTCTTCCGCGCACGAGAGCCTATCATGAAATCTGGCTTGATGAGGAACGTGTAGCGGGCACTCCTGACACGGAAACGGAACCGATGTACGGGCCGCTGTACCTGCCGCGGAAATTCAAAATCGGAATCGCCGTGCCTCCGTCCAATGATATCGATGTCTTTTCTCAAGATCTCGGCTTCATTGCCATCGTGGAGGAAGGCCGTCTTATCGGATTCAACGTGGCAATCGGCGGCGGTATGGGAATGACGCACGGCGATACGGCCACTTATCCGCAGCTTTCAAAAGTCATCGGCTTCTGCAAACCGGAGCAGCTGTATGATGTAGCGGAAAAAACCATTACGATTCAGCGCGATTACGGAAACCGTTCCGTCAGAAAGAATGCCAGATTCAAGTACACTGTTGACCGTCTCGGGCTGGAAAACGTAAAAGCCGAGCTGGAAAACCGCCTCGGCTGGCAGCTTGATGAAGCGAAACCTTATCATTTTGACCATAACGGCGACCGTTACGGATGGGTGAAGGGTGTAAAAGGTAAATGGCACTTTACGATGTTTATCGAAGGCGGCCGCGTCACGGACTATGAGAATTATAAGCTGATGACGGGATTACGTGAAATCGCCAAAGTCCATACGGGAGATTTCCGTCTCACCTCTAATCAAAACCTGATTATCGGTAATGTCTCGAGCCAGAAAAAGAAACAAATCAGCGCATTAATCGAACAATACGGTCTGACAGACGGCCGGCAGCATTCCGCCCTCCGCCGCAGTTCAATGGCTTGCGTCGCGCTTCCGACATGCGGGCTCGCCATGGCCGAAGCCGAGCGCTATCTGCCGAAATTGATTGATAAGATTGAAGACATTGTTGACGAAAACGGGCTGCGGGATGAAGAAATCACCATCCGTATGACCGGGTGCCCGAATGGCTGCGCCCGCCATGCGCTCGGCGAAATCGGATTTATCGGAAAGGCGCCCGGAAAATATAATATGTATTTAGGAGCGGCGTTTGACGGCAGCCGTTTGAGCAAAATGTACCGGGAAAATATCGGTGAAGAGGAAATTCTGAATGAGCTTCGCACCATTCTCCCGCGCTACGCGAAAGAGCGTGAGGAAGGCGAACACTTCGGCGATTTCGTTATCCGCGCCGGCATCATTAAAGCGACGACAGACGGCACGAATTTTCACGAATAAGATGAGCACTTAAAACCAAGGATAGAGACACACTGACGGTGCGTTCTCTATCCTTTACTAAGCAGCATAAACGCTGCACCGCGTCATGAAACAGATGACGCAGCTTGCGAAAAAGCCTGTTTTCAGAGAAAACAGGCTTTTTCTTTTTCCGGAAAAAATGTAGCCGAAGGCAAAAAAAGTTCGCCGTGAGCACGTTATGAGAAATTTTAAATAAAAACGGGTAAAATAAAAGAAGAATGGTTGCGTGCGGAAAATATATTGAATCTGCCCGATCATCGGCTCCGGCCTTTGGCAAAGGCAGAGAACAGGCAATAATGATATGATGCAGCAGATGAAGGAGGTCATGCTTTGGACATATTTTTAGTCGTACTCGTACTTTTAACCATCATCGCGATCTCAAATATCGTAAATCGGTTTGTCCCCTTTATCCCGGTGCCTTTGATTCAGGTGGCGCTCGGTATCATTGCGGCGTCATTTCCGCAGGGACTTCATTTTGAACTGAATACCGAATTGTTTTTTGTTTTGTTTATCGCTCCGCTGCTTTTTAACGATGGAAAACGGACGCCGCGTGCGGAACTTTGGAATTTAAGAGCGCCGATTCTGCTGCTTGCGCTCGGGCTCGTGTTTGCCACGGTGATTGTCGGCGGTTACACGATTCATTGGATGATTCCGAGCATTCCGCTGGCTGCCGCGTTCGGGCTGGCGGCGATTCTGTCACCGACTGACGTTGTCGCGGTCAGCGCGCTGTCAGGGCGAGTGAAGATGCCAAAAGGCATTCTGCGTCTCCTTGAAGGAGAAGGACTGATGAATGACGCATCCGGCCTGGTCGCTTTTAAATTTGCGATTGCGGCTGCCGTGACGGGCGCATTTTCGCTGGCGCAGGCCGCCTTCAGTTTCGTTCTGATTTCAGCCGGCGGTTTACTCAGCGGTGTCGTCATTTCTTTTTTGATTATCCGTTTCCGGCTGTTTTTGCGCCGCCTCGGCATGCAGGATGTCACGATGCATATGCTGATTCAAATTCTGACGCCGTTCGTCATCTATCTCGCGGCTGAAGAAATCGGCGTTTCCGGCATTTTAGCTGTTGTGGCCGGCGGCATCACGCATGCGGTGGAGCAGGACCGTCTTGAATCAACGATGGTCAAACTGCAAATCGTCTCTTCAAGTACGTGGAATATTATTTTGTTCATTCTGAACGGTCTTGTTTTCGTTATTTTAGGGGCGCAAATACCGGATGTGGTTTCCGTCATCTTTAATGATACCGCGTTTAACAATATGATGGTCATCGGGTACATTATCGTCATTACGCTGACGTTAATGATTCTCAGGTTTTTGTGGGTGCTGTTTTTTTGGAACGGCAAGTGGTTTTTTAACAAGGATCAGAGCATTTATAAACCCGGCTTGCGCTCGACCCTGCTGATTTCGGTTTCAGGCGTCAGGGGAGCGGTCACGCTTGCGGGTTCCTTTTCCATTCCTTACGTGCTCTCTGACGGCTCACCGTTTCCTGAACGGAATTTGATTCTCTTTTTAGCCGCGGGTGTTATTATGTGCACATTGGTACTGGCGACAATCGTACTGCCGATTTTGACAGATAAGCCGGAAGACAATGTGAAAGAGAAGAAAGTCAAATTGCTGACAGCGAGACGGAAGCTGATAAAGGCTGCCTTAACCGCCATTAAAGAAAATATGAATGAGACAAACAAAACGGCTTCTTTTGCGGTCATTGCCGAATACAATGAGAAAATGAAAAATCTCAGATTTCAGCAGTTCACCGTCAAAAACCGCACGAAAAAAGATGAGCGGAAAGTCCGCGCCCAAGGGATACAGGCTGAACAGGAAGAATTGCTGCGGCTGATTGAGCGGGGCGACATACCGGAAGAAACGGCTGACAGCCTTCAGGAACGGTTTGATGAACTGGAAGTGCTGTATACGAATCCGTTTAAAGTCGGCTTATCTAAGAAAAAGCTGAAACGCCTGATGTACTGGATCTTTTTCGGTGAACAAAAAAAGCCGGAAATGACGATTTTAAATGAAGAAGGCCTCATCCGCGCCACAAGGGTTAAAACGGCAAAAGCGGCCATTGAAAGCCTGAAAAAACACATGACTGAAGAAAATAAAGATGTGACGCTTGCCGTCATTTCCTTTTACAATCACTTGATTTTCAGGCTGGGGCACTCGTATCACGAACAGAGTCCGAGCAGCCGTTTTGAAAATCAAAAACTCGAAATCAAACTGCGGGCCGTGCAGGCCATCCGCAACGAAATCCAAACATTATTCGAAGAGCGGGAAATTTCCCGCGACATGTCACATGAGCTTCGCCAATACATCAATGATGTGGAAGCGGCCATGCTTGACGGAGGTGAATAAAAAAAGTCCGGCATCTGTGCCGGACTTTTTTAGATTACGGACGATGGAATTCGACATGATCGCCGTCGCGGTCAAACCAACCTCTGAAGGCCCAGTTGATCCAGCCGCCATCTCCTTTGTTGGTGAAGCTTCCGTCTTCAAACACCCAAATGCCGTACGTGATGCCGTCATATACGGCGGAACCGTAAAACTGAACACCG
This sequence comes from Bacillus sp. B1(2022), assembly GCF_040259625.1. NCBI lineage: Bacteria > Bacillati > Bacillota > Bacilli > Caryophanales > Bacillaceae > Bacillus > Bacillus sp. B1(2022). The sequence continues at coordinate 468,412 of NZ_JANIFO010000001.1, forward strand.
TTAAAATGATCTTCATATTCCTGGCTTAAATTAAACACCATGACGTTATATTTTTGTCCGGAAGCGTAGAATGAAGATTCCATTAAGTTTTTGACGAAGCCGTCACGGTTTTGCGCCGACTTAATCGCGTCAGCAATCGAATTGCCGATGCCGAGCAGGTCAACGTCAATGTTTAATCCGACATCTTTTGCTGAGACATCTGATGATTGCTGTGCCATGTTTTGAGGGACCGGGGTTTCTTTTGCGGATACAAAGGACAGAGGAGTCAGAGACAAAGCGGCGCCAAGGGCAACGGACATCGGGATACGCATACGTTTCATATGATTTCCTCCTTCAATTGTGTGGTGGCTACAGTAGTGATTTACCCGGACAGTTACCTACTTAACCTGAATTTTTGAAAAATAGGAAAATAATAACGTCAGTGGTGCTTGGGGACTAAAGATGGTTTTTGTGATAACGATGAGCGTATAATTGGTTTCTTACAGCGGAAATGTGAGATAATAATAACCGTTTACATAATGACTAGAAAGGATGGTTCAACGTGGCAAAAAGCTTAAAAGATACTGTAAAGCTTCATAATGGCGTTGAAATGCCGTGGTTCGGCCTTGGCGTGTTCAAGGTGGAAAACGGAAGCGTAGCGGCGGACTCCGTCGAAGCGGCAATCAGAAACGGCTACCGCAGCATTGATACGGCGGCTATTTATAAAAATGAAGAGGGTGTCGGCGAAGGCATCAGAGCTGCGGGCGTTGCCAGAGAAGAGCTGTTCATCACGTCAAAAGTGTGGAATGAAGATCAAGGATACGAAACGACACTTGACGCGTTTGAGAAAAGCCTTGAGCGCCTCGGCCTCGATTACCTCGACCTGTACCTGATTCACTGGCCGGGCAAGGATAAATATAAAGACACATGGCGCGCTCTTGAAAAGCTGTACAAAGACGGCAAAATCCGCGCCATCGGCGTCAGCAACTTCCAAGTGCATCATTTAGAAGAGCTGCTGAAAGATGCTGAAATCAAGCCGATGGTCAACCAGATTGAATTCCACCCGCGCCTGACTCAAAAAGAAGTAAGAGATTTCTGCAAAGCGCAGGGCATTCAAGTGGAAGCATGGTCTCCATTGATGCAGGGACAGCTCCTCGATAACGAAGTGCTGTCTCAAATTGCGGAAAAACATAACAAATCGGTTGCTCAAGTGATTTTGCGCTGGGATCTTCAGAACGAAGTCGTTACCATTCCGAAATCGATTAAAGAGCACCGCATCATAGAAAATGCTGATATTTTTGATTTCGAACTTTCACAGGAAGAAATGGAAAAGATCAGCGCATTGAACAAAGACGAGCGTGTCGGCCCCAATCCGGATGAGCTTCTGTTCTAAGAAAAAACAGCCCTTTACGGGGCTGTTTTTCTTTACATAAATGTCTGTGTCTGACGTTTTACGCTGAACCTGTATGCGGCTATTAATAACAGGGCGGCGGCGAAGGCTCCCAAAATGATGATGTTCAGCATCAGGCTTTGGAGCGTGCGGCCGTGCTGCAATTGATCGACCGTATCGAGCACCCAGCGCTGAGGCAGAAATTCGGCGATTGTCTGCACCGTTTTCGGCATAATATTGCTCGGAAAGAAGCAGCCGGCGAGCAAGCATGTCGGCACGACGATCAAATTCAAAAGCGCCGATGTTGAAGCGCTGCTGTTGGAAAAACCGACGGTAATAAAGGCGATCCCGATCGCGCTTAATGCAAACAGCATCATCAGGACGAACAGCTGCCACAGTGGGAATGACGGATGAATATGAAAAGCGGCGCCCATAAAGAGAACGGCGAATAGAATTTGGACGGCCATGATAATGATATTCACCGCCGCGTTTGCCAGTACATACTGCTTTGATGTGATCGGCGTTGACAGAAGTCTGTAGTACGTTCTGTTTTCCCGCTCTTTAATCATCAGTTCCGTCAGGTTGCCGGCGGAATAGAGCATAATGATAATGAGATACCCGATGACTGAGTAAGTCATTTCTTTATGGTTCGATGTATCTTGTAAAACAGCGGACTCCGTTTGAATGGGAGAATGCTTGAAATCGGCGTACATCGCCTGAAAGGCCTTTGCGTCTCCGCCGGAGGATTTGCCGATTGAGGCGGCGCTGTTCATATAATTGTACAAATAAGAGCTGACATATCCGGTGACCTGGGCGCCTTTCAGCGAGGTCATGCCGATGTGAGACGGTTTCCCGTCTTTTACGCTTTGGGAGAAGCCTTTTTCAAACGTAATGAGCGCCTCCATTTTTCCTGAAGCGATCTTTGATGTGGCGGACGCAGCCGTTTCCTCCGAAATCTTCACATGATCCAGTCCTTTTAAAAACGCGGCCGTATCCTGCGCCACTTCTCCGCCGTCTTGATCGAGAATGCCGATATTGAGCGTTTCGGCCCCGCCGTTGGCATTGGTCATGAAGGAGAGGAAGACGCCGATCAGCGGAGCCCCGATATAAAGAATGAGCTGTTTTTTGCTTTTTGTAATCCCTTTGAGAGTGTGCGCAAACAGCCACCAGAAGTTTTTCATATTACAGTCCCTCCCGTCTTTGAAACGTAAATGCGGCGATCAGCAAAAAGAGTGCCGCCAATGCTGTATTTAAACCGAGTGCAGGCCATGCCGCTGATACATCATTTGCGTAAATGATGCTGTTAATCGCCTTATTGATCCAGGATAAGGGCGACAGAGCGGAAATTCCTCCGCCTTCATATTTGTAATAGGCGCCGCCGATAATGGACATCACCTGAACGATGATGACGGTGATTAATCTGGCGCTTTCGGGTTTTCTGGTCAAATAGCTCAGGCTGAGCCCGAAGCTGACGGCCAAAAGAATTTCAGAAACGAGAATCAAAAGCACAAGTCCCATGTGGCTGCCCCAATTCGCTTTTAAGATAAATTTGCTGAAGGCGACAACGGCAAGAATCGTCAGAACATTCACAGCCAAAATGCCGAGCATCTTTCCGAGAAAGATATCGCTTTTCCGGAGCGGGGCGGCGATCAGGCGATCTGCGGTGTGCCGTATTCTTTCCCCGCGGAATAAGCTGCTTGCAAAAATCGAGGCGTACAGCCCGATCATCGTCGTCATGGATATCGCGTAAAAATCTTTCGCTTTTGGTTCTTTCGCTTTGTGTAAAGACGTCTGCTTCATATAATCGCTTTTGATTTGTCCGGCGGAAGGCGCCTTATGCGCCTTGTAAGCGGCGGCGCCTGCTTTGTATTGATTGGTAAAAGCGGTCAGCATGCCTTGGACGATCGTGCCGTTTATGCCGCTCCGGTCATTTGTAAAGACTTGAAAACCGGTGTTTTTTACAGTGACGAAAGCATCCGCCTGATTTTCTCGAACCTCGTTTTTGCCTTTTGCCTCCGTGTCCGCTTTTTGAAAATAGACATGCTCTTTTTTTGCGGCTTTCATAAACTTAGTAAAATCATGAGAAAGAGGGCCGTTTGACTGGTCCGTATATACCACCTTGATGTTTCCGACCGTCACCTCTGAATCAAAGGCGTTTGATAATGCCGCAGTGAAAATCAGCATGAAGACGATCGGAAAAGCAAGCATGAAAATAAAAGTCCGTCTGTCGCGGAAACTGATTTTGATTTCTTTCCCGGCGATGTGCAGAATATTCATTTGCAATCCTCCTTTCAGTGAGGTCAGTCGCGCAGGCTTCTGCCTGTCAGCGTGAGAAATACCGTTTCTAAGTCAGGGGCCTGTTCCTGCAAGGAGCGGATTTCAATTCCTTTGTCCATGAAGTACCGGATCAGGCGGTTTAAATTGTTGACCCCTGTGTCAGAGCTGATTTTCACGCTGTTTTCTTCCAGTGTGGCGGCTCTGACGCCGGGCAGCTCCTGAATGTCGCCGAGGCTGATGCCGTTTCCGGATGACAGCTCAATCACGACGTCCTTCGTGTCGGTAATGATGGAGGTCAGCTGTTCTTTTGTGCCTTCTGCGATGACCTTTCCGTGGTCGATGATGGCGATGCGCGTGCATATTTCTTCCACTTCCTCCATGTAGTGGCTCGTGTAGATGATCGTGCAGCCCATTTCATTCAGCTTTTTCACTGATTGCAGAATATAATTTCTTGATTGCGGGTCAATGCCGACTGTCGGTTCATCCATGATGATCAGTTTCGGCCGGTGGGCAAGGGCGCAGGCGATATTGAGCCGGCGTTTCATTCCGCCGGAAAAATGCTTCGGCAAATATTTGTGTTTATCGCTCAAGCCGACGAATGTCAGGGCTTCCTCGACCCGTTCTTTCAGAGCGGCCCCTCTCAGGCCGTACAGCCCGGCGAAGAACTTCACATTTTCATAGGCGTTTAATTCTTCGTAAATCGCGAGGTCCTGAGGGACGATGCCGATATTCATTTTTGTTGCTTTGCTATATTTGAAAATATCTTTTCCGAGAAACAGAATGTCTCCGCCTGAAGGTTTTAAAAGGCCTGAGATCATATTGATCGTCGTGCTTTTTCCGGCTCCGTTTGCGCCGAGAAACCCGAAAATCTCACCTTCTTTTACGGCAAGCGACATCTGGTCAACGGCGGCATAATCACCGAATTTCTTACTCAGCTGTTTGAGCTCCAAAATGTTCATGTTTCCACCTCTATGTCTTATGATGCTCTTATTATAAAAAAAAGAATGAACGGCCGTTAGTGCAGCTGTTCATTCCTTTGACATGAGAATCTTCATATTTTTCACATGAAAACATTCACTTATTCAACCGGAAGCAATGTCGTGACGGAAAAACCGGCCGTGCCGTCAAAAATAACGGTTCCGTGCAAAACGGCCGCCCGTTCTTCCATACCGAGCATGCCGAGGCCTTTTTTAAAGCGGACGGCGCCGTTTCCGTTATCTTTCACTTCCGCTTTCACGGCTTTGTTCAGCACATGGATATCAATGAAGATCTGTGTGGCATCGGCGTATTTCATTGCATTGGTCAAGGCTTCGGTTACGTTTTCCTGAATGACTCTCCAATGCATTTGCGTCAGTCTGTCCAAATCGCCTTGATGCGTAAACGGAACCGGCATCCCGTTTTTGGCCGAAAATTTATCAATAAACGTTCTTAATCTGTGAATGCCCATTTGTTCAGCGGGCGGTTTCATATTTTTAAGCGTAATGCGGATATCCTCTATGCCTTCTTTGGAAATGGTAATGGCGTTTTGGAGCAGTTCAGCCGCTTTGTCCGGATGGGAGCCGAGCATCCGCTTCGCCGCTTCCATCTGAATGAGCGCGCCTGTCATGGAATGGCCGATTTTGTCATGGATGGCTTGGGACAACCTGTTTCTTTCTTCGAGTTTGCCGGTATACTCCGATTGTTTGATATATTCTGTGCTGCTGTGCAGCTGTTTCGTCAGTTTTTCAATGCTTGAGCGCATATTGTCTGACTGCTCTTCATATTTTTTCAGCCGGTCGCTGGACCGGGCGGCCAAAACGAATATCGCCAAGCAGAACAAGGTCATGACGATATAAGTCGGAAGGTCGCCGTACGAGATAAATAAAAACGGCAAAAACACGAGCAGGCAGAACACATAGCGGTGAACCGGATATTCGGCAAGAACGGCAAAAATGGCGGGCGGCAAAAGAAATAGAAACGCCGGATGGCCTAAGGCGGAAAGCCAAGCGGTCAATACCAGCGTCATGAGGATGATCCCGCGCCTCCAAGCGGGCGGCCTGATCATGCAGACCGCAATGCCCAAAGACAGATAAAGCAGCAGAAACAAGACGGCGTACGGCGTGTAAGGGCGGTCTGCCGATACGAACAAAAAAGCCGTATAAAAAATGGCGATCAGTCTGCTCATCAGCATCCAAAAATCCATACCGTTCAACGCCCGTTATCCACCTTCCCGGTGATATAATAAATCGCGATCTGCGTTCTGTGCTCAAGCCCTGTTTTCCCTAAAATAGATGAAATATAATTGGCCGTCGTCCCTTCAGAAATGAAAAGCTGTTTTGAAATTTCCCTGTTCGACAGTCCTTTCGCAATAAGCGACATGATACTGAGCTCTCTTTCAGTAAACTGGCTTTCATCAATCTGATGCGCTGCTTCCGCCGGCCGGAAAAGGCTGTCTTTTATTTTATCCAGCACGGTGTCCTGAAGAATGCTGTGCCCGTTGAAAACGCTTTTGATCGCATCGCGTATCCGTTCCGGTTCGGTATTTTTTAATAAATATCCTTTCGCGCCGTTTTTAATCGCTTCTAAAATATACTCATCGTCGTCAAATGTCGTCAGGATCATCGGCTTCGTATCCGTTTCCTCCGCGATCCGTTTTGCGGCTTCGACACCGTTCATCACCGGCATGCGGACGTCCAGCAAGGCGATATCGACGGGATTGTGTTTACAATACTCTGCCGCCTCGAGTCCGTTTTCCAACGTTGCCGATACAGTAAATTCCTCATATGTATGCAAAATGATTTTCATTCCTTCTCTGATGAAAGAATTATCATCCGCGATAATGACATTAATCTTCATGGCCGCACCCTTTGTGTGTTTTTTGTTTCATTATATACCATCCGATTTTAAATCAAAAAGCCTTCCGGCGAAAGGTGCGCGGAAGGCGGATCGGTCAAGCGGGTTTTTTCAATTGAATGAAAAACAGCATCAGGAAAGAAATGATCACAATACAGATCACCCACACCCAGGCGAGTGTTTCATTGCCGGAGTCCATCGCGACGTAAATCGCTGTCGGCAGCGTTTGGGTGACGCCGGGAATATTTCCCGCAAACATTAAAGTCGCCCCGAATTCACCTAGCGCCCTTGCAATACTGAGAATGCTTCCGGTCAAGAGGGAGGGAAAGGCAAGCGGGACGGAAATACGGGTGAACACCTGCCACCTGCCGGCTCCGTCTACTTTCGCCGCTCCCTCAATGTCGGCATCAACCGCGGCGAAGCCCGTTTTAGCGGACTGATACATAAGCGGGAAGGCAACAATGGCCGAAGCGATCACCGCGGCCGACCACGTGAAAATGACGGGCTGGTGAAAAATCCGCTCAATCGCCCGGCCGATAAAGCTGTGTTTCCCGAAAATAATAATGAGAATGAAGCCGACAACGGTAGGCGGAAGAACGAGCGGGAGCATAAACAGGGTCTCCACAGCCGTTTTTCCGGGAAATCGCGCTTTCGCCATCCAGGCGCCGGCAAGCGTCCCGAGAATGATGACGGCGATGCCTGATGTCAAAGCCACCTGAAACGACAGTACGACGGGAGTGAAAAACTCCGAAGCCGTAATGTTACTTGGCAGTAAATCCATATTTCTTAAACACTTTCATCGCTTTATCTGACTGCAGATACTGATAAAACGCTTCTGCTTCTTTACGGTGCTTTGTATCCTTGACGATGCCGAGCGGATAAACGATCTGATCGTGCGTTTTCGCCGGCGCTTCATCGGTGATTTTCACCTTTTTCGAAATCAGCGCGTCTGTTTTATAGACAAGCCCGGCATCGACATTTCCGGTTTCAACATAAGAAAGCACCTGGCGAACGTCTTTTGCATAGACGACTTTATCTTTTACCTTGTCCCACAGGGATAATGCCGTCAATGACTGTTTGGCGTATTGTCCGGCCGGAACGGATTCAGGCGTGCCGAGCGCGATTTTTTCCGCGCTGTCTTTTTTCAGGTCATTCAGATGTGTCAGGTGTGCGCTGTTTTTCTCAGGTACGATCATGACGAGATCATTTTTCAAAAGATCCGTGCTGTCCTTTTTGTCGATATCTCCGTCATGAACGAGCTTTTCGAATTTATCTTCGGCTGCCGAGAAGAATAAATCAGCTCCCGCGCCTTGTGAAATTTGTTTTTGCAATGTGCCTGATGATCCGAAGTTGTCTTGAATGGTTACGTTTGAATGTGATTTTTCGTAGTTGGTCTGGATTTCTTCAAGTGCATCCTGAGCGCTGGCTGCCGCAGAAACGGTCAGCGTGACTTTTTCGTTTTGTCCGCCCTTGGACGATTGTCCGGATGAGCAGCCCGCAGTTGCCAGGAAAACGGCCATAGCCGCAGTTGTGAGTAGTGTCGCTTTCTTTTTCAACATTGTGCACCCCTTATAGCTAAATATCATTAGATCAAACTAATTATAACGCAATTGTACGTGGTGGTGCGGTTTTTTTTCAATATCTGAACAGTTATAATAAAAACGGAGCGTGATAATATGACAGAAGCCACTTCCTATACAATAGAAGAAGTTGCGGGCCTTTTGAAGGTCTCCAAACTGACAGTATATGACTTGATAAAAAAAGGACTCATTCCGGCGTACAGGGTCGGAAGACAGATGAGGGTCGATGAAGAGGACTTAAAACAATATAAAGCAAACATGAGAATGTCAAAAAAGCCATCCGCAGCAGAAGCGCCTGACCCGTCCCGCGGGCGGGAGCCGGAAAAAAGGCAGTCCGTTATCATCAGCGGGCAGGATGTGTCGATGGACCTCCTCAGCAAACAGCTGGAACAAACAATACAGGCGGCTCCGCTCCGCAAGTACAGCGGCAGTTTGAACAGCCTGATCGAGATGTACCGCGGGGCTTGTGACATTGTCAGTCTGCATTTGTACGATGGGGAGACGGGGCAGTATAACATCCCGTATGTGAAGCGCATTCTTTCAGGGGAGCCGTTTGCGCTTTTTCATGTCGTGCTGCGGCAAGCCGGATTATATGTGAAAAAGGGCAATCCGCTGAACATTCAGGGCTTTCAGGATTTGAGCCGAAAGGATGTCCGCATCGTCAATCGCGAAAAAGGATCAGGCGCGAGGGTGCTGCTGGATGAACAGCTCAGATCTTTCGGCATTACGCCGTCTGATGTCGCCGGCTATCATGACATTGTCACGGATCATCTGTCAGCGGCTTCACAAGTATCAAGCGGAAAGGCGGATATCGGAGTCGGGTCGCAGCATGCGGCGCATATGGCGGGCACGGACTTTATCCCGGTGATCAGTGAGCAGTACGATGTGGTCGTCTTAAAACAAAACCGGGAGCTTGTTCAAAGCGTGGAGGACATTCTTAATTCTGAGGAATTCAAGTCTCAGCTTTCTCAATTATCCGGATATGATACGAAAATGACCGGACGGCTCATATATGAAACATGAAAAATCCCTCCATATAACGGAGGGATTTTTTTATTGCTTATAAAACCGCAGCAGGTCGCCGTTTAATATTTTATCGGAAAGCATCAGCTCTTGTTCCGCTTTTTCTTTCTCATCGCTGCACGCGCTCATGTCAGAAAGCGGTTCACCCGTTTTACGGCTGTAACACGTATTTTTCGTATAAATATGATCATCCGTGATAAAGCTGCCGTTTCTCAGCACCGCAAACGGGGTCCGCTCTCCGGAAAACAGATCATTGCCGAACTGAATGCTGCCTTTCGTTTCAATGCCGAGCAGGTGAAGCAGCGTCGGTCTTACATCAACCTGTCCCGCGGCCGAAGCAATCGTTTCCGGCGCACGGTCGGTCACCCCGGGAATATGAATGATAAACGGCACGCGCTGAAGCTGAACCGTATCAAACGGAGTGATTTCCTCTTTCCCTAAGAATTCGGCAAGTCCTTGATTATGGGCTTCGGATATACCGTAATGATCTCCCATCAGGACGATCATCGCGTTGTCATACAGTCCTTCTTTTTTCAGCTTCTTGAAAAAGTGTTTCAGGGCCTCATCTTCATAGCGGACCGTCGTCACATAGCGGTTTAATAACTCGCTGCTTGTGTCCGGTTCTTCAATGAGCTGATCCTGTTTATCAATTTCAAAAGGAAAATGGTTGGTCAAAGTCAGCAGGCTCGCGTAAAACGGCTGCGGAAGCTTCTTTAATTTTTCCGCTGACTGTTCGAGAAACTCCTTATCCTTCAGGCCCCAGCCTGTTGAATTTTCCTGTGTCACCTTAAATTCATCCGCGTCGAAAAAACGGTCGATTCCGAATGCCCCGTACATCTCATCCCGGTTCCAAAAGGCCTTATGATTGGCATGCAGAACGGCTGAATAGTATTGACGGTCTTTTAACATATGGTACATCGTATTGAACCGGTGGCCGCTTTTTGTGAAAAAAACGGCGCCGCTTGAAGACGGATACAGCGAATTCGCAGTAATGAATTCTGAATCTGAGGTTTTTCCCTGTTCAGTCTGCTGATAAAAATGAGTGAAGTCATAACTTTTTTTTCGCAGTTTATTTAAAAACGGGGTAATCTCCCGCCCGTTGACCCGCTCATCCATTACAAAACGCTGTGTTGATTCGAGCGTAACAAAAATCACATTGCGCCCCTTTGCGAGCCCGAACTTTGATTCGGACGGCCTGCTGTAGTCGGCTTGAGTGTAATTCGCGACCGCAGCAAGGCTGTCTTCGTCGGCAAACGCTTTAGCTCCTGCATTCAGCGTCTGCGAAATGGTGTCATACAAATGAAAGTGGAACAGGCCGATTCCTTTTACGAGCGCTTCACGATCAAAAGGGTGCTTGAACAGCTTCGGCTGCTCGGCCTCAGACAGCGCAAGGTTGCACAGCATGAGGCCGGCTGATGCCCACGCATACGCTTTAACGGTACGGGCGCCCGCTTTTCCTTTACCAGCTTTATGCCTTTTACCAAGATAAAACAAAACCGCAATATCCAAAAATAAAGCGATATAAAGCGGGTGAAACAGCTCTTGGACGCTGCTTCCCATATCACCCATATTGCTCGCCTGAAACAAAACCGGTATGGTGATAAAATCAATATAAAACCCGTAAAACACCGTATTCGCGATTAAAATTCCCGTCAGCATCACATTTGCCGAAAGCAGAAAGATCCGCTGTTTTTTTTCCGTCAGCAGCAGGGCGATGCCGAACAGCGGCACAATGAAGCTCAGCGGATTAATGAGAAGCAGACATTCCTCAAGAACCGAATTGTTCTGCAGATCAAAACCGAGCTTATAAACGGCATAGGTTTTCATCCACATGAACAGGATGGACAGGCATAAAAACCGATGATTGCTGAAAAAGGTTTTCTTCATATGTATGACTCCTCACCCTAAAAGCGAAAGATGCTTTTTGTTTAAGAGATGCGGCCGTGAACCAGTTCGTATAAATAATAGCAGGATACAATCGTTAAGCCGGCCAGCACAAGCTGCTCCGAAAAGCTCCCCGTTCTCATATAAAGGGGAAGACGGAAGCGGATGGCGGACGGAAACAGCAGTTTAATGCCGTTGACGGTCCATGCGTCAAGCACAAGATGACTCGCCATTCCGATCATCAGTCCGGCGGAAATGCTCGGATTCGGAATATAGGTTGCCGTAATGAAAAACATAATAAGCATAAACAGCAGGCTGTGTGTAAACGTTCTGTGGCCGAACACCGTGCTTACGATTTTGGACAGAACGGGCAGCGTCCTGCCGATTTTGCTTTTCGTATGGCATATGTCGGGAATCAGCGCCCCGAGGGCACCCGCTGAGGTCATAAGGACCGGATCATACCCGTAATAATACGCAATTGCGGAACAAGAAGCGATGCCTCCCATGATGTGTGTTTTTCCTGTCATTTTTCGCTTCTCCTTTTTATTTTTGCCAAAATCCCCTGAATTACAAATATATCAAGAGAATGCATGTTTGATCAACAAACTTTACCTGTTCCGCCAAAAGGAAGGAGACGCGGATTCCGCATATTCTGCCGCGGAAAAAGACACATTATAGGTGTACCTATATTTGATAAAGAGGTGATACAGATGGCTTTCTTTAACAAAGAAAAAGGAAAAAACAGCGATAAAAACAAAAACGTCATTCAAGGCGCGCTTGAAGACGCCGGTGCAGCTCTGAAAGACGATCCGCTTCAAGAAGCTGTTCAAAAGAAAAAAAACAACCGCTGACCATATAAGACGGGTAGGGCGAACGCTCTATCCGTTTTCCATCTAATTTTTCCCTTTGACAGATCTTTTTATCTCTGATAACCTCTGAGTAGAATTGAATGATAAAAATCCTCACTCTTTCTCGGTGAGGTAGAGGTTGCGCTTGATGATGAGTCGCACATGCCAGGCTGATAGGGGGCCGCAAAACATGTGTTAAAGGCATCAGCGCCGAAGTGTAAAGAAAGCCGATCCTTCTTTATGCTGGGACTGTATCTGAATAAGTGCAGGACTGCCGCGTGCTTTTTCGCGGAGGGCTATCCGGAGATCAAGGGTGTGTGTTTCTTTAAGCATGGACTTTTGTTCAGGCTTTTTTTGCGTGTAAATATGGTCTCGGGGTCTGGTCCGTACGAATGAACAACCAGGAGGTACAGGAATGGAACAGACGAAAAAATGGGGTTTTTGGTTATTAACGGCGTTTGTCGTAGGAAATATGGTAGGCTCGGGCATCTTTTCGCTTCCGAGTACGCTCGCAAAAATCGCGAGCCCGTTCGGCGCTACATCAGCATGGCTTTTAACGGGAGCCGGTGTGTTAATGATCGCGCTGGTCTTCGGCCACTTATCCATCCGCAAGCCTGAGCTGACGGCGGGGCCGCAAAGCTATGCGCGTGCGCTGTTCAGCGATCGGAAAAAAGGGAATGCAGCGGGCTTCACGATGGTGTGGGGCTACTGGGTGGCGAGCTGGATCAGCAACGTGGCGATCATCACGAGCCTTGCCGGATATTTAACATCATTTTTCCCGATTTTAACGGATAAGCGTGAAATGTTTTCGATCGGCGGTCAGGCGGTTACGCTCGGCCAGCTGCTGACGTTTGCCGTATGTACGGTTTTATTATGGGGCACACACACGATTCTCGTCACCAGCATTAACGGTGCGAGTAAATTAAATTTTGTCACGACGTTTTCAAAAGTATTAGGATTTATCTTCTTTATCATTGCAGGTTTATTTGTGTTTCAAACGTCGTTTTTCGATCATTTTTATTTTCCGGTTCAAACAGGTCCTCACACAGTTGAGGGAATCGGCGGACAGATCCACAATGCGGCGATTTCAACATTATGGGCGTTCGTCGGAATTGAATCGGCAGTCATCTTATCCGGGCGCGCCCGTTCGCAGCGCGACGTGAAACGCGCCACCATTACCGGATTATTGATCGCGCTCAGCATCTATATCATCGTGACATTGATTACGATGGGCGTGCTTCCGCATGGTAAGCTTGTCGGCTCGGAAAAACCGTTTGTTGACGTATTGTACGCGATCGTCGGCAATGCGGGAAGCGTCATCATGGCGATTCTGGCGATTTTGTGTCTGTTCGGAACGATGCTCGGCTGGATTCTTCTCGGCTCTGAAGTTCCGTATCAAGCGGCGAAATCAGGAGACTTTCCCGCTGCTTTTGCAAAAACGAATAAACAGGGCAGCCCGGTTGTGTCGTTAATCGTAACGAACGTGATGTCACAGATCTTTATCTTTTCAGTTATTTCCCGGACGATCAGTGACGCGTTTACGTTTTTAACGACGGCGGCGACGCTCGCTTATCTGATTCCGTATCTCGTGTCAGCGTTTTACAGCCTGAAGCTCATTTTTACGGGTGAAACGTATGACGAGATAAAGGGTTCAAGAGTAAGAGACGGTATCATCGCCATCCTTGCCTGCATTTATTCTTTTTATGTCATTATTACCGGAACGGCCGATTTAACGACCTTTATTCTCGGTATCGGGCTGTTTTTCGTCGGTTTGCTGTTATATCCTTTCGTCTCAAAGAAATTTGCAAACAACAGACAATCGGTATGACAAAAAGACATCTCACGTCTGTGAGATGTCTTTTTTATTTGCGGCAGCGGGTTACGTTTTGACGGCGTGTATATAATGAATGGTCTCGAATGCGGTTAAATGGTCAGTGCGTCCGCTGAAAAAACGGTCAAGTGTAAAGCGTAATAAAAAGCCGCTGTGACAGCGGCTTCGGGGTTACTTCGTTAAGCTTTTTGTGATGTAGTCGAGCTGGCCTTCAAGTGAGATCGGGTCTGAGAAATAGAAGCCGATCGGATCAATGCGGTAGACATGGTTTTGTTTGACGGCATCGAGGTTCTTCCAGATTGAGCTGTCAAGCACGCCTTTGTCGTCACCGCCGGCCTGCCATGGCCCCATAAAGATGTAGTCTCCCGCGAAGTCAGGCAGTTTCTCGAGTGAAATGCTGGCGTAGCCCGGCCCTTGATTAATGGCTTTTTCCTGCGTCAGTTTTGTGGCCTTCAGCCCGAGTTTGTCATAAATGATGCTTCCGCCGCGGCCGAAGTCTTTACCGAATACATAGATGTCTTTTCCGTTTGTCTGCATGATGGAGATGGTTTTTGAGCCGACCGCTTTTTGAACCTTTGTTTTAGCGGCAGCGGTTTTCTTATCCCATTCAGCCAGCCATTTGTCTGCTTTATCTTCAGTGCCTGTCATTTTCGCAAACTCTTTGAATTGATCAATGTTGCTGAGCTTGTCATATTTAATGGCGATGGTCGGCGCGATTTTTTCCAGTTTTTCAATATCGGCGCCTTGTGTCGTCCAGACAACGATTAAATCCGGCTTTAAGTCAATGATTTTTTCAACGGACGTGCCGTCGCCGATGTTTGTCACACCTTTTGTTTTCCCTTTGTAATAAGGGTTTTTAAATACGTTTTGCGGCGCGCCGACAACATTGATGCCGAGCTGTTTAAAGTCGCCGTAGTAGCCGTCAGCCATGACGACGACCCGTTTCGGGTGCTTCGGAATTTTAATATTGCCGTTTTCGGCTTTATACGTGATGGTTTCTTCTTTTTCAGAAGAACCTTTCGTGTCTGAAGAATTGCCGCATGCGGCCAAAGCGGCGATGAGCAGCATGGCAATCAGCGCTGCGCCGATTTTCTTGTATGTATGGAACATCTGACATTCCTTCTTTCATGAAAATTAGTGATAAAGAGAATCATTATCAGTGTGATTATATCACTGCTTTCATAGAGAAGCACGCTCTTTTTTAAGAAAAACTTTCTTTTTTTATATGAAATTAGGTCTATTAAAAGAGAAGATAAAAGTGCTATACTGAAACAAGTCATTGATAATCATTATCATTACCATTCTTGTTTTGAGAAAGGAAGAACGAGTGTTGGGTCTATTGAAAAAGAAACAGACAATGACGGCTCTAGGGGCATCAGGGAGTGAAATCCAGTGGACGGCGCGTTCATTCAGAGCGGCTGTGCTGCTGTGTGCCGGGATTGCGGTTTTATTGATCGGCGCGGCTCTGTCTGTTTCCATCGGAGCTGCCGATATTCATCTGCGGACGGTGTGGGATGCTCTCTTTCACTTTCAGCCGCAAAATACATCTCATCAAATCATACGCGATCTGAGGCTGCCGAGAACCGCCGCCGCCGCGCTCGTCGGGGCTTTTTTAGCTGTGTCCGGGGCGATTATGCAGGGGCTGACGCGGAACCCGCTTGCTGAGCCTTCCATTATGGGCGTGACGTCGGGGTCAGGATTTGCGATCGCATTGGCGTTTGCTTTTTTTCCGGGGCTCTCTGCCGCTGGGCTTGTTTTGTGGTCCTTTGCGGGAGCGGGAATCGGAGCGCTTATTGTGTTTGGCATCGGCCTGTTTTCAAAAGGCGGTCTGACACCGGTGAAGCTCGCGCTGGCCGGTACGGCAGTCGGCTATTTCTTAACGGGGCTTTCAAGCGCGATTGCGATCCGTTTTGATGTCGCCCAGGATGTGAAGTTCTGGTATGCCGGAGGAGTTGCTTCCGTGAAATGGGAAGGCGTGCAGCTGCTGTTGGCGGTCGGGGTTATCGGACTTTTGCTGGCATTTCTGATTGCGCGCTCAGTGACGGTGCTGAGCTTGGGTGAGGAGCTGGCCAAAGGGCTCGGGCAGTACACATCGCTTGTGAAAGTAATCGGAATGTTTGTCGTTGTCCTCTTGACGGGGGCTTCAGTCTCAGTCGCCGGAGCCATTTCTTTTATCGGCTTGGTGATTCCGCATATCACCCGATTTTTAGTCGGGGTAGATTACAGGTGGATCATTCCCTGTTCGGCGGTATTCGGCGCCGTTCTGTTAGTCTTCAGTGATATTGCCGCAAGACTCGTCAATGCGCCGTTTGAAACACCGGTCGGCGCTTTAACCGCCCTTATCGGCGTTCCCTTTTTCTTTTATTTGGCGCGCAGGGAAAGGAGAGGGCTGTAATGAATGTAAAATCGAAAAAACCGCTGGCGGTCATGGCCGTTACGTTTTTGCTCATATGCATCGTCTTTTTTATCAGCTTAAACATGGGCGTGATCCGGATTGCGCCTCTTGATACGCTACGTGTCTTTTTCGGACAGGGGGATGCCCGGGATCAGCTCGTTTTATTTGAATTCAGACTGCCGCGCATGGTGCTGTCATTGCTGGTCGGCGCCGGAATCGCAGTTTCAGGCGCGATTTTTCAAAGCGTGTCTCAAAATGACTTGGCGGAGCCGGGCATTCTCGGTATTAACGCCGGGGCGTCTTTGGCGGTCGTTTTGTTTATCTTCTTTTTCCAAGGATCAGCTGCTGATTTAAGCATGGCCGGTACATGGCTGCTTCCGGTGAGCGCTTTGGCGGGGGCTTTTCTGGCTGCGCTGCTCATCTATGTTCTGGCTTGGAAAAAAGGCGTTTCACCTGTCCGGCTCGTTTTGGTCGGGATCGGCGTCAATGCGGGGTTTAATGCGCTGCTCTTGATTTTTCAGCTGAAAATGGACCCGCGGGATTTCATGCAGGCGCTTGTATGGATTTCCGGTTCGATTTGGAACGCCAATTGGAAAATGGTGCTGTCCATTTTGCCGTGGCTGCTGGTTCTTTTACCGTTCAGCCTCTATAAAGCCAGGTATTTAAATGTGCTCCAGCTCGGTGATCAGCTGGCGGCGGGGCTTGGCACCCGGGTTGAAAAGGAGCGGCGCGTTCTGCTGATGTGCGCCGTTGCCCTGACCGCGTCATGTGTTGCGGCAGCCGGCGGAATCGCTTTTCTCGGACTCATTGCGCCGCATTTGGCCAGAAGGCTTACCGGACCGCGCCACCAGACGCTTATCCCGGTTTCGGCTTTAATCGGCGCATTTTTATTTCTGCTTGCCGATACGCTGGCGAGAAATGTGCTTGCACCGTCCGAAGTTCCCGTCGGCCTGGTGATTTCCGTGCTCGGAGCGCCGTATTTTGTATATTTGCTGATGAAAACGAAATAGAGGAAGGAGACTGCCGCGATGAACTCATTATCGGCGGAACAGCTTACTGTCGGTTATGGCGACCGTTTGATAGCGAAAGAATTGGATATCGCCATCCCGAAAGGAAAAATTACAACGCTGATCGGTCCGAACGGCTGCGGAAAATCGACGGTTCTCAAAACGATGTCAAGAATCATGAAACCGAAATCCGGCGCCGTCTATTTAAACGGACAGGCGATCATGCAAAAATCCACGAAGGACATCGCCAAGGAAATGGCAATTCTTCCGCAGACGCCTGAAGCGCCGAGCGGGCTGACGGTGTACGAACTTGTTTCTTACGGCAGGTTTCCGCATCAGTCCGGAATGGGCCGTTTGAGTGATAAAGACCGTGACATGATCAAATGGGCGCTGGAAGAGACGGGGATGGCCGAATTTTACGACCGGCCGATCGAAGCGCTTTCCGGGGGGCAGCGGCAGCGTGTGTGGATCGCCATGGCGCTCGCTCAAGAAACGGAGCTGCTGCTTCTTGATGAGCCGACCACTTATTTAGATCTCGCCCATCAGCTTGAAATTTTGCAGCTGCTGGACAAATTAAACAAGGAGCAGGGCCGTACCATTTTAATGGTCATTCATGATCTGAACCATGCCGCCCGTTTTTCCCATTACATGATCGCCCTGAAAAAAGGGCGCGTCATCAAGGAAGGAACGGCGGAGGAAGTCATGACTCCCGGCATATTGGAAGACGTTTTCCAAATTGACGCACAGATTGTAAAAGATCCGCGCACGAACAAACCGGTCTGCTTAACCTACGATTTAATCCGGCATGAAAACGCAACGGTATGATGAAAAAAAACGCAGAGCCATTCCGGCCTGCGTTTTTTTATTGCGCCCGGGGCTGCTTTTGTCCGGAGACGCATTTATCCAAAACGAAAAAAACCCCCGCCACAATCAGCTCCTCCGTCGTTGACAGCCAAATCTTTTCAATCAGTTTATCCGTCGTATACGCGGTCATCCAGAGGAACAGCAGCTGAACGGTGCTGGCTAAAAGGAGAAAAGGCAGCCTGCCCGTCCCAAAAAAGGTAAAGCTATGTATCATCAGCCGCTCAAGCGGTTCAAAACATAAACCGAGAAGAATAAAAAGCACGGAAAAAAGCAGGACGTACGCTATCGATCCGTAGCTCGTCCCGGCTAATGAAAATACGGCCATCATCACGATAAAATACCCGAATAATACGGCAGCGGCTGCCAGGGCATACCGGAGCACATGAAGAAAAAACATTTTCGTCCCGTTTTGATTGATCATCTGTTCAGCTCCTTTTCACACAGAGGAGACTTGCAGAGACGGAACTCTGCAAGCCGGTGTGTATCTTCAGCATTTCTTTTTGACGACAGGGTGTTTCTCTTTCGAAAGAATATCCGTAAAGTCTTTGCCCAGATCCAGATGCTGCTGGACGAATTTCTCAGGAAGCATGGCAAGCCATTGGTTCAGGGACACATCGGCATAGTGGTCATCCTTGAAGATTTCCAGGAAGACGAGCGGCTCATCTCCCAAATTCTCCACATAGTGGCCCATTGCGAACGGAACGTAACCGACATCCCCGGCCTGATAGTTAAATGTTCTTGCATGGCCGTCTGATGCAAAAACCGTCATCCGCCCTTTACCGGAAATATAATACTGCCATTCATGCGTGTTCGGATGCCAGTGCAGCTCTCTCATTGCGCCCGGTTCGACCACGACAAGCGCTGAAGCGATCGTTTTGGACACTTTGAAGTTTGTGGAATCCGCGATATATACTTTGCCGCCATCCGTCTCAGCAGTCGGGCCTTCATCCAGCAGGCGGTAAGTGAACGGATAAGGCACTTCACCGTTCGGGCCTTCCACAATGTCATCTTTCAGCTTCCCGGGAACCGGCTCTTCAAAGATATATTTTTCTTTCCCGGGCAGGCCGGCGAGGTCTTTTTCTGAAACCCCGAAGTTGTTGGCAATGACATCAAGCGGTGTGTGGGCAAGCCAGTCAGTCACTTGGAATGTGCTGTTTTCTGAGAAAGAACCGTCATCAAAAACCAAGAGGAATTCACAGCCTTCTTTCAGCGCCTGAATGGAGTGCGGCAGGCCTGACGGGAAGTACCACAGATCTCCTTCCTTCACGTCATCGATAAAACTGCGTCCCTGTTCATCAACAATCGTGACCCGCGCTTTGCCCGTCAGCATATATGCCCATTCCGCTTCTTTATGCCAGTGCAGCTCACGGATGGCGCCCGGTTTTAAACGCATGTTGACAGATGCCAGATTCTCAGAAATCGGCAGCTCGCGAACGGTCACCTCACGCGCGTATCCGCCCTTTTCCAGCCGGTTGTGCACATCTGAGAAAGAGAATTTCATATTATCCACTGTGCCGTGATCCGTTTCCGGCGGCGTCAGCATATCCGGATTTTGGCGGTCTCTTTCAAGGTTGCGCGGAATCGTGACGGTCGCCCCTTTGTCTCCTCTGATCGGCTGCGGGATATTGCAGTTATTTTCTTTTGACATGTAAATCGTCTCCTCTCAAGCTTTGTTTTTTCAGAAAGTGAATGTGAAAGGCCTTTCGTTTTCCCTTCTGCTTTGTTAAGTGATGCGTTCCGATGAAAAGTCAACTTCGTGTGAAAATTAATTTTTCATTTTCTGATCTTTCAGTTCCGTCATCAGTTCGATCAGGGCGTCAAACTTCTTCTCAAACCGTGTGAGAAGATACATGGCAATCAGAGCCGGAAAGCCGAGATTGCCGATCTGTCTGACCGCTTCTTCTATAAAAACCTGATCCATTATCAGCCACCTCCTGACTTGACCTGCAGTCATGTATATAAGTGAAAGAAAGAGCGGCTCCTGTAAACCTGATATCGCAGTTGAGGGTCTTTTTTTTGTTCCGGCAAATCCGGGACATAAGGAGTGCGGAATCTTAGTCGGAAAGGAGTAGTTTACTTTTTTTTGCTTTCTTTCATTTAATTTAAATAGGGGGCGGTTTTATGGACTATCAAGTTCTTTTACGGTCAAAATGCAAGGAAATTATGAAACATCCGATCGTTAAACATTTTTTAAGTGACCCAAAGCATTACGAGAAATTTAAAAATGTGCTGGAACATTCAGACGAGAAGGATGCAAAATCACTGGACGACCATTTTAAACAGTTTTATAAGGAAATCCGGATCATCAAATATATGAACTCTATGATCCGGATTTTCTCCATCGATTTTGACAAGCGCATCCGTAAAAATCAGAAGCGCTATCCGCTGACGGTGGATCAGCCGGAGGGAGGTGAAGCGCTTCCCTATGAAATGGGAAAAGACGCGTATGAAGAGTTTCTGCGGAAGCAGGGGGATTTGAGCCAGCATGTCCAAAACCGTGATTTATACGAAGCGCTTCAGACGTTAACCGATAAACAAAAAAGCGTGCTGACGAATATTTATCTTCACGGAGCGACGATGAAGGAGATTGCCGAGTCGCTGGGTGAATCACGGCAGAACATTTCCAATATTCATAAAAAAGGGCTCGACAATCTCAGAAAGCAGCTGGACAAGCAAAAAAAGGGGGAAAATAAGCAGTGAACGGGCCATTTGACTTCAACAAAGAGAACACAGATACCGACGAAATGGAACTTTTGATTTCGCGTTTTTCGCCAATGATAAAAAAAAAACTGAGCAATACATCATACCAGGAAAGAGAAGATCTTGAACAAGAATTGAAGATTAAAATAGTTGAAAAAGCGGACATGCTGTTATGCCAGGAAGTGCCGGGTTTTTGGGAATTTATTCTTCATCTTATAAATGAAAGCTCCTGACAAAAGCGGCGGAATGATGGATATTCCGCTCTGACAACATGAGAAAAACGAGAAGAGATGTCCGGTCTCGTTTTTCTTTTCTGTTTCCCCGCAAGACCTCCGCACTAAAAAAGTACCAAATCTTATCCATATAATGATATGATGAAAAAAACAAAGAGAAAGGAACGTCCAAGGTGGAAAATGCGTCAATTTTAATTGTAGACGATGAGAAGGCGATCGTTGATATGGTCAAACGCGTTCTCGTCAAAGAAGGCTATCACAACATTAAGACAGCCGGAAGCGCTGAGGAAGCGATCGAGTTTGTTAAACATGAAACCGCGGATCTGCTCGTGCTGGATGTGATGATGGAAGGCATGTCCGGTTTTGAAGCATGCACCGAAATCCGGAACTATACCGACGCTCCGATCTTTTTTCTGACCGCCCGTTCTTCTGATGCGGATAAGCTGTCAGGATTTGCATTGGGAGCTGACGATTATATAACAAAGCCGTTTAATCCGCTCGAATTGGCGGCGCGGATCAGAGCGACGTTAAAGAGAACCTATAAGCGCGAAGAGAAAACGGCGGTAAAGACGTATTCATACAGCCATTTTTCCTATTCACCGCAAAACGCCGAGCTGATCGTCGGGGGCGAGCCCGTCAGCTGCTCCGCACAGCTTCTGCAATTGCTTCAATATTTCTGTGAACACCCTGATGTGGTGCTCTCAAAAGATCAGATCTATGAAAAAGTATGGGGATATCCGTCTTACGGCGACAACAACACCGTCATGGTGCATATCCGCAAGCTCAGAGAAAAAATTGAAAAAGACCCCAGCAATCCGTCTTATATTGTAACGGTGCGCGGCCTCGGTTATCGGTTTATTCCCGATCAAGGAGAAAAAGGAACCCGCTCATGAGAATGCGCGGAAAATTTCTGCTCCACTTTTTCGGACAGCTGCTGCTTGTCATCCTGCTGATGTCCGTTTTGGCCGTCGCTTCTTTCTTCTATTTGGATTGGCGTTTCAGCGAAGCGGAAGCCAATGCGGGACTGACCAAAGCGACCGCAGACTCGTTTGAAGCGTGGCTTGATAAAAACGAAGACGGCACATGGGATGTCGATGAGTTTTTAAAGATGTCGGTCCGAAAGCAGAAGGGCTGGCTGCAGATCATTAATGATAATGAAAAAACGGACTACGCGTACAGAGTGCCGAAAGACGTCCCGAGCCATTACAGCAGAAAAGATCTCTTATCCATTTACCAGTACCGGAATTTTGACAACTACAAGCTGAATTACTGGACGGTCACGATAAATGATGAGACCTATTTGATTCTGTTCGGCTGGAAATCCGCCAGTGAGCAGCTTCTCACTTACATCGAATCACAGGAGCCATCCCTCGCTTCCCTTTCTCAATATAAAAAGAGCACGGTTGATTATATTAAACGGGAAAAAGGGGCGGTCTACCTTCTCGAAGACAGCGGCAGACTGCTCGGGGATATCAACAGCACGAAAAAAGAACGGAACACCGTCAATGAGCTTGAATTGCTGAAATACAGTTCCAAGCCGTGGAATTACAAACGGGAAATTTCTTTTAAAAGACTCGATAAAACGAAATGGATGGTCGCGTCGGTGCCGAACCCCGTGTACATCCCCGATCACGAGTTTAACAAATCATTTTTGAGAAATGTGATGAAAACCCTCTTCCTCTTGATCGGAATCTTAGTATTTATGATCTGCATCTTGACCATCTGGTACTCTTTCCGTTTCGGCTGGCCGCTGTTTCATACCATCAAATGGCTCGTCAATTTATCAAAGGGCCGGCTTGAAGAGCCGAAGAACCGCAAAGGACAGCCGGTCAGCAAAAACAAAAAAGGCAAAACAAAGCAGCCGTTCCGCTTTTTCGCCGAGATTTTCGAATCGATGGATCAGCTGACCGACACGCTGAAGCGGGATAAGAAAAACAGAGAAAAAATCCAGGCGACAAGGGAAGAATGGATCGCCGGGCTGAGCCATGACTTAAAAACCCCGCTGAGCACGATTTACGGCTACAGCATGATGCTTGAATCGAAGCAATACGACTGGACCCCGGAAGAAGTCAAAGAAATGGGGCAGATCGTCCGGGAAAAATCAGAATATATGTCCAAGCTGATTGAGGACTTAAACTTAACATACCGTCTCAAAAACGCGGCCCTCCCGATCGAACGGCGGCTGATCAACGTCGTGCCGTTTATCAGAAACGTCACGAACGATTTCACGAAAAACACGTTCTCGGAAGGCTATGACATCGCCTTTGAAACCAAAAAGGAAGACATTCTTTTCGCCATTGATGAAGCGTGGTTCCGCCGTATTCTGGAGAATCTGCTGGCAAACGCGGTTAAGCATAATAAGAAAGGGACCGCCATTCGGGTCGTGCTTGAGGAATCAGCCGAACAGCTCATTCTGAAGGTGAAAGATAACGGAAGAGGAATGGACGACGAAACGATTCACCAGCTGTTTAACCGTTATTACCGGGGAACGAATACGAAGGGACCGTCAGAAGGAACGGGACTCGGGCTCGCCATTGCCAAGGAGCTGGTTCACCTTCATAACGGAACCATCCATGTCAACAGCAGAATCAGCGCCGGAACGGTGATTACGATTCTTTTTAAAAAAGATTGAGTTTGGACGCCGCTTTGTCGGGAATAACAATAGAAGACTGACAAGCAAAAGAGGTGTTCACACATGGAAGCAGCATTACGAGCAGATACGAGAGCAGTTATCGGAGAAGGCCCTTTATGGGACAAGGACAAGCAATGCCTGTACTGGGTGGATATACTGGGCAGCCAGCTGCATATCTTCACTCCGGCTGACGGAATCAACCGTTCCGTTAAATTCAAATCATTTGTCACGGCTCTGGCCTTGTATTCAAAGGAAGAGCTGGTGATGACGATGAAAGACGGTTTTTACCTGTACAATCTTCGGGAAGACACATTGACGAAGATGAAGCAGCCGAAAGATATGCGGGAAGATATCCGTTTCAATGACGCAAAATGCGACCCGTCCGGCAGATTATGGGCGGGAACGACGAGCATGGAAGGCAAAGAAGAGGAGGCTTCGCTGTACCGTCTGAATACGGACGGCAGCCTTGCCAAAATAAAAGACCAGGTCTCCACCTCGAACGGTTTGGATTGGGATCGGGACCGAAACTTGATGTACTATATCGACACTCCGACGCAGGAAATCGTCTGTTATGCATACGATCCTGAAACCGGAGCCGTATCAGATCCGAAAACGGTCTACCGCTTTCCGGAGTCGCAAGGATCTCCCGACGGAATGACCATTGACCGTGACGGAATGCTGTGGGTGGCTCTGTTCGGAGGCGGCCGTGCCGTCCGGATTGACCCGTTTTTGCATAAGGAAATTGCATCTATCGAAGTTCCGGCGAAATACGTCACCTGCTGCGCGTTCGGAGGCAGAGACTTGAACACGTTATACATTACGACCGCGACGGAAAAATTGACGGAAGCCGAAAGACTTGAGCAGCCGCATGCGGGCGGCCTGTTTTCAGCAGAGCTTGAGACGGGCGGCTGGGAGCCGGTTCCGTTTGCAGGCATGATGTAAAAAAAAGCCCTGGCATATGGGGAAGTCCCCATTGTGCCGGGCTTTTTTGTGTTAAATGGAGCGGATGATGCCGCCTTCAACCCGCTGTGCGGTGCCATTAATGGCAGAAGCCGCTGATGAAGCGAGAAATACAATCGTATTGGCGACTTCTTCCGGGGTTGCATAGCGCTGAATCAATGATGTCGGTTCATTCACTTTAAAATAATCCCGGACGAAGCTGTCTGTGTCTTCTCCGGCAGCCTTTGCGGCTCCTTCCATGTAAGAAGCGACGCCTTCGGTCCATGTCGGTCCCGGCAGCACGGAGTTGACCGTGACATTTGTGCCTTTCGTCATTTCCGCCATTCCCCGGGACAAGCTGATTAACGCCGTTTTCGTCATTGAATACGGAATCATTTGCGCAAGCGGTTTGACACCGGCTTCACTGGAGATGTTCAGAATCCGTCCGCTGTTTCTCTCGAGCATTTGCGGCAGAAAACGCCGGCACAGGCGCACGGCGCTCATAACATTCACTTCAAAATACCGAGTCCATTCGTCATCAGACACCTCAGCGAAGTCTTTTACTTCAAAAAAACCGAGATTATTGACGAGAATATCGACTTCCCCGATTCCGCCGGCGCGCTTTATCAAGTCATCCGCCTCATCCTGACGCGATAAATCCGCAGCGATGCCGTGAACCGTTCCGTAAGCGGAAAGCTCCTCAACCGTCTGTTCCACAGTTTCTTTTTTTCTTCCGTTTATAATCACCTCGGCGCCTTCGGCTAAAAAGCTTTTTGCCGCAGCTTTTCCGATGCCTGAGGTTGATCCTGTAATCAACACGAGCTTTCGTTCAAGCTGTAATTCCATAATAATCCTCCTTTTCACACCATTGTGTAACAGTATACATGATGAATTTTAGTGTGTACGAACAATTTGCTTTCATGCAAAAAGGCCGGATATACAAGCCTTAAAGACTTATAGTATAATTACTGCGAAAAAAGGATACGAATGTCAAAGAGACAATCGTTTACCATAATCAGGGGGAGTTAAAAGAATGAAGAAGATCACTGCCGTCTGGGCGGCGCTTTTGGTCACCGCCTTTGTGATCGCCGGCTGTTCCGGCGCACAGGAAGAAGGAAGCGCGGCCAAACAAAAAGCCGTCTCAACCGAAGCATTCCCGGTAACCATTAAGGATGCCGCGAACGAAAAAGTAACCATAAAGCAGGCACCGGAAAAAATCGTTTCCCTCATGCCGAGCAATACGGAAATTACATACGCGCTCGGACTGGGAGATAAGGTCGCAGGCGTCACGACAAATGATACATATCCGAAAGAAGCGGTAAAAAAACCGAAAGTCGGAGATATGAATGTGAACGCTGAAAAAGTCATCGCGCTGAAGCCGGATCTCGTGCTTGCCCACGCGTCCTCTATGTCCGCTTCCGCCGATGCGATGAAGCAACTGAAAGATGCGGGCATCACCGTCTTAACGGTCAATGATGCGCAATCGTTCCAAGATGTGTACAAATCAATCAGCATGATCGGAAAAGCGGCCGGCAAAGAAAAGCAGGCGGATAAGCTGATCAAATCGATGAAATCCGACCTTTCCGGCATAGAAAAGAAAGCGGCGGCCATTTCTGAAAAAGACGAAAAGAAAGTATTCGTCGAAGTGTCTCCTGACGGCTACACGACGGGGAAAGGCACGTTTATGAACGAAATGCTTGAAGATATACACGCGAAAAACGCCGCCGGCAGCCAGACCGGCTGGGTTCAGCTGACGGATGAAGCGATTGTCAAAATGAATCCGGACGTCATCATTACGACAGACGGCGTAAAGGCCGCTGAAGTGGAAAAACGCGCCGGCTGGGGTGCCGTCAATGCGGTCAAACACCACAATGTCTATTCTGTTGATCCCGACCTTGTCACACGCTCAGGCCCGCGCCTTGTCAAAGGGGTCGAGAAGCTTGCAGAAAGCGTTTATCCTGAAACGTTTAAAAAGTAACCGCCCGCTGGCCTACACGGTCAGCCTGCTGTTTTTAGCCGTTTGTACGGCACTCGGCATTTCAATCGGCAGTCTGCATATTCCTTTATCCGACGTTTTTTGGATCGGGATCGGCCGGACATCCTCGGCTGACCCTATGAATGTAAATATTATGATGAATATCCGCCTGCCGAGAGTCGTTCTGGCTGCCCTTGTCGGAGCCGCGTTATCCATTGCGGGAGCGGCGTTTCAGGGACTTCTGAAAAATCCGCTCGCCGACCCTTATACACTCGGGGTATCTTCGGGAGCCTCGGCGGGAGCCGTTATCACCTTGTTTTTCGGCATTCAGATTCCCGTCATCGGCCGGTTCACACTACCGGTTGTCAGCATCGCCGCAGCCATTGCGGTCATGGCGGCGGTTCTGTTTTTCAGCCGCCTCGTTCATGCGTCGATGTCGGTTTCGACGCTCATTTTGACAGGCATCATCATGAATTCTTTTCTCGGGGCTCTCATATCGCTTGTGATCGCTTTAACGGGCAATGATCTGCTCCCGATTGTCCGCTGGCTGTTAGGAAGCGTGTCAATGAGGGGCTGGGGCTATGTCGCGCTGTTTCTGCCTTTTTTTCTGGCCGGGACGGCGCTTCTGCTTATCAATGGCAGAGAATTAAACATTATGACTTATGGAGAAGAAAAGGCAAGGCTGTTAGGCGTCAGTACGGGAAAAAGAAAATGGCTGATGATCGCCGCCGGATCTCTGCTGACGGGAGGAGCGGTTGCCGTCTCGGGGACGATCGGATTTGTCGGCCTTGTCATTCCCCACGTGACACGGCTTTTGTGGGGGACGGATCATCGCCATTTACTGCCGCTGTCAGCATTGACGGGCGCCGGGTTTCTCATTTTGGCGGATTTGTTTTCCCGCACCGTCATTGAGCCTGTCGAATTGCCGATCGGCATTATGACGGCTTTGGCGGGAGCGCCTGTGTTTGCCTTGATTCTGCTTCGCCAGCATCATGGAGGGAAACGCTTATGATCAGGGTGAGCAGCCTGTCCGGCGGGTACGGAGGCCGGATGATTGTGGAAGATGTCAGCTTTACCGCGGGAAAAGGTGAATTTGTCGGCATACTCGGTCCGAACGGCTCGGGAAAAACAACGCTGTTGAAATTGCTGACGGGAATGCTCTCTCCGTCAAAAGGCGAGGCGCTCGTAGCAGGCAGGCCCGTCGGCGGATACAAGCCGCGGGAACTTGCGAAAATCATGGCCGTTTTGCCGCAGCATACGGAGCAAGCTTTTACATTTACCGTTAAGGAAACAGTGTCTTTCGGCAGATACCCGTATCAAAAAGGACTCTTCAGACAGATGGATCAACATGACGAAGACATTGTCCGGGAAGCGATGGAAATGACGGGCATCGACCGATATGCGCAACAATCCGTCCGCAATCTGAGCGGCGGGGAGCGGCAGCGCGTCTTTCTGGCGCAGGCGCTGGCTCAGCAGCCTGAGGTGCTGTGTCTGGATGAGCCGACGACCTTTCTTGATCTCAAATATCAGAAAGACCTGCTTGATACGGTGAAGCGGTTGACGAGAGAAAGAGGCCTGACGGTCATCAGTATTTTTCACGACCTAAACGCCGCAGGCCAATATTGTGATCAGCTCCTGATGATGAAAGACGGACGCGCTTTTCCGAAGCAGACGCCGGATCAGGCTTTGAAAAAAGAGACGATTGAAGACATTTACGGCATCACCGTCAGCGCTGTTGCCCAGCAATCGTCACCGAAACCGCTGATCGCTTTCATGCCGGAAGCGCAGGAGGAAAGAGAGCCTGTCAACGTTCCGTTCGCCTCTCTGATAAACAAAAGCGGAAATACCGTAACGCTTCATACAGAACGGCCGTTCAGAATGTTGTCAACCGCATCTGACGGCCCGGGCTTTTCGTGGAGCCGCCGGCTTTCCGGCTCAGCGGCCGCTGGTTTGATCTGCCGTACGTTTGATTCGGTCACAATTGCCGTGACTGCGCAGCATACCGTTTGGGTGCTGATCAGCGGACGTTTATCGGAACAGGGATTTGTACGGCTGTTAACGGCAGCGGCTGAAGCGAGAATGCAGGCTCTTTCCGGCAGACAGGCAAAAGGCGACATTGTCATTTGCGCCTTGCAGACAGGAGAGGCGATGGATGTCCCTCACGCGGAAAGAGCCGTCAGAAGAGGAACCGCGGCATGTGTAAAAGCGGCGGAAGAAGGAGGAATACAACGATGAAGCTGTATACGAAAACCGGTGATAAAGGACAGACAAGCCTGATCGGCGGCAGAACGGATAAAGACAGTCTGCGGGTTGAAAGCTACGGGACGATTGATGAGCTGAACAGCTTTATCGGGCTTGCGCTTGCGGAGCTTGATGATTGTGAGAATTGCGGTGATGTGAAAGCCGAACTCCGAAACATTCAGCATGAGCTGTTTGACTGCGGCGGCGACTTGGCGACGGTCACTGAACATAGAAGCT
This sequence comes from Bacillus sp. B1(2022), assembly GCF_040259625.1. Classification (NCBI taxonomy): domain Bacteria; kingdom Bacillati; phylum Bacillota; class Bacilli; order Caryophanales; family Bacillaceae; genus Bacillus; species Bacillus sp. B1(2022). The sequence goes on from NZ_JANIFO010000001.1 coordinate 497,279, forward strand.
ATACATTAAGAGAGACATCTATTTCCGCATTGGAGGACTGCATAGACCGTTACACGGCTGAAGCGCCCCCGCTTGAGAAATTTATTCTTCCGGGCGGGCATAAGGCGGCTGCTCAGCTTCACATCGCGCGGACCGTCACGAGACGGGCTGAGCGTCTCATCGTGAAACTCGGCAAAACAGAAGAGATAAATGATACGGTGATGCGTTACTTGAACCGCCTGTCTGATTATTTTTTCGCGGCGGCAAGAGCAGTTAACGCAAGACAGGGCGTTCAGGATATAGAGTATGAAAGAAGCGCCGCGGTATTCCGTGATGATGAATAATGTTTTGTTCAGCCGGCAGCAGCAAGCCGGCTGTTTTTTTATAGAGATATCCATCAATTGAACCTTTATTGACAGGAGGAAAATGTATCTTATGCATTATTGACTGAAAAATTAAAAAATGAGATATTATAAGAAACATTGTAAAATAATGGGGGATTTGATAGATGGATACATATAATAAGAGCGAGAGTATCTGGAATAAAAATTTCACCCTTCTGTTTATCTCAAGGCTGGTTAAATTGTCAGGCGACGGTTTTGCCTTTAATTCCATTCTGTGGTTTTTGATTTTTGACGGGGAAGGCGCGATCGGCACGTCCCTGCTCATTGCGGTCACGTTCCTTCCGGAGGCGATGCTGGCGCCGATTACCGGGCCTTTTATGAAGCAGCATACGCTGAAATTCTGGATGTATTTCTCCGACCTGACGCGCGCGGCGGTCGTGTTGATCATTCCGGTCTGTTACTTTAACGGTTTTTCTCCTTTATGGTTTGTCATGCTTCTCATGATTGTGCATTCAGCCACGGGAGCCGCTTATAATCCTGCATCTATCTCATTAATCCCCAATATTGTCAGAGAAAACAGCCTGCAGAAAGCGAATGCGGTCATCCAGTCATCAGGCCAGATCGTCAGGCTTGCCGCCATTACGCTGAGCGGGGTGTTCTTAACATTTATCAGTCCCGCTTATTCTTTGTTTATCGCTCTTATATTCTATCTTCTATCAGGTTTTCTCGTACTCTTTATGTCATACCAAGTCCAGCATGCCAAACAGGATACAGTCGCCGTCAGACAGCGCGGGACGTATTTCGGAAGGCTCAAACGGGGTTTCGTTCTTGTCAGGAAACACCAGATTTTATACCCGCTCGCCATCTATTGTATCTTCATGAATTTTGCGGCCGCTCCGTGGGAGGCGCTCTCTGCCGTTTATGTCGCCGAAGATTTAAACATGCCGCCGATTATCTACTCGCTTTTGAAAGCGACAGGCACGGGCGGAGCCTTTTTAATGGGTTTTATTTTGGCTAAGGTGAAGGTGAACAAATACGGTCTCCTGTTTGTGTCAGCGGGAATCATAGAAGGAGCGGCATTTTTCATCACCGGCCTCAACACTTTTCTGCCGCTCGTCTTCCTCGCCGCGTTTGCGTTCGGATCTGCCGTCAGCGCGATTAATGTGCCGGAATATACGATTATTCAGACGTCTGTGGACCATGATGACCAGCCACAAGTCTATGCCGTCATCCATATGATCTCAAACATATCCATTCCGCTCGGCGCGGTTCTTTGCGGATACGCGGCTAACGCCTTCGGTCCCGGAAAAGTCATTGCCGCCGGCGGTCTCGTTGAAGTCCTGTCCGGTCTCGGAATATTGTTCTTTACGAAGCTGGCCAAAGCCGAACGCTCAGATCTCATCAGGGAAAAAGAAGCGAGCATCAGAATATAGATTTTTCGTGAAACGCCCTGCGCCGTCCGGTGCAGCGGCGTTTTTTTATGCGAAGGTCCGGGGGCTTATACGACTCCGGTCTGATATGAAAATCAATCTCTGACTCGTTTTGCCGGCCGCGGGATTTGTTTATAGTAAAGACAAGGAAAACGAAAGGAGGATCTGCATGAATATAAATGGCAAAACGGCAGGCGGCTTTCTGCTGATTGTGTTCGGACTTTCTGTCTTTTTCGGAGGAGGCCATTTCGCATTTATCATCCCGCTGGCGATCGGAGGCCTGATGCTTTACTGGGGAATCAAACGTTTTTCAAAAGGCCGGGCGGTATCGGGTATCATCGCGGGCGTCATCGGAGCTATGATTCTCGTCGGTTCTCTTCCATTTATCGTTGCGATCGGACTGGCCGGCGCCATGGTGTATTTCGGGTGGAAGATGATGAAGCAGGGCAGCTCAGATACCGCTTCCCGCCAGTATGAACCGGAAGCGGCATCACCGGGCTATCAATCCGGATTTGACTCTGAATGGGAAGAATTTCTGAAGAAAAAATAAGGAGGAAGACAAAATGGTCTTAAAAAGAATAAGAAATATGTTCGTCGCATCTGTTAACGAAGGGCTTGATAAATTAGAAAATCCGAAAGTCATGCTGAATCAATATGTGCGTGATATGGAAAGTGACATCGCTAAGGCGAAACAAACGATTGTCAAACAGCATACGATCGTCCATCAGTTTAAGAAAAAACAGGAAGACGCCTCCGAAACGGCGGCAAAACGGAAAAACCAGGCTCAGCTTGCTTTTGATGCCGGGGAAGAGGAGCTGGCGAAAAAGGCGCTGACTGAAATGAAATACCTTGAGGGAAAAGCGGCCGAACATGAAAAAGCGTATGAGCAGGCGAAAACACAGCTGGCAGAGCTGAAAGAGCAGCTGGAAACTTTAGAAACGCGCCTCCGCGACGTAAAGGATAAAAAACAGGCGCTCATCGCCCGCGCAAACGCGGCAAATGCGAAGGAACATATGAACGCTTCTTTCGACAAAATTGACAGCGAAAGCGCCTACAGAGAGTTCCTTCGAATGGAAAGCCGCATTGAAGAAATGGAAGTCCGCGTCAAATACGGCACTTCAGCTGAGGCGAACACAGAATACAGCCGCTCCCAATATTCAGACGAGGTGGAAGCTGAGATTGAAAAAATGCGCTCGCTTTCTCTGGAAAAAACAGAGCGTCAAAAAGCGGCTCATGAATAATGTGCACAAGGGAAGATCGGCGCGTTTACGCCTCTTCCCTATACGCACGTATCAATTATCCGGCTTTTCCTTTATAATAAAATGAATGAAAAAGGATGGAACGTAATGAAGCGTAAGATTGCCAAAGGACTGATGGCGGCGTCCGTTCTGATCTGCTGTCTGTTTTTGGTGAAAGAAGTGTTTGCCGGGCGTTTTTTTCCGTTGTGCGAAACAGAAGCGGAATCGGCAAGCATACCGCCGCGTGCCGTCAACAGCCTGTCGGTTTCATCGGAACAGACGGATGTAAAAATCATCGCGGAAGCGCGGAATGATATCGCGGCAAACATGACGGGACCGGCGGGGAAAATGTTTGTCCAAAGCAGGGGAAAGACCCTCAATCTTAAAGCGAAGGAGAAAGGGTTCCAATTTCTGAATCTCTTTCAGCGCCCTCTGCTGATTGTCCGCATTCCGTATGATTATCATCGGGACATCACCGTCCATACATCAAGCGGCAGCATTGCCGTCGACGGAAACAAGGGGCTGTCTCTTGCGCACCTCGGCGTCCGTTCTGTAAGCGGGAACATGTCGCTGAAGCACGTGAAGACGGATGTGTTTGAAGCGAAGGGGCTGTCGGGCAATCTCACAGCAGCAGGCCTTGCGGCAAAAACGGGGGCTGTCCGTTTATCCTCGGGACATGTCGGGCTTCAACATGTGGCGGGCGCCCTTGACGTGCGGGTCGCTTCTGGCAGTGTCGATGCCTCGCTTGAGACGGCGGATGCTCCCGTATCCGTCAGGCTTGCGAGCGGCAGCGCAGCGATCAGCCTGCCGAAAGACGGAAGTTTTACGGTGAACGCCGAGACGGCAAGCGGAAGGATTCGGCCGTCTTATTCCTTTGAGAAAACGAGTAAGGAAGGCGGGGCATTTACCGGCATGAAAGGCAGCGGCGCCAGGCCGATTGATATAAAAGTGACGAGCGGCAATATTGCACTGCAATAGTCAAGGAAAGGAGGGGCAAGCAGCTGATGGCAAAAAAACAGATTCTCGGACTTATCATCGCCTTATTAGGCGTCAGCATGTTTTTGCGTATTATCGGCATCGGCGACTTCTTGTTTTGGCCGCTCTTTTTTCTGATCACAGGTTATATTTTTAATAAATATTCCCGCGGCTGGCTCGGCTCCGTCCTGTATATCTTCGCCGCTTTTTTATTTTTGAGGAACCTGTTCAGCGCCACCTTTAACCTGTTCGGCTATGCCTTCGCCGCCTTTCTCATATACGCGGGCTACAGGCTCCTGAAAGGAAAGCGCGTGTATGAACATAAAGAGAAGAAAATCAATCTTGAAAAAGAAGAAAAGCCTTCCGCCCAGACGGAAAGCAGACAGCCGGACCTCCGCAGCTTTTTTATCGGCGAGCTCCGGATGATGAAGGACCCGTTTGAGCTGAATGATTTAAATGTTTCCGGATTCATCGGCGATGTGAAAATTGATTTGTCAAAAGCGATGATTCCCGAAGGAGAAAGCACGATGACCATCAGCGGTGTCATCGGCAATGTCGATGTGTACGTCCCGCCGGATATCGAAGTGTCCGTCAGTTCATCGGCTTTTATCGGCGATATGAACCTGCTCGGCTCTAAGAAAAGCGGCATGAGCCCGAATCTGTATAAAGTATCGTCTGAGTACGGCGACTCGCCGCGGCGGATTAAAATTTCAATTTCGTTATTCATCGGCGATGTGGATGTGAAGTATTTATGAGGAAAAAATTACTCGCCAATATTCAGTGGCGCGCCATGCGGATGACCGCGGGACTCAGTCTGCTCCTTTGCGCGGTGTTTATTACGCTGATGCTGCTGTATTACGGGCTTGACCCGATGCTGCTGTTTTCTTCCGGCTGGTTCGGTATTCCGTTTGTGGTGATCCTGCTTCTGGCGTCTCTTTCGGCGGGATTGATTTCCGGTTATGTATACGGCGGCCGCCTGAAAACAAGGATGGATACACTGATTGAAGCGGTTTTGAAATTTGAAAACGGCAATTTTGCTTATCGGGTGCCGCCGCTCGGCGATGATGAAATCGGTCTGGCGGCAGACCAGCTCAACGAAATGGCCAAGCGGGTCGAGCTCCAGGTCACATCGCTGCAAAAGCTCTCCAACGAACGGGCGGAATGGCAGGATCAAATGAAAAAATCGGTCATCACTGAAGAACGCCAGCGGCTGGCGCGCGATCTGCACGATGCCGTCAGCCAGCAGCTCTTTGCCATTTCTATGATGACATCCGCCGTCTTAGAGCAGGTGAAAGATGCGGATGACAAAATCGTCAAACGGATTCGCATGGTTGAACATATGGCGGGGGAAGCGCAAAACGAGATGAGAGCGCTGCTATTGCATTTGCGGCCCGTCACTTTAGAAGGAAAAGGCTTAAAAGAAGGGCTGATTGAGCTGTTAAAAGAGTTCAAAGCGAAGCAGCCGCTGGATATTGAGTGGGACATCAGCGATACGGGTGTGTCAAAAGGCGTTGAAGACCATCTGTTCCGCATCGTGCAGGAGGCGCTTTCCAACGTTTTCAGACATTCAAAGGCGACCAAGGTCACCGTCAGGCTCGGCGCGAAACATCAAAAACTTCAGCTTAAAGTCATTGATAACGGGGCGGGTTTTACGATGGATCAAGTGAAAGCATCCTCATACGGCCTGCATTCCATCAAGGAAAGAGCGAGTGAAATCGGCGGCATAGCGGAAATTATCTCCGTAAAGGGAAAAGGCACGCAGATCGACGTGAAAGTCCCGATTTATCAGAAAACAAAAGGAGAGAACGACAGTGATTCGAGTGTTACTGATTGATGATCATGAAATGGTCAGGATGGGTCTGGCCGCATTTTTAGAAGCACAGCCGGACATTGAAGTCGCCGGTGAAGCATCAGACGGGCAGCAGGGCGTCGATCTGGCCGCAAAGCTTTTGCCGGATGTGATTTTAATGGACCTCGTCATGGACGGCATGGACGGTATCGAAGCGACAAAACAGATCTGCGCGACACTCAATGACCCGAAAATCATCGTGCTGACGAGCTTTATTGATGACGACAAAGTGTATCCGGTGATCGAAGCGGGAGCGCTCAGCTATTTGCTGAAAACGTCCAAGGCGGCAGAAATAGCCGAAGCCATCAGAGCGGCTGCCAAGGGCGAACCGAAGCTTGAATCGAAGGTGGCGGGAAAAGTGCTGTCAAGGCTGCGCCATTCAGAGAATCAGCTTCCGCATGAAACGCTGACAAAAAGAGAACTGGAAATCCTCTGTCTCGTCGCGGAAGGCAAGACGAATAAAGAGATTGGTGAAGAGCTGTTCATTACGATTAAAACGGTGAAAACCCACATTACGAATATATTGTCAAAGCTTGATGTCAGTGACCGCACGCAGGCAGCCGTATATGCCCACCGCAATCATCTCGTGACATAAGAAAAGGAGAGCGGTGCCAGCACACTCTCCCGAGGAACGGGGTCATTGGGACATTCCCTTTGTTCCGAAATCCCTGATGGCGACTTTGACTTTGTATTCAATATCCGATTCACTGAAGTGATGATCCCAGTCAGAGGATATCTTTTTCCATTTATCGGGATAATGAATCCGGACTTGATCGCCTAACCCGGTAATATCCACTTTCAACTCATGCTGCATGTAATCAATGAATGCCATGACATCTGAATGAATGCTGCGTTTTACCGCGTTTTTGATTTCATTTATATAGGACTCCTTGAAGGAATCTTCTTTCGGGTTCCAATCCTCAGATAGACGGCCTTCAACAAACCGGGTAACGATAAACTTGAATTTTCCGTTTTTATATTGTGTTTTTACATCATATTTGCTGGAAAATACCTCGAAAGACAAATAATAATTGTCATGCTTTGCAAACGTAACGCCTCCCTTTACCGTGCCTGTGAACAGGTTCATATTCTGGACTTGTAAAGGAGTTAGATTCGCATACCAGAATTTATTTTTAATAATGGTAGCGCCCCAGATTTCCAGTCTGCTGCCCACTTGGCGAACTTGAGGAAGGGCAAAGGTCTCGCCCTTGGCGATTCTCTCGGATATTTCCCCCAATGTCACGGGCTCCATCATCCGGATGGTGACCGCATTATTCTCCGTTAAGTCATAGATCGTATTTGACGCAGGCTCTCCTTGGTCACTGATTTTGAAAATATCTTTCGTTTTATCCGGCACCGTCATCACATTGCAGCTTCTTCTCGTACCGTTGTCCCTGATAAATTGGTTCATCAATGCGTCAAGCGGGATGTCGTCCTTTAACAGCGCCTCGGAAAACAGCATGATACGCAAGTGCTGGGAGAAAGCGGGGTGATTTTTTAATGATGCCGTTCGTAAGGCTTGATGGACGGTTTCTCCGGAAGTGGAAGTCACCTTTGTCGTGTCGCTCCCTGACGACGACTGCTGGGAACTTGCTTTTTGCGGAACCAGAATCTGCTGCGTCACTTCCACGTTTTCTTCCTCGGGTTTATCGAGCCCGACGCCGATAACGAGACTCAAATCTTCTATATTGCGGCTGTCCCAGCATCCGGCTAAAAGCAATGTGCAAAGAATGATTACGATATATTTCTTCATTGCGCTTTTTTCACCTTCCTTTTCACAGCGACGACTGCAAACATCAGTAAAGGCAGCAAAAAGAAAACCAAGAAGATATAGCCTAGAATATCACTGAACAGCATCAGCTTGTTAGCGTCTTTGGGCATCAATGATCCGAAGAATGTCGCAATGCCTACGAAAATGATGCCCTTTTTGTGCTTCAGCCCGAAAATTTTATTAAGACCCGATGTCGCGAAATATCCGTACGATACATAGGTGGCGAAAAATTGGATAATCCAGACGGCAAGCAAAAAAGACTCGAATCTTTCGATAAAAAGCCCTTTGATTTCAAATGATTGAAAAAGCGCAATCGTAGGCCAGATCATTGTTTTGACATCCTGGGTGGTTAAGGCGCCGACGACGAGCACGTAGGTAATGATGTATAAAATAATCGGGATGCCAAAGCCCATGGCCGACATACGGAACGTGTGCTTTTTATTTTTGATGTGCTCAGGGAGAAACAGCATAATCTCAATTCCTAAGAATGAAACAGAAACGACGGTCAAGGAAGCCATAACGGGAGAAAACCCCTGTCCGAGCACCGGCCGCAGGTTGTCCAGATCAAATATTTTAAAGCTGAAAGAAAACACCACCAGCAAAATAATGATCGTAATCGTTAAATAGAAAGGAAAGAGCCTGCCGAGATCGCTCATGCCGCCGATAATTAAATAAACGGAACAGGCGATAAAGATAAACAGCGTAACCGGCACAGGCGTTCTTTCCAATAAAAAGAATTTGACCATTTCCGCCATCGCCCGGGCTTCGAAGCTGGCGACTCCTATAAAATAGAGACAGATCATAAGATTGACGATATTTCCCGCCCATTTGCCGAGGCCTTCGTTCATATAATCAAACAATGATCCGTACTGATGCTTTTTCATAATGAGCGTATTGAGATAAATCAAAAAGATAAAGATGACGCCTTCCAGACATAATGCAATCCAGCCGTCCGGCGAATTCGCCCTTGATGACAGCGACCGCGGCATGGTAAGGAGTCCCGCCCCGAGCATCGTGTTGGAAATCAATGCCGTCCCTTGATAGCTTGTAAGCTTATTGAGAGTTGTTTTCTGGCTCATTTACGTTTTTCGCCTCTTTTGGTTGATTTTTAATAGGGAGACGGAGAATAGAGTCGTTTGCGTTTTTTAAGCTGAAAAATCCATTCGGCGAGAAATATGGAGAACCGAAGCTTCGCTGTCTCGATAAATGAGTGTAGATCGCCAGCATAAATAAAATCATGCCGTACAGCCCGAAAGCTGCGGCGGTAAACATCGAAATGAAACGGAGCACACGGAATGACAGACCCATCCCGTACTGCGGCACCGTAAATGAAGCAAGCGCGACAATGCTGACCACGATGACCATGATGGAGCTGACAATATTCGCTTCAACGGCCGCTTGGCCGATGACGACTCCGCCCACCAATCCGATCGTCTGGCCGAGCGGGCTGGGAAGCCTCAAGCCCGCTTCTCTCAGCAGCTCTATCGTAATTTCCATTACCATCGCTTCAATGATAGGCGGGAAGGGAACGTTTTCTCTGTTCGCCGCGATGGTGACTGCAAGCGACGTCGGCAGCAGCCCTTGGTGAAACGAAACGAGGGCGATATAAATGGACGAAAAAAACAGCGTAATAAAAATAGACGTAAACCGCAGCACCCGGATGAGCGAGGCGGAAATCCACCGTTCATAATAATCATCGGGAGACTGCATTAAAATTCCTAAAGAAGCCGGAACCACCAGCGCAAACGGCGAGTTGTCGACAAGGATGGCGACGCGGCCGTTGAACAAGGCGGAAGAGACTTTATCAGGCCGTTCCGTATTTTGTATTTGCGGAAAGGGCGAATACTTATTATCCTCAATAAGCTCCTCAAGCGTTCCGGAATCCTGGATGTCGTCCATCTTCACTTCGCTGAGGCGCTTTACAACATCGCTGACGACAGACGGGTCCGCCTTATCATCTATGTACATGACCGTGGCGTATTTTAACTTATTTTCTCCGATCGGAACCTTTGTCGTTTTCAGCTTCGGATGGTTCGTGCGCTGCCTGATCATGGCGACGTTTGTGTCAGAATCTTCTATGAAGGCGATTTTCGGACCTCTTACGACCTTTTCGGATGTGGGTTCATTCACGCTTCTTTTTTCTCTTTTTCCCGTGGACAAAATGTATACGCTGTCAAGTCCGTTAATAAACACGGCGCATTTTCCCCGCAGAATGGAGATGACGGCTTCCTTCGACGTAAAGACGGGACGGGCGTCGATCTTATCAAGACGTTTCGTCACCGTATCCAGCGTCAGAGTGTCTTCCTCCTGAAGCAGCGTTTCAATCGCCTCTTTTATTTTGTCTTCGTCGTTCATTTCACTCAGATACATATAATAAAAAACCAGCCCGTTCGGAAGCATCTTTTTATTTTGAACCAGGTCATCATTCTGCTCTACGTGGGGAAGCACCAGTGCCAGATTAACGTGTATGTATTCCTTGAATTCCGATTGCGCCATCGACAGTCACCCGCCTTCCAATCCTTAATTGAGGTTATCTTTTCCTGTTAAAAAAATGATATACTATGATAAAGTATTTAATGGTACAAGTTTTTTTATGAAAGCGGAGGAGAGATGTGGCACAAGTCAGACTGGCAGGAAATGCCGAAGAAATTGAACAGCTCATCAAATCATTTGAAGCGCATTACGAAGTGGCTTACACGTCGAAAGAATACCGTAAAACAAATCCGAAGTATAAATACTCTAAGGATTCGCGCGTCTATCTTGAGCTGAAATTAAAAACGGCCAAGGCCGAAAAATAAAAAGGGTTTCATCTGTTACTGGCGAATAATACTCAGGGTGAAGCAACTGTTATGGAGGGATACATAAATGGACTACAGAATTGAAAAAGACACCATGGGAGAAGTTAAAGTTCCGGCAGATAAATTTTGGGGCGCTCAGACACAGCGCAGCAAAGAGAACTTCAAAATCGGTTCGGAAAAAATGCCTCAGCGTGTTGTGAAGGCGTTTGCAATATTGAAAAGAAGCACAGCGATCGCCAACGAACGCCTCGGCAACTTAGAGTCTGAAAAAGCACAGGCGATTGCCGCTGTATGTGACGATGTTTTAAACGGCAAATACGACGATAACTTTCCGCTCGTTGTCTGGCAGACGGGAAGCGGCACGCAAAGCAACATGAACATGAATGAAGTGGTGGCCAACCGCGCGACTGCTTTATTGAAAGAAAAAAATTCCGAGCTGAAGATTCATCCGAATGATGACGTCAACCGCAGCCAAAGCTCAAACGATACATTCCCGACGGCGATGCACGTTGCGGCGGTTCTTGCCGTATATGAGCAGCTCGTTCCGGCGCTTGATCAGCTGCGCGCGACGCTTGATGAAAAAGCGAAAGCTTATCAGGATATTGTGAAAATCGGACGCACGCATTTGCAGGACGCCACTCCGCTGACGCTCGGACAGGAAATCAGCGGCTGGGTATACATGCTTGACCGTTCGAAAGAAATGATTCTTGAGTCAACGGAAAAAATCCGCGCGCTTGCCATCGGAGGCACGGCAGTCGGCACGGGAATCAACGCCCATCCGCAGTTCGGTGAATTCGTCGCGGAAGAAATCACAAAAGTAACGGGGCAGACATTCAAGAGTTCGCCTAACAAATTCCACGCGCTCACAAGTCATGATGAAATCACTCACGTTCACGGCGCGTTAAAAGCATTGGCTGCCGACCTGATGAAGATTGCCAACGATGTCAGATGGCTGGCAAGCGGCCCGCGCTGCGGAATCGGCGAAATCGTCATTCCTGAAAATGAGCCGGGAAGCTCTATCATGCCGGGCAAAGTCAACCCGACGCAAAGTGAGGCGCTGACAATGATCGCCGCGCAAGTGATGGGAAATGACGCGACAATCGGATTTGCGGCCAGCCAAGGAAACTTCGAGCTGAATGTCTTCAAACCGGTTATCATTTATAACTTCCTGCAGACCGTGCAGCTGCTCAGTGACGGAATGAATTCCTTCCATGACAAATGCGCTGTCGGTATTGAGCCGAACCAAGAGACGATTCAGGAAAATCTCTCTAACTCATTAATGCTTGTTACGGCGCTTAACCCGCACATCGGTTATGAAAACGCCGCGAAAATCGCCAAGCTTGCCCACAAAGAAGGCCTGACGCTGAAAGAAGCGGCATTACAGCTGAACCTTTTGACAGAAGAACAATTTAATGAAATGGTGCGTCCGGAAGATATGGTGCACCCGAAAGCATAAAAAGAAAGAACGGCTGCAGTCATTGCGGCCGTTCTTCTAAATAAACTGCTGTTTCAGTAAAAATCTGAGCTGTTCTGCATCTTCAGCCAGCAGGTCGGATTCCTTCAAATTCAAAATCATTCCTTTGATGATTGCCGGTTTCGGCGACTTTTTCTTCATTTCCGCTTCCAGAATATCCAAGCTCTCGGTGAATTCAGATGCTTGCGTCTTGTCCATCGTGCCGATGCGCGTGCGGAGGGTCTGCAAGATCGATTGGCTTAAAGGATCGGGCTGCCCGTTATGAAGGGGGCCAAACAGTGAGCTTGCCTCATCAAGAGAAATAAACGCTTCATCATGTCTGTCTGCCATTCCGTTTACGATGTCATCAATTCTGTGAATCACGGTATTTGCCAAAAGCGAAGGCTGTACGGACCGGCCGGTCAGAATGAGATATTCAAGATACATCTGACTGATTCCTTCTATTAAAAAACAAAGCTCGGCTGTGTATGGTTCAGCTTTTTCTCCGTAAATCGCAAGAAGACTGTCGATATGAAACTGCAGGATCGACCGGCGGATTCTCTTTCCGCACTGCGCCGCTTCTTCGGTATAAGGAAGTGAACCGTCTTTCATCTGCACGGTAATAAAATCCTGATGGGCGAGAATCGATTCGTAAAACACCGCAAGCTGTTTTTGGTAAGCAGCTCTCGGACTGTCACCCTCCGTTTGGATCGTCGTGATTCGGGTAAACGTTTTATCATAGTAGTAATTCAGCATGGATAGAAGCAGTGCTTCTTTGGAAGGAAAGTATAGATAAAAAGCGCCTTTTGAGATTTTGCATTCATCGGCGATTTCCTGAACCGATGTAGATTTGTACCCTTTTCGGGCAAACAGTTTAATTGCTGCTTCAATGATCAGCTTTTCTTTTTCCTTCAATGGTTCCACCCTTTCGGAGCCAGGAGGCTGGCTTGTGCTTCTCATGTATGACTATATGGTCATATTGATATTCCGTAAATTTAACCTGATTGTAACTTGTTTTTTTGTTTTGTTTTATTTATATTATAAAGTGAGCTGACCGAATGGTCAAAGTTCTGGCGAAAGGGTGAATCTGAAAATGAAAGAATTAGATGAAATGATCAGCCGCTTGCGAAACAGAGGAATTAAAGTCGAAAAGGTGAAATATCCGAAAAAGACAATTTGTGAAAAGAAATGGGTTCATCAATGCCAAAAACCGCTGAAAGCAAACTACAGAGATTTTAACGGCTATTCCTTCACATAAAAAAGACTGCAATGAAACACTACAGTCTACTTTGGTATGATAATTCGGTAGATTACACCCGATTGGTCATTTTCAATTGAAATTGATGCTTTATGCAGGGTTAAAATCCGTTTTACGATGCTGAGTCCTATGCCGAACTCGCCTTTCTTCCCTTTATTAAAAGGCTCGTACAAGCTGGATAGCATCTCATCCTCAATCGGAGGCCCGTCATTTTCAACCGTCATGACAATCTGCTGCTGATTTTGGCTGATCCGAATGTGAATCGCCGTTTCTGCATAGCGGATTTGATTTTCGAGAATGTTTTCAAGAAGTTTGCTCCATTGTTCCGGATCACCGGGCATCATTAATGCATCTTCTGTTTCAACGGTCCACGATAATTCCTTCCGGGCCCATTTGAGCCGTTCAATGACTTCTTCCGTGACCTTCACAATGTCAAATGTCTCATGGTGCACCCGCTGCTTCATTAAATAATCAAGCTTCGTTAAATATAATAAATCCTTAATTTTCTTCTCAAGTTTTTCTGCTTCGCCTTCAATGACATCAATTGTGGTTTCCAGATCCCCCTTAGGAAAAATCCCGTCCTTTATTGATTGAGTATAGCCCCTTATCACCATGACAGGCGTTTTTAAATCATGAGAGATATTTTGCAGGAGCGTTCTTTCCGTTTCGTCTTTTTGCACCAGCTTGCTCCGCATGTCTTCAATGGTATGGCCTAATTTTCCGATTTCGTCTTTTCTGTCGACGATGACCGGATCATCCCAATCCTGTTTTGAAATCCGTTTGACATGCTTCTCTAAGGAAACGAGCGGGCGCGAGAGATATTTGGCAAGCCAAATCGCCGGAATCCAGCTTAACAAAATCACGCCGGCAATGATAAAGAGCAGCTGCTTGAACAGGGTGAATGCCAGATCATCACGATAAGAATCAAGGGCGTAAGACAGCATCATCGCATCCTGGCCGTTAATGGTGAGGCCTTTTTTAATGACGAAAAATACTTTTTCACCGCTGATATCCGCGCTGTATCGTTTCGTGACGCTGTGCTGGCGGCCCGCGAGCTTGTACACCTTATGGATAAAGGAAGAAGAAAAGTAGTTCAAGTCTTTGTCACTGGCCGATTCCTCCCGTTCCGGCAGAAGAACGTGCTGAACGGATCGGAAAGTCGTCGGCGCGGTCGCATCCTCGCTGTAATATCCCCGCTCGATCGATCCGGGCAGCCGGTACTCCGTCAGTACATGCTGTTCATTTTCAATGGTCGTATACGTTTCATCCGTGAAAAAATTACGCAGCGTATTTGAGAACAGCACGAGAAGCAGAATCGAAATGGCTAAGAGGATGCCTGAGATGACCACCCATATTTGAAAAGCAAGCGGCTTATTTTTCATGACGTCATCATCCTGTAGCCGAATCCGTAAATGGTTTCAACCTTTAACCCGGGCATTTTTTTTCTCAGCCTCCGCACAAGATCATCGACCACCCGGTCAGTGCCGAAATAATCATGGCCCCATATTTTCAGCAGGATATCTTCTCTGGAAAAGGGGTGTCCTTTATGGTGAAGAAATAAAAGCAGCAGATCAAATTCCTTAGACGTCAAATTGACCAGGCTGCCGGTTTCATCATAAACCTCTCGGGCATCTTCGATCACATTGTAGGAAGAAACGGTGATGCCGGTTTTCTTTGCGGCGGGCTGTTCTTTATACACGAGCTCGAGCAGCTTCTGGACCCGTATAATAAGTTCTCTCGGCAAAAAAGGCTTGGCGATATAATCATTGCTTCCAAGCTCCAACCCGAGGACTCTGTCAATATCGGCATCCCGCGCGGAAATAAAAATGACCGGCACATCGGGATCTTTTTCTTTTATTTCTTTTATCAATGTATAGCCGTCCGTATCCGGAAGCATGATGTCAAGAATCCACAAGTGGGGAGACGGCTGCATCTGCTTTCTGGCATCTTCGCCTTTTGTGAAAGATGTAATGTTCCAGCCTTCATTCTCTAAATATTTTGTGAGCAGTTCATTCAGGTTATCCTCATCTTCAACTAGATAAATGGTGTATGACAAGGCATTTCACATCCTTTCAACGTCATTATACTAGTTTTAACACACTCAAGCCGCATTTTCATAATTTCACATATTCTTTTCATTTTTATCCCACAATGTTTGTTTATGATGTGTATAAGGGAAGAAAGGAAGAAAAAAAGCGGGGAAGATAACATGTTCAAACACATTTTGTTTTGGAGCTTTGCTTTTCTCCTTATTATTGGGACAATAGAACTTGTACATGCGATGAATATGTAATCGATAGAATGAAAACATGCTGAAGGAGTGTGCGTGAATATGAATGATCATCGAGATGACGGCAGAAGCCGCGATCAGTCAGATCTTTCACATACGGAACAAAACAGAAATGAACAGCAGCAGATCAGCCATCAGGAGCCCGAGCTGCTCGAAGGGCCCGTCTCGAAAGAAGCGGAAAACGAGACGGCGGCCGGTACGGAATTTGAAAAAACGGCTGCCGTGAAAAAAGAAAAAAAACGGAGAGCCGCTTGGCTGAGCCCGATTTTAGGCGGCATTATCGGCGGCGGCCTCGTGCTTGGCATTGTGCCAAACCTGCCGGGTGAGCAACATAAGACAGAAGCCGTTTCTGATACGAAACAAGTTCAGTCTTCGAATTTTACGTCAACGCCTTTGAAAAATACCTCAAGCGTAGCGGATATGGTGGAAGATTTGGAGCCCGCGATTGTCGGAGTGTCCAACTACCAAGCTTCACAAAGCAGCCAGTTCGGACTTGACGGCGGTTCAAGCTCTGAAACGGAGAGCGGTACGGGGTCAGGCGTCATCTTCAAAAAAGACGGCGAAAAAGCGTACATTATTACAAACAACCATGTCGTAGAAGGGGCGAACAAACTGTCGGTCACTCTTTACAATGGGAAAACCGAAACGGCAAAGCTTGTCGGAAAGGATGCCATCAGTGACTTGGCTGTATTGGAAATCAGCTCGTCCAATGTCAAAAAAGCGGCCAGCTTCGGGGATTCCTCCAAGCTCCGCATTGCCGATAAAGTGATTGCCATCGGCAACCCGCTCGGCCAGCAGTTTTCCGGCACCGTCACACAAGGTGTCATCAGCGGGCTGAACAGAACGGTAGACGCCGATACATCCCAAGGCACAGTGGAAATGAACGTGATTCAGACGGATGCGGCGATTAACCCCGGAAACAGCGGCGGCCCGTTAATCAACTCAAGCGGCCAAGTTATCGGGATCAACAGCATGAAAGTCAGTGAAAACGGCGTGGAGTCACTCGGCTTTGCCATTCCGAGCAATGATGTAGAACCGATAGTCGACCAGCTGCTTGCAAAAGGAAAAGTCGAGCGCCCATTTTTAGGTGTGCAGATGATTGACATGGCGCAAGTGCCGGAAACCTATCAGGAAAACACGCTCGGACTGTTCGGCGACCAGCTGTCTAAGGGTGTTTACGTAAAAGAAGTGCAGTCCGGCTCACCGGCTGCGAAAGCGGGCATCAAATCAAATGACGTCATTGTACAATTGAACGGCAAAGATGTCGGCAGCAGCGCAGATATCAGACAAATCTTATATAACCAGCTGAAAATCGGCGATAAAACGACTGTTCAAGTTCTCAGAAGCGGAAGCAAAAAGACGCTGAACGTCACATTAACGAAACAAACCGAAAGCGCAAGCTGAACACATAAAAAAAGCTGAACCTGCAACTGAGGTTCAGCTTTTTTCGTTATTCTCCCAAGTAGGCTGACAGCATCCACACATGCTTGTCCGCTTCTTCAACTAATCCGACAAACAGGTCGGCAGTTGACGGGTCATTTTGTTCCTCGGCAATGCCGATGACAAATTTTGATTCGCGGCTGATTTGTTTATAGTCTTGAACCAGTGATTCCACCATTTCAGAAGCCGTTTTTTCTTGGCCTTCATCCGTAATGGAAGCTTGTTCAAGGTAAGTGTGTAAAGTCGCCGCAGGCTGTCCGCCGATGGCCAGAAGTCGCTCTGCGATGGCATCCGCCGTTTCCGCCGCTTCGTTATACAGCTCTTCAAATTTTTCATGAAGCGTAAAGAAATGAGGGCCTTTTACATACCAATGGAAGCGGTGCAGTTTAGAGTAAAGGATAAACCAGTTTGATAATTGTGTGTTCATTGATTTCTCAACAAGAGTTTCAGTTTTTTTCGCGTTTTGTGTATTCATATCCATCGTCCTCCCTGTGATCTGATAATTTAATTATATCACGTATTAAATAAAAATCAATACTAAATTATAATAATTATAATTTAGGTTTAAGTGAACAGCTTTTTCTTTATAATCGATTCCCAGGCAGACCACGGAAAGAGTGAGCGGAAAGCCAATGTCAGCTTAACGCCCCTGCCGATCGGATACCGCAGTTTCTTCAGCCGTTTCCTTTGTGCCAATTGATAAATCAGCTCCGCTACGTCATCAGGATCCCCGCTTTTGGATGCGTTGGCTTTGAAGTAAGCTTCGATTTGCTGATAATAGCGGTAATAGGGCGAATCTTTGCCGGGTGCCGTAAGATGATTGGACAGAGACGTCTCCCATATAGACGTTTTATAGGAGCCCGGTTCTATTAAAGCGGCATCAATTCCTAAAGGCAGCAGTTCGAGGCGCAGGCTCTCTGTAAACCCTTCAACCGCGAATTTGGAAGAGACATACGGAGATAGAGCCGGGAAACCGGTCAGTCCGCTGATACTGCTGATATTGAAGATTTTCGCCCCGCTATGTTTTCGCATATAAGGCAGCACGGTTTTTGTGACGTGAATCAGACCGAATACATTTGATTCATACTGCTGTCTGTAATGTTCCATCAGTACATCGTCAATAAACCCCCCGTACGCAGTGCCGGCGTTATTGACGAGCAGGTCAATTGGTTCGAAACCGCTGATGGTGTTCCCGAAGTCAGACACCGACTGCTCATTTGTCACATCTAAAGAAACGACCGTAACATGTTCGGATGCACCCGCTTGAGCGGCGGCCTCTTTCAGTATTTCAGCTTTCTCCGGCTGTCTGGCTGTTGCGATGACGTGATAAGACCGGGCGAGCTTCAGCGCTGTCAGCAGCCCGAATCCGCTCGTCGCGCCGGTTACAATGGCAATTTTTCTGTTCATAATAATCCTCCCCGTTTGTTCTTATCTCATAGTGTATAACATCTCGCAGAAAGAAGGAGAAATCGTTCGGAAATGTGTCAGAATTGTTTTATAATGGAGTCAGCTTCGGATAGAAAGGGGTAAAGAAAAGATGGCATTAGAGGGATTGAAGGAAACATGGGATTTAAACTCCATTTTTGAGGGCGGGAGCCGGTCGGAAGAGTTTCAGCAATACATACAAGAGCTCAAAAAGCATCTAAGCGCTTTTCAACATGCGGTTGAAGCGTTTACAGCTCCGACGCATGCGGATGAAAGCCGGGAGCTGATCAATCTGATTGATAGGTTTGAACGGTCGGCGATCATGATCAGGCAGGCGGGAGCGTTCGTCGGCTGTCTTCAGGCTCAGAACACTCATGATCAGAAAGCGAATGAATGGAGGGCGCGGATCAATCAGCTGAGCAGTGATTTTAAATCCGCTCTGGTCACCCTTGACGATACACTTGCCCGGATTGACGAGCGGGTCTGGGAGGAGCTGCTGCAAAAACCGGAACTTCAGGATCTCACATATGTTTTAAATGAGAGAAGAGACCGGGTCAAAGAGAAGCTCAGCGCTTCAGAAGAAAGGCTGATTGAAGGCCTGGCCGTTGACGGCTATCACGCATGGGGCGACCTGTATAATGCGGCTGTCGGCAGAATGAAGATTCCGTTTGAGGATAAAGAGCTGTCGGTCGGCCAAGCGGAAAATATGATGGCGCACCCGGACCGGCGGATCAGACGTCAAGTGTTCAAAGAGCTTAATGAAGCGTGGAAAGGAGAAGAGGAGCTTTTCGGCAGCACGCTGAACCATCTGGCCGGCTTCCGCACGGAAATCTATAAAGCGCGGGGCTGGAAAAGCGCTTTGGAAGAACCGCTTGCGATCAACCGGATGAAAAAAGAAACGCTGGATGTCATGTGGCAGGTCATTACCGATCATAAAAAGCCTTTTGCCGAATACCTGAATCGAAAGGCGTCTCTTTTAGGGCTTGAGCGGCTGAACTGGTATGATGTGGACGCGCCGATCGGCGAGGCTCCGAAAGAATACACATATGATGAAGCGGCCAATCTGATCGTCAGCCAATTTTCGACGTTTGGCAAAAAGCTGTCCGCATTTACGGAAAAAGCGTTCCGTGATCGGTGGATAGAAGCGGAAGACCGCAGCGGCAAACGGGTCGGCGGTTTCTGCACCAGCTTTCCCGACAGCGGAGAATCCCGGATTTTTATGACGTTTTCCGGAAGCGCTTCGAATGTATCGACGCTGGCGCATGAGCTCGGTCACGCGTTCCATCAGGAGGCCATGCTTCAAGTGCGGCAGCTGAACAGAGCCTACGCTATGAATGTGGCTGAAACAGCCTCGACCTTTGCGGAAATGATCGTCGCCGACGCCGCTTTGAAACAAGCGGAGACAAAGGATGAAAAGCTGTTCTTGCTTGAAGATAAAATTCAAAAAAGCGTAGCCATGTTTATGAATATTCATGCGAGATTTTTATTTGAAACGCGTTTTTATGAAGAGCGCAAGCAGGGCGTCGTTCCGGCTGAGAAACTGAATGAACTGATGGAAGCGGCGCAGAAAGAAGCGTTTTGCGATTCATTAGGGGAGTACCACCCTCATTTCTGGGCGTCGAAACTGCATTTTCATATTACGGGAGTGCCGTTTTACAACTTTCCGTATACGTTCGGTTACTTATTTTCGCTTGGAATATATGCAAGAGCTCTTCGGGAAAACGCGGATTTTGAAGAAAAATATATCGCGCTTTTGTGTGACACGGCTTCGATGACTGTTGAGGATTTGGCGATGAAGCACCTTGGAGCGGATCTGACGGAACGGTCGTTTTGGGAAGACGCGGTCCGCCTTGCCGTACAGGATGTGCAGGAATTTTTAGAGCTGACTGAATGATAATCTTGAGATGAACCGGCCGGAGTGTTACCGCTCCGGTTCTTTTTTGTTTAATGAATGACAGCCGCCTCCCTTGGAAATACCTAAAAACGATCGGAATGGAATGGGAGTGAACCGCATGAAATGGATCAGAACGGCGGGCGTTTTATGTCTTACGCTGATGCTGATTGCCGGCTGCCGATTGAATGAAGAAAAACGGGAAGCGGAACAAGACAGCACACCCGTGTCATCCGCGAAGCCGGTTCCTTACAGCAGCTTTTCCCTTCGCGTCAGCTACGGAGCCGGAGAGCATAACCGCTATGAAGGTTTGTATGAAAGAAAAGACGGTCATGAAAAGGCTGACATCCGGGACAAGCTCTCAGGGGTTCACAGAGAGGGCGAGGAAGCGCTTGATGAAATGAAGATGATCCTCGGAGAACTTGCCGTAAACAGCCGGATGCAGGAAAGCGAGGTCGTCCGGCAGGTGCTCTCGGCTTTTAATTTGGACAGCCGCTATGACCATTTTTATCTGAAACTGAAAAAGAATGATGGAGAAATGACGGAAATAAAAAAATAACCGCCGCCCGCTGCTTTTTTGCCCAAAACTAATTGATAATGATATTCAGAGTCATTAATTTCTGTTACAATATAATCATGATCTCACGTTGAATGTTTAGGCAATTTGTTTATATACATAGTGTTGGGAAACTCAAAAAAGGAGCGGTTAGCGGTATGAGTGCAATTTCTACAGAGACGCTGAGCTTAGGGTACGGAGAAACTGTTATCATTGACGAATTGGATGTCGCGATTCCAAAAGGCGAAATCACTGTATTGATCGGAAGCAACGGCTGCGGAAAATCGACGCTTTTACGTTCATTGGCCCGGCTGATGAAACCGAGGGGCGGTTCTGTGCTTTTAGAAGGAAAAGCCATCGCTAAGCTTCCGACGAAGGAAGTGGCAAGAGAGCTCGCTATTTTGCCGCAGAGTCCGTCAGCTCCCGAAGGCCTGACGGTGCATCAGCTTGTGAAGCAGGGAAGATACCCTTATCAAAGCTGGCTGAAGCAATGGTCCAAAGAGGACGAAGACGCAGTGGCAAAAGCGCTTAAAGCGACGAAGCTTGAGGAAATGGCCGACCGTCCGGTGGATTCCTTGTCAGGCGGACAGCGCCAGCGCGCATGGATTGCGATGACACTCGCTCAGGATACGGATATCATTCTGCTTGACGAGCCGACAACCTATCTCGACATGACGCATCAAATTGAAATTCTTGATTTGCTGTTTGAATTAAATGAAAAAGAAAAACGCACAATCGTCATGGTGCTGCACGACCTGAATCTGGCATGCCGTTATGCCCATTATCTGGTCGCCATTAAGGATAAACAGATTTACGCAGAGGGCCGTCCCGAAGAAGTCATCACTTGCGAGCTTGTACAGCAGGTCTTTGCGATGAACTGCCAGGTAACGCAAGACCCGCTGTTCGGCACGCCGCTTTGCATTCCGCACGGACGCGGCAGATGTATCGTGCAGGAAGCGGCCCTCACCGCCCGATTGTCATAATCATGAAAAAGGGAAGGGAACGGTATGGAAGAAAAACTGCAGCAGCAGCTGGACGGCCTGCTTGAGAAATACACGGAACTATTGCTTGGCGAAACAAACCCGGATGTAAAGGAAGAAGTCAGGCAGTGGATTTTGTATACACATATCGCAAAAAGCATGCCTCCGCTCGTCAAACATTGGAATCAATCCTACCCGGACGCCAAAGAGGGCATCAAAGCTGCGATACAGCATATTAAACAGCTCAATGAAGCACACAGAAAAAAACAATAAAAAAGCTTTCGGCATCAAAGAGAGGTGCCGGAAGCTTTTTTTGCTGAAAAGGAATCAATAAAGGCGCCGTTCAATTCATAGCGAAGAACATTAATGTAACTAATGCACCCGTTTGTTAACGTATATTTCTTCCGCTCGCTGAACCAAGAAAAAAGGACCGCCGCAGCAATCCCTTTCTCTCTTTCCTATATATCACATTTCCTTTCGGATACGTAATAACTCTTCAAATGCTTTTATATTTGTATCAAAATTGGGCACTGTTTGAGATTCCTCGGCACATTTGACTTGTGCTACAACCAAATCATGAAAAGGTGTTGAAATGCCAGTACCTTCTGCCATTTTGGGAATAACTCCATTAATATAATCAATTTCAGTTTTGCGTTTTTTCTCAAGATCCTGGAGCATACTTGCTCTTAGCAGCCTAGATGGTTCCATGGCTGACCTAAATGTTTGGATACGTTCAGGAATATCATTTTCACTTCTTAATTCCAAAGATTCTAAATCAAGGCCGCCCATTTTCGCAAATTTGACACCATTGGCGTGTCCAACCTTAATCGTCTCATCTGCGATATGGACTGCACTAACAATGCCGATTTCATGGTCAAGAATGTCTCCGTATTCTCCGTTTAATGCAGCCGATAAACCACTGAATGCATTATTGATAAGTAATTTTGACCACTTCGTTCCAACTAAATTATCGGAAATATGTGTTCCGCCGATAAGGTCTAAAACCGATTTAATACGCTGGATTCTTTCTGTTGTTTCACCATGTAATTCTCCAATTTGAAAAGCGTACTCTTTAAATTGAGTATACTCAGTTGTAAGTCTGGATACGCCTGGTTCAATAAACGTGGCACCAAACTCAACAGAACCTGCAATAACACGTTCATCACCAACGATCGAAGCAACTTTCTGTTCAGGTATACCGTTTTGCAAGGAACATACTACACTGTCATCCTTTAAAAAAGGCAGCAACTCTTTAAGGATGGAGTCATTATATAATTGTTTCGTCAGAAGTAATATTAAATCATACTTGCCTGATTTGTTTTCAGGGGTGATGGCTTTCACCTTTGCTTGAAATTCCGTTGTACCAACTACTTTAGCACCAATTTGATTTAGAGTATCTACATGTTCTTTGTACGAATCAATCAATTCGACATCCATTCCGCCAGCAGACAGATATGCTCCAACAATGGTTCCTAAAGAACCTGCTCCTAAAACTGCAATTCTCATTGTAAACGTCTCCTTATTTTTCCTCTAAGTAGTTATAAACCGGCTGTGCTGCATTTAAGGTTAAATCCGTAATAATATGAGATGCTGAAACGACTTCTAATACAGGCAAATCTGCAAGAGGTGCCAGAGCATGTTCAAATAATTGAAGCCGCGCCGGTCCAGTCCAGGCACCTTTAACTTCTATATTCGTTATTTGCGTCCGCACCAAATCACAAACCCTTAAATCACCATTGTAATCAGTGGCAATCTTAACCATAAAATTAGGTCGGCAAATTTCCCTTTTCGCTTTTTCCTTATCCATTTCGAAATGTTTATATCCCATAGTCGCAGTTGCCACACGAAGACTGCCATAATCCAATGTGCCAACAAGAGTATCAGAGTCTATATACAGCTTAGGGGCACCCAATTTCTTTGGATATGCAGTAAGTTCCCGTCCGCTTGCAATAGCCGGGAAATTGTCAACATACATAGAATGTACATAATCTCCTTCGTCACCATTAAAGCTGACAGGGATGACTTGTCCTGCCTCTGTATAGGCACCAAGTCCGGAAACATCGGGCATCCACATGACTTCGAATTTCACTAAAGGTTCAGTAATTTCAAGAGGTTCCGGCACTGCCGCACGTAAAGCTTTTTCATCCGTTCGGTAAATAATATTTAAATATTCACGGTTAACAAATTGATAATTTGGGATAGGATAAGCAGGGGCTGTTAGTGGCGTACTTAAATTTTTTGCTATATCTTTCACATCAATTTTCATTGAATGACACCCTTTCCTTTTCTTTAACTATGCTATTATCTTACATTCGCATTTACATTTAATCCAATACATAATAAGGTATATATATATTTATTGAAATAAATGAGGGGGGTGCAGACAGATGGAATTGCTGCAGCTAAAATACTTTCAGACAGTTGCCTATACTGAACATATTTCTAAAGCAGCAGAACAATTAAAGATTGCCCAGCCTTCTTTAAGTCTCACTATAAAAAGACTTGAGAATGAACTGGGAACAACCTTGTTTGAGAGAAAAGGCAGAAATATTAAGCTGAGTTCAGCAGGGAAAATTCTTTTAAAACATGTAAACAGGATTTTTACTGAGATTGAAAATGCACAAACGGAAATTCAATTGGAGGAACATCAAATTTCTGGCACCATCAGAATATCTATTTCCAATCCAAGATTCCTTGCAGGACTGATGAGTGAATATATCAACCGCTCTCCTCAATCAAAAATTCTCCAAGCAATCGGAGTTAAAAGCGAGATCATAACAAGTTTAAAAAAAGGGGACATTGATTTAGGAATAACAGGTCATCCGATTCAAGATGAAGAGATAGAGAGTTGTGTGCTGGTAAATGAAGATATCGTTCTGGCTTTGCCCTCAAACCACCGATTTACGGGTAAAACTGAAATTTCTTTACGTCTTGTCGCCGATGAACCATTTATTACCCTTGCTAATAATGAAGAGTATAGAGGTTTCACAGCCTCGCTTTGTGAGAAAGCTGGTTTCACCCCAAATATTGCATTTGAGGCAGATTCTCATTTACTGGTCGAGATTATAAAGCTGGATCAAGGTGTGGCGTTGCTTCCTATTTCAGTTTGCAGAACATTGGGGCTGAATTTTATAAAAGTGACTGATCACTCTGCTTCATATCCAGTCGGCTTATCTTGGTTGAGACATAAGCTATTATCTTCTTCGGTAAGAAATTTTCGTGACTTTATTATGTCGTACTATAAAGATAACTATGAAATGTTTAAGGTTTATTAAAGAATTCCATCACTATTTTTTTGAATTTTCACCCCCCATTTCCAATGAGGCGGAAGACTGGTCATTCCCAGATGATATAAAAAAATCCCGCGGCATCCGCGGGATTTTTCTTTGTTAAACGGCTTTCGCCTTTTCTTCTTGTTTGCCTGTCTTTTTATTTGTCAGCTTAATTGATTTAACAAACAGCGTGAGGATCAATCCGGCAGCGATAAAGGCCAGGCCTGTGAAAAACACGCTGTGAAGCGAATCCATCAGTGACGTTTTCAAAACCGGCACGATATGGGAAGAAAATGCGGCCGGAATCTGCTTAATCGATTCCTGGCTGAACAAGGATTGAAGCAGCCCTTCAGGATTCTTGTCAATCATACCTTTAAACTGGGCGGCAAAGGCACTTGCCTGTTTCGGGAGTGAGTCTAAGTAAGGCACCAGTCTGTCGGTTAAAAGGCTTCCTGATCTGGCATTCATGACAGCGCCGAGCACCGTAATGCCGAACGTTCCCCCGATCATCCGGAAAAATTGGCTTGAAGAGGTCACAACACCCAGCTCTTCTTTTGAAAACGTTTCTTGCAGAGCGAGTGTGAGAAGCGGCATGACGAGCCCCATTCCCAGACCGATCACGGCCATATAGCATGTAGCCGCGAGCTTGCTTGTATCCAGCTGCAAAGTCGTTAATAAGAAGAAGCCGACGGCCATGATCAGCATGCCGATCATGATTTGCGGTTTAATACCGATCTTATAAACCAGCTGGCCTCCGATAATACTTGTGATAATCATAGATACCATCATCGGCGTCATAATCGTGCCGGAAGCGGTGGCGCTGACTCCGATAATTCCCTGCATAAAGAAAGGAACGAACGTAACGGCGCCGAACATGCCGATACTCATGAAAAAGCCGATCAGATTCAGTACGGTAAACGTTCTGTTTTTAAACAGGTACATCGGCAGAATCGGCTCTTTTGCTTTGATTTCAGCGAAAATGAATCCGACAATCCCGGCAAGTGCAAGCGCAAAGAGACCGAGAATCTGCCAAGAGCCCCATGCGTAATCCTTTCCTCCGAAGCTGAGCGCGAGGAGGAGGCTGACGATTCCGACGATCATTGTGAAAATGCCGGCGATGTCAAAGTTAATCGGCCCGGTCTGTTTTCTGCCTTGAAGTCCTCTTGCGATAAAGATCACGGCTAAAATTCCGACAGGCAGGTTGATATAGAAAACCCATTTCCAATTTAATGAGTCAACAATCCAGCCCCCGATTTGCGGGCCGATCACGGAAGCAAGCCCGTAAATCGCCCCGAAAAGCCCTTGGAACTTGGCACGCTGTTTCCCTGTGAACAAATCCCCGATGACGATCATAGCCATCGGCATCATGACACCGCCGCCGATTCCCTGAAGTCCGCGGAAAATAATCAGTTCCGTCATGTTGCTGGCCATTCCGCACAGTGCGGAAGCTCCCATAAAAATCAATAAACCTGATACATAGACGACGCGGCGCCCCAATAAATCTGCAAGTTTCCCCGCAATCGGAACGATCGTCGTCGAAGTTAAAAGATATGCCGTGGTCAGCCACGTCATCATGCTTAATCCCCCGAGGTCACCCACGATTTTAGGAATCGCCGTTCCTACGATGGTGCCGTCAAGGGCTGAGAAAAACATGGCGATGATTAAGCCGGTTATTAATAATGTGCGTTTTGGATCTTTCTTTTCAATGCTCATGTTTCGGCAGCTCCTCTTTTCTATTCGTTTTCTTTTTGCTCAGCCGCGTATTTCTCGGCGGCTTCCGCTACTTTGCGGATGATGTTCACGGACTGAATCAGTTCATCTTCAGTCAGAACGGATAGGTTTCGCGCCAGTATCGCTTTCCGTCCTTCCACAACATCTTCGAATTTTGTTTCGCCTTTTTTGGTGAGGCTGATGTCGATGACGCGTCTGTCCTGCTGGTTATGTTTGCGGACGATAAGTCCTTTTTGTTCGAGGCGGTCGGCCATCAGCGTCACTGCACTCGGCTTTACCTCCATGCGTTCTGCAATTTCGGAAACTTTGCAGCTCCCGTGTTTTTTCAGGCTGGCTAAAACAAATAATTGGGCAGGCGTCACCTCGTGTTTTGCCATGCTTTCCACCATTTCAGGCTGTATGTTTTGCAGCAGCGTCTGAAGAGATTTCTGGATGTCAGACACATATTGATCCGCGTTTTTCATAACTCCTCCTCATCTTGTTCCTTGAGAAAATAATTAACATTAGTTAAATATAAATAAGGATTAATGACAAGTCAATCTTTTTGTGCAAAAATAAAAAAAGGATTGATGCTTGTCGAAAACATCAAATCCTTCTTCGTTTTACTGCTGGTAGGGAGACTGCTGCTGAATGGTCTGCCGGAACTTCTGATACGATTGCTGAAGCTTTTGGGTATCGGCTGCTTCAATGGAATACCAGCCATTTTGAAACATCACATCGTATAATCTTCTTTGCGCTTTTTGTGACTCATCGAAAATCGCCTGAATATCTTGATAAAGAGACTCGTGGCTGAACTCGTGCAGGGCTGTGCAATATGAAGCCGTGATGTATTTTTCCGTCGTCAGCAGCTCATTCACCAAGTCTCTGTCATTCATTTGCGCCGTATTGGGCACGGGCGTTTGCGGATTCGTGATTTTTTGGTTTTGCTGTTCCATGTATTGTCCTCCTATTGCATATAGCCTGTTGTTGTCTGTCCGCCTTGATCGGGGTTCAAGCGGCCCAATATGTGCTGATAATGCTTCTGATGCATCCGGCCGATTTGATCAAGCTCTTGTTTTAACGTCTGATTCTGGCAGTGATCCGCCATAAAATGCGCTTTTTTCATGGCAAGCAGATTCCAGTTCAGCATGTCCTCAAGATACAAATGGTCTTTCGTTGAGATGACGGCAGGCGGCAAGTTTCCGTGCTGCTCTTGGTTGTTCATATAAACGCCTCCTTCAATTCTGTTCTTTTTAGCTTTCTCTGCGATCGGGATTTCATACACGAATAAAAGAAAAAGGAGGGAGTTCATCCTTGCTGCGGAGCATATGTTTATTTTTGTCGAAAAATAAAATGCTTACAAAATTCGCCCAGGCTTACGGAATCCGCTTCGGCGCGGGAAGGTTCGTTGCGGGGGAAACACTCACGGAAGCTGTGAAAACGGTAAAGCGGCTGAACCAAAAAGGGCTGTCGGCTTCGATTGATTATCTAGGTGAATATGCGGGTTCAGAGAAGGATGCGAAAAGGACGGCGGAAGAATGTAAAAAAGCAATCAGGGCCATTGCCGAGAATCAACTGGATTGTGAGCTGTCGCTGAAATTAACATCCATCGGTCTGGATATTTCCGAGAAGCTCGCGGAACAGCATGTCAGAGACATATTGACGGAGGCAAAAGAACGCGGCGTGCCTGTAACGATTGATATGGAGGACTATTCAAGATGCGGCCGTACGCTTGAGCTGTATAAGCGGTGCAAGCCGGATTTCCCGATGCTCGGCACCGTCATTCAGGCTTATTTGTACCGCGCAGCTGAAGATATCAGCGGTCTGATGCCATACAAGCCGCGGCTCAGGCTTGTAAAAGGCGCTTATAAAGAATCGGCGGCTGTTGCATTCCCTGATAAAAAAGCAACCGATCTTCATTTTCAGCAGCTGATTAAGCTGCAGCTTTTGAGCGGCCATGAAACGGCGGTGGCGACACATGATGATGACATCATTTCTTTTACGAAAACACTCATCAGCGAACATCAGATTCCCCGGGAGCAGTTTGAATTCCAAATGCTGTACGGCATCAGAACGGAGCGCCAGAAGGAGCTTGCCGAAGAAGGATACAGGATGAGGGTGTATGTCCCGTACGGAACCGATTGGTACGGGTACCTGATGAGAAGAATTGCCGAGCGCCCGGCAAATGCGGCATTTGTGCTGAAAGGGATCTTCAAAAAATAACGGCTGCTCCAAAAAGCAGCCGCAGCATGTTATTCCATGTTGTCTTTTTTATATTGCTGATTTTGGCTCGTCCGTTTGCCGCCGCCGTATTTTTGCTTCGGTCCCGCATTTCCTTTCATGCTGGCCGCGCTCACTGCGGCAGAAGACGGATCTTTTCTCCCTCGCACCATTCCCTTCACCTCCGGGTTTAAGTTTCCCGCCCGCGCCATGGAACATGCGGAAGCAGAAAAATTTAAAAAAATTCCATATTTGCTATTGAAGTCATCCTGAAAATCTTTTAAGATGTAAGAAGAAAAGGGTTTCATTTTTTTTGCCGAAAAAATGAATGACTATTCATTCAAAGTTCAAGGGGGATGACTCATGCACAAGTTTATAAAGAAAGCAGCCGTTCTCGGATCAGGCGTCATGGGGTCCGGAATTGCCGCGCACTTGGCTAACATCGGAATTCCCGTCCTGCTGCTTGATATTGTGCCAAACGAGCTGACAAAGGATGAGATGAAAAAAGGGCTGACATTAGAAAGCCCGGAGGTCCGCAGCAGACTGAGCCGATCGGCCATGCAAAAGCTGCTGAAGCAAAAACCGGCGCCGCTGACTTCGGCTGCCAATCTCGACTATATAACGGCGGGGAATTTGGAAGATGACGCAGCTCAATTGAAGGATGCTGATTGGATTATTGAAGTCGTCGTCGAAAATCTTGACGTAAAAAAACAGATTTTCTCACTCGTTGATGAATACCGGAAACCGGGAAGCATCGTGTCGAGCAATACGTCCGGTATCTCCGTCACAAAAATGGCGGAAGGCCGATCTGCCGATTTTAAAGCTCATTTCTTAGGAACCCATTTCTTTAATCCGGCCCGCTACTTAAAGCTTCTGGAAATCATTCCGATTCAGGAAACAGATCCTGACGTGCTGGAGTTTATGACTTCATTTGCAGAAAACACGCTCGGGAAAGGGGTCGTCATCGCAAAAGACACGCCTAACTTTATCGCCAACCGCATCGGTACGTACGGCCTGCTGGTCACGGTAAGAGAAATGCTTTCTTCCGGCTGCCGCATCGGCGAGGTGGACACGGTGACCGGGCCTTTGATCGGCAGACCGAAAAGCGCGACCTTCAGAACCCTTGACGTTGTGGGGCTTGATACTTTCGCCCATGTGGCAAAAAATGTGTATGATAAAGCCGATGGCGCTGAAAAAGACATGTTTAAGCTTCCTGAATTTATGAATGACATGCTGAAAAACAATTGGCTGGGCAGCAAATCAGGCCAAGGTTTTTACAAAAAAGAAGGTAAAACAATATATGAACTCGATCCGCTGACCATGACATACGGTGAGCGCTCGAAAATGAAGACACCCGCTTTAGAAGCCGCCAAACAGGCAAAGGGTGCCAAAGGCAAAATGAAAGCGCTTATATACTCTGATGACCGCGCCGGGCGCCTGCTTTGGAATATTACATCGCAAACACTCTTATACTCAGCCCGGCTTTTAGGTGAGATCGCTGATGATATCAAAGCAATTGATGACGCCATGAAATGGGGCTTCGGATGGGAGCTCGGACCGTTTGAGATGTGGGATGCCATCGGCGTCAGAAAATCAGCGGAGCGGCTCGAAGAAGAAGGCGCAGCACTCCCCGGCTGGGTGAAAGAAATGCTTAATCAGGGCCATGAAACATTTTATATGAAGGAAAACGGAACACCATTTTACTATTCAGACGGCCAATACAGGGCTGTGAAAGAAAATCCGAAACGGATCAGCCTGCAAACGTTAAAAGAAACAAAAGGCGTTATCACTAAAAACAGCGGAGCCAGTCTGATTGATCTCGGCGATGATGTCGCGCTGCTGGAATTTCATACGAAAAGCAACGCGATCGGCTTAGACATTATTCAGATGATTGACAATGCGCTTGAGGAAACGGAGCGGAATTATAAAGGTCTTGTCATCGGTAACCAAGGCAGACATTTCTGCGCGGGGGCAAACCTTGCGATGATTTTGATGGAAGCTCAGGATGATAACTTCATGGAAGTCGATTTTGTCATCCGCCGTTTTCAGCAGACGATGCTGAACATCAAATACAGCGCTAAACCCGTTGTCGCGGCGCCATTTGGGATGACACTCGGCGGCGGCACGGAAGTCTGTCTCCCGGCGGCACGCGTTCAGGCGGCGAGCGAATCGTATATGGGTCTTGTTGAAACCGGCGTCGGCCTTATTCCGGGCGGCGGAGGAAACAAAGAGCTGTACATGAATTATTTGGACGGCGGAAGTGAACTGATGGACGCAGCGATTAAAACCTTCGAAACAATCGCGCTTGCCAAAGTGTCCGGTTCGGCACACGAAGCCCGTGATATGAAGATTTTGTCCGCGGCAGACCGTATCAGCATGAATCAGGATCACCTGCTGCACGATGCGAAACAGCTGGCTGCTTCCTTATATGACAGCGGATACCGCCCGCCTGCCCGCAAAAAAGTGAAAGTCACCGGGGAAACCGGGTGTGCGGCATTACTGCTCGGAGCAGACCAAATGAGACGGTCGGGTTATTTATCCGATCACGATATGAAGATTGCGAAGAAGCTGGCCCATGTCATTGCCGGCGGAAGAGTCCCGTTCGGCACGGAGGTTTCAGAAGAATATTTACTTGAGATTGAAAGAGAAGCCTTTTTAAGCCTCGCTGGCGAGGCGAAATCTCAAGCGAGAATGCAGCATATGCTCGTCAAAGGCAAACCTTTACGGAACTAGGAGGGTGTTTATGAGAGAAGCAGTCATTGTGGCCGGTGCGAGAACCCCGGTCGGTAAAGCGAAAAAAGGATCGCTTGCAGCCGTTCGTCCTGATGATTTAGGTGCGCTTTGTGTAAAAGAAACGCTGAAACGGGCAGGCGGCTATGAAGGAAATATCGATGACTTAATTATCGGCTGTGCAACACCTGAAGCCGAACAAGGATTAAATATGGCGCGGAATATCGGTGCGCTGGCGGGGCTTCCTCATACGGTGCCGGCCATTACGGTGAACCGCTACTGCTCTTCCGGGCTCCAATCCATCGCTTACGGTGCTGAAAAAATTATGATCGGCGCGGGTGACACCGTCATTGCGGGCGGTGCGGAATCCATGTCGCAAGTTCCGATGATGGGACATGTGACCCGCCCGAATATCGCTTTGGCGGAGCATGCGCCTGAGTATTACATGAGCATGGGGCACACAGCGGAGCAGGTCGCCGAAACGTACGGCGTATCCAGAGAAGACCAGGATGCATTTGCCGTCCGCAGCCATCAGAATGCCGCAAAAGCCCTTAAAGAAGGGAAATTCAATGACGAAATCGTGCCGGTTGAAGTATCGCTGACAGAAGTCGGTGATGACCATAAGCCGCGGAAAAAACAATTTATCTTTTCTCAAGATGAAGGCGTTCGTCCCGGCACATCGGCTGACGTCTTGGCGAAGCTCCGTCCGGCTTTTTCTAAAACGGGGACCGTGACGGCCGGGAACTCTTCACAAACAAGTGACGGCGCGGCGGCTGTCATGCTGATGGATCGCGAAAAAGCTTCGTCGCTCGGATTGGCGCCGCTTGTCAAATTCCGTTCCTTTGCCGTAGGGGGCGTTCCGCCTGAGGTAATGGGGATCGGTCCGATTGAAGCCATCCCGCGGGCGCTCAAGCTTGCCGGACTCGAATTGCAGGATATCGGGCTTTTTGAATTGAATGAGGCCTTTGCTTCACAGGCCATTCAAGTCATCAGATCGCTTGGGATAGATGAAGAAAAAGTGAACGTCAACGGAGGCGCCATCGCGCTCGGACATCCGCTCGGATGCACGGGAACGAAGCTGACCCTGTCACTCATTCATGAAATGAAACGGAGAAACGAGCAATTCGGCGTGGTGACGATGTGCATCGGAGGCGGCATGGGAGCTGCCGGCGTATTTGAACTCATTTAAAAAAAGGGGGAAACGAACATGAAACAGGAAACGGTCAACGTCAAAAAAGGCGGCAGCTTTCTGATTGAAGAGACGGGATATGATCAAATATTCACTCCGGAGGACTTTACAGACGAACACAAAATGATCGGCAAAACGACAGAAGACTATGTCGTAAACGATGTGCTTCCTTATATCGATGAAATTGAAAATCATCAGTTCGAGCATTCGGTCAGACTGCTGAAAAAAGCCGGAGATCTCGGCCTCCTCGGAGCAGACGTGCCTGAAGAGTACGGCGGAATCGGCCTGGATAAAATCAGTTCAGCTTTCATTACGGAAAAGTTTTCACGTGCCGGCAGCTTTTCGCTGTCTTACGGCGCCCACGTCGGGATCGGCTCATTGCCGATCGTGTTCTTCGGAACGGAAGAACAGAAAAAAACCTATTTGCCGGACTTGGCTTCAGGACAAAGAATCGCGGCATACGCCTTAACTGAGCCCGGTTCAGGTTCAGATGCCCTCGGCGCGAAAACCACGGCTGTTTTGAATGAAGCGGGCACACACTATATTCTTAACGGAGAAAAGCAATGGATTACAAACTCCGCCTTTGCAGATGTCTTTGTCGTCTACGCTAAAGTGGACGGAGATAAATTTTCCGCATTTATCGTAGAAAAGAACTATCCGGGCGTGTCAACGGGCCCGGAAGAGAAAAAAATGGGGATTAAGGGTTCATCGACAAGAACGCTGATTTTAGATCAGGCGGAAGTCCCGAAAGAAAACCTTCTCGGCGAAATCGGAAAAGGACATGTCATCGCCTTTAATATTCTGAATATCGGGCGCTACAAGCTTGCCGTCGGCACAATCGGCGCTTCAAAACGGGTGATTGAGCTGTCTGCCGCTTATGCGAACCAGCGCCGGCAATTTAAAACGCCGATCTCAAGCTTCACGCTCACTCAGGAAAAGCTTGCGACGATGTCAGCTCGGCTTTACGCGATGGAGAGCTCTGTATACAGAACAGTGGGCTTATTCGAAGATAATATGAGCAGACTGACGGAAGAGGAGCAAAAAG
The DNA here is from genome assembly GCF_040259625.1 of Bacillus sp. B1(2022). Classification (NCBI taxonomy): domain Bacteria; kingdom Bacillati; phylum Bacillota; class Bacilli; order Caryophanales; family Bacillaceae; genus Bacillus; species Bacillus sp. B1(2022). The sequence goes on from NZ_JANIFO010000001.1 coordinate 531,122, forward strand.
ACGGACGCGAAGTCGCGAAGTCAATCGCCGAGTACGCGATTGAATGCTCGCTCAACAAAATGTGCGGTTCTGAAACGCTTGATTATATTGCCGACGAAGGCGTTCAAATTCACGGCGGTTACGGATTTATGCAGGAATATGAAGTGGAGCGCGCTTATCGCGACTCAAGAATCAACAGAATTTTTGAAGGCACAAATGAAATCAACCGCCTGATCGTCACGAGCACGTTCCTGAAAAAAGCCGTAAAAGGTCAGCTGCCGCTCTTTGAAAAAGCAAAAGCGCTCCAAGAAGAACTCATGATGCTGATGCCTGAAGAGCCGGGCTCAGAACCTCTTGAACAGGAAAAATACATTGTCAGACAGGCGAAAAAGATCGCCCTCTTGACAGCGGGTCTCGCGGCGCAGAAATACGGCAAAGAGATCGAAGGCGAGCAGGAAATCATGGTGAACATTGCCGATATTGTCAGCGCGCTGTACGCTTTGGAATCAGCCGTCCTCAGAACGGAAAAAGCAATTGCGGCGGACGGTGCCGAAAAAGCCGCGCAGAAGCTGTTATATACGGAAATCTTTGCCCAGGAAGCCCTTCAGAACATTGAAGCGCACGCCAAAGAATCACTGATCGCCATGGAGGAAGGAGATTCCCTCCGGATGATGCTTTCCGTGCTGCGCAAACTGACGCGCCTGACGCCGAAAAACCTCATTCAGAAAAAACGTGAAGCGGCAGCCGCCGTCTTCCGTGAAGAAAAATATACGGTCTGATCACATGCTGAAAGCGCTCCTTCATCAGGGGCGCTTTTTCATGAAGCAACGTTATAGGTTTTTACAAGTGATTGTGTTAAAATAACGACGATCATTTACAAGGGGTGAAGAAGATGTCGTTAAATTTTTACTGGTACCCTAAATGCGGAACGTGCCGTAATGCGAAAAAATGGCTGGAAGACCGCGGTAAGGAAATAAACGAAATACATATCGCGGAGGAAACTCCGTCGAAAGAAGAAATTAAAGACCTTTATGAAAAGAGCGGTCTTGAGCTCAAAAAGTTTTTCAACACGAGCGGAATGAAATACCGCGAGCTGAACTTAAAGGAAAAACTGTACCACATGTCAGAGGATGAACAGCTTGAACTCCTGGCATCAGACGGTATGCTCCTGAAACGCCCGATTACGACAGACGGCGAAAAAGTCACTGTCGGCTTTAAAGAAGACCAATTCGAAAAATATTGGATGTAATGCCAGGTTCAAAGAATTATGGTATCTTCTTATTATAAGAAAAAAATGGAGGGATTTAGATGAGCACACCGAAAGATATGCGTTATTCCAAAGAGCACGAATGGGTCAAAGTTGAGGACGGAAAAGCCCGCATCGGGATTACACATTTCGCGCAAGCCGAACTTGGCGACATCGTCTTTGTCGAGCTTCCGGAAGTCGGCGCCGAAATTAAAGCGGACGAGCCATTCGGCAGCGTGGAATCCGTCAAAACCGTTTCCGAACTGTACGCACCGATTAACGGAACGGTGACGGAAGTGAACGAAGACCTTGATGACAGTCCTGAATTCGTAAACGAGTCTCCGTATGAAAAAGCGTGGATGATCGTCGTGGAACCGGCTGATGCTGAAGAAATCGAAAACCTCATGACTTCCGAGCAATATGACGAAATGACACAGGAAGACTGATCGGATAGCAAAGGGGCCATTTGGACATTCTATCTGTAACGGGAGGTGTCTAAAATGGCTTTTGATAAACAAAAGGTCGATGTGACGGAGAACGTTACGGGCCGCTTTCAAAACGGCCGGTTTTCCTTATTTCATGAAAATGAAGCCATCGGCGAGATGACAGGCATGGACCAGTACGAGCTCAAACAGGGCTTTTCATTTGAAAATCAAAAATTTTATAAAACAGCCGATGTCATAAACGGCAGCGATCCGAAATATGTCGATTGCGATTATGAGAATGGCTGGTGTTAACAGTTGGCGGTGAATTTCACTGCCTTCTTTTTCAATCTGACGCTAAAACAATCGGCAGGTGACGCGCTTATGTACAACGGAGATGAAAAGGTCATTATCGTAGAAGGAAAATCTGATAAAATCAAAGTCAGGGAAGTGCTCATCGAACCCGCGGAAATCATCTGTACAAACGGGACGATCGGCCAAACCGAACTGGAAGATTTGGCGGACCGCCTGTTTGACAGAGACGTCTATATTTTAACGGACGCAGATGACTCCGGAGAAAAATTAAGAAAACAGCTGAAACGGGAGCTTCCCGAAGCGCGCCATATTTATATAGACAGAACATACAGGCAAGTCGAGTCGTGCCCGGGCCATCATCTCGCATCCGTGCTGCTCAGAGCCGGCTTTGATGCTGACACTGTATTTTTGAAAAAGAACGACCTGAGGTGGTAATCATGAAAGAACTCCAAGAAAATGAACTCGAATCGATTCAGGATGACGTTTATCTCCTGTATTTGTACACCCCGTTTTGCGGCACATGCCAGCTGGCGTCCAAAATGCTTACTGTCGTCGAAGAAATGCTGCCCGGCGCCGCCTTCTATAAAAACAACGTGAATTATTCCCCCGCATTCGCCAAAGCCTATCAGATTGAAAGCGTTCCGTGCTTTTTGCTGTTTAAAGGCGGAGAGCTTGTTGAGAAAGGATACGCCTTCCGCTCCGTTTCCTATTTATATGAGCTGATTAAACAAAAAACATCGCAAACGTTCCCGATGTGACAATATTTACAGGAAAATGTCGTGCGGTTTATAAAGGGTTCTGTCCGTTAAAAAGAGAAAGTGTATGTATGGCCATTAAAACGGGAGGTTATACGAGTGGAGAAAATAGAAGTTTCAGAGAATGACGGACAGCATCTGTTTTTGAAACCGCTATTAAACGCCTCAACGCTGCTGATTACATTCCAAGGAGAAACAGAAGCCTTAACGGTCTCAATTAACGGACAGGGAGAAATGAGAAAAACGTCGGTTTCAAAGGAAAAATCTAATTTGACCTTTTACGGAAACCAGACGGAAATCATCCATCTCCTGCATGGTGATGTCTCTTTGCAAAAGCTTATCCAAAGCGGAAAACTCAAAGTGAAAGGATCATTCAGAGCTCTGCTGAAGCTGGAGGCCATCCTCTGGCTGACAAACGGATTTTTTCAGGCGATCAGTAAACGGCCGTAACTGCCAATCTACTATGTGACAATAGCTTCCAATATTTATTTTATTGACTTTTTATCATTCGCCGTGCTATTCTACAGTAAGAATTTCCGGACGAAAATACGATATGTTTTCTCTTATCAAGAGAGGTGGAGGGAAGTGCCCTATGAAGCCCGGCAACCATCAACAATGTTGAAATGGTGCCAATTCACTCGAAGCGGTCTGCTTTGAAAGATGAGAGAAAGGCCTTTTTCAATAAGCCTTTCTGCTCATTTTTGCAGAAAGGCTTTTCTTTTGCGGAGAAACCCGGAAGATTTCTTAGAATAGTGTAAGGCGGGTGATTGCTTTGATCCATCTTCAAAATGTTTCAAAAATTTACAAAGCGAAGCATGGGGATGTCAATGCTGTCCAAGATGTCACTCTTGATATCAAAAAGGGCGAAATATTTGGAATTATAGGATATAGCGGAGCTGGTAAAAGTTCCTTAATCCGTCTCCTGAACGGCCTTGAAAAGCCGACGTCGGGAACCGTGGAAGTCGCGGGGACGGAATTAAATAAAGTAAGCAGCCGCGGGCTGAGAAAAGCGCGCCAGGAAATCAGCATGATCTTCCAGCATTTTAACCTTCTGTGGTCGCGCACCGTTCGGGAGAACATTATGTTCCCGCTGGAAATCGCCGGCGTGAAAAAAAGCGAACGGGTCCGCCGCGCTGATGAATTGATTAAACTGGTCGGATTAGAGGGGAAAGAAAAATCTTATCCGTCGCAGCTGAGCGGCGGTCAAAAGCAGCGTGTCGGCATCGCCCGGGCGCTCGCCAATAATCCGAAAGTCCTTCTGTGCGATGAAGCGACATCAGCGCTTGATCCGCAGACGACCGATTCAATTTTGGATCTTTTATCCGATATAAATGACAGACTCGGCCTGACGATCGTGCTCATTACCCATGAAATGCACGTCATCCGAAAAATCTGCAACAGAGTCGCCGTCATGGAAAACGGGAAAGTCGTTGAAGAAGGCGAAGTACTCCAAGTTTTCAGAAACCCGCGCGAACCGATGACCAAGCGTTTCGTTCAGCAGGTGACAGAACCGGAGGAGACGAAAGAAACCATCCAGCATTTTCTGCAGGAAACAGCGACAGGAAAAACGATTCAGCTTTCATTTGTCGGGCAGGCCGCCGAGCAGCCACTCATTACGGAAATGATCCGAAACTTTGATGTGGACGTCAATATTCTGCAGGGGAAAATTTCACAGACGAAGGACGGAGCCTACGGTTCTTTATTCATTCATATTGACGGTCAGGAAAAAGAAGTAGAAAACGTGATCCGGTTCATCAAAGACAAACAGGTAGAAGCAGAGGTGATCACAAATGTTTGAAAAATGGTTCCCGAACGTTGATATAACCGAGCTGTGGACGGCCACATACGAGACCCTTTATATGACGGTCATCGCATTAGTTTTTTCATTTGTCATTGGAGCGATTCTCGGTCTTCTGCTCTTTTTAACGGGCAAGGGAAGCTTATGGGAAAATAAAATCATTAACACCGTGATTGCGGCGGTCGTTAATATTTTCAGGTCTATTCCGTTTCTTATTTTAATTATTCTGCTTCTCGGCTTTACTAAGATTTTGGTCGGATCGATTTTAGGACCGAACGCCGCATTGCCGGCGCTGATTATCGGCTCCGCGCCGTTTTACGCCCGTCTTGCGGAAATTGCGCTGCGGGAAGTCGATAAAGGAGTCATCGAAGCTGCCAGATCAATGGGAGCAAAGACATCGACGATTATCTTCAAAGTGCTGATTCCTGAATCAATGCCTGCGTTAATTTCAGGCATCACCGTTACGGCCATCGCCCTGATCGGATCTACCGCCATTGCCGGCGCCATCGGTTCAGGCGGACTCGGAAACCTTGCATATGTAGAAGGCTACCAGTCCAATAATACGGATGTAACGTTTGTAGCGACAGTATTTATACTCATCATCGTCTTTATCATTCAGATTATCGGTGATGTAATTACAAATATAATAGACAAAAGATAAGGGAGGATTTACATTGAAAAAGATTGTATTAAGTGCGCTGCTGCTTGTGTTCGCGGGAGTTTTGGCGGCCTGCGGATCAAACGGCTCAAATAAAAAGGAAATCGTCGTCGCCGCGACAAAAACACCGCATGCTGAAATCTTAAAAGAAGCGGAACCGCTCTTGAAGGAAAAAGGCTATACATTAAAAGTAAAAGTGCTGAACGATTACAAAATGTACAACAAAGCGTTAGCTGATAATGAAGTGGATGCGAACTACTTCCAGCACGTTCCTTACCTTGAACAGGAAATGAAAGAAAATAAAGATTACAAACTCGTGAATGCAGGAGCCGTTCACCTTGAGCCATTCGGAATTTACACGAAAAAATACAAATCACTGAAAGACCTGCCTAAAGGCGCGACCATCATCATGACTAACAATGTCGCTGAACAAGGCCGTATGCTGGCGATGCTTGAAAAAGCCGGACTGATCACACTTGATCCGAAGGTAAAAACGATTGAAGCCACTACGAAGAACATTACGAAAAATCCGAAAAACCTGACATTCAAAAAAATCGCCCCTGAATTAACGGCGAAAGCATATAATGAAGAAGAAGGCGATGCAGTCTTCATTAACGTCAACTATGCGATTCAAAACAAACTGAATCCGTTAAAAGATGCGATTCAAGTGGAATCAACGAAAAACAACCCATATGCAAACATCATCGCCGTACGCAAAGGTGACGAAAAATCAGAGAAAATCAAAGCGCTTATGGAAGTGCTTCACTCTAAGAAAATCAAAGACTTTATTGAGAAAAAATACGACGGAGCCGTGCTTCCCGTATCTGAATAAAACGAAAACCCCGGATGAATCATCCGGGGTTTTTTTCGGGTATTAATCAGAGAACTGTCCATAATAAAAAGGAAGGTTAACTTATTGGAGGGAATGGCAGTGGCTCAATACCAGGATAACGGAAAAAGCGTGCATGACGCATTGAAACAATATAAAGAAGGTTTAGGCATATTCGAGCAAAAAATGCCGATGATGGGGCGGAAGTTTAATGAATTTACTGAACAGTGTTTCTCAGCGGATTCATTAACTGAAAAAGAGAAACAATTAATCGCTCTGGGCATCAGCATCAGCGCTCAAGATGAATTTTGCATGATTTATCATACGAAGGGCTGCCTTGACCAAGGGGCGACAGAAGAAAACATTCTTGAGGTCATCGGCGTCGCGGCGGCATTCGGGGGCGGCGCGGCTCTCAGTCAGGGAGTGACCCTCGTGCAGCAGTGTATTCAGGAATTCGGACATACGACGCATTAGAAAGAGCAATCGTGTGAATACCGTTTTTCAGATAAAGCGAGCGCCGGATTCCGGCACATTCGAAAGGATTCAGGGGCACACTCTCTTTGGCCGGAGCAGCGGATCATTGTTACAATAGAAACAAATAGATGAAGGGATTGATTCATTATCTGCACCAGCCACGAGAGACTGGACCTTGACTATACGCCTGAAATGGAAAAAGCGATGCAGAAGTCACACGGCATCGGCTACGAGGAATACGGACGGCGTCTTTCAAAAAGGATGGAAGTCGAACGGCAGAGGGAGCTTGAATATCAAAAAAGCAAGTTCCTCGCAGCGCAGCTTAATGAGAAAATCGGTCAGTAAAAAAGGGTGGATTTCCGCCCTTTTTCTGTTTCAAACAGCTTTAATTACGCCTTGATCTTTGATAAACTTTAGGAATGTTCCGGGTAATATAAAAAGTTGTATTTACTTTTCATTTGTTATAAAATTAGAATGAGAATAAATTGAGAATAATGATTATATATTTTGGAGGTATAGATATGGCTGCTTCAACATTAACGATCAAGGATCTTCACGTTGAAATCGAAGGAAAAGAGATCTTAAAAGGTGTAAACCTTGAAATAAAAGGCGGCGAATTCCACGCTGTCATGGGGCCGAACGGTACCGGTAAATCCACGCTCTCAGCAGCGATTATGGGACACCCGAAATACGAAGTTACAAAAGGCAGCATCACGCTTGACGGCAAGGATGTACTGGAAATGGAAGTGGACGAGCGCGCTCAGGCGGGTCTTTTCCTGGCGATGCAGTACCCAAGCGAAATCAGCGGTGTGACAAATGCCGATTTCCTTCGCTCTGCGATTAACGCCCGCCGTGAAGAAGGCGATGAAATTTCTCTTATGAAATTCATCCGCAAAATGGACGAAAACATGGAGTTCCTTGAAATGGACCCTGAAATGGCGCAGCGTTACCTGAACGAAGGTTTCTCAGGCGGGGAGAAAAAACGCAACGAAATCCTTCAGCTTATGATGATCGAGCCGAAAATCGCCATTCTTGACGAGATCGATTCAGGTCTTGATATCGATGCACTTAAAGTCGTTTCTAAAGGAATCAACAGAATGCGCAGCGAAAACTTCGGCTGCTTAATGATCACTCACTACCAGCGTCTTCTGAACTACATCACGCCTGATGTCGTTCACGTTATGATGCAGGGACGCGTAGTGAAATCCGGCGGCGCGGAGCTTGCACAGCGCCTTGAAGCGGAAGGTTATGACTGGATTAAACAAGAACTAGGCATTGAAGACGAAACTGTAGGCCAAGAAGCGTAAGCGTTAGGGGGATAATCATGACATTGGAAACGAAACTATCCGTAGATCAGGAATATGTCAAAGGCTTTTCCGAAAAGCATCAAGAACCTGCCTGGCTGAAAAACCTGCGCTTACAGGCTCTTGAAAAAGCTGACGATCTGCCGCTGCCTAAGCCTGATAAAACAAAAATCACAAATTGGAACTTTACAAAGTTCAACAAGCATACAGTAGAAAATGCGCCGCTTGCTTCTTTAGAAGATTTAGCTGATGAAGCAAAAGCGCTGATCGATATCGAAAACGAAGACAAAACGTTATACGTGCAGCGTGACCAAACGCCCGCTTTCCTTTCTCTTTCTAAAGAATTGAAAGACAAAGGCGTCATCTTTACGGACATCTTAACGGCTGCCCGTGAGCACAGCGACCTCGTTGAGAAGTATTTCATGAAAGACGGCGTTAAGGTCGACGAACATAAACTGACTGCGCTTCATGCAGCATTAATGAACGGCGGGGCATTCCTTTATGTTCCTAAAAACGTTCAGGTGGAGACGCCTGTTCAGGCCGTTTACGTTCATGAAAGCAATGACACGGCATTGTTCAACCACGTGCTGATCGTCGCTGAAGACCACAGCTCCGTCACTTACGTTGAGAACTACATCAGCACGGTGAACCCGAAAGAAGCGGTATTCAACATTATCAGTGAAGTGGTCACAGGTGATAATGCCAGCGTGACGTACGGTGCCGTTGACAACCTGTCAGCAGGTGTCACAACATACGTCAACCGCCGCGGAGCCGCGCGCGGACGCGACAGCAGAATCGAGTGGGCGCTCGGACTGATGAACGACGGCGACACGATTTCTGAAAATACGACAAACCTCTACGGAGACGGCACATACGGCGATACGAAAACCGTAGTTGTCGGAAGAGGAGAACAGACGGAAAACTTTACGACGCAGATCATCCACTTCGGTAAGGCTTCTGAAGGCTATATCCTGAAGCACGGAGTCATGAAAGATGCCGCATCTTCCATCTTTAACGGAATCGGCAAAATCGAGCACGGCGCGTCTAAAGCAAACGCTGAACAGGAATCCCGCGTTCTGATGCTGAGTGAAAAAGCACGCGGAGATGCAAACCCGATTCTTTTAATTGATGAAGACGATGTAACTGCAGGACATGCGGCATCTGTCGGCCGTGTGGACCCGATCCAGCTTTACTACTTAATGAGCCGCGGAATTCCGAAAGAAGAAGCGGAGCGCTTAGTCATTTACGGATTCCTTGCTCCGGTGGTAAAAGAGCTTCCGATTGAAGGAGTTAAGAAACAGCTCGTCTCCGTCATCGAAAGGAAAGTAAAATAATGAATATCACCGATATTCGTGAACAGTTCCCGATCCTTCATCAGCAAGTGAACGGACATGACCTCGTGTACCTTGACAGCGCGGCGACTTCCCAGAAGCCGCGTGCTGTCATTGAAGCAGTGGATCAGTATTACAGCAAATACAATTCCAATGTCCACAGAGGCGTTCATACTCTTGGCACGAGAGCGACAGACGGCTATGAAGGTGCGCGTGAAAAAGTCCGTAAGTTTATCAATGCGAAATCAATGGCTGAGGTCATTTTCACAAAAGGCACGACAACTTCACTGAATATGGTGGCGCTAAGCTATGCCCGCGCCAGCTTAAAACCCGGTGATGAAGTGGTCATCACCCAAATGGAGCATCATGCGAATATCATTCCGTGGCAGCAGGCTGTAAAAGCAACCGGCGCGACTTTAAAGTATATCCCGATGCAGGAAGACGGCACGCTTTCGTTAGATGACGTCCGGCAGACTGTCACAAGCCATACGAAGATCGTGGCAGTCGCTCATGTGTCAAACGTGCTGGGCACGATCAACCCGATTAAAGAGATCGCCAAAATCGCTCATGACAATGGCGCGGTCATCGTGGTGGACGGGGCGCAAAGCACACCGCACATGAAAATCGACGTTCAGGACTTGGATTGCGACTTCTTCGCGCTTTCTTCCCATAAAATGTGCGGCCCGACGGGAATCGGCGTGCTGTACGGCAAGAAAGAACTGCTTGAGAATATGGAGCCGGCCGAATTTGGCGGCGAAATGATCGACTTTGTAGGGCTTTATGAATCAACTTGGAAAGAGCTTCCGTGGAAATTTGAAGCAGGCACACCGATTATCGCAGGCGCGATCGGATTGGGAGCCGCGATTGATTTTCTTGAAGAGATCGGACTCGACGAGATTTCCCGGCATGAGCATAAGCTTGCAGCCTATGCGCTTGACCGTTTCGAGCAGCTAGACGGCGTGACGGTATACGGTCCGAAAGAGCGGGCGGGACTTGTGACATTTAATCTTGATGAGGTTCACCCTCATGATGTCGCGACTGTCCTCGATGCTGAGGGCATTGCGGTCAGAGCCGGCCATCATTGCGCCCAGCCGCTCATGAAATGGCTGGATGTATCTGCTACTGCGAGAGCGAGTTTTTATCTGTATAATACAGAGGAAGAGATCGATAAGCTCGCGGAAGCCCTCCAAAAGACAAAGGAGTACTTTACAAATGTCTTTTAATGCAAATTTAGATACATTATACAGACAAGTGATCATGGATCATTACAAAAATCCGCGCAACAAAGGGGTTTTGGATGACAGCATCGTCGTCGATATGAACAACCCGACTTGCGGCGACCGGATCAGACTGACAATGAAGCTTGACGGCGATACCGTTCAGGAAGCGAAGTTTGAAGGAGAAGGCTGTTCTATCTCCATGGCTTCAGCTTCCATGATGACGCAGGCGATTAAAGGAAAAGATATTGATACCGCCCTTTCCATGTCTAAGATTTTCTCAGACATGATGCAAGGGAAAGAGTATGACGACTCGATAGATCTCGGGGATATTGAAGCTCTTCAAGGCGTTTCGAAATTCCCGGCCCGGATTAAATGTGCCACCCTTTCATGGAAAGCACTTGAAAAAGGAGTCGCTGGCGAAAAAGGCGGCAATTAAAAGATTGGAGTGAAAATGGATGGCTAAAAAAATGCCTGAAATTGGTGAATACAAGTACGGTTTTCACGATAAGGACGTTTCCATTTTCCGTTCAGAGCGCGGATTGACAAAAGAAATCGTAGAAGAAATTTCACGCATGAAAGAAGAGCCTCAATGGATGCTTGATTTCCGCCTGAAATCTCTTGAGCATTTCTACAACATGCCGATGCCGCAGTGGGGCGGGGATTTAAACTCTTTAAACTTTGACGAAATTACGTATTACGTAAAGCCGTCTGAGCGTTCAGAGCGTTCTTGGGATGAAGTGCCTGAGGAAATTAAACAGACATTCGACAAACTCGGTATTCCTGAAGCTGAGCAAAAATACCTTGCCGGTGTTTCTGCACAGTACGAATCCGAAGTTGTTTACCACAATATGAAAGAAGATCTTGAAGAGCAAGGCATCGTCTTCAAAGACACAGACAGCGCGCTGAAAGAAAATGAAGACATTTTCCGCGAGCACTGGGCGAAAGTCATTCCGCCGACTGATAACAAGTTTGCGGCGCTGAACTCAGCTGTTTGGTCCGGCGGATCTTTCATCTACGTGCCTAAAGGCGTGAAGGTTGAAACACCGCTTCAAGCTTACTTCCGCATCAACTCTGAAAACATGGGTCAGTTCGAACGTACGCTGATCATCGTTGACGAAGAAGCAAGCGTTCATTACGTAGAGGGCTGTACGGCTCCTGTGTACACAACAAACTCGCTTCACAGCGCGGTTGTTGAAATCATCGTCAAAAAAGGCGGCTACTGCCGTTATACAACAATTCAAAACTGGGCGAACAACGTTTACAACTTAGTAACGAAACGTACGGTTTGTGAAGAAAACGCGACGATGGAATGGGTTGACGGAAACATCGGTTCTAAATTGACGATGAAATATCCGGCTGTCATTCTGAAAGGTGAAGGCGCGCGCGGAATGACGCTTTCTATCGCTCTTGCGGGTAAAGGACAGCATCAGGACGCAGGCGCGAAAATGATTCACCTTGCACCGAATACGTCATCCACAATCGTATCAAAATCGATTTCGAAACAGGGCGGAAAAGTAACATACCGCGGTATCGTCCACTTCGGACGGAAAGCGGACGGCGCCCGTTCAAACATCGAGTGTGATACGCTCATTATGGATAACAAATCAACTTCTGATACAATCCCTTACAATGAAATCCTGAACGACAACATTTCATTGGAGCACGAAGCGAAAGTATCAAAAGTTTCTGAGGAACAGCTTTTCTACTTGATGAGCCGCGGTATTTCTGAAGAAGAAGCAACAGAAATGATCGTTATGGGTTTCATCGAGCCGTTCACAAAAGAACTTCCGATGGAATACGCAGTTGAAATGAACCGTTTGATTAAGTTCGAAATGGAAGGCTCCATCGGTTAATAGTAAAACCCCGCCATATGGCGGGGTTTTTTTGTTTATTGAATAGTGAAATTACCGTATTCGCTTGACCGGACATGAATCGGCCCGTTTAAATTGTAGTTCTTCTCTTTGACAATATCGCGGAAAACGTCGACACGGGCAACCGATTCTCTCCATTCATCCTGGGTGTCCTCATCTGACGGATTCATCAGATCGTCATAGCGCACATCCAAGAATTTATTGAGCCATTTCTTCTCGTCAGTTCCGTCTTTCGGTGACCCGCCCATTTTTTTGTTCGTGCGTTTAATCAGGGCATAAAAGGAGTCTGGATCATCGCCGTCGCCATGCTGAATCACCGTATCGTACATCACTGCTTTTGCCAAGGCCGTTTTCAGTCCGGCATTTTCTGAACGTTCCATCGCCGGCTGATAATACAAGCTGTCATTTACCTTATCCTGGGCAGCGCGGAAGGCTTTATCATTGCCAAGTGAGCGCCAGGCAGAAGCGAATCCTTTCAAATTGCTGATGTCATCGCTTTCGTCCTTCGCAAGACGCCGCAATTCAGGCAAATACTTTTTCAATTTGTTATTCGGCACCGCTTTCGTGTATACTTCGACTACTTCCAGCGCATCTCCGGTAGCCGTCGTAAAGCCGGCCCGCCCGCAAGTGTAACCTCTTCCGTCATCCAACGCTTCAACATATCCGTATTGGATTTCCGTCTTTCCGTTTTCAAAGATGCTGGTCAGCTGTTCCGCCCGGCGCTTCTGATCCTTATTCAGCCCGGCCGCTAAAACCGTACCGCTCATCATCAGGGTAAAAAACATGGTGAAAATAAGTGACGAAACCGCCGTCTTCTTCCAAAAATCTGCTTTTTTCTTCAAGCTGATTTTCATTGCCATACCCCTTTCATATGTAAGTTACGCACTCAGTATACATGAGAGGGTTGTTTTTTTGTTGAAAACACACGAATTTGTTAATATTTTGAATCCTAAGCCCTATCAGGCGCTTCATAAAAAGAACGCACCTTCATCAGACAGACAATCCCGTTCTCGCATCATTCTCATCTGTAACATAGTCAACGCGGAGAAATCCGCATTGTACAGCCTGCTGATAAAGGGCTTCGAGCATATCCGGATCTTTGCAATATAACGTTACATACGAGCAATCTGCAATGAGAAGCACAAGCTCACAGGAACTCTCCAAATACTCCTCGTACGTATTGATTTCCGTTACCATCCCGCCCGGGAAAGCTTTCAATTCAGCAAAAATCATATAATAAGGGTTTCCTTCCAGACGCTGACGGAGTTCTTGACCCTGAATGATGCGCTGATTTTGCGGAAACAGGTCTGTATCGGTGTCTTCTTTGAATTCAGTATACGCCTCTCCATCACCGATAAACCACGTATAGGAAGAGATGGGGAACGGTTGTAATATATCTGCCGCAAACCGTCCGAATTGATTTGGGATGTTAAATGTAATGCCGCGTTTCATATGGTCGTATCTCCTTTCAGCTTTTGTTAGAATAATATGGTATACCATTTGGATAAATATTGAAAGGGGTGAGTGTTATGACAGCACGATACGGAATTGATGCGCCTTATGGAGCGTTTGGATTTATCTTTCTTGCGCTCCTTTATGCTGCAGCCACGTTATGCGGTATGATTCCTCCTTACTGGGGCTGGCTGACGGGCACCTTGTTTTTATTGCTCGGTCTTTGGATGCTCTTGTATTCAACGGCCATTAAACTTTTACACCGCCATCGTATTCTTGCGCTATCCGGTTTAAAGCCGGACATGAAGGTGCTTGATGTCGGTACGGGGCGGGGGCTATTAGCCATCGCCGCGGCTCAAAAAGGCGCTGACGTCTCAGCGATTGACAAATGGTCAAGCTGGGACCTGGTCGGAAACGGAAGAGACGCATTTGAAAAGAACAGACAGGCTGAAAGAGCGCCGGAAATTGATCTGTATGACGGACTGGCGCAAGACATGCCGTTTCCTGATGAGACGTTTGACCTTGTCATTTCGCATTTTACCGTACACAACATTTCAGGCAGAAAAAAGAGGGAACGGGCGATTGCGGAAATGGTGAGGGTGCTGAAGCCTGGCGGCACATTGGCCGTGTCAGATATAAAAAATACATCACAATACAGAGCAATTCTTGAGGAAAACGGCTTTCAGACAAGAACGTATTCCTTTTATTATACGTTTCCGTTTTCGAAACTCATCATTGCCGTCAGGACTCCGGTAGGAACCGGGCGCTCCATTTGTTAAAATAAATAAGACAAAACAGATAGAAAAGGTGTTACACATGAAGTCTTATATAATTATCGGGGGCGGCATTCTCGGTGCGTCCGCGGCTTATCATCTCGCAAAGGCCGGGGCGGATGTAACGGTCATTGACCGGAAACACCCGGGGCAGGCGACTGACGCCGCGGCGGGGATCGTCTGCCCGTGGCTGTCACAGCGCCGCAATCAGGCATGGTATGCGATCGCAAAAGGCGGAGCCCGTTATTATGAACGATTGATACAGCAGCTTGAAGCGGACGGAGAAACAGAAACCGGTTATCAAAAGGTCGGAGCCGTCAGCCTCCATACGGATGAAAAAAAGCTCAGCCAAATGGAGGAAAGAGCTTATAAAAGAAGAGAGGACGCCCCTGAAATCGGTGACATTACAAGACTGACTCCGGAAGAAACGAAGGCGCTGTTCCCCGCGCTGTCGGAGGAATACGGGGCGGTTCATGTCAGCGGCGCGGCCCGGGTGAAAGGGAGGGCGCTTCGTAAGGCGCTGTTGAACGCGGCCGTTAAGCACGGCGCGGCGGTTTACAATGAAGAAGCGTCAATATTGACAGAGGACGGTGCCGTCATCGGTGTGAAAACCGCAGAACGCACGCTTACTGCCGATCAGGTTCTCGTAACGGCCGGTGCTTGGGCGAGAGAGCTGCTTGAGCCGCTCGGCATCCGCTTTTCAGTATCGTTTCAAAAGGCGCAGATCGTTCATTTAGAGCTTCAGGGAGAGGAGACGGGCGGCTGGCCCGTCGTCATGCCCCCAAACGATCAATACATTCTCGCCTTTGACAGCGGCAGAATCATAGCGGGCGCGACTCATGAAAACGATACCGGCATGGATTTGCGGGTGACGGCCGGCGGTCTCCGCGAGATTTTTGACAAAGCATTAACCGTGGCGCCGGGGCTTTCAGACAGTACTGTAATAGAGACAAGAGTCGGTTTCAGGCCGTTTACTCCCGGTTTTCTTCCCGTCATCGGCAAAGTGCCGAATATCAGCGGACTCCTCGTTGCCAACGGGCTGGGCGCCTCAGGACTGACGAGCGGGCCGTATCTGGGGGCTGAACTGGCGAAACTCGCGCTCGGGCAGCAGACGGAAATTGATTTAAGCCTTTATGATCCGGCCGGGGCGCTTGAATAAAAAATAGCTTTTGGCGCATTCTTATGATAGGATGGAGCTTTAATGAATAAGAGGACGTGACCCATTTGATAAAAATAAACCTTCCTGCTCCTGATGTAACCATTACGGAACGGCAGCAGTCACCGTCGGAGAATGAACCGGCGATTAAAGCGATTTACGGTTTCATTGATTTTCACCAAATTCCGAGAGACAAAGGCGGCATCTTTATGTTTTATAACATTCATGATGAGCTGCTGTTTGTCGGGAAAGCCCGTAAATTAAGACAAAGAATCAAAAAGCATTTTGAAGACAATGTGTCGCCTGTTAAACATCACAGGGACGAAGTGTA
This sequence comes from Bacillus sp. B1(2022), assembly GCF_040259625.1. Lineage (NCBI taxonomy): Bacteria > Bacillati > Bacillota > Bacilli > Caryophanales > Bacillaceae > Bacillus > Bacillus sp. B1(2022). The sequence goes on from NZ_JANIFO010000001.1 coordinate 547,036, forward strand.
TAAAATTGAAGTATGTGTCGTAAATGATCCCATGGAAAGGGAGATTTACGAAACGTACGCGATCAATACCCTTCAGTCGAAATACAACATTGAGAAAGTATTTTATAAATAAGAAAAACCGGAGCTTAAGGGCTCCGGTTTTCTTTATGTTTACAGTGCCAGCCACATCACGGCAATATGCACGATCAGCAGACAGTAAACGATGAGGAATAGCTGGACGACCTTTTTTCTGAATAACATGCAGATCATCATGAGCACGGGAAAAATCAGGACGCCGGCCGTTTTATTGATTGATGTATTCGGACGGTTCGACACGTCATAGTGAATGGCCATATCAGCAGGAAGAAACGGATAAAACACAATCGACAGAATAAAGGCGAGAACCACAGCTCCCCACAGCACTTTATCATTCATCAAAAACATATGAACACTCCCTTTTTACATATAATAGTATATTAGTCCGAAAAATCTGATTTATCAATATTTTACCTGTTGATTGGTGTATAATCATGTCAATGAAATTTCCATACGCTAGGAGGGTTTCAATTGACTGACAAGAAGCAAACCAGCATGTTTTCATTCTTTCTTTTTATCATGGCCGCCTGGATCATCGTTTTGTTTTTTACCATCATCGCGGCATTGCCAAGCTCCGCCATCCAATTAACCAAGCATCAATCCAAAACCGTTTCCATGATTTATCCGCAAAGCTGGGGATTTTTCAGTAAAGATCCGAGAGAAGACAGCTTGAACATCTATCTTCTTGATGCCGATGAGGAGCTCAGATGGCCGAATAATTCTCTGAAAAATGTCATCGGCTTAAACCGCTACGGCCGGACGCAAGGGATAGAGCTCGGCCTTATGCTGGAAAAGCTGCCTTCCAAAGAGAAGTGGAACGACTTCACGACTGGCCAAGACATTAAGGATACCACATTTTTGAAAATGAAAAATGAGTCTCCCTCCCCAAGGCTGAAAGGGAAAATGATCATTACATATGAACGCATTACCCCATGGGCATGGAGCCAACATACCGAAACGAAAAGAACCATCAAAAAATACATCGGAGTGGATGTCAATTGATTCAGGATGCAAAAAAGCAGCTCACCTTATGGATGATGAAGAATCCGCCTTGGACAAATGTGTACGGGCTTGCCAGAAGCTTAATCGCGCTCGGCACGCTGCTGACATTGCTGTTCAATCCGGCGTCTGTCTTCTTCAAAACGCAAAATCAAATGCTCAGTTTTTCCGACACGTTCAGCCTGTTTCTGCTGTTTCCCGATTTCCGTTACATTGAGATCGTCAAAGCCGTTTGTATCTGTATGTTAATCCTTGTCGTCATTGGCTGGCGGCCGCGAATCACCGGTTTTTTTCACTGGTGGATTTCGTACAGCTTCCAAAACTCCGCCGTTACCCTTGACGGAGGAGATCAGGTGGCTGCCGTTTTTACACTGCTGCTGCTCCCGCTGACATTAACCGATCCGCGGAAATGGCACTGGTCTCCGTACGAGGCGTCTTTTGAGAAAAGGCCGCTTGAGCCTTATTACCGCTCCTTGTGCTGGGCGACGCTGACAATCATCAGAATACAGGTCGCAATGCTGTATTTTAACTCCGTCATTGCCAAACTGATGGAAGAAGAGTGGCAGAACGGAACTGCCGTTTATTACTATTTGAACGATCCGATGCTGGGTCTGCCGGATGCGCTTCACGGTCTGTTTGACTTTATCCTGCAGTCCAAGCTTGTCATCATCCCGACGTGGGGCACGCTCATTGTGCAAACCATTATGTTCTGCGCTTTGTTTGCTCCGAAAACATATTGGCGTTTGATATTGTTTATCTCCATTTTTATGCACGAAATCTTTGCCGTTATGCTGGGGCTTACCTCGTTTTCCATTACGGTGGCTGGTATTTTGGTCCTGTTTTTGGTGCCGGCAGAGAAAACAGTAGCTTTGAACCATTACAATCCCCTTTTTATCAGATACAATTTTTTCAATAAAAGGAAAAGGAGGAAATTATATGGTTAAAAGCAAAAAGTCTGCTGCCGCCATGATGCTGGTGTTTGTTTTAATGGTTGCATTAGTCGGCCCGCATGCCGCGGCGAAAACTGAGCCATCCGTCTCTTATTCGGGTGAAGACATTTTTTCCGGCATCTTTTTCGGACAAGGTGAGGTCGCAAAGCTCCTTCCTGAAGTATGGGATACCAAGGCTGTCAAAAAGATTGATCAGGATGAATTGAAGCAAGTTTCCGATCAGGTGATCGCTGATATTAAAAAGTCATCGCCGAATTATTTTAAAGAGTTGAAAGCGGCGGTCTACAGCGGCGATTATGAGAAAGTGAACAGCGTCATTGATCAAGGTTCGCAGATTATGGCGAAAGTGCTGAAAGAAGAGTTTGACAAAAAGAGCATGGACAAAGGAAAATCAACGGCCATCGGCCAATGCGCAACGGCTGTATGGGTATTTTTAAACGCGGCGGCCGCCATTGAGACGATCGCTCTTGCGGTAGCGGCCATCATTTTGACAGTAGCAAGCGTTGACGAAGATTCCGACTTAGGAAAAGAGCAGCTCATCGCTAATGTCGTTGACCGCATTAACGCGCAGCACTGAGGCTGAAGAAAGAAAACGCTAAGGAAACGAACCTTAGCGTTTTTTTGATTGAAGCATCTGTTTTAAATATGCTTCTGAATCAAAGCCGAGTTCCTCGTCGGCTTCTTTTTTCAGTTCAAGCTGAAGTCGCACGTACGTGTCATATTTTGGGCTGAGCTTTTGAAGAAGATTGCTGAAAGGCGATCCCTCCTTCAGCGCGGGCAGATCAGAAGCTGATTCTCCGACCTTGATCAGGCTTTCCCTGTATTCTTCATCTGTCTGCACTCTTTTCACAAGCTGAATGATGATGTTTTTATGAGTGTCCCAAGTGGCGGGGTCTCTCTCTAAAATCCGCTCGATAAATTGATCATGCTGTACTTTGTGCTGCTGGAGCTGAGCCGGATCCTCCTTGCCGACCAGCTGCATCATCGGGTGTGCAGCCGGAACTTCTTCCATATCATCCAATACTTTAATAAGCTCCGCCCATATCGTTTTTTTCTCATCTGTATCAATAGAAAAGTCGAGGAACGGTTCAAACAGCGCGGCGATAAATTCTCCGAAATCTCCCGGGAACAGTTTTTTCAGCTGAAGTCCCATATACTTCGGTTCATCTATTTTGACCTCGCCGATATCATGCAGAATTGAATCGACATTTTCCGCATCTTCCACGCGCTTGATCAGCATTTCAGTCAGTTTCCGTTCCTGCTCAAGCTCTTCAATCTGCCGGCTGAGCTTTTGATGCTGCCGGCGCAGTATATCATGCAGACTGCTGCCCTCTAAGAGGAACGCTTTAATATCGCTTACAGACAGTGCCAGCATTCGGAGGGCGGCAATCATTTTCAGCGTATTCACGTTCTGATCGGAATACTCACGGTATCCGTTATCAGGGTTTTTGCTGACGGTGATTAAACCTTCCTGCTCATAATATTTGATGGCTTTTTTCGTGAGACCCGTCTGTCTGGCGGCTTCTTTTATATTCATTCTGAATCACTCCCTGTTTTTCATTCTAAACGTGTCTCTAAGGGTCAGGTCAAGAGAGGGCGGGAAATAAGCCGGGTTTATTTTATATTTTAGAAATTTCAGAAAATATGATTGACAACGCACCTTTGCTGCGATTAATATAACGTTATATAATGTTATATAACGTTATATAATAAAACACTGAGGAGTGAAGGATTTGAGTCAAACTGCCGCACAAGTGAATCACAAGGTTCAGGCTTTCTTGGATGATCTGAAAGGAAAAACGATTGACCACGTCTTTTTCGTCGCTTGCGGGGGTTCTTCAGCCATTATGTATCCGAGCAAGTACGTGTTTGACAGAGAGGCGAAAGCCATCAGCTCTGATCTCTACAGTTCAAATGAATTTATTCAGCGCAATCCCGTTCAGCTCGGAGAGAACTCTCTCGTGATTTTATGTTCTCAGTCAGGCAATACGCCGGAAACGGTGAAAGCCGCCGGTTTCGCCAGAAAAAAAGGCGCGCTTACGATTGCGATGACCTTTGAGCCTGATTCGCCGCTAGCGAAAGAAGCCGAATATGTCGCGGTGTATGACTGGGGTGAGAACGCACAGGCGATAAATACGAATTACGGGGTTCTGTATCAAATCGTGTTCGGCGCTTTACACGTGCTGGAAAACCATCCCGCGTTTGAGCCGGCGATCGACGGACTCAATAAGCTCCAGACCGTATATGACAAAGCGCTTAAACAAGAAGCGGATCACGCAAAGGCATTCGCGAAAGCCCACGAAAAAGAAGATATCATTTACACGATGGCAAGCGGTGCGAACTACGGTGTCGCTTACTCCTACAGCATCTGCATTCTCATGGAAATGCAATGGATTCATTCCCACGCCATTCATGCCGGAGAATATTTTCACGGACCGTTCGAAATCATTGATGAATCCGTTCCATTTATTATCCTGCTCGGCTTAGACGAAACAAGACCCCTTGAAGAGCGGGCGCTTTCCTTCTCAAAAAGATACGGCAAAAAACTGACTGTGCTTGATGCGGCAGCATATGATTTTTCCGGAATTGACGATTCTGTAAAAGGCTATCTGGCTCCTCTCGTATTAAACCGGGTGCTCAGAAGCTATGCGGATGCGCTGGCGGAAGCAAGGAACCATCCGTTAAGCCAGCGGCGTTACATGTGGAAAGTCGAATATTAAGAACGCGCATTATATTTCACCGGACTATAATGATATATAACGTTATAGTCCGGTGACAAAGGAGGAAAAGCATCTGAAAAAGCTCATCTGCCTGTTCGTTCTGTTAGCCGTATGTCTGTCAGCCGCCGCCTGTTCAAGCCAAAGCAGTTCCTCTGACGGAAAAGTGACTCTGAAGTTTTTTCACAGGTGGCCGAAGGAGCCGGAAAAAAGCTATTTTGAAGAAGCGGTCAAAGAATTTGAAGCCGCTCATCCGGATATTCATATCCAAACGGAAGCGGTCTTAAACGATTCTTATAAAGACAAGGTGAAAGTCATGCTCGGAACAACGAGCCCCCCTGATATTTTCTTTTCATGGAGCGACCGGTTTGCTTATAAATTCATCAAAGGAGACAAAGCCCTCGATCTGTCGTCTTACTATCAGCAGGATAAAGATTGGTCCTCACAGCTGGTGCAGTCACAAATCAAACCCTTTACGCATGACGGAAAACAGTACGGTGTTCCGTGGCAAATGGACGCTAAATCATTCTTTTATAATAAGGACATTTTTAATTCATTACATTTGAAGCCCCCGGCGACATGGGATGAACTGATCACAGTCTCTGAGAAATTGAAAGAGAACGGATATATTCCGATCAGTTTCGGCACAAAAGCGCCTTGGACCATTTCTCATTATATCGGGACGCTGAACCAGCGTATGGTGGATGAAAAAACGCGGGCGAAAGATTACAGCCCGGAAACCGGGGAGTTTACGGACGAAGGCTATGTCAAAGCGCTTGAAAAGCTTCAGGAACTTCTGCCGTACTTTACAAAGCACGTGAACTCCGTCGATCACGAATACGTGCGCCAGCAGTTTACGAGCGGAAAAGCGGCGATGATTTATGCGGAAACGGCAGAAATTAAGCTCGTCGAACCGGTCAATCTGGGCTTGTTTCCTTTCCCGAAAATCAGCGGCGAAAAGGGATCTCCCCGTGCACTGACCGGATCTCCGGAAGGATTTATGATTTCCTCAAAAACGAAGCACCCGAAAGAAGCCATGGAATTTCTTCAGTTTTTAACCTCGAAAAAAATGGGAGAGAAGCTGATAAAAGACGTCGGTAAATACAGCGCGGTTCAAGGAACGGCGACAGAAAACAATTCCGCCCCGATCCAGCGTGAAGCCGTGCAGGATATCGTCCGCGCCGAAACAATGGTGCCGTGGTTTGATATGGATGTTGACGTTGAAATCGCCGATGTGTATGCGGCAGGCGTTCAGCAGATGCTCGGCGGCACAATGACACCGCGCGAGGTGATGAATTCCGTGCAGAAAGCGGCGCGTCAGGTCAAAGCGTCATCTGAATAGAACAGATTTCTTTGGAGAAAGGAGATGAGGATTTCCTTGGTCAGCCGAAAACGTTTCATTCCGTATCTGTTTCTCGCGCCCGCGCTGATTTTTCTGCTGTTCGTTTACATTCCGATTATTGAGAATGTGTTTTTCAGTCTGTTTGAATGGAGCTCATTTCAACCCGAAAAGACGTTTATCGGTTTGAAAAATTATATTGACCTGTTTCACGATCCCATATTTTTTACAGCGCTCCGCAACAATGTGCTGTATGCGGTCATATCGCTGATTTGCCAGGTTGGCGGCGGCTTAATTCTGGCGGCCGTGCTGGAAGACAGACTGGTAAGAAAATGGTCGCCGTTTTTCCGCACGGTCTTTTTTCTTCCGGTCGTCATTTCCATGACCGTCATTGCGCTGTTGTTTGATTTTATTTATAACCCGGAAATCGGGCTTTTGAATCAGCTGCTGGAAGCCGTCGGACTTGATGAACTGACCCGCGCGTGGCTGGGCGATGAAAACACCGCTATGCTGTCTGTCATTTTTGTGTCTCAATGGCAGTCTGTCGGTTACATCGCCATGCTGTACATTGTCTCGATTCAGAGCATTCCCGCTGAATTATATGAATCGGCGCAGCTGGACGGAGCCGGAAAAATCCAGCAGTTTTTTCACATTACGGTGCCGCAGACGAAAGAAATGTCGTTTGTTGCCGTGGTGATGACGCTGACCGGCGCATTTACCGTATTTAATGAACCGTATATTCTGACCGGCGGAGGGCCGGGCAATGCTTCAGAAGTGCTGAGCACATTTTTGTATAAGAGTGCTTTTACAAAGGATATGATGGGCTACGCTTCTGCGATCGCGACGGTGGTGCTTTTGCTGACGCTTGCTCTGTCGCTTATTCAGATGAAATTCTTTAAGACCGGAAAGGAGGAGTAGCCGATGCTTCCTGAAAAGACGGACTTGCGTCATGCCCATCAGGCCGTCAGAACAGGCGGAAAACCGAGAAAATGGAATGTCGGGGAAACGTCTGTGTGGCTGTTTCTCTTTATCTACCTCATTGCCGTTGCATATCCGCTGTTATGGATGGCGGTCAGCGCCTTTAAAAGCTCGGATGAGATTTTTGAGCACAGCTGGTCGCTGCCCTCTGTCTGGCATCCCGAAAACTTCGTATCCGCATGGAACCAAGGGATTTCCGCTTATTTTATGAACAGCGTCATTGTGACCGTGCTGACTTGTCTCATCACCGTATTTGTGAGCGCCTGGGCGGCATACGGGCTGGCCCGTTTTCAATTTAAAGGAAAAGGGTTTGTGCTGATCATTTGTCTTGGCGGCTTGATGCTGACGCCGCAGGTCAGTCTTGTGCCGCTGTACTCCATTATCCAGTCATTGGGACTGTACAATACGTATTGGGCATTGATTCTTCCGTACGCCGCCTACCGTATTCCGTTTACCGTGATTCTGATCCGGTCCTATTTTTTGTCGATTTCCAAAGAGCTTGAGGAAGCTGCCTATCTGGATGGATGTACAAGTTTCGGAATATTTTTCAGAATATTCTTACCTATGAGCGTGCCGATTCTGGTGACATCAGGCATTTTGACGGCTTACCATACATGGAATGAGTTTATGTTTGCGATTATTTTTATCGATGATGAAAATTTACGGACGATTCCGGCCGGGCTGATGCAGTTCAGAGATGCGCTGCAGACGGATTGGGGCGTGCTGCTGGCCGGGCTGACGATTTCTGCTGCTCCGATCATCGCGCTGTTTTTATTGATGCAGAGATATTTTATCCGCGGCATTGCTGCGGGAAGCGTGAAAGGATAAGGAGGATGAAAAGATGAAACTGATAGCGGCCGGAGATAATGTAGTAGATTATTATCAGGATCAGGAAACGTTTTACCCGGGCGGAAATGCGTTAAACGTAGCCGTGCTTGCCCGGCGCTTAGGCCACGAAACTTCTTATATCGGGATTCTCGGCAGTGATGAAGCGGCGGATCACGTATTGAATGTGCTGAAACTGGAAAAGGTGAATGCCGATCTGATCCGCCGGGCATACGGAGAAAACGGGATGGCGGTCGTCACGCTTGATGAAAGAGGGGACAGGATATTTGCCGGATCAAATAAAGGCGGCGTGCAATCGCGTCTGACGCTCGCTTTTCAGGAGAATGACATCTCATTTATCGCCGGACATGATCTGCTGCATACGAGCGTATACAGCAGGATAGAACGTGACCTCCCGATGCTGAGCGGCCATGTGCCGATTTCCTTTGACTTCTCTGTAAAACGTGACGAAGCCTATTTAGAAGCGGTCTGCCCGTACGTGACGTATGCGTTTTTTTCCGGGAGTGATTTGAGTGAAAGTGAATGTGTGCGGCTTGCCGAAAAAGCCCGCGGTTTCGGAGCGAAAATCGTCTGTCTGACAAGGGGAGAATATGGCGCGGTGTTATCGGATGGGGAACGCGTCTATCATCAGCCGGTGGTAAGAGCTGATATAATAGATACATTGGGCGCGGGTGATTCTTTTATCGCCGGGTTTCTTACCGATTTTTTCGAGCATCAGGATATTCGGCGAGCGCTTACTGCGGCCGCCGGGACGGCTGCCAAAACATGCGGAGGGTTCGGAGCATTCGGTTACGGGCATCCCTACAGGCCGGGCGGCGGGAAAAGCAGTGAAAAAACGAGAATACGATAAGCATTGTCTCGTTTTTTATACTTGTTACGCATAGGGACTGTTAATGGTAAACGTGACGCGGTCGGTATGCATTACAAACAGCGAGCTGTATATCGGCTGGTCTTTTGACATAAAAGCGGTTTTGTCAATTTCAAAAAGCGCATCCCCGATATCACAAGCCAGATAGCGGCTTTCTTCCTGCTTGGCGTATACGACATTTAACAGCTTCGTATTATGGGTGGGCACCACCTGATAGTGCTGTTTCAAAATGTCATGCATCGACACGCCGCCTTTAATATGCTTGCCGATGTCGGGAAATAAACTGAGCGGATAGTGGGCGATTTCGAATGAGAGCGGCTGGTCGTCGTGAAATAAAATGCGTTTTAATTCAAGAACGGGACTTTCGGAAGCGACGCGAAGTTTTTGGGCGATGGATTTAGGCGCTTCAATGATTTCATAGGAAAGGATCTGGTGTTTCGGTTTTTTCCCCGTTGATTCCATAAATTCAGAGTAGCCGTTGACCGCGATGAGCTCCCGCTTCAGTTTAGGGCTTTTAACGAACGTTCCTTTTCCCTGCTGCCGGACGAGCCAGCCTTCTTCCACAAGATCAAGGATGGCCTTCCTGACCGTTATGCGGCTGACGTTGTACGTTTCGCACAGCTCATTTTCGGTCGGCAGTTTTACGGACGGCGAATAAACGCCCTTCTTGATATCGTCCGCGATAATTTGTTTCAGCTGAATATATAAAGGTTTCGAGCTCCCGTTATTTAACAATGGGACGGACCTCCTTTGTCAAGTAGTAGTACTATTATATGTATTATGACGTTATAATACAAATTTGCTTTTCATTTATGAATCTGTCAGAAACCCCGAACATTTTTAACATAACAGAAAGATGTGGCGGTTTCCAGTATTGGAGGAGTTTTTCGAATGGCATCATTAACATTTGACCATATCAAAAAAACATACGGCGCCCAATCGGCGGCAGTGAAGGATTTTCACTTAGATGTAAAAGATGAGGAGCTGCTGGTGCTAGTCGGGCCCTCCGGCTGCGGCAAATCTACGACACTCAGAATGATTGCCGGACTGGAGAGCATTTCTGAAGGGAAGCTTTATATCGATGGAGACGCGGTGAACGATCTGCCCCCGAAGGATCGCGATATCGCGATGGTTTTTCAGAATTACGCGCTGTATCCCCACATGACGGTGTTTGATAATATGGCGTTCGGTTTGAAGCTCAGAAAGCTGCCGAAAAAAGAAATCGCAGAGCGAGTCCGGACGGCCGCTGATATTTTGGAAATCGGGCATCTGCTCAAGCGGAAACCGAAGGCTCTTTCAGGCGGACAGCGGCAGCGGGTTGCGCTCGGCCGGTCGATCGTGCGGGAGCCGAAAGTGTTTCTGATGGACGAGCCGCTTTCCAACTTAGACGCGAAATTGCGAGTGACGATGCGCGCCGAAATCAGCAAGCTCCATCAGCGTTTGAAAGCGACCATCGTTTATGTGACGCATGATCAGACGGAAGCGATGACAATGGGCGACCGGATTGTCGTGATGAATGAAGGAGATATTCAGCAGGCCGCAAGCCCCCATGAGATTTATCATTATCCGGCGAATCTGTTTGTGGCGGGTTTTATCGGTTCTCCGAGTATGAATTTTATAAAAGGCGCCATTGAAGAAAGTCACGGGCAATGGTATTTTGCCGGTTCGTCCGTTCGTCTGCCCATTCCGAAAGAAAAAGCGGCCGTTCTTGTGCAGAAAGGATACAGCGGTAAGGAGATGATTGCGGGGCTGCGTCCGGAGCATTTGACGCTTGCCGGACAATCAGAGCACCCGGCTGAAGCGGTGTGCCGCGCTGTGGCGGAAGTATGTGAAAACTTAGGCGCGGAGATGTACGTTCATGCGGTGAGCGGAGATGACCGCATGACGATCCGTCTTGACGGCGCTTCACAGGTGAAACCCGGCGATGCCATTCTGCTTGCGGTCAATATGAACCGGGCCGTCTTTTTTGATGCCGACACTGAAAACGCCGTATATTGAAAAAGGGAGCCTGATGATCGGGGCTCCCTTATCACTTCTTATGATACGATTACCAGATTTCGTCCGCCCATTCCGGATGGTCGATAAACGGATTGCGGTTATGCTGATAGTCTTCGTAAATGATTTCGTTCCGCCGTTTTTCCTTACTGTCGACGGGGTCTTGTTGATTCCATTTGAGCAAAACGGACAGTTTTCCCATGTAAGGAGCTGAGCCGTTTCCGGTTTTATCATTCAGCTCAAGGTCGGGATACCCGTCGTCTCCTTCATAACGCACCGCCATGTAAAACAGCATGCGGGCGACGTCTCCTTTGACCTCATCGCGCGGCTCCCAGGAATCGCCGTCGTAATAATTGCCCGGCGCTTTCGGGTATTCTGAGCCGCCGTTATCAAAATCCATGTTTCCTCTGGCACTGTTCACCTGGACGTCTGCAGGGCGCAGATGATGAATGTCCGTCCCGGGGCCGGCAGCTGTTCCGAAGTTTCCGTGTGACTTTGCCCACACGTGTTCGCGGTTCCAGTCCCCGACGCTTCCGCCGTTTTTACTTTTGGCCCGTGATTCCTGGGTGTAGAGCAAGATGACATTGTTCGGGTTTGCCGGATCTTCGTCAGTTTCCTTCAATGCATTCCATACTTGGCTGTAAGACAGCTTTGTATGTCCGCTGATGATACGGTGCAGGGCGCTCTTTAAGGCCGTTCCGCTTTTTCCGGAAGCTTCTTTGTAATATGTGTCCGTATCCGCAGACGGAGTGATGACAGCTGAGGCAGTTTGCGGAAAAAGAGTTGTGCCGCCGGCAGTTGAAACCGCCATCCGGCTGTACAGATTCGTGTCAGCCGGCGCGCCCGCAGAGGCTGACGGCGCGGCCCATCCAAAAATGAAAAACAGGCAGACAATCGGCAGAAACCAAAGTTTTTTTGTCATGACTTGCCCTCCTTTACCTCTATTATCCAAAAAGTAAATCTAATATTCTATCTTTTTTGAAAAATGGTTCCTTCGACTTATTGGTCAAAGTATCCGGAAAATCATTGATTTTTTAGAGGATATGATAATGAACTCGTTATGCGCTCCTTCTATAATGAAGATCATCTTGTCAGTTTTTCAGTTTAAAAGGAGGGCGTGTATGGAACATCAGCAGCTTTCGGCGGCGAATATCGGGATTTCCGATGACATACAATGGCTGTCTCAATTCGGCGCTTCCGCTTCCGGCGGAGTGACGAGGCTTTTATATACGAAAGAATGGATGGACGCCCAGCTTGCCGTCAAAAAGAAAATGGAGGCGTTCGGGCTGGAAACGGCATTTGACGATGTCGGTAACGTATTCGGCCGGCTGAACGGCACAGAATCGCCTGATGAGGTGATTCTGACCGGGTCGCATATTGACACTGTTATTGACGGCGGCAAATATGACGGTGCGTTCGGCGTGCTGGCGGGCATGCTGGCGATCCGGCATTTGCATGAGACGTGCGGGCGTCCGAAAAAAACGCTGGAGGCTGTGTCGCTCTGTGAAGAGGAAGGGAGCCGTTTTCCCATCACCTATTGGGGCTCAGGCAATATCACCGGTGCTTTCTCGCTTTCAGATGCGGAAACGCCGAAAGACGCGTCCGGCATTTCTCTGAAAGAAGCCATGCGGCAGAACGGCTTCGGTGCAGGCCGTTATCCAGCACCGCTGCGCACTGATATTAGTGCCTTTCTGGAAATACATATTGAACAGGGGCAAACGCTTGAACGATCGGGAAGGGATATCGGGATTGTCACCGGGATTGCCGGACAGAGACGCTATACCGTTACGCTTGACGGTGAATGCAACCATGCCGGCACCACTTCAATGAAATGGCGGAAAGACCCGCTCGCGGCGGGAAGCAGCATTATCCACGAACTGATGCTCTCAGCGGAAAGACAGCCGGAAGAGCTCCGCCTGACGTGCGGGAAAATGACGGTTGAACCGAATATGGCGAATGTCATTCCGGGCCGTATCCAGTTTTCCGTTGATATTCGCCACCCGGAGGAAGACGTGCTGGCAGCCTTCCATCAGAAACTGGTATCGATTGTTGAAAACATCAGCCGCAGCAAAGGAGTCAGGCCCGTTATTGATGAATATATGAGGATAGAGCCGGTTCAAATGGATCAGACCCTGACACGAACCGCAGCAGAGGCTGCAAAAGAGCAGGGGGCGGACCCGGAGAAAATCGTAAGCGGAGCGGGACATGACGCCCAGATGCTCGGCAGAACCTTTCCGGCCTGCATGCTGTTTGTGCCGAGCCGTGGCGGGATCAGCCACTCGCCGCTTGAATTCACACCCGCACATCAGCTTGAAACCGGCGTCCTTACGCTGGCGAATGTATTACATAAACTTGCCTATTAACGTAAAGGGGGAATCGGCGTGCCGACCAGAAAAGAATTGTGCATTCCGCAAAGAACGATTATGACACCGGGACCGACAGAAGCTGAACCGAGGGTGCTGAGGGCGATGGGCGCTCCGATCATCGGCCAGTTTGACCCGGCATTTACCGGCATTATGAACGAAACGATGCAAATGCTCCGTGAATTGTTTCAAACGGAAAACCGCTGGGCCTATCCGATTGACGGCACATCAAGAGCGGGGATTGAGGCTGTTCTCGCAAGTGTGATAGAACCGGGCGACAGCGTGCTCGTTCCGATATACGGACGCTTCGGATACCTGCTGACTGAAATCGCCGAGCGATACGGAGCGGACGTTCATACGATCGAGTGTGAATGGGGAACGGTCTTCCGGCCTGAAGAGATTATCAGCGAGATGAAAAAGATTTCCCCGAAAATCGTCGCTATGGTGCACGGAGAAACATCAACGGGGCGGATTCACCCGCTGAAAGAAATCGGGGAAGCGTGCCGCGCCCAAGACGCACTCTTTATCGTGGATGCCGTGGCCACGATCGGAGGCTGCGCCGTAAAAACGGATGAGTGGAAGATTGACGCAGTCATCGGGGGAACGCAAAAATGCCTATCGGTCCCTTCCGGAATGGCTCCGATTACTTATAATGACCGGACGGCCGCTGTCATTGCCGCGCGTAAAAAGGTAGAACGGGGCATTGCGACGGCGGCTGACGGCAACATGCTGTCCGGTCATCGCCCGATTACGAGCAACTATTTTGATCTGAGCCAGCTCGAAGATTATTGGAGTGAAAGAAGGCTGAATCACCATACAGAAGCGACAGCAATGCTTTATGCGCTGCGGGAGGGTGTGCGCCTTGTCCTGGAAGAAGGACTTGAAGAACGGTTCCGCCGGCATCGGCGTCACGAAAAAGCGCTTACGGCGGGACTTGCAGCGATGGGCCTTGATTTATTCGGTGATCCGGAGGCGAAGCTGCCTGTCGTCACATGTGTGAAGATTCCGCCGGAAGCAGACGGCGAATCGATCAGAAGGATGCTTTTGTCTCAATTCGGAATTGAAATCGCCAGCTCGTTCGGTCCGCTGCAGGGGGAAATTTGGCGAATCGGAACGATGGGCTACAGCTGCAGAAAGGAAAATGTGCTGTTTGTGCTGGCCGGACTTGAAGCGGTTCTGATCAGACACGGTGTTGCCGTTAAAGCCGGGGAAGCGCTGCAGGCGGCCCTTAACATATATGATCTGCCGGCTGAAACCGGTGTGCTGTCATGAGACTTGAAAACGAGATTGAAATCATCTGGACTTTTTTCCCTTTTCCCCGTTATACTGAATGGTATAAAAAATGACAAATATGGAATGATCATCTGTTTGTCTGGGGAGAAGGTAAGAAATCATGGCGTACATGGGCCGATTGTCAATTTTAATGCTGAATATGTTTATTGCGATGCTTGGAATCGGATTGATTATTCCGATTATGCCCGCATATATTACCGAATTCGGAGCGACGGGGAGCACGATGGGTCTGCTTGTTGCGGCGGCGGGGCTTACACAGCTTTTATTTGCGCCTATTGCCGGGGAAATAACCGACAAATACGGACGGCGGAAACTGATTATTTTCGGCATCGCCGCCTTTGCCGTGTCACAATTGATCTTCGCTTTTGCCGGAAGCCTGTGGCAATTGTTCGCATCCCGCCTTTTGGGCGGAATGGGCGCGGCGTTTTTAATGCCGTCAATGTTCGCTTACATAGCGGATATTACGACCGAAGAAGAACGCGGGAAAGGAATGGGGCTGTTCAGCGCGGCGATGACGCTCGGTGTCGTCATCGGGCCAGGTGTCGGAGGCTATTTGGTTCATTACGGCATGTCTGTGCCGTTCATCGTGTCTGCAAGTCTCGCCTGCTTTTCAACGGTGCTTTCATTTTTCTTTCTGCCTGAAACGCTGGGACGTGAAAAGCAGCTGGAAGCCCGGGCAAAAACGGAAAAACGTGAGCATCTGTTTAAGCAAATGTCACGCGCGCTCAAATCGCCGTTCGCGTTTATGCTGATTCTGGTTTTTGTGCTGAACTTCGGAATTATGAACTTTGAATCCGTTTTCGGCCTTTACGTTGACCATAAACACGGATTTAAAGCCTCTGATATTGCCTTTATTATTACGGCCGCGGGTCTCATCGGCGTGTTTGTGCAGGCGGTCGGCGTCAGTTATCTCGTCCGCAGGTTCGGGGAAAAGCGCGTCATTAACGTGACGTTGATCGGGGCTGCTGCAGGACTTGTGTGGTGCCGGTTTGCGGGTTCATATTGGGCCGTTTTTGCCGCGGCAATCTTTTTCCTGACGCTGACATCGCTGCTCCGGCCGGCCGTTAACACGATGCTGTCGAAGCTCGCCGGTGACCAGCAGGGATTTGCCGGAGGGATGAACACCTCATTCATCAGCTTAGCGAATATCGCCGGACCGTCAGCCGCCGGTTTTCTCTTTGACGTAAATATAGAATTTCCGTATATGCTGGGAGCGGCCATTCTCACCATCAGTTTTCTGGCCGCGCTTGGCTGGGGCAAAAAGACACAGACCCGGCCGTTCACGCAGCAAGGATAGAATCAAAAGCCTCCGGGTATCCGGAGGCTTTTTGCTATCTCATAGGGAGGAAAAAAATGAGTAGACTTAAGACCCTGTTTATTTTCATTTGCATACTGATAGTCACAACCTCTTGCGGTCTCATCCAAACTGGGAATGAAAAAGAGGAAAGAAGCAGCAATAAAAAGACTGTATTAAAGGATATTGACAATGCAAAATTTATTGTTGGTTTTTCTAACACTTTAGATAGGGGAAGTGAGATTGGGGTTTACGGTGAAGATGGTGCTAAAATGGATAGCTTGGAATTGAAAGATGGTATAAATTTCACGATGTCTTCATATAACAAAAACGATACGTTCTTCTCATCAAATAGAAGCAATAATCACTTGATGATAGACAATAAAACCGGAAAAATAAACAAAATAAATGAAAAGAGTTTGTCAAAAACAACTGAGGATGAAGGTGCTTTCTTTATAAATAGTTCTGACGGTTATATCATCCATGACATTAACGTTGGATATACAGACAAAGGGCTGGAAAGTGAACTGGTATATTGGAAGGGAAACAGCCGAAAAAACAAGAAACAAATAAAGCTTGACGGAGAACTTGGATCAGCAATCGTCGCTAAAAATAAAATTTATGTCATTTCAAGTGATGAAGAAAGTATGTCCATCCTTTCAATTAACCCAGAGACAAATAAGCAAGAGAACAAGGCATCCATACCGAATAAAGGGATATACTTCATGGATGAAAAGGATGCATTCCAAGCTCTAGATGAAAATACATTTGTACTGGCAGTTAATGATAACGTGAATGAGAAAGAGAATTCTAAGCTCATATTAATAGACAGAGAGACTCTTAAGGTAAAAAAAGAAGTCGAGATGGAGAAAGGGTTTCATCCTGCAAAATTGAAAATATTAAAAGATAGCATCTTAGCTGTTTCTTTTGCTGGGAAGCTGCAGATGTTTGATAAAAAAATGGGTAAGAAAAACTCTTTCAATTTTTATGCGGGGAATGATAACAAATTAATGAATGATGTTCAATTCACTGACAGAGAGATGTATGTTTTACTCAAAAACTTTGATATCCAGCGCGATAAGAAGCTTGGAGACATGACGTCTTATGATTTGAAATCAGGCAAAAAGCTAAAAACAATCCCGCTAAAAGCAAACAAAGAGTGGGAAATTGCACGTTTTGAAATTTTAAAATAAGTTGAGGTGATTAGATCAGCTCCAGTTATATCTGCATATATTATACTCAGCATTACCGGGAGATTCCAGCATGGTTCAGGTTACCCTGTAAAGGGCATTAAGATAAGCGAAGGGATGGATTGACATAAATAGTATCAGGTACATATTGTATTTTGTGATTTCTTTCGTTTTACAACTTCTCTGGTTCTTCTTAGTAAAAGAAAATTCTAATGCAACTATACTAGACATATTGATAATGTCTCTATTATTCACATTATTTATGTTCATCTTAGATAAATTTCTCAAAAAAAAGCAGGCTGCATAGGGCCTGCTTTTTTTGTTGTAGACTTAAAACTTAAAACTAAGATTTATGATCAAGCCGAATGAAATTTTGCGGTTTTATTGCGGATATACATAATTTTGGAAATGTTAGAATATTATATAAAAGGAGGAGTGGCCTTGTGAGTTCTGTTTTACCATCATCGGAGGTTGGCGTTAAGATTAATGAATGGTACAAAATGATACGTCAGTTCAGTGTTCCGGATGCGGAGATTTTGAAAGCGGAAGTGGAACAAGAAATAAATGAGATGGAAGAAGACGAATATCTACTGATTTACTACACCCTCATGAAATTCCGCCATCAGCTCATGCTGGATTATTTAGAACCGGTGACTACCCGTGTGAGACCGACAATTGACGAGCTGTTGGAAAAAATCGAAGCATCAAATAAAGGAATTTCCGGCCTGCTGTGCTATTATTCTTTATTTTTCCGCGGCATGTATGAATTTGATCAAAAGCAGTATGTAAAGGCGATCGGCTTTTATAGAGAGGCTGAAAAACAACTCGTTCATGTGCATGATGAAATTGAGAGAGCGGAGTTTCATTTTAAACTGGCTGAAGCATATTACGGTATGAAACAAAGCCACGTCTCTATGCATCACGTAAAGCAAGCGCTCGATATTTACGATCAGTATGAGTTGTATAAGGTCCGGAAAATTCAATGTCTATTTGTCGTATCAGGGAACTATGTAGACTTTAAACGTTATGAAAAAAGCTTGCCGCATTTAGAAAAAGCTTTAGAGTTGTCGAAACAAGTAAACAATAATGAAAGGCTGCTCAGTTCTGCTTATTACAACATAGGAAAGAATTACGGAGACTTAGAAGAATACAGTAAAGCTGAAATCTACTTAAAAAAAGCAGCGGAGATATCTGAAAAGTATAAATTGGGTAACCTTCCACATTCCTTGTTTACATACGCAAAGCTTCTATTTAAACAAGGGAAAACAAGCGAGGCGATTCAAATCAGCAAAAAGGGACTTTCATCAGCGATATTTCAAGGAGATAAGCTGTTTGAATCTCTGCAAAAATATTTGGAGGCTTTATATATTAATGCAATAGACCAAATAGGAATCAAAAAAACAATTGATTACCTTGAGAAACATAAAAACTATTCGTATGTAGAAGATATTGCTCTTGATACGGCTGCTGTTTATGCAGAGTCAAAGCAATATGACAAATCTTATTTTTATCATCAAAAAATGATTCAAACGCAAAAACAAATTCAGAGGGGAGAATGCCTGTATGAATTTTAGAAAAGGCGTATTTATCATTGTGTCGGCTGTCGTTTTAATGTCAGGGGTCGGTCTAGCAACATCGGCTGTTTCATTTGATGGATCATATCAAGTTTCGTCTGATCGTAATCAAACCTAAGAAGGAGAATGCCTGTATGAATTTTAAAAAAAGCATCTTCATTATTTTGGGTCTGTCGTTATCTTTAGTATGCGGATTGGGTGTGAACACAGTGGAAAAAACACATGATACCTTTCAAACTGCTTCGGATCGTTTTCAGACTTGAACAGCAAAAGCCTTTTCTTCGGGAAAGGCTTTTTTAGTTTAGATTAGAGTCTGCTGAAAATCATAACTAACGGCTGATGATGTCAATGGAAGCAGATGTTGATGGCAGCATTTTTTGAGAATTAAGCTGAATCAATCCCCCTTAAATAGGATGCGGGAGAACACCCGCATCCCTGTCTCTAACGATTCCTTAACCGATCAGCCGCTGCATTCTCAGCGCGAGCCGCAGGCGCATCGTCGTCTCCGGATCTTTTAAGCTTTTGCCGAGCAGTTCCTCGCATTTTTCTAAACGATAGATCACCGTATTTCGATGGACGTACAGGCGCTTAGCCGTTTCTGAAATCTGGCAGTGGGTCTCCAGATAAACAGACAGCGTATGAAGCAGGCTCTGGTCCTCCTTTTGCCGGTCGGCCAGGCTTTGGAGGGTGGCTTCGTAAAACTTCTTCACATCTTCCGCCGGAAGCAGGCGGAGCAGCTCCGGCACGTCTTTGGCATGATAGATTTGAATAAACTCCGCGCTTCTGGACAAATGCCCGGATGAAATGGCGTCTGAAGCTTCAGTAAAAGCGTCAGGGACGTCGATCAGCTTTTGGCATATGTTTGAGATGCCGAAGGAGACAGTCCGTTTAAACTGCGTCCGGACCTGCTTTTGAAACTGCTCCAAAAAGCTGATGACAGACGCGTGCATTTCATTCCAGCTGTCTGTCGCTTCAATTAAAAGAATACCGACATTTCCTTTAATAAAGAGATGAGGGGGAAACGGGAAGGATGACAGCTCCCCTTCAAGCAGATCAAATACATGATCGGAAACGAGCTGATTTTCGGTAAAGCTGATCGTTTTCTCATTTCGGTCAAGCTTTCCGCAAATGCACATGTATTTCTGATCCCAGCGGAGCCGGAATTCTTTGGCGCGGCTTTTGATTTCTTCATGGCCGGTAAACGAGCGGTCGATGAAATTACTGAAAAATTCATTGCGTGCCCGTCTGCTGAATTGTTTGACGGCATTTTCTTTCAGCAGTTCAAAGGAAATGACGTTAGCCGCCTGTTCAATAGTCAAAATCACGCCTTTATCAGCGGTCTGCACCAGCTCCGGTATCACCAGATAACCGCAGTTTTTTTCAACATTCAGAATCGGCAGGACAGAATACGCCTTTCTGTCGGACAGCATGGAAAAGCAGGTGAAATAAGGCCCGGAAAGGGAATAACAGATGTTTTTCAATAAAGACGTGTCAATGGGTATGCGGTGGGACGATGATAAGAGTTTTGTATGCTGATCCAAAAGCAGCACGGGAAGCCGGAGAATGTCTGAGAGCTTCTTAAGCAGGGATTGCAGCCCTTTGCCGCTCATGATGTGGTTTGTGAATTTTTTATGGGCGTAAATGGCCTGCTGGAGCTCATTTGAACGCATATCAAGAATATGGCTCAGTGTGGCGTTGACGATATCTCCGAGCCTGATGTCTTCCGGCAGCTCAATAATCGGAAATTCATACCGGTCGGCAAGCTCCGCGGCATCTTTCGGAATGACATTAAGGTAACGCTTCGTTTTGATCCCCAGTCCCGCGCAGCCCCGTTTTGCCATGAGGCGGATCAAATCTTTCAACAGCTGAGGGCGGTCCTTCAAGTGGTAAGCCGTGGTGACGAGCAATTCGTTTTTATGTAAAAAATCAGCGATGTCCGGCGCATCCATCATGTTGACGTGCTGCACCTCCCTCCAGCCGCCGGATTTGCCTGCGATTAATGCGGCCCGCTCATAAGCGGGAATCTTCATCACGTCATAAATGTTCATCAGTCAGTCTCCTTTCAGGTTCTAAAGACAACCATTGGTTAATATGAATAAAAATCATCAAAAATTATAGCGGTTTTGCTGATGTATTACGATCATAGTAGCAGTAAACTGGCAATCATAGACGCATGTTGTGATAAAAACTGACAGAAAATCGTCATCCTTACAGGGAGGAAGATAAAATGGCCTATGACGTAATTGTAAAGGGTGCGAAAGCTGTACGAAAAGGCGGAACAGAGCGGGCTGATATCGCCGTCAAGGACGGGAAAATCGCCTTGATCGGACCCGGCATTGACGAAAACGCGGAACAAGTGGTGCAGGCGGACGGCATGTATGTGTTTCCGGGCGCGGTCGATTGTCACGTCCATTTCAATGAACCCGGCCGAGAAGAATGGGAAGGCATTGAAACCGGCTCAAACATGCTGGCTGCCGGCGGCTGTACGGCTTATTTTGATATGCCGCTTAACTGCATCCCTTCGACGGTAACTGCTGAAAACCTGCTGGCAAAGGCGGAAATCGCCGAACGGAAGTCAGCGGTTGATTTTGCGCTTTGGGGCGGTTTGATGCCCGGATATACCGAACATATCCGGCCGATGGCAGAAGCGGGGGCAATCGGGTTTAAAGCGTTTCTGTCTAAATCGGGAACGGATGAATTTCAATCAGCCGATGAACGGACTCTTTTAAAGGGAATGAAGGAAATCGCGGCGTGCGGCAAGATTTTGGCCCTGCACGCAGAAAGCGACGCCCTCACCCGATTCCTTGAAGCCGAGTACGCGCTCCAAGGGAAAATTGATGCCCGCGCTTACGCTTCCTCACGTCCGGAAGAAGCCGAATGCGAGGCTGTGCAGCGGGCGATTGAATATGCAAGAGCGACGGGATGCGCGCTTCATTTTGTACATATCAGCACGAAACGGGCCGTGCTCTCCATTCAGCAGGCGAAAAAAGACGGATTGGATGTCACCGTTGAAACGTGTCCGCACTACGTATTATTCAGCTTTGAAGACTTCCTCAAAAAAGGGGCGGCCGCCAAATGCGCTCCGCCGCTCCGCTCAGAGGCTGATAAAGAGGAATTGATCGGAGTTTTGGCTGAGGGCCTGATTGATATGGTGTCTTCGGATCATTCTCCCTGTCATCCGTCTTTGAAACGCGAGGATAATATGTTTCTGTCGTGGGGCGGGATCAGCGGAGGCCAATTTACGCTTCTCGGCATGATTCAATTAGCGATCGATCATGGGATTCCGTTTGAACATGTGGCCCGATGGACGGCCGAAGCACCTGCCAAGCGCTTCGGTTTAACGAATAAAGGACGGCTTGAAGAGGGATTTGACGCTGATTTTGCCATCGTCCGGCCGGAACCTTTTACTGTCACAAAAGAAACGATGTTTTCCAAACATAAGCAAAGCCTGTATGAAGGCTACACCTTTCCATACCAAATTGCTGCGACCTACAGCAAGGGACGCTGTGTGTATCAGGATGGCGGCCGTAAGCAGAGCGGGGCTTTCGGAACATTCCTGAAGCCTTCTGAAATAAAAGAGCCGATTCTCTGATGAGAATCGGCTTTTTTTGTCGTTTGGAAAGCGGGTCTCGTGGTATCTTTTTATAAAAAGGAGTAAAACACATTGTATGATCAAATCTTGAACATATTAACGGCATCCTGGTCGCGCAAGACTAGTACAAAATGGACGGAAGATTGCCCGGCCAAAGGCCAGTGCGGCGTGACGGCTTTAGTCATCCAAGATGTTTACGGCGGTGACATTCTCAAAACAAAAACCGGCGCAAGCTGGCATTTTTATAACCGGATAGACGGGGAGATATATGATTTCACGAGCGGTCAGTTTTCAGAGCCGATCGTCTATCAGCACATTCTTTCATCCAGGGATGAGGCATTTTCGGACACCAATGAACATCAGTACCGGTTCCTGAAAAGTGCATTCAGAAAAAACATGGAAACAGAAAGAGAAAAACACCTGTGATAAACTAGAGTGAGAGGTGAAGGATTGTGATTTATATCGGACTGACGGGGTGGGGGGATCATGACAGCATCTATCCGCCTAAAACAGCGGGCCCGCAAAAACTGCAGGCGTATTCCTCCCATTTTCCCATCGTTGAGCTGGACGCGAGCTTTTACGCGATACAGCCCGCCCGCAATAATGAAAGATGGGTCAAAGAGACGCCGGAATCTTTTCAATTTGTCATTAAGGCATATCAAGGAATGACGGGCCATCAGCGCGGCGATATTCCCTTTGAATCGAAGGAAGAAATGTTTGAGGCGTTTAAGCTGTCATTATCGCCGTATATAGAGCATGGAAAGCTTGCCATGGTGCTGTTCCAATTCCCGCCGTGGTTTGACTGCAAGAAAGAAAACGTCGCATATTTAAGATGGTGCAGGCAGCAGATGGGCGATATCCCGTGCGCGCTTGAATTCCGCAACCGGTCTTGGTTTTCACCGCCATTTTATGAACAGACGCTTTCCTTTATGAAGGAGGAAGGCTGGATTCACAGCATATGTGACGAGCCGCAAATCGGCGAGGGCAGCATTCCGACCGTCCTGAAAGCAACGGATGAAGAAAAAACGCTTGTCCGTTTTCACGGGCGGAACAAGCAGGGCTGGATCAAACCAGACGGCGGACAAAACTGGCGTGAGGTCAGATATTTATACCGCTATAACAAACAGGAGCTCAAAGATTGGAAAAACAATCTTCAGGAGCTGAAAAAACAGTCGCGCAATCTGTATGTGCTCTTCAACAATAACTCAGGCGGAGACGCCGCCGATAACGGGCTTGAGATGCTTGAAATGTTAAATATCTCATATACCGGGCTTGCTCCGAAGCAGCTCGACCTATTCAGCTAGAAAAGAGGTTTCAAGACACATGTCTTATCTTATTTTGATCATATTAGGATTTATCGCGGGAACGGTCGGCAGCCTGATCGGGCTTGGGGGAGGAATTATCATCGTGCCGGCAATGCTCTATTTAAGCACGATGACTCCGTTTTTCCATGACGTAACACCGCAGACTGCCATCGGCACGTCCCTTTTGGTGATTATTTTTACGGGCCTGTCATCAACTCTGGCCTATATGAAATATAAAACCGTTGACTATAAAAGCGGACTGATCTTTTTTATCGGTTCCGGCCCGGGAAGCATCATCGGCGCGTATTTGTCTAAACTTTTTAATGCGCATACGTTTTCCGTCTGGTTCGGGCTTTTTATGATTTTGATTTCCATTACATTAATGCTGAAGGCGAAAGCAAAACCGGTCAATAAAGCGCATAAAGGCATGATCCGGACATATGAGGATGAATCGGGTGAGCTTTATACATATTCGTACCGTATTTTCACCGGTATCGTGATTGCCTTTTTCGTCGGTTTATTGGGCGGTCTTTTCGGCATTGGCGGCGGCTCTCTTATGGTTCCGGCCATGATGCTGTTATTTTTGTTCCCGCCGAAAGTGGCTGTGGCGACGTCAATGCTCATTATTTTCTTATCCTCCGTGACGGGTTCCGTGTCACATATCGCAGAGGGCCATGTCAATTGGCTGTATGCGCTGTGCCTCGTTCCGGGCGCGTGGTTCGGCGGCAAAATGGGCGCGTGGGTTAATAAGCGGGTGCAGACGAAAACGATCGTGCTTTTCATGCGGGTCGTCTTGATTTTGATCGGCTGTGAATTGATTTATCAAGGGATATTCAGCTAAAAGGTAGGAGAGATGGTATGTTAGAGAAGCTCCGTTTATATCATACGAATGATTTGCACAGCCATTTCGAAAATTGGCCGAAAATCGTACATTATATTGAGCAGAAGAGAAATGAACATGAAAAAGACGGGGAGGAAACACTCGTATTCGACATCGGCGATCATATGGACCGATTCCAAATGATAACTGAAGCGACCTTCGGCAAAGCGAATGTCGACTTGTTAAACCGGCTTGAGATCGATGCGGCTGCCGTCGGGAATAATGAAGGAATTACGCTGCCTCACGATGAGCTGGCGGATTTATATACCCATGCCGCGTTTCCCGTCATTGTGTCTAACCTGTTTGACGCGGACGGACAGCGGCCGGAATGGGCCGAGCCCTACGTGATCAAAACGCTGAAAAACGGGATGACCGCCGGCATACTCGGCGTCACGGTGCCGTATTATCCCGTCTATCAAAAACTCGGCTGGACGGTGACGGATGCGGAAAAAAGCATTCAAGAATCACTTGACGATATCAAGGGCAAAGCGGATATCATCATTCTGCTTTCTCATTTAGGCCTGATCGATGACCGGGCCGCAGCGGAAAAATTTCCCGATATCGATGTCATTCTTGAATCACATACGCACCACCTTCTTGAGGACGGACAAGACATAAACGGCGTATTGCTTGCATGTGCGGAGAAATACGGGAACTATGTCGGCTGTGTCGAGCTGACGATAGAAAGTGAATCACGAACCATTGTCAGCAAACAGGCGTCTGTACAGAAAATGGCTGATTGGCAAGGGGAATCTGAGGATACGGCGGCTTTTCTGAAAGAGAAAGAACGGGAAGCGGAAAACCTGCTCTCCGAACAAGTCGCCAACCTGAAGGAAGAAGCCGGCGTGAAGTGGTTTGAGGAATCGCCCCTCCCGCTTCTATTAGCCGAAGCGCTGAAAAGCTGGTGCGGCTGTGAAGTCAGCATGGTGAATTCAGGCGTTATTTTGGGGCCTTTACAGAAGGGGCCTGTCACAAAGCTTGACCTGCACCGTATCTGCCCTCATCCGATCAATCCGGTGGCCGTTCGTCTTTCAGGCAGGGAACTCCAGGAAACAATCAGCCAGGCCGCCTCGGAACAAATGGAGCAGCTGCGGATAAAAGGCCTCGGCTTCCGCGGGGAAGTGATGGGCAGGATGGTATATGCCGGAGCGGAGGCAGAGGCCGGCATTCTTGAAGACGGTGTGACGCATCTCCTCAATGTGAAAGTGAACGGAGAAGAGATTGATCCGGAGCGGATATACTCGGTTGCCGTTCTCGATATGTTTACACTCGGAAAGCTGTTCCCTTACATCCGCGATTCAAAAGAAAAGCAATACTTTATGCCGGAGTTTTTAAGGGATCTGCTCGCCTGGAAGCTCGCGCGGCAGCCGTAATGTCAGATATCCGCCGGCCGTTCCATTACATCCGAGTGAAGGTAAGCGGGACTTTTTAAGAGTGAAAATAAAATACTATGTCCCCTCTTACAAGCATACATTGTGATATGTAAGGGGGGATTTTTCTTGCCTAGATACCGGAGCGCTCTTCGCAAGAGAGGGCCTTTGCCTTTTCGATATGTGCTTCTTCTGTCGTTTGCTTTTTTTATCATATCGACGGTCATCAGCCTTTGGATGATCAACTCCTCAATCAAACCGGTGCTGATGAACATAGGAGAAATGGAAACCAAACGGGTGGCGACAGAGGTCATTACGGAATCCATTGAAGAATACATGTCTCACAGCGACAATGTGAAAGATATGGTCGATATGAAAACGGATGAAAACGGAAAAGTCACAACGATGGATTTTAATACACAAATGGTCAACAGTATGAAGGCGAAAGTGACAAAGCAGCTTCAGGCTCATCTGAAGGAAGCGGAGTCGAACAATAAGCAGCATGAAACAGAAAAAGGCGCGAAAACGGCCGATGAAATTATGATCGATATTCCCTTAGGGCAGGTCACGGGAAACAGCATTCTCGGAAATCTGGGGCCGAAAATCCCCGTGCGCTTTAACCTGATCGGTGATGCGTTAACTGATGTGAAAACAAAAATAAAGCCGTACGGCATTAACAATGCCCTGATCGATATCAGTATTTTTGTGGAAATAAAAGTGAAGGTCATTATTCCGTTTGCCAGTAAGACATCAGTCGTGACAAATAATATTCCGGTCTCCATTAAAGCGATTCAAGGAGAGGTGCCGCAGTTTTATAACGGAAGCGGCGGGTCAGGTGTGACGCCTTCCGTCCAGCTGCCGAATGAAAAACAGAAGAAAGATAAATAAAAACACACAGCCGCAATCTTTCCTGGCGGCTGTGTGTTTACTTTTTCCCGCGGATTTCTTTACGTTCCCATGCCCTTAAATGAGGATACGGATCAAAAGACCATTCCGATCTGCCGTTATCTTTATACATCCCGTAGTGAAGATGCGGCGGAAATTTTCCCGCGGTGCCCGGCGGTCCGTATCCGGAACTGCCGACAGAGCCGATCACCTCTCCGGGTTTGACGATCCGGCCTTTATGCATACCTTTTGCAAAGCCGTTCAGGTGAGCGAAGTAGTGATACGTGTTATTGATATCCCTGATGCCGATTCTCCAGCCGCCGAAACGGTTCCAGCCCTTCATTTCAACAATACCGTAGCAGGTCGATCTGACGGGAAGCCCGTAATGAGCGAACAGATCCGTTCCTTCGTGAATCCGGCGCCCGCCGAAACCCCGGGCGGCGCCCCATGTGCTGCGGTAGCTGTAATCCGTCTTCACGGGAAGCGGAAAGGCGTGCTCTCCGAGATCAAGGCGGCCGAACGTTTTAAACAGTGTCATGAATTCGGTGATAATGCCGACCGTCTGATCACGGCGGTAATAATTCCAGAGGCCGATGCGGATATGGTCAAGATCCGTTCCGAATCCCGCTAAATACTGAGCAAATGTATAAAGGATATCCTCATCATTGCTGACCTCGGCTTTTCCGTCGCCGTCGCCGTCCAGGCCGATCCCGTCAAATACTTTAATGCTGAGAGGCGCATCGTCCTTAGGATTTGGATTTTCAGGGCCGCTCCACAAATGATCCGGAATATAAATGCTGATGATTCCTGCTTTTTCCGGCAGATCCTTTCGGTTCGAGCGGACATTTTCTTCATATTGATCAACCGCCGCAAGCACATACCAAGGAATCTGCGTGACTGCTTCGGCTTTGCGGTACAACTGCATCCGTTCGCCGTAAACAGGAGCCGATTGTTCTTTCCCGCTTGCAGCCGGACAGAAAACTGAAAAAAGGAGAAGAGCAGATAACAGAACTTTCACAACATGATCTCCTTTCAGGATTGAATACAAATAGTTTGCGGCAACAATCCGAGAAAATGTAAGTAATTCTCTTCCCTTGTCGAGAAATTTTTCCTATGTTAAAGTGACTATTGAATAGAAATCCGCAAGTTTTATATCCATCGTGAAATAGAAATTTTTCGCACACGAACATGAATAAAGGGATAATGGAGATGATGGGGAAATGGCAAAGAAAGACGAGCATCTGAGAAAGCCGGAATGGCTCAAAATAAAGCTGAACACGAATGAAAACTATACGGGTCTGAAAAAATTAATGCGTGAAAATAATCTGCATACCGTATGTGAAGAAGCAAAATGCCCGAACATCCATGAATGCTGGGCTGTCAGACGTACGGCGACGTTCATGATTCTCGGTTCCGTCTGTACGAGAGCATGCCGCTTCTGCGCTGTAAAAACGGGACTGCCGACTGAGCTGGATCTGCAGGAACCGGAACGCGTAGCTGATTCCGTCGCGCTGATGAATTTAAAACACGCCGTCATCACGGCCGTAGCGCGTGATGATCAGAAAGACGGCGGAGCAGGCGTCTTTGCGGAAACGGTCCGGGCGATCCGCAGAAAAAGCCCGTTCACGACAATTGAAGTGCTGCCATCCGATATGGGCGGAAATTACGACAACCTGAAAACATTAATGGATACCCGTCCTGATATTCTGAACCACAACATTGAAACCGTCCGCCGCCTGACACCGAGAGTCCGGGCCCGCGCAACATATGACCGTTCTTTGGAATTCTTGCGCCGTGCGAAAGAAATGCAGCCTGACATCCCGACGAAATCAAGCATTATGATCGGTCTCGGCGAAACGAAGGAAGAAATTATTGAAGTGATGGACGACCTGCTTGCGAACAATGTCGACATCATGGCGATCGGCCAATACCTGCAGCCGTCGAAAAAACATTTAAAAGTCCAAAAATATTATCATCCGGACGAATTTGCCGAACTGAAAGAAATCGCGATGCAAAAAGGCTTCAGCCACTGTGAAGCAGGCCCGCTTGTCCGTTCTTCCTACCATGCGGATGAACAAGTGAACGAAGCGTCTAAAAAACGCCAGGCCCAAGCATAAGATAAGCCGAAAAAACCCAAAACGCCGCAGGTTTTGGGTTTTTTGTGATGGAGCCGTTTTTGCAGGGAAAAATCATTCTTGAATAAGGATCGTCTGAACCGCTACACTGGATATAAAGAGGAAAAATTCTCCGTCCGTCCGAACCGTCTCATTTTGCAATTGATGGACAGAAGTCAATGAATTATGATAGTAAAGAGTGATAAAAGAGGTGAAGACATGATTCTTATTCAAAATGCCGAGTTTGAACTCGTACACGATTTTAAAAACGGCTTTAATGAAGAAGCGTTCAAAGCCCGCTATTCAGACATATTAAATAAATATGATTACATTGTGGGAGACTGGGGATACAGTCAGCTGCGGCTCAAAGGCTTCTTTGATGACCAGAATCAAAAAGCAACCTTTGAAACGAAAATCAGCACATTGGACGAATACATTTACGAATACTGCAATTTCGGCTGCGCGTATTTTGTTTTAAAACGAATCAGAAAATAATTGATGCAGAAGGGGATGCTGTCACGTGTATTTTGTTGACAGAAATAATATCGAACAAACACTCCGTTTTTTTGAGACCCAGCTGGCGCTGTTTGACAGCACGCCTGCATGGGAGAGCGAGATCGAAAAAAGGGCGCTTGAGCGGATCAGCCATCTTATGATCGAATGCATTCTCGATGTCGGAAATGATATGATTGACGGCTTTATCATGCGCGATCCGGGCAGTTATGACGACATCATGGATATTCTGACGGATGAAAAGGTGGTAGCTGAGGATGAAGGAAATAAGCTGAAGCAACTGATCTCTTCCAGAAAGCAGCTTGTCCAGGAATATCAGCACGCCGATTATCAAGAGCTGTTTACGCTGATCACGTCAAACAGAGATGTGCTGAAAGCCTTTCCGGCCCGTGTAAGAACCTATCTGGAAACAGAATTAGGGCCTGTTTCCGCATTTAAATAACAACGAGTGAGAAAATCCACAGGAGTGTTGAGTATGAAGGATTATAAAGGATATTTGATAGATTTGGACGGCACAATGTACAACGGGACGGAAAAAATCGAAGAAGCGTGTGAATTCGTGAGAACGCTTAAAGCGCGCGGCATTCCGTATTTATTCGTGACGAACAATTCTTCCCGGACGCCGAAGCAGGTGGCGGACAAGCTGATGAGCTTTGACATTCCGGCATCTGAAGAGCAGGTCTTCACGACGAGCATGGCGACTGCGCAGCATATCGCCCAGGAGAAAAAAGACGCGTCGGTGTATGTGATCGGCGAAGAAGGCATCCGTCAGGCCATTGAAGAAAACGGGCTGAGCTTCGGAGAAGAAAACGCGGACTTTGTCGTTGTGGGAATCGACCGCGGCATTACATATGAAAAGTTGGCAACGGGATGTCTTGCGATCAGAAACGGCGCCCGGTTCATTTCAACAAACGGCGACGTCGCCATTCCGACTGAAAGAGGGCTTTTACCAGGGAACGGTTCGCTCACATCCGTTTTGACGGTGTCAACGGGCGTTGAGCCTGTCTTTATCGGCAAGCCTGAATCCATTATTATGGAACAGGCGATGCGTGTGCTCGGAACGGATATTTCCGAAACACTCATGGTCGGCGATAACTATGCAACGGATATTATGGCCGGCATCAATGCGGGCATGGATACGCTGCTGGTTCATACCGGAGTGACAAAGCGTGAGCATATGGCAGATTACGGCCAGAAGCCGACATATGCGATTGACTCTTTAACCGAATGGATTGAACATCTATAAAAAAAGGGACGGCCATGACGGCCGTCCTTATTCTGTATTTCTGGCGCTGTGAGCAAGCCGGCTTGAAGCCGCTGCTGCGATTGCGCCGACGATATCATCAAGAAACGTATGGCATTCGCCCGTAGATTTATCATTTAACCGCCCGAGAATACCGGGTTTTTCTTTGTCAATGTAGCCGTAATTCGTAAAGCCGATTGAGCCGTATATATTCACGATAGAGAAGGCGAGCACCTCGTCAACCCCATACAGGCTTTCATCAATCGCCAGAATGGTCTGAAGCGGTTCAGACAGCTTTTTTTGTTCGGCGAGCACATCTAATTCTATTCCTGTTAAAATGGCGTTTTGCACCTCGCGTTTTGCGATGACACGGTCCACATTGAGCCTGCATACTTCCATCGTCAAATCAGGATGATATTTTTTTTGAAGGAAATACACCAGCTCGGCAATATCGTCCGTCTCAACCCCCCGTTCTTTTAAACGCGCCCTGGCGACAGCTTCCACCTGATTCAGTTGTTCCTTTTCTGACATTTGCTTCACCCAATCTTTTTTTACTAGTTTATACAACACTCTTCCGATGTGTACGATGTTTCTCCACTTGATTCAAAGGATTACAATATGTATTCATAATTCCGCCGGCGTATGACTACGATGTGAATAGCTCTAATTTTTCAGGCAGGTGATTATGATGAAAAGCATCATTAAAGAAAAGTACGGCATCCACGTCAGACAGCTTTCCGTTTATCAGAAATACCAATGCTTCCAGACGCCTAATTCCTTCTTTCTTATAATTCCCGTTTCCGGGTTTTCGCAATCAGAGCTGACGGAGCTTTACTACATGAGTCAGTATTTACAAGAACAAAGTGACCCATACGTTTCAGTGTTTATCTTTACGAAGGAAGGAGAACTGACCTTTGAGGACGAAGGCAAAACGTATGCGCTCTTAAAAGCGCCGATTCCCGTCTCAAACCGGTCGTTTTCCGTCGGAGGGGAGCTTGCCGAATTTCACAGAAAAGGGCGGGGTTTTCCGTACGAAGTGAAAGAAGCGGGCAGGATCGGCCAATGGAAGGACTTATGGGGAAAACGGGTGGATCAGCTGGAATCATTCTGGATGCAAAAAATTCATATGTCTCCGCTTGAACCGTTCGAAAAGAAAATGATCGAAGCATTTCCTTATTATTCAGGCTTAGCGGAAAACGCCATTCAATATTTAGTGGATACGGAGCTGGATGACAATCCCGGCGCAGAAGACTCGGGGACAATCTGCCATCAGCGGATGGAACGGGATACCTGGTCGGAGGAATCATTGATCCGCATTCCGGGCGATTGGGTATTCGACCATGCCGCCCGTGATATTGCGGAATATATGCGCAGCACATATTTGTATCATCGTGACGACCTGCTCAAAGATGGGTTTTTGTTTCTGCAGGAATATGAGCAAGTTACGCCGTTATCCTCCTTTTCCAAACGCCTGTTTTACAGCCGCCTGCTGTTTCCGCTCCATTTCTTCGAGACGGTGGAGAGCTATTACATTTCTCATGATTCTGAAAAACAGTATTACGAAGAGCAGCTTGACTACATTCTTGCCGACTGCACCCGCTATGAACAGTTTTTACAGACATGTCACAACATGATGAATGTCAGGTCGGCGCAGGTTTTTGTCCCGCCTGTGGCGTGGCTCGGGAAAGGAATCAGTTCGTAAGAAAATATGACGTAAAAATATTTAGAAAATAGGGAATCTTGTCATATCAGTGTGTTAAGCGTTTTCATAGCCGTAGAAACAATATTCAGCCGCTTGTCAAAACAAATGCGGGCTTATATAATATTTGTAACTTAAATGTCTGTGAAGGGTTAACAATTGTCCTTTTCTAGTGGACAAAAGGAAGAAAGGTGGAGTTTCTCTTTGGAAGCGATTCGTATTGGACTGTTAGGACTGGGAACCGTGGGAAGCGGAGTCGTCAAAATTATACAAGATCATCAGGATAAGCTTATGCACCAGGTCGGCTGTCCGGTGACGATCAAAAAAGTGCTAGTTAAAGATATTGATAAAAAACGAGACGCAGATCTGCCGAAAGAAGTGCTGACGACAGAGGTCTATGATGTGATCGATGACCCTGAAGTCGACGTGATTATTGAAGTCATCGGCGGTGTCGAACAGACGAAGCAATATCTTCTTGATGCCTTGAAAGCGAAAAAACATGTTGTGACCGCAAATAAAGATCTGATCGCCGTATACGGGTCAGAGCTTTTAGCCGCCGCAAAGGAAAATGGCTGTGACTTGTATTATGAAGCGAGTGTCGCCGGCGGAATCCCGATTTTACGCACGCTCGAAGAAGGCCTTTCCTCTGACCGGATCACAAAAATGATGGGAATCGTCAACGGAACGACAAACTTCATCTTAACGAAAATGATTAAAGAAAAAAGCCCGTATGAAGAAGTGCTGAAGGAAGCGCAGGATCTCGGATTCGCGGAAGCGGACCCGACCGCCGATGTAGAAGGGCTCGATGCCGCGCGCAAGATGGCGATTTTAGCCCGTCTCGGCTTCTCTATGAATGTCGATCTGGACGATGTCAAAGTAAAAGGAATTTCCCGGATAACGGATGAAGACATCAGCTTCAGCAAACGGCTCGGCTATACGATGAAGCTGATCGGCATCGCCCAGCGTGATGACAATAAAATCGAAGTCAGCGTTCAGCCGACACTGCTACCGGATCATCATCCGCTCTCTGCGGTGCATAACGAGTTTAATGCCGTTTACGTGTACGGAGAAGCCGTCGGCGAAACGATGTTTTACGGCCCCGGAGCCGGAAGCATGCCGACTGCGACATCGGTCGTTTCCGATCTGGTCGCGGTCATGAAAAACATGCGTCTCGGCGTAAACGGAAACAGCTTTGTCGCCCCGCAGTTTGAAAGAAATCTGAAGCAGCCGTCTGATATCTATGCCCAGCAGTTTTTAAGAATTCACGTCAAAGACCAGGTCGGCTCTTTTTCAAAAATCACATCGGCCTTCTCAGAGCGCGGCGTCAGCTTTGAAAAAATTCTGCAGCTGCCGATCAAAGGCCATGACGACCTCGCGGAAATCGTCATCGTCACGCATCATACATCGGAAGAAGATTTCAGTGACATTCTGCAAAACTTAAATGACCTCGAAGTCGTACAAGAAGTAAAAAGCACATATCGCGTAGAAGGGAACGGTTGGAGCTAATGTGGAAAGGACTCATCCATCAATATAAAGAATTTCTGCCGGTGACGGATCAGACGCCGGCCCTGACATTGCATGAAGGCAACACGCCGCTGATTCACCTGCCGAAACTTTCCGAAAAGCTCGGAATTGAACTGCATGTGAAAACAGAGGGCGTTAATCCGACGGGATCCTTTAAAGACCGCGGCATGGTCATGGCGGTCGCCAAAGCGAAAGAAGAAGGCAATGATACCATCATGTGCGCCTCTACAGGGAACACATCCGCGGCAGCTGCGGCATACGCGGCGAGAGCCGGCATGAAATGCATCGTCATCATCCCGGACGGAAAAATCGCCTTCGGAAAACTTGCGCAGGCCGTCATGTACGGTGCGGAAATCATCGCGATTGACGGAAACTTTGACGACGCGCTGGCCATCGTCCGGTCGATTTGCGAAAAATCACCGATTGCATTAGTGAATTCAGTAAACCCTTACCGGATTGAAGGGCAAAAAACAGCGGCCTTTGAAGTATGCGAACAGCTCGGCGAAGCGCCGGACATTCTGGCGATCCCGGTAGGAAACGCCGGGAATATCACAGCCTACTGGAAAGGGTTCAAAGAATACCATGAGAAAAACGGCACCGGACTTCCGAAGATGCGCGGTTTTGAGGCGGAAGGTTCTGCGGCTATCGTCCGCGGCGAAGTCATTAAAAATCCAGAGACCGTTGCGACGGCAATCCGAATCGGGAATCCTGCCAGCTGGGACAAAGCGGTGCTCGCTGCGGAAGAATCAGCCGGAAAAATTGATGAAGTCACAGATGAAGACATTCTTCACGCTTATCAGCTGATTGCCCGTGAAGAAGGCGTGTTTGCCGAACCGGGCTCCTGTGCATCCATCGCCGGCGTTTTGAAACAGGTAAAATCCGGTGAAATTCCAAAAGGCAGCAAGGTTGTCGCAGTTTTGACCGGAAACGGCCTGAAAGATCCGAACACGGCTGTAGACGTATCTGACATAAAACCGATTACGCTGCCGACAGATGAGGACAGTATCCTGGAATACTTAAATGGAGCGGCGCGTGTATGAATGAGGCGGAGATGCTGTTTTCCATTACGGTTCCGGGAAGCACCGCCAACTTAGGGCCTGGGTTTGATTCCATCGGGATGGCGCTCAGCAGGTACTTGAAGCTTTCGGTTTTCCGAAACGATGAATGGCAGTTCTCGGCGGAAACCGAAACTGTCGCGGGCATCCCTCAAGGAACGGACAACCTCATCTATCAAGTCGCCAAACGGACGGCTGACCGCTATCAGAAAGAGCTGCCGCCCGCCCATGTCAAAGTATGGAGTGACATCCCCCTTGCGCGGGGTCTCGGAAGCAGCGCGGCCGCTATCGTCGCCGCCATTGAGCTTGCGGATGAGTTATGCGGCCTGCAGCTGTCTGAAAGCGACAAGCTGCACTTAGCCAGTCTTGAAGAGGGACACCCTGATAATGCCGCTGCTTCTCTTGCAGGAGGGCTTGTGATCGGCCTTCACGAAGAAGATGAAACACATATCGTGCGTGTTGCCGAAGCGGATATCGACGTTGTGGCAGTGATTCCGTTTTACGAAGTTCTGACCAGGGACGCAAGAGACGTGCTCCCGAAAGAGCTGCCTTACCGGCACGCCGTTAAAGCAAGCGCCGTCAGCAACCTTCTCGTTGCTGCGATCATGTCAAATGACTGGGCGCTCGCCGGGAAAATGATGAGAAAAGACATGCTGCATCAGCCGTACCGCGCCATGCTTGTTCCTGAGCTTTCAAAGGTGGAACATGCGGCCGAAATGAAAGGCGCCTACGGGACGGCGCTGAGCGGAGCGGGACCGACGATTCTTGTCCTGATTGAAAAAGGAAAGGGAGAAGAGCTGAGAAAGCAGCTTTCTGAGCATTTCCCCCACTGTGAGATTGCGGCGCTTACCGTCCCGTCAGAAGGAAGCGTAATTGAACGGAATCCTTTAGAGCAGGTGAAAAGTGTATAATGATAAAAAAGCGTTCTTCCCATCAGAGAAGGACGCTTTCTTTTTCTGGAGAAGGATTTTTATTTAGGGAAGCGAAATAAAAAAGAAAAGGAGGAGAAACGATTGAAAAAACTCATAACCGAGGAGGACATTGCGACTCTCGTATCCGTGACAGACCCGCAATATGCCCCTGACGGCAGAAGAGCCGCTTACGTCCGGACAACAGTCAATCATAAGCGTGATTCCTATTCCTCAGCCATTATGGTATATGACACAGAATCCGGCATCTCAAACCCGTGGACTTTCGGGGACAACAGAAATACAAGTCCGCGGTGGTCACCTGACGGACGGCGCCTCGCCTTTGTTTCTGACAGGGAGAACGGCGTCCCTCAGCTGTACATCATCAACGCTGCCGGAGGAGAGGCGGAGCAGGCGGCCGATATTCCTTGGGGCGTATCAGATCCGATATGGGCGCCCGACGGCAGATCCGTGCTTGTGTCCGTCAGTCTGACATCAGCGGAGCGCGCCGATGAGAAAGAAAAAAAGAAGCATGACGAGTATGAGCCGGTTGACATTCAGTCATTAACATATAAACGTGACGGGAAGGGTCTGCTGAACGGAAGCTGGGCCCAGCTTGTGCTGATTCATCTTGAAACGGGGGAGATTCGGCAGCTGACGGATCATGAAGCGGATCATTATGGCGCGGCCTTTTCACCGGATGGCAGGCAGCTTGCGTTTACCGCCAATTTATGCGAGCCGGGTGACGCCGGAAAGCCGAGCGATGTCTATCTGATGAATCTGGCGGACGGAAGCCTGAAGCAGATTACGCCGCACCGCGGTTCTTTCGGTTCCTGCGTGTTTTCACCGGACGGTTCTTATATCGCGATGCTGGGCCATGAAAATGAATTTCGCAATGCGACTTTAGAGAAAGCGTGGCTGTACGACGTGAAAACTGAGCGGCTGTCCTGCCTGACCGACATGCTGGATGTTCATTTGAGCGATGCGCTGATTGCGGATTCAATCATAGGAGGAGTGACGCCTCGGCCGGTATGGACAAACGACGGGCAGGGTTTTTACGTTCTCGGGAGCGAGCAGGGAAGCACCGGTATTTATTATATCTCGATTGACGGCCTCGTATATCCGATCCGATTAGAAGAAGAGTATGTGAACGGTTTTGCTTTTCATCCTGATCAGAAAAGCTGTATCGCTGTCATTGCCAAACCCGCACAGCCTTCCGAGCTTTACAGCATTTCGCTCGAAGATGGGGAAGAGAAGCAATTGACATCCGACAATGATCGGTTTATTGAGGAGCGCATCATATCCGTGCCGGAAAAGCTGCAATATGAAACAAAGGACGGGCTGACGGTAAACGGCTGGTTTTTAAAGCCCGCCGTTTTTGAAGAGGATCAAACTTATCCGCTCATTCTATACATACACGGCGGGCCTCACATGATGTACGGCCATACGTATTTTCACGAATTCCAAGTGCTGGCCGCACAAGGATATGCTGTCGTGTATGTCAACCCGAGAGGAAGCCACGGCTACGGGCAGGATTTTGTCAATCGTGTCAGGGGTGATTACGGAGGCGGAGATTACCGTGATGTCATGCAGGCGGTGGATGAAGCCGTTCAGGCGTATCCGTTTATTGACAGCGGCCGTCTCGGTGTGACGGGCGGAAGCTACGGAGGGTTTATGACGAATTGGATTGTCGGGCAGACCGGCCGTTTTAAAGCAGCCGTCACGCAGCGCTCCATTTCAAATTGGTTCAGTTTCCACGGTGTCAGCGATATCGGTTTCTTTTTTACTGACTGGCAGCTCGGACATGATTTGTTTGAGGAAGCGGATAAGCTTTGGGATCGTTCTCCTGTAAAATATGCGTCCAGCGTTTCGACGCCGCTTTTGATCCTGCATGGTGAGCGAGATGACCGCTGTCCGATAGAGCAGGCGGAGCAGCTCTTTACCGCATTGAAGAAACTGAACAAAACGACGTCGTTCATCCGGTTTCCGAAAGCCACGCATGAGCTGTCGAGAAGCGGCCATCCGGAACAGCGGATGAAACGCATCCGTTATATTTGTTCATGGTTCGATGACTATTTGTAAAAAATAAAAAACCAGGCTGTCATGCAGCCTGGTTTTATGATTAAAATACTTGTTCTACTTCAACGACACCCGGTACTTCTTCAAGAAGGGCGCGTTCGATTCCGGCTTTCAGCGTAATCGTTGAACTTGGGCAGCTGCCGCATGCGCCAAGGAGGCGAAGCTTTACAATGCCTTCGTCTACGTCAACAAGCTCACAGTCACCGCCGTCACGAAGCAGAAACGGACGTAATTTATCCAATACTTCCTGTACTTGCTCTTTCATTTCAACCTCAGTCATGAGATTCGCTCCTTTCATATACATAAAACCATTATATTCACAGTAACGGTAAAAATCTAATGTTTGGTTTGCAAAGCTGCTTTCCCCATTATAGCATATTTAAACTTGAACATAAAAACCGTTTTTTATACAAAAGCTGCCCCGTCCTTTGTATACTGGTGTAAAGGGGATGATATACATGATTAAGCCGGTTACGCTCAGTGTTTACGGCGCTGAAACGCTTTGCGCAAGCTGCGTGAATATGCCGAGCGCCAAAGATACGTTTGAATGGCTGGAGGCGGCGCTGCAACGGAAATATCCGGAACAGCCTTTTCATATGCGGTATATTGATATTGACGCACCGCCTCAGCAAAAGGAGACAGAAGAACTTGCGGAGCGCATCAGAAACGATGAATTTTTCTATCCGCTCGTGCTGGTGGAGGATGTCATTGTGGGGGAAGGGAATCCGCATTTAAAAGATATATATGAAGAAATGGAAAAGCGCGGCTATGTTGCGGGCTCTTAAAAATGGCCGCTGATCGCAATCAGCGGCTTTTTTCTTATCAGCCGTTATGATGCTTGTACATCCATAAAAGGCCTGATTTTAATAAACGGGGCACACGCCCGATGAGCGGACGGTCGTTGACAAGACCGAAGCCCGCTTTTTTTCCGAGTGAACCGAGAACGCCTTTCAGCTTAAATTGCGGCATTGTTTCCGGCAGCTCTTCATTGTTCCAGCGTTTCAGGAGGATCTGCACAATTTGTTCCGCCTGTGCTTCAGCCAGCTGGGCGCTCGGCGCATGCGGCAGGCTCGCGCAATCACCGACGACGTAAACATGCTCATCGCCCGGAAGGTTGTGATGCGGTGTTAAAATGATGCGCCCCTGCGGATCTTTTTCAGCGTCCAGTTCTCTGACGGCTTTATTCGGCTGAATTCCCGCCGTCCACACGATGGCATCGGCCGCTATTCCTTCATCATGATTATAAACGATCCCGTCTTCCACTTTTGTAATATTCGCATTATTGATAATGGCGACGCCGTGTTCTTCAAACCATTTCTGAACATACTTGCTGAGTCTTTTCGGAAAGCTTGATAAAATCAGGTCGCCCCGGTCAAATAACATAATCTTCAGATCGTCACGGCTCTCTCTTAATTCACTGGCAAGCTCCACGCCGCTTAATCCCGCTCCGACGATAGCGACAGATGCATTGGCGCCGAGGTTGTTCAGCTTTTGATAGGCTTCGCGTGACTGATCAATGGTCTGAATGCTGTAAGTATGTTCCGGCGCGCCGGGCACGTTATGATACTTATCCTCGCAGCCCAGTCCGATCACCGCGTCATCGTAAGAAATCGGTTCGCGGTCATGAAACAGAACCTGTTTGTTTTTCGTGTCGACGGAAGCCACCTCACCGTATTGAACATCCAGATTCGGATGCTCAGGAAAAGACACCCTGATATGATGATCAGAAATCGTGCCGGCGGCGAGCGCATAATATTCTGTTTTTAAGCAGTGATACGGGTTTCTGTCAATCAGCGTGATGGATATATCTGACGGAAGCTGGTTCGGCAGTAAGCGGTGCAGCACCCGCATGTTTCCGTAACCCCCGCCGATCAAGACCAATTTTTTCATAATGATTCCCCTTTTGCCCGAAAAATATGGTAGTCAATGTTGTTACAAAATAACGAACTATGTAAAATAACATCTAGAATTATATCGAATTTGATCTAAAACCACAATAATAGTTTTAAAATAACCTACAAATTGACCAGAAAACACGTAATAGTAAAACCTTTAACCTGAATTAATATGTTACGATAACATTGAGCGTGAAACCGGATCTTTGACGAATAGAGGAAATTCCGTTAGGATAAGGTACATATGTGAGGTGAAACCGCATGAATCCGATGATTGAATTCTGTGTCAGCAATTTAGCGCGCGGTTCCCAGGAAGCACTTGAGATCTTAGAGAAGGATCCGAACTTGGACGTGCTTGAATACGGCTGTTTAAGCTATTGCGGGAAATGCATGGAGTCCCTGTTCGCCCTGGTCAACGGCGAAGTGGTCACGGGAGGCACGCCTGCTGAACTGGTTGACAACATATATACATTCATAGAAGAAAATCCGATGTTTTAATCAGAGGCTCCGAATGGGGTCTCTTTTTTATTGCGCCCCGGGTTTTGCAAAATAAAAAATTTGTAGACAGCAAAAATAAATATTGTTATCTTAATAAAGACTTTTTTTAAATAAAATTTTAGAGGTGGATTCATTGAATATCGTTTGGGGGCTGCTCGGGGCAGTTGCTATATTAGCCATTGCTTTTTTGTTATCAGAGAAGAAAAGCAAAATTAACCTGCGAACCGTCATTGTCGGTTTATGTTTACAAATGGCCTTCGGATTCATCGTATTAAAGTGGGACGCCGGACGGGCCGTATTTTTATGGTTCTCAAGCCGTGTGCAGCTTCTCATTGATTATGCGAACGAAGGCATCAGCTTTATTTTTGGCCCGCTGTTAAAAGTGGGCAGCAGCCCGGCTTTTGCGCTGAGCGTTCTGCCGGTCATTATCTTTTTCTCAGCGCTGATTGCCGTTTTGTATCACTTGAAAATCATGCAGCTCATCTTTCGCGTCATCGGAGGCGGACTGTCAAAACTTCTTGGGACAAGCAGAACGGAATCGCTTGCGGCGGCTGCGAATATTTTTGTCGGACAGTCTGAATCACCGCTTGCCATTAAACCGCTGATTGCGGGATTGACCCGTTCCGAGCTGTTTACGATTATGACGAGCGGCCTTTCGGCTGTAGCGGGTTCGACGCTTTTCGGTTACGCCCTGTTAGGCATTCCGATCGAATACCTGCTGGCGGCCAGCTTTATGGCGGCTCCCGCCGGTCTCGTTTTCGGAAAAATTTTAATACCTGAAACGGAAAAAACGCAGACGATAAAAGGCGATTTTAATATGGACGAAGAAGGCGAAGGCGCCGCTAATGTGATTGATGCAGCGGCAAAAGGCGCGTCCACGGGCCTTCAGATTGCTCTAAATGTCGGCGCCATGCTGCTTGCGTTTGTCGCGCTCATCGCCGTAGTGAACGGAATTCTCGGCGGTATCGGCGGCTGGTTCGGTTTCAAACATATTACATTAGAATCCATTCTCGGTTACGTGTTTTCACCGATCGCATTTGTAATCGGCGTTCCTTGGCATGAAGCGCTCGGAGCGGGAAGCTATATCGGACAGAAACTTGTGCTGAATGAGTTTGTCGCTTATTCAAACTTCGGTCCGCATATTGCGGACTTTTCTAAAAAAACGTCTACGATTATCAGCTTTGCGCTGTGCGGATTTGCCAACTTCTCTTCGATTGCGATTATGCTCGGCACACTGGGCGGTTTGGCCCCAAGCCGCCGTTCGGACATTGCGCGCCTCGGATTAAGAGCGGTTATTGCGGGAACACTCGCAAACCTTCTCAGCGCGGCAATTGCCGGCATGTTTATTTAGTAAACGATAAAAGCTCCCTGCATATGCAGGGAGCTTTTATGTATGAAAAACGGGGGATATTTGTATTGTGTCCTAGCAGAAGAGCTTTTATACTAAGTAAAAGAAAAAAAGTTGGAGGCCGATATGAATTCATTCCGTTTTACCAAGATGCACGGTCTTGGAAACAGTTATATATATGTAAATCAATTTGAAGAACAGCTGCCGGAAGAACGGCTGGCTGAGATTGCCGTTAAAGTGTCCAGCATTCACACGGGCATCGGCTCTGACGGAATGATCCTCATCTGTCCGTCAGAAAAAGCGCCCGTCAAAATGCGGATTTTTAATAATGACGGCTCAGAAGGGAAAAATTGCGGCAACGGCCTTCGCTGTGTGGCAAAGTACGCATACGAACATAAGCTGACAGAAGAAACGTCCTTTTTCATTGAGACGCTTTCAGGTCTAGTGAAAGCAGACATTACAGAGGACAACGGGATTGTGCGTGAAGTCGCCGTCGATATGGGCGAACCGCGCCTCACCAAAAAAGAGCTGCCGATGCTCGGCAATGAAGATGAACGGACGATCGATGAAACCTTTGTTTTTGGAGAAACGGAGCTTTCCGGAACAGCCGTATCAATGGGAAACCCCCATATTGTTTTTCCGGTTGCGGATATTAATCAAGCGCCTCTTACAACGCTCGGTCCCGTCATTGAAAAAGACCCGAGATTTCCGGAAGGCGTCAATGTCGAATTTGTGGAAACCGTCAGCGCCGATGAACTTCATTTCCGCGTATGGGAACGCGGCTCCGGCATTACA
Source organism: Bacillus sp. B1(2022) (assembly GCF_040259625.1). NCBI lineage: Bacteria > Bacillati > Bacillota > Bacilli > Caryophanales > Bacillaceae > Bacillus > Bacillus sp. B1(2022). The sequence goes on from NZ_JANIFO010000001.1 coordinate 589,219, forward strand.
CAGGCTTGCGGAACAGGCGCCTGTGCGGCGGCTGTCGCATCCGTATTGAACGGTGTTTCCGAACGAAACCGGGATATCACCGTTCATTTAGCGGGAGGCGACCTTGTGATTAATTGGCAGGACAACGGGCACGTACTGATGACGGGACCCGCCGAAACCGTATGCAGCGGCGTCTATTATTTGTAAACAGCTCGTTTGAGAAATACTCTCCTCAAGGTTTATAATAGATATCAGCATCCGTTTTTAAAAAAAGGAGGTCTACCTATGAGTGTTCCAGTAACCATCACTGAAGCAGCGGCTTTGCATATAAAAGATATGATGAAAGAGCATGAAGAAGAAAACGCGTTTCTCCGTGTGGGCGTAAAAGGCGGCGGCTGCAGCGGCCTGTCTTACGGAATGGGATTTGAGCACGAAAAAGGCGAAAAAGACAGCATGTTTGAACAGCACGGAATCACCGTTTTGGTCGACAGCGAAAGCCTTGATATTATGACCGGCACGATCATTGACTTCAAACAGTCCATGATGGGCGGCGGTTTCACCATTGACAACCCGAATGCCATCGCTTCCTGCGGCTGCGGTTCATCTTTCCGCACGGCCAAAAACGCCGGTACGCCGGAAGAGTGCTAAGGGTCAACCCGTTGGTATATCAACGTTTTTCTGCTCGATCCTATTTCCGAGATATGAATCGATCATCTAATCGGAAACTGAATCGGAGGATTACGGATTGCAGCGAAAAATCCGCGATTAATCGTTATTATTCGGAATAAAAACAACCCTGTTTTACGGTTGTTAGGATTGTTGATGACGCTTTTCTTAGCGATGTAACTTAAATCATCGTTAAGGGAGGCGTTTTTATTATGGCGTTAAATAAGAAACGACGAAGAGTTACGAATGTTTCGGCGGCCAAAAAAGACTACCCGCGGTTACTACTTAGCGAAGCATTAGAGATCGCTTTGGCCGGTAAAAGAACGGAAGGACTTCGCGAAAGAACGCTCACAGATTATAAAAAGATGTGGCGGTATTTTACCGAATGGCTTAACGACAACTATGAAGTTACATATATCGATGAGATCACCACGGAGATTTTAAGGAACTATATTAACTACATGAAATACGACAAGCCACGGTATCACGGGCACAAGTATATAAAATCAGACGATAATAAAGTCGGGCTTTCAGATACGACGATAAATATTAATTTGCGGACTATTAAAGCGCTGTTTAATTACCTTGACCGCGAAGAGTTGATCGAGGTAAATCCGGCCGCACGTGTTAAGTTGCTCCGGCAGGACATCGATCTTACAAACTGTTTTACTGATGATGAAATTAAAGACATATTGCGGCAACCGAATTTACGGGATTATGTGGGCTTTCGTGATTACTGCGCTATGAATTGCCTGCTGGATTCCGGGCTTCGCATCGAGGAGTTGTTGAGTCTACGCGAAAAGGATATAGATTTTTCAAGCCGATTCATAACGATTAACGCCGATGTTAGTAAAAACAGAAAGCATCGGTTAGTGCCTATATCTGCTCATTGTGTAAAGCTTTTGCTTCAGCTTATCACAGAAAATAAATCACACTTTACGACTGATCGTATTTTTCTATCCAGTTATGGCGAGCCCTTGGGCGCAAATCATTTTAATAAGAGGCTGAAGTATTATGCGGAAAAAGCCGGTGTAAAAGATAAGAAGGTTACTGCGCACGTATACCGTCATACTTGGGCTAAAACGATGATACTAAACGGCTGTGATCCGTTCACGTTACAGAAGATCGGAGGATGGTCGGACATTAGAACAATGCGTCGTTATATACAAATGGATACGAGAGCAATGAGAAGAAGCCACGACGACTTTTCACCGCTAACGACAATTAGAAAGAAAAAAGCCTAAAAACAAAAAAAAAGAACGCCAACCCATCGGAAATGAATCCGATAAATTGAACGCCCTAGACCTGTGTTCATTATATCGGAAAAAAGCGTACTCGTCAACGCTTATTTAAGTGCGCCCATTTTTCCGACGGACCGGCGTCTCTTATCGAGGAGAGAGCCGAATGTATACGAAAGAAGCCTCTAAAATGGCGTCGTTCCGTTCAGTGGACGAGCTTAACGGCGCCATCCGCACGCACATATACCGCAATAAATCCGATCTAACGCCTGCCGCAATCGAGGTTCTAAAGGTGTTGTCTCGTCATGCCGTCAAAACGCCGGGCGTGGCGTATCTGAAGCTCGCAACGATCGCAGAGCTAATCGGCAAGCACCGCGTTACTGTGATTCGGGTCATTAAGCGTTTAGTCGATCTCGGAATTATCCGCAAAGAAATTAAATACCGGCCAGTATCCGGCGGCAACGGCGCAAATATGTACGTTATCCTGCCGGCGGCCGATGTTACTCCGTCCGTGTTACCCCGTCAAGAAGCCGAAAAGCCAACGGAGACAAAGCCGGAAGCGCCGAAACGGGAAAACGAAGCTGTTATTTCTCAAAGCAAATTAAAGTTCTTACAGAATACGTATGCTGCGTTTAAGTCTGCGGTCAATACGTTTGTTAGCGATCGGAAATTAACGAGCAAGCTGTACGGCATATACCTTGCGCATACGTCGTATTTAAAAGGCGTGTATGCTGCCGATATTCTTCAAGGAATCGGACTGGAAGCCGTTCGTCAAACGTTTATAGCGACTAAACGGAAGCCTATCCGCAACTTGGCCGGCTATTATAATGGTGTACTGGACCGGATGCTCGACCGGCTATTTGCTACGCGGTTTGACGAGATGATCGATAAACAATAAGAAAACGAGGTGTTACATAATGGCAAACGCTGTGGATGCAATTAAAACGAAGCGAGACATTAACCGTATGAAGAACGCACTGAACGGACGTGACAAGGACATGTTTGTTTTCGGTGTGTCGTTGGGGCTGCGTATCTCCGACTTATTAACGCTGAAGAACGGCGATCTACGCGGACAAACGCATTTAAAGCTACGGGAAGGGAAAACGGGGAAGATGCGGCCGATAAAGCTATCGAAAACGGTTCAGCTTGCGGCCGCTAAGTTGGCCGGCCCTGATGATGCGTATATCTTTCGTTCGCGCAAAGGTGTAAATAAACCGATTAGCCGTGTGCAGGCGTATAACATTTTAAAAGCTGCCGCTGATCGGGCCGGCTTAGACATTGCGATCGGTACGCATACGCTGCGTAAAACATTCGGCTATCAACTGCACGCCAAAGGAATCGATATCACACGGATTATGAAGATATTCGGCCATAGTTCGGAGGCGCAGACGTTGAGATATATCGGCATTACTGCGGAAGAGATCGAAGCAGCTTACGAGGCTATCGAAGTATAGGGGCCGCAGTAACCAGCCGTGCCTACCGAGGACGGCCGCCCCGAACTCATGGGGTGGCGGCATGTTACGCCAGCAATACGGCACAGAGTCGTAGGCATGCGGTAGGTAGCACAGGAATGAAGGCGCAACAAACCGCGTCAGATCAACGATTAGACGGATAATAGGCCGCAGTATATTCGGGACATATTGCGTCCATGTGTATTACTGCATGTAACACTAACGCATAACCAGTATGCAGTATCTTATACATTGTATGCGGCATAGGGCATCCGGCATGACGTTGATACGGCGCGGTTTAAGCGTTGCATAAAATACGTAAGAAACAATGCGCGTTCGAAACGTCTTTAAACGTTGTTGTATCAATGATTGTCGATGATTGCGAATGTAACTCAAGTTCATTCTGTTAAATTCATTATTCAATTATATGAATGAAGTATACAGAACCATCCGAAAAGAATATTTTTCAACCACCCGACCCCCAAAGCCCCCGAACACGACCCCCGCAACTGCTGTTTTTAATTAGCGCACAAAATTTTAAACTCGGCGGGTTGCTTTGCGCATAAAAAAAAGACGCTGATTGTTCAGCGTCAGTAATCTATCGAATGCGGACCGTTTTGCAATCCGGGCACATAACTAGTTTAGCTGGGTCTCTATCGTTAGTTGCCGAGTTCAATCCTCTACTTTTCACGAGAAAAACGTAGTCCTTATCTGCCGCAATTGTGACAAAACTTCGCTCACCTTCTTCGAATCCACAAGCCGCACATTTTATATTTCCCATTAAAAACACCTCCCTACGTCAATTATATCAGCGTAGGAAGGCGTTGTGTGGAGGGTGGGTCAGTCTTGGCGTTCGAATTGGACGACATCTTCGATAGGGCAGTCTAAGTATTCGCAAATATAAGCGATTGTAGTCAACGAAACAAACTCGCCGGCTGAGAACTTCGCCATGATTGTCGGGGAGATGCGTAGATCATCCTTTAGTTGTTTCTTTGTTATGTCTTTCTTTAATAAAGTCATCTCTAGTGGTTTATAGTTTGGTTTTAAGGTTAATGATTTCTTCGTCATTCTAATACCTCCGAAAATGCTTGCTATGTTTATGCACTTATTATAACATATATGCATAGGAATGATACAAAAAAGTGTAGAAAAAATACATAAATGTGTTGACTTAAACTACACAAAAGTGTATTATAGTATTAGAAGGACGGAACAGCAGTCCTTCAAAAACAGAAAGGAGGACGGAAGATTGATTGAACTAATCACAAAGCTTTCCGTTATCGCCGCATCTTGGCTAACGATTCTGAAACTCGCGTTAGAACTTCGCAAGATGCGAAAAGAGACGAAAAGCAAAAAGCGACGCTCTCCCTCCAAGAAGAAACGTCGCAAGTAACCAAGACGGGGCGAAAGCCCCGGCTGTTCAATCAATTATACCACATATGAAAAAGATTAATACAATCGAAATTTTCCTAATCGTTGCCCTTTGTTTCTGGATCGCAAGCATGAATTTTACAGCACTTTCTGTTTTAGACTTCATCGGACTTGGCACAGCGGTCGTATATTGCGGTTTGATCGTGTGGAAGTTGCTGTCCCGATGAATAACAAAACGGCGTTCGGCGGCAGCGAAGTCGTCGGACGTCACTAAACGAAAGGATGATCCGTTATGACAAACGTTATCAATAAAAACAGCCTTATTCCGGCTGAGTACGTTATATATAATTTCGCAGGAGAAGGAAAAGACTTGCGGAAGGACAAACAGCTCGTTCACTTAGGCGGTAATTTAGCGATTGGCTACGAAGAGGGTTGCGGTATCATGCTTTATGAAATGGCTGGCGATCCCGGTGCGTGGGAGATCGGAGACAATGACCACGTCTTACACGATATATACGATGATGGTTGGCTCTCCGATGTCCCGATCCAAAAGCTCGCGAGTATGTCGGTTCTTGAATTCATGCTCACGGTTGCCGAAAGGAAAGCGAAGAAAAAGGCGGTGGTTTCATGAATATCCGTAGTACGCTTTACCTGATTGCGCGAATTCTCGGTGATGTCAACGCAGTCAAACGCGGGAAAATCGGTCAAAGAATTGTCCGGAGGGCGGCCGGAAAAGCCATCGGCAGGCTTTTCAAGTAGTTTAGACTCGTTTGTCAACAATTACCTCTAAAAACTTTGTGACTTTCGACATATTTCGACGGAAAAATTCTCAATAATCAGGTAATATAGTGAACAACAAGGGAACACTTGTACGGGTGAAAATTCAGGTGGCTTATGTAAGCCACTTCTCGGTTGACGGGTGATGCTTAATCCCGCCAGCGACTGTCTATTCTTGCGGAATCCATTCGTACAGATCATCTATGGTGCAGTTTAAGATCTGCGCAAACGTTCGAGCAGTTCCGAGAGTCATTTCTTGTTTACCCTGTACGTACTTAGAGATATGACTCTTATCGTAACCGCTTTTGTCCGCAAGCATCGTTTGTGTAAAGCCACATTCGACTAACAAGTCGCGAAGTAGACACCGTCCCGGTCTGTACTTCACCGATTAAACACCTCCGCAAAGCTTTTATCGGGCTTTACGAAGGAAATTATAAACTATTGCCGTCTGTTTTTCTATTCGTTTCTGGATGCACAATCACTTCGAGGAAGAAGGGGAAAAGGTTGAAAAGTTTATCTGATGAAATATTGAACTTAATTGAGGACAGCGACTTAAGTTACAAAGAGGTCGCCAGCATGGCGGGAGTTTCTGCCCGCAGTATTTATGAAATAAAAAATCGTGGAACTATAGGATTTATAACTATGCTCAAAATCGCCCAAGTCTGTAATGGTGCGGACTATCACACAAAAATGAATAAATGGTGTCATTTACTCACTACCACTGAAGGCATAAAACATGCCTTTGAATACGCAGCGATAAAAAGAGATATTGAGCTGCTGGGGGACTTGTTAGACAGTGCAGAAGGCGACGATGCTTTAAGTGCATACTATGGCATTTACAGCTTGATTTATAGATTTATGAGGAAAGAGATTGCTTTCCTAGACTTGTATGATTTGCTGAAACAGGTTCGAATTTCAAAGGATAAAAACCTTGCGGTTATAGTGGATATCTACAAATGCTATTTGCTTTACTATCAAAAGGACTTTCTAGGCATACTCCAGTCGGCAAATATAATTGAAAAAGAAATACAAAACATCAGCCAAGAAAGAAGCGCCTTCTTTAGACAGTGCTACATTTACCGATTGGCTGAGGTGTTAATGCCGGTACACTTACATTTTAATAATTTTGAAGCTTCGCGCAAATTTGCAAAAATTCTACTTTACAGTAATATCAGCAATAAAACTATGTCAGACGGTTATTATTGTATTGGGATGACATACCTAGGCAGAGACAAGGATGTTTGCATAAAGAGTTTAGAACGCAGTTATGAATTGATGAAAGAGATTGAACGCACTGACTTGATCGAAGAATCCCGAATGCATTTAGAACTAGCGCGATTGTACTATGACGTAAAAGAAGGAGCGGCCATCCAAGGCGTGGCGGGATTTGCGGAAAGAATGAGATTGAAAAGTGATTCAGATTTCATAAAGTATTTTGAGTATCGGCTAGAAAACTCGCTGTCAAAAATCTACGAGGGTTATAAATACTTTTTTAGTCGAAAGAATTTCTTGTTTGCTAATTTAATAGCCGATGACCTTGCGTGTTTTGGAGTCGACCTAGCGCAAGTAGAGGCTCTCAAGTCGATAAATCTAAGCGAAAAGGTGGAGTTTAATTTTGAAGAAGAAGTTGTTAACTGTTTTAGCTATTGGAACCGTATTAGTATCGCTAGGGTATCTTAACAAGGACGAGGTGTCGACGAAAGAGGCGAAGTCAGAATATAAAGTGGCCGAGATAAGCCCGGGGGCGTAGAAACAAACATAGCCCGCTGATAAAAACTTGGCGGGCATACTCATTATTAAAATTTGGTTAACGCGTTTTGGCGAACGCATAACAAAAAGGCCGACCCGTTGGCGCGGGCGACCCGTAAATCTCAGTTAGAAGATACAACAAACACGACATTTACACTCTTGGCGGAGTAATCGTATTTGTCAATCGCTGTTACTTGCACATAACAGCTTTTTAAACAACCAAAAGAACCCGAAGGTTTTGTTACTTATTTTGTATTTTATCCGTTGTCACCGGATTTTACAAGGCGAACAGTATGCGAACACCTTCGGGAAATTGAATGGAGGTCAATGATATGCCAGTCGATTTCACATGGATATTTCCAATATCCGCAGTAATCGTAGTGTTTATCTTAGGCTGCATGGTATGGGCGGTTTGGAAAACGGATTCCGGCGCTCAAAACAACAACTTCGGAGGGTTCGACAATGAATAAATATAACGTTTCTCGATCGGCAGTAAAAAACGCGGTAGCTCGTCTCGGTCTTACAAAAACGCAAGCACAAAACGTATTGCCGAAATATGCGCAAGGTTCTTCATTCGTTTGGTCGCTCGAATCAACAAGCGGAAGCCAAGCCGTTTACGATAACTATAACGAAAGAGTGCGCCTTGTTATCGCTGAGAATGGCATCGTCTTGGACGTTTTCCCTATTGATTACGCGCTACAGTCACCGCACAACCTCTCGGAAGAGGTACGCCAATCGCTTAAGGAATCGACTAAAAAGACTCTGATCGCGAGAAGAGACGAGATCCACCGCAAATGGTGCGAAGCTGAACTCGCTTTTCACGAAAATAGTTACGAAATCGCTAAAGTGCGCTTCGAATTAATTGACGCAGGTACCGAAGAAACTGCGGCGTTAAACAGCCGTTTAGCAGCTCTTTGCGCAGATAATAAGCGACTACATGAGGATAGATCAGCGCTTAGAAAAGAAAGGACCGACTTAGAACGTGCGATTGTACCTTATATCTAAGCTTGCCGAATTACTTACAACTAAAGGAGGAAATAACATGGAGAAAATCAATATCACACACTTTTATTTTATGGAAGAAGGCAAGCGGATTGAGGAGACAGTCGAGGCTATTGATCTTGGTAACGGCTGCGTGTTCACAATGACCGGCATTTACTCGATATATGACGGTCCACATGGTCCAGAAATCGGCTGGCACTCCGAAATAAGCGAAAATGTGATGTATTCAACGCCAAAAAATGGACGCATTCCGGGGTTAGAGGAGATCGCAGCCATGTCCGCGGTCGAGCTTATGTTGTTCATGGTAGGTAAGTACGGAAAGGAGATGCTGCCGGCATGAGCCAGTTCCAAGCGCAGAAGGTGCATCTGGTCCGACACGGATCGGCGGATTTTCCCTATAAAGAAACCCACGACGCCTATTTAATCGCAGCGGATACGGTAGCATTGTGCGACTTTGATGCGTGGGGCGGCGGCAGATTTGCGTTTTACGACACGGGCGGCCTAACGCAAAAGAATGACGGATACCACTTGTACGACGATGCACACCCGGAATCGTTCTCATTTGAATTCGCTAAGGCTACGGCGGCCCTAAAGATGCTCGACGGCCGCGAAATAATAGACATGAGTGTCGCGCAGTTCATGCGGATGTTTTTCACGGGAGGCGAAAACCGTGTATAAAGTAGGCGAAACTGTGCGTTATTGGGGAACGCGGTCGGAGGGCCTGACGTGGTTATCAGCCGAAGCCATGACCGGTAAGATAATCGGCCGGCAGCACGAAGAGCGGATCTATAAGATCGAGGGACAGTCGGGAACTGTTCACGATGTTCCGGAAAAGTTAATTGATTGATGTTCCGCAATAAAAGCCGGTTAAACGCAGGGCCGATATGAAAATTGCGCGAAAGTGTCCGCGGCTGCATCTAATTAAGTGCGTCCTGTTCCGGAAATTTATTCGCAGTTAATAAGTGGGAGGTCGATGACGATGCTTAGAAGAGGAACGAAGGCGGAAGTAAAACATGGCGCCCGGCTCCGCCGTCCGCAGATATTTATTCTAATACCTTTATCGCGATTAATGTATCCGCAACGACTGTCCTTAAAGGAGTTGCTATGTTTATCAGAACAAACGTGATAAACGAACACTGCAAGCCTTGATACGTAAGGGTTTGCGCGTTTTTTCCGTAAAGAGAGAAACGATAAAAAGCGGTAATGAGTAGCTCTGCGTCATCGCTTTAATTGACTAAAGAAAAAGAGGTGTATCATGAACATAACAGTAATTGACTCGATAATGGGAAGCGGAAAAACAACGTGGGCTATCGATTACATGAACAAGGCTCCCGCTGACCATAAGTTCATTTACATTACGCCATTCCTTAACGAAGTAGATCGTATTAAAGAGTGCGTCACCGGCAGGAAGATGTACGAACCCAATAATCGGAACGGAGAAGGATCGAAGCTCCGGTCATTAAAGGAATTAATCGCGGATGGGTACGACATAGCGTCTACGCATGCTCTCTTCAGATCGGCCGATGATGAATTGATCTCTTTGATTGAAGAAGAGGACTATACACTGATTTTGGATGAGGTCATGAATGTGGTTGAGCGGGCCGAGATCGGGAAGGCGGATATATCTGCGCTCATGACAAGTGGGCTAATAAAAATCGAGAAAGACTCGAACCGTGTCGTCTGGATAGATAGCGGATACGATTCTGGAAGATTCAATGATATTAAGATGCTGGCCAACGCGGGGAACCTCTATAAGTTTGGCGAGGGAATGTTGGTATGGACTTTTCCGCCCCACGTCTTCAAAGCGTTCAGCACTACGTATGTTATGACGTACTTATTCGACGCGCAGATACAAAGATGCTATTTTGACCTTTTCGATATACCTTACTCAAAGCAGTCTTTAAATGGTGGGGAATTAGTGACTTATGATCGGCTAACCGAGAAGCGCGAAGATGTTTACAATCTCATAAACTTGTATGAAGGCCCTTTAAATAATATTGGGGAGTCTAGGAACGCACTAAGTTCGAACAGACTTAAAAACTATTCTCCGAGTGTCATAAAAGAGATAAAAAACAACCTTAATAACTACCTAAGAAACATCATGGGGGCAAAAGGAAAGGAAATCCTTTGGACTACTTTAAAACAGAAAAGAGATTCGCTGAAGGGTCCGGGGTTTACAAAAAGCTTCGTAGAATGGAATATCAGGGCCACCAATGAATATTCGGATAGGTCAGTGCTTGCGTTTATGTATAACCGGTTTATTCGGCCAGAAGAAAAGAAGTTTTTTGAGGGGCAGGGGCGAAACATCACTGTGGACGACGACCTGCTCGCGGTTTCTGACTTACTTCAGTGGGTTTGGAGGTCACGTATCAGAAACGGGCAGCCCATCAGCCTATACTTACCTTCTTCGCGAATGCGTTCGTTGTTGGAAGCGTGGGCTTCTTACGAAATTTGATAGGAGGCGAGAAAGTGGACGTACGCCCGACAAAAGCTGTACTGAGTATGAAAATTGCACGGTGCTTAATAAAGAAAGGGTACGAGCTGATTGATATAGAGCCGAGTATAAAATATAAGGAAAAACTTGTGTTCATCTTCAAAAACACGCCGCAACTAGATGAGGAATTCAAAGCATTCAGTAGAAAATAACTTCATAAGGGGCGAATCAATTGGGGCAGCCGAAAAATATCAGCCAAAATTTTAAAAACCCAGGAGAAGGAGCCGTCGAATTTGCGATAGGGTTTGTCAAAAATAAAACGAGAGCAGAAGCTCTGCCGATAATAAAGCGTTTGCTTCAAGGTGACGTACACGACGCGGGTGACAAGCGGATTAAACGATGCGCGTACTGCGGCTACTACTATAGGGATCAAACAAAGCCAAATAACAGCAAGACATGCTCACAGTTCTGTAAAACAGATCTGGATACTTTAAGAAGAAAGAAGAAAAACGCAGATAAGGCGTTACTTACTTCGGATAAGTCGTTGAAGAAAATGGAAAAACTTTACGTGTGGTGGTTGGATTACCCTTTTTGGATTAGTGAGCGAGAAATGATAAACCGGTCTTGGAAGCACGAGAAGCCCGTAACCAGCGAAAAGTTGGCGATGCATGACGCTGCTAAACAGAGAGATAAGGGGTTCGGTGGCAAGCGGGCCCCAAAACGTTAGGCGGTACGTTTTAGCCGCAGTAAAAAAGTATATATGAAGGCAAAGCACTAGGCTGGCGCTTGGTGCTCTTTTTTATGCCATTTAGTGAAGTTTTATTCACTAACTAGGAAAACGAGGGGGAGGCAAGGTGCTAACTGAGACTTCACTGTATCAAATTCGAAAAGTTTATCGGCTATCGCAATATGACGTCGCCAAGATTACCGGGGTTTCTGTGCCAATGGTTTCCATGATCGAATCCGGCCACCGGCGGCTTCCTGAAAAGGTCGCTACTCGATTTACGGAAGCGTTACAGCTCACTCCGGAGAAGATTATCAAACTAGTTCAGTTCTACGAGGAAACGGAGGTGCCTCGGTGAATGAGCTTTGGAAGCTGGATAAAGGGTGGATCGCCGGATATACGGAGGATAAAGATCTCATACGACGCGTGAAGAGACATAAGAAGGACTGGAAGATTATTGCGGATTACATCAAGTACGGGCGGCTGATCGGCGTACACTTCAAAATACCGATTGAGCAGCGGCGGCCGGCGGAAAGAATGTTCGATACGAGGTTATCAAATTCTTAACAAAATAAACGCCTATTAGCCTTTATTAAAGCTGCATTACTGTTCCTATTCGAAAGTGAAAATGACGTCTAATTTCGTGCGTTTTACAACAAAAATCTGTTTATTATGACCACTAATAAGGAGGCATTCGCTTGTATGAAGTTTTCATCTATGTAAAGCCCGAAGAAGTGCTCACGGTAGATGCAGAAACCGGAGAAATTTTGCGGCGTGTGACTGGCTGTCATCGAGATTTACTAGTTTCACAGGCCATTCTTTACAGTCAAAGTGTCGATGAATTACCGAAAATCGTTTATCAAAAGGAGGATTCCGCATGTATTGCGTATCAAGAATGACCGAATTTTGGGGGAGTTACGGAGAATCAGGCGGCTCATACATCCGAGAGGCAAAAGGCGGGAGCTTTACGGGGTTGCTGCCCGGCCGCATCGCACTTATCGAACTGGATACGGAAAGAGGAACCTATATTGTAACGGGTCGCGATGGCGGAATCATAGCTATGTCGACCATCAAAAGGAATAAGAAGGCCAGTGACACCGATTTCCGACGTGTACTCCTTGAAGCGGCCACCGATGCCGCAATACACTTCGGCGCCAAGAATGCGTTTGTGCTACGCGGATCGGAAAGAATGCCGTTAGATGAGTATGAGGCGGAATTATTTGCGGAAGAGAAGGCGGACATATGAAGCATACACTCTATATCGCGAAGGTGGGCGACGAGAAACGGTCGGCCTACGCTTACATCGTTACAAATTACGAGGGCATACAGTCCGCCGGCCATTTCATCACTGCGGGCAAGCGCAGGCACGACGGCCGGCTGACCGATCATATCGCTTTTCAGCGCGCTTTACGAGCTGCATCGGCTTTAGCGGGCGTTGTCGACCTAACGATCGTCTTTGACCACTCGCTCATTGACTTGGCATTCGAAATGGTTGCAGCAGAGCGTCCGAAGTACCCAGCCATCCATCAGAATTCTGTACGTTTGACCGGCCGGTTTCAGTCGCATGAATTTGCGTCGACAGATTTTAACGAAACGGGAGCGTGTCCGGAAGAAGTTTCCGTAATGGATGATGCGATGGAGGTTCTGGGTAATTGCCGGACGTTTAAGGGGCGTTTATTACTGCTGAAAAATTGCCTTTTCAACAATAAAATTATCATTTCTTAGGAGGGGTACGATGAAGTTTAAGTATTCAGGTGAACTCAAAGAAAAATTGTCGGAGCTTGAGGGACTAGAGGAGCAGAAGAAAAAAGCACTCGAAAGGCTTCAGGAACACGACGAAAAGTTAGCGAAGGAGCTTCAAAAGGCTGAGGAAGATTTGAAAGCGGCCACAATGGAACTAGCGCTCGACGCATCTTCAGCAAAGAGAACGAAAGAGCGTAAGGCGAGAGAAGCCGTTACATCGCTGCGGTTGGAAGTTTCGGGCGGATCCGAGAGGAAAACGTCCGTTAAGCAGGCGCACGAACAAAAGATACACGCGGTGAAAGAAGAGATCCTCCGGAAGTTATCAGATGAAGTAATTGCACATAAGAGCAAACATGAGCAGGCAGCGCTTGACCGTGTACGTAAAGCTAAGATGGAATACTTAGAAGCCGCAGCCAGTTACCACGATTTAATTGATATCCAATGCCGACAAACATACTTCGATATAGGACGACAGATAGGCGAAGCGCAATTCGCTACCTATGACGGGCTATTCGAAAGGTACAAACCGAGAATTTACGTCACAGAGCCGACCTTCACGTATAGACCTAACGGGACAAACCCATACGGGATCATTGAGCCGGAAATACACCGGGCATGGTTAAAAGGAGAAATCCCCGCTGAATAAACAACCAGTAAGACAAAATAAAGGAGGACTTTATAATGAATAGATTTGAAAAGATGAGCCAGAGTTACGCGCAAATGGAACAAATTCGTGAATCAGTCAAAGGCTTGGTTAGGGAGGCTAAACAGGGTTTTGAGAGGCGCGAAACGGAGATACTTCAAGACGTTACCCTTACACATGTAGGCCAAAAACAGCAACTAGATAAGGTGCGTGGTCAATATTTAAACCAACTATTAGGGCAACTTCAGAGTGCTAAAAAGGAATTCGATAAGACTTCCGATAATGCGGTCGCTTTTGCGGATGAAATCCTTCTCGCCGAGCCCGAAAAACCGTCCGCAGCAGCAGAAGCCGAATTTGAGCGACGTCTTACCGCCCTGAAAACGGATACTGTACTGGCGGCAAATACTAAATCAGGTTTGAGTAAACTAGAAGCTTTCGTCAACACGATTGATAACCCGTATTTTGCTCGGAAAATGATGGCTGAGTTTCCGGCGTTGGCAGCCTCTTTTGTTAATAAAGACGTATCAAGCCAACTAAAGCTCGGCCATATAAATACGAAGCTGACAAATGTGGCGTCTACCGAAGAACAAAAACAAGCTCAACAGATTAAGGAATCCGCATTGAGTAAAAAAGATCAGCCACTTATTCCGGAATATGATCAGTATTATAATGTTGCGACTAAAACGTTCGGCCATCAGGTGGCTGACTATCTCCGTAATCCAGAAGCGTATTCCAGCCAAGAGTAATTTAATAGAGTACGAATCAAGCAAGGGTGTCCGAAATGGGCGCCCTTTTTATTTTACCTAAAAGGAGCGGATGAGATGGGAAAAGTAATTCCTTTTGTAACGAAAGAAGAAGCGGACAGAGTCGCATACGCAGTCGGTGTTATCGAATGGGTGACAGAAAAAGTCCTTAAAGGCGACGGGGATTTTACAGACGAGCAGGGAGAAAAAATAGTCGAAGCAACTAAGGTCTTAGATCAATACAGCGCAGAGGAGATTGTGCTTTTCTTCAATCGCTCGCAAGAAGGCGATAAAGAATGAGCGGAGCGACGGTAGGTGAGATCCGGGCGCGCCTTGTACTTGATATGAATGACTGGTCGCGGAGACAGACGCAAGTCAGGGGCGACATGACGAGAATGGGACGATCAGCCGAAAACTTGTCGAAGCAAATGGGCCTCATCCAAAAGGCTTCGCTTGCGGTCGGAGGCGCAGTCGTAGCCGGTATCGGTGTTTCCGTTAAAAAAGCGGCTGACTTCGAGGAGGCCATGTCGCGAGTTAAAGCAATCAGCGGCGCGACCGGTCAGGACTTCGAAGATCTGAAGAATATCGCGGCTAAGATGGGCGCCGAAACAAAATACACCGCAGTCGAGGCAGCCGAGGGTCTTCAATACCTCGCGATGGCGGGCTTCAGCGTAAAAGCGCAAGTGGGGTCGTTGCCGGCCGTGCTTAACTTGGCTGCGGCTTCGGGCGAAGGGCTCGGACGTTCAGCGGATATCGTTTCGAATATCATGACCGGCTTTGGCATTAAAGCGGAAGACTCCGGGCATGCCGTTGACGTACTCGTAAAAGCGATGACGACGGCCAACACGGATCTACCGCAATTAGGCGATGCAATGAAATTCGTCGCCCCTGTCGCGCACTCTCTCGGTTACTCCATCGAAGATACTGCGACGGCCGTTGCGAAAATGTCAGACGCCGGTATTCAGGGATCGATGGCGGGTACGGCGCTTCGTGCGTCACTCTTGCACCTTACGAATCCGGTAGGGCAGTCGGCAAAGGCGATGAAAAAGTACGGCATCGAAGTAAAGGACGCGCACGGAAATTTAAAGCCGATTCCAGAGCTCGTCGGCCATATCTCGAAACAATTCGAAGGGATGACGTCGGCGCAGAAAACGGCCGCGGCGGCACAGCTCGTGGGAGTTGAAGCGGCTTCCGGATTCGTTACGCTTTTGGGCGTCGGAGAAAAGGGACTGCGCAACTATTCGAAGTCGCTGAAGGAAGCCGGCGGGACAGCGGACAAAGTAGCAAAAACGCAGATGGATAACCTCAAAGGGTCATTCGAACAGTTTACGTCTGCGCTTGACGGTCTCGGAATTGCGATCGGTAACGAGTTTTTACCTACTTTCCGAAAAATTGTCGATACCGGTACGAAGGTGGTCGAGTTCCTTAGCGAACTGAATCCGGGAATCATTACGACGGGCCTCGAAATGGCGGGCGCGGCGGCAGCTGTGGCGCTGGTTGCGTCGTCCATGATGAAACTCGGAATCGCAGTGCGGGGTTTGTTCGTTGCGATGGGTCCGGCCGGATGGGTAATCACCGGGCTTTCGATTCTTGGCGGCTTATTAGCCGGTGTCAAGTCCGGTTATGACGAAATGAATACCGTGAGCTTAGAATCGGCTGAAGCTAAGCAGAAGGAAGTTGAATCGCTTAACGATTTATCTGCGGAGTTTGAAAAACTTCAGACTAAGACAAAATTGACTGCGGATGAATTTGCGTATTACCTCGATTTGAACGACCGAATTAAAGCGGAAACGGATTCCGACGCAATTAAGCGTATGAAGGAAGAGCAGGAAGGGCTGCGTAAGAAATCCGGACTGACAAACAGTGAATTTGATCGCTATCTGTCGCTTAACGACAAGGTTTTAGAGAAGGCACCGCAAACAAGCGCTGCGATCACCGATCAAGGTAATGCGTTCGCGAAAAATACTAAGGCGTTAAAGCGGCTGACTGAGGAAAAGGCGGAAGATCTGCGACTAGATCTGGAAAAGCAGAAAAACCTCGCAAATAAAAATTATGAAGACAACCTAAGTAAGCAGAAGCAGCTTACAGGAGAAATAAAAGACCTGACAAAAGAGAGACACAAAAGCGAGAGTGAGGTAGCGGATCAGCTTGCTCTAATTGAAAAAACTGAAGGGAATATAAGAGACGCTAAACTCGAAGGAAACACGAAAGAAGTAGCTTCACAAGAGACTGTCCTTGAAGTTCAGAAAGGGACCTTAAAGACTCTAAGAAGCCAATTAGACACCAGCTTACAGAAAATTTCAGCTAAAAAGACCGAGCTTGGTAAGGTGAATGAAGAATTATCTAAGCTGGATACTATTCGTCAGAAAATGATCGACCTTGAGCTCCGGCAAGTTGGATTAACCGCGAAAAAGGGCGAAGGTGTTAAGGTACTCAACGAAGAAATCGGCCGTCTACAGGCTGCAAGAGCAAACCTTGTCAATAACACCAATGCGGCGGACAGAAAGAAGAAGAAATATAAGGATGCCGTAAAAGCGATCGACGACGAAATAGCTAACCTCCGGACTGCTAAGGGGCGCGTTCAAGATATCACCGAAGAAGCACAACGGATGAACAGCGAGCTTGGCAAAGATGTAAACAAAAAAGTTCTAGTCACGTATAATACGGCCGGCGAAGAGATTAAGATTTCGAAGAAAACGTTTAAGAAAACGCACGGTCACGGAGGTCAGGAAGTAGCCTACCACACCGGCGGCATTATCGGCCTCGGACAGATCAATAAACTTCACATCGGCGGATTAGCGTCTCAATTCGCTAATCCGATGAGCCACGAAGTCGATATCCGGGCCCTACGAAACGAAATGGTGCTTACTGAAGCGCAACAGGCGAATCTTATGCGGATGATAGACGCAGGACACACGACGGGACTCGGAGGAGATTCTGGCTTATCCTCGGATATGCTGCGCGCGCTCGGATCGATTGAGCAGGCGATTAAGACGAAGGGTGGCGCTCCTATCGTGATGGATAGTGAAGTTGTTGGCCGTATTGTAGAGCCGCACATCAGTCGTATTCAGCAGGACGGATATGATTTAGAACGGATGAGAGACGGGAGGTGGTAGCGTTTGAGTAATACAGATTTTATAAAGAAAATCGCCCCGGATGCGCAGAAGATATTTGTAAATTATAAAATCCTCGCAAGCCTTGTAATCGCACAGGGATGTCTCGAAAGTGCATACGGAACCCTAAAGTAACGGAACTTTTTGCGGGCGCTTGCGTATGAATACGTAGGTGTCCGTTTACATAACGAACAGGTATTGCGGAAAAAGTTGGTCGGATAGTATAATTTAACTACGAATAGGGGAGGCGTGGAATTTGGTTAAATTTATTCAATGCGTTGGATTTGCTATACTTGCAGTAGGTATTATCGCGTTTTTGTATCTTGGATTCGGCTTGAAAACATATACACCGGGCTTATCGGAAGGCTATACGTATGCCGAACCGCATCCGCTACGGTGGATTTACGCCACGGCTTCCTTTTTAGGATCGGCTTTCTTTGGCAGCGTGCTGATCGGGCTAGCTCGTATTTTACACCACAAGGAATCCGAATCTAGTTACATTCGAGAAATACAAAGCGATCTCCGCCTGATGAAAGCGCGCGAGGGAATTACGAAATGATAAACAGCCCCGTCCTTAACCGGATGGGGCGTTTTTTTGTGCACATGTGGACAACAACGCTTGTCATTCGAGGAAAGTTTGGGTATTATGTTGTTAACGAGATTCGTCGCTAGGAATATGCGGCGTTAACAATCTAACCGAACAATAACAATCGTACAATGCGTATATAAACGTTGATATGATCGAGTTTTCATCTAACGTAAACTGATCGTATGATTCACCATTGACAACCCGAATGCCATCGCTTCCTGCGGCTGCGGTTCATCTTTCCGCACGGCCAAAAACGCCGGTACGCCGGAAGAGTGCTAAGGGTCAACCCGCCATTATTAGGATGAAAAAATATGACGTCTTTCTTTCGGTGGCGCTTGCACCATTGTTAAAAAAGGCGTTTATCTGTTTAATAAAAGGAAAACCCGCTCAACAGAAGCGGGTTTTCCTTTTTCAAAGAGGTTATTCGATTGTATGTTTCATCGCATGGTACATATTTGCCGTATGTTCATCGGCTTTATCCCGTGACATGCGCAGCCGTTCTTCTGAAGAACCATATCCGATTTCTTGTTTGCCCTCTTTCAGTCCTTTAAAAATCCCATCAGCGAATTCATCCAGCGGTTCCCCTTGCGTATGCAGCCCTGCTCCGCCTAAATCTGTATTCACCGCCGGAGGCGCAACTTCAATCACTTCTACAGATGAATCAGAAAGCTGATGTCTCAGACTCATTGTAAATGAATGAAGCGCCGCTTTCGTTGCTGAATAGATCGGTGCAATGGCAAGCGGTGTAAAAGCCAATCCCGAAGAGACGTTAATGAAAGCCGCATCTTCTTTTCCGGCAAAAAACGGAGCGAACAGCATAGACAGGTGGAAGGGAGCTTCAATGTTCGTTGTGATTTCTTTATTGAAATAGTCCCAATTGTCCTTCGCATCCGCTTTCAGCACATGAAAACGTTGTTGAATCCCCGCGTTGTTTACTAACACATTCACTTCCGGATAATTTTTTTTCACCCAATCAAACAGTGATATACGTTCAGATGGAATGCTCAAATCACTGACATATGTAATAAGTTCCGGGTATGTTTCCTTTGCTTTTTGAAGAGCGTGCTCACGCCGTCCGGTCACGATGACTTTATTTCCCGCTTTTAAAAACCGTTCTGCGAAAGCCAATCCTATTCCGGCATTTCCGCCTGTAATCAGTATTGTATTTCCCGTCAGTTTCATATTAACTCCTCTTTTCCGATTGTTTTTACATTTCTTTGTCAACATTTCAGCTTTGATCCAATCAATATATTCATCCCGCAAATAGGCATGAAATAAGACAGCAGTGATTCTGTAAAATTGATTTTTAGATCATCGGGAAACCCGCCAAAACTATTCTTTCCTTGTCACAATATGATGATACGGCTTAAAGCACGGTTTAAGTCAACAAAAGAACCTTGTGCTTCCGTTTCGGTTACTCACATCAGACATAGGTCACGAAAGGAAAGGTGAACGTAAAGTCTTGGAATTTTCTTGATGCGATAAAGCGTACCGTATCATATGGGTGAGAGGCAATTAAAAAAACGTTTCTGATCAAAACAAAAGGACGGCGATGCATATGCAGGAAGGAAACAGCGTTGATATCAGGCCGCTCAGCTTGAATGATGCAGAGCAGGAACTGGTTTTGCAGAGGGAGAACCGCATGTTTTTTGAACGGTTTGCCATGTCGAGACAAGGGGATTTTTATACGCTGGAAGGCCGGAAAAAACGAATTGAACAATCACTGAAGAATGCGGAAAATGATACTGAATACAGCTTCGGCATTTTTCTTCAGGATCAGGCCCTGATTGGCACGATCAGCCTTTTTCAGGTGGTTCGGGGTTCCCTCCAAAGCGCTTTTATCGGTTATTTTTTAGATGGCAAATATAACGGGAAAGGCTATGCGACGAAGGCTGTCAAGCTGGCAGTCGATTATGCATTCAATGAGCTGGAACTGCATCGGATAGAAGCCGGAGTCATGCCGAACAATAAGGCGTCAATCCGGGTGCTCGAAAAAGCTGTCTTTCATAAAGAAGGCATTGCGAGAAAAAAAGTAAAAATAAATGGAAAATGGGAAGATCATCAGGTGCTGGCGATCATACATCCGGAGGATACATGACGATATCCTCCTTTTTTATATCCTGCGTCTCTTTCGACAGGTTCTTCCTAAAACTTCAAATCAATTGTCTAAATCATACTATTTGCAAATTCGAAAAAAAATAAAGGGTACATAGCACCAAAAACTCTGAAAGATGTGCTCTTTGTCAACACGTTCTAAAGTCATATTTTTCGAAAGGATATTGATTTTTTGATAGGATTAAACTAAATTGTAAAAGTATAGAATAGTTAATTTATTTTGTAAGAAAAGGATGATAATATGATAGGTCAATTGAGCAATAAAAAAATATTTTTAAGTTCTTTTTTCATCATTTTGATCTGTTCATTACTCTTCCAATTCAGTATTTCAGATAAAGTTCTGCAGTCGTATTATTCTTCCGTCGGAGAAAATACCTACGATATCGGGGAGAAAAGTGTTCGTACGATTGTCATGTTTCTGCAAGGGTTTATGATCTTCACAACTTTTGTGGAAATTCTGATAGGCGGATTTCTGTTATTCGTTGCCGCTTTTATTCTCGGTACAAAAAAACCGAAAAAAATATATTTGCTTCTATATACGCTGACTTCTTTAATCTCGGCATTTAAAATGTTGATTCTTTCAGTTGTTAACTACTTAACGGCTGATTCCTCGCTTATATATTCTGCCGGCGGCACCAGCTTGAGTCTGCAGCTGCTGGATCCATTTCTGCTCATATCAATCGCGGCTCTTTATGCTGCTGCGGGAAAACTGACCGATCTCAGTAAAGGCAAGAGAATCATTTTGACTGGATGTTTTGTTTTACTAAAACTCTTTACTATTTTCTTAAACTATTTTATGGCGGATAAAATTTAGCTCGGGAGAGAGTCAATTAAGCTGAATTTTATTATAAATTAAAAAAACAGAGTAGGGAGATGTTATGATGAACTTAGTAAAATCTAATAAAAAGTCTTTCATTTTGTTTGGCGCGGCTCTTGCTGCAGCAACATTGGTTTATGCACTATTATTAACGGGAACTGAATTAAACGTGGCGGCGGCTCATGCATTCTCAGCCAATGCTGAATTAGCTTCAACTCTAGGCATCTCTACAGCAGCAGCTAAAAAAGCAATTGATATTATTGATGCGGCATCAACAATTGCTTCTATCATTTCTCTCATCGGTATCGTTACAGGCGCAGGCGCGATTTCTTATGCAATCGTTGCAACAGCAAAAACAATGATTAAGAAATACGGCAAAAAATACGCAGCTGCTTGGTAAAATCGATCAATAAATAATTGCTCTTTTTGTACAAGCTGCAAAAAGAGCCTCTCTCCCAAATACATATGTAAGGATTGAAAGTATGATAGTCAAACAAATTGCGGCTCTTATCAAATATAATACCCTGTCATCGTTTCGAAAAAGAAAGGAAGATTGGGGCATTCCTCAACTCAACAGCAAACTGCTGTCTGCCATTATTATTTCTCTGTTATGTTTATATCTCGTTTTCCTGGGATGCGGTGTTGTATTCGGGACAAAACTGATTCAGCTGCCCCTCAGCGCATGGGGGCAATTTGTTTTAATCGCCGTTTCACTTGAGCAGCTGTTTTGGGCTGCCGGCTTCTTTAAAGAACACCACAATGCCTTTCTGCTGGATACGCGCAAGGTCATTCATCAATTAAAAAAGGTTCGTTTTTTACAGCTGTTTTCTGTTTTTGCCGGCCAGGCGATCAAAAAAACCATTTTCGTATGGTATCTTTTTGTTTTTCCGGTCTTTTTGTTTTTATCAAGCGCAGGCATGACCGGGTCTGCGGCGGTCATCGTATTTTTCTTGGGCTTCGTTTATTTTCTTCTCAATTTATTTTTATCTATGCTGTTTTCTTATGTTGTTTATCTTCTTACAAATATGTGGAGCAAATTGTTTTACTTGAAAATCATGAAAGGCATTTTATTCAGCATCAGCTTGCTGGTTCCGCTTGCAATTGGGTATGCCGTTTATCTTCTCGTGTTTGGGGAGTATACCGCAAAGGATATTTCAAGCTTTACGGAGTCACCGGCTTTCCGGAACATCCTCATGAATACGCCGTATGTATGGTTAGCATTCCGCTCACATTCCGTGCTCGTTTTCGCTGCGGTGTTTGCGGCCGCCGTCCTTTTAACGGCGGGGATGTTTAAACTGTGGTCGGCCACGCTGAAGAAAATGGACCTTATTCCTTATATGTTTTTGACAAACGCAGATTTTGCGCCAAAGCTGAAATTATATAGAAATAACAAAATATTTCATGCCGTTTTTCAAAAGGATCTGCTGTTCTTATCGAGAATTGACGGGTTTTTTATCAGGAACTTCGGCAGTATGATGTATTTGTTCATGCTGTTTTTAGGTTTTTGTATTCCGCTTCTATCGCATCATTTTATCGGGTATTCGGCAGCCGCCATCGTGTCTGCGGCGGTTATCATTGCGAACTTTTCGTATCAGCTCGTCGGAGATGCGCTCAAAACAGTATTATCAGTTGACGGAGAAATAAAAAATCAGCATCTGTTTCACCGGAATATCAAACATGCGTGGCAGCTGGTGTTTCCGAAAGTATGTATTTATAATCTCGCCGCTCTTATCTATTCGTTCATCATCACCATTTTGATTACGGTGTTTTTTCCGTCTTCCGCTGCGCTGACGATTTACTTGTTTATTGTGTTTTTATGTTCGGGTTTTTTATACAGTCTTGTCCAGATTTCAAGCACCGCCCTGTATCCTAAGAAAAACTGGGAGCATATGTACGAAATTGGAGAAGCGGGGAAAGCAAAGACGTATAACAACTTATACGGATCTTTCATTTTCATTGTGTCGCTTCAAATCGCTGCGATCACGTCGTATTTTATCTATAAAAAGCCGGAACTTGAAACGATGCTTATTCATTCTGCATCAGGTATTTTTGTCCTGTTCACACTATTAAACTATGGAGTCATGTTTCTGTTTCTTCGCAGAATCAATATGGCGGAAAGGTTTGCGAACAATGATTAAATTAGTGAATATACAAAAAAACTATAGTGAAAAACAGGTGTTGAAAGATATTTCGTTTGAGGTGAAAAAAGGCTCAATTTATGCTTTGCTGGGGACTAATGGAGTCGGGAAAACAACGACTTTGAAAATCATTTCGGGCCTGCTTAAACCGACTTCAGGCAGCGTCATGATTGACGGTAAGGAACTGGATTCAGAAGAGGGGGGGCAAATATCGGCTGATATCGGTTTTGTGCCCGACCATGCCTTTTTATATGATTACTTAACGGGAGTCGAATACCTGCGTTTTACAGCGGAGATGTTTGAAGTACCGTCTCAGCGGACAAATGAGTATATAAAGAATATGTTAGAGACGCTGAAGCTTGCTCAAGACGGAAATCAGCTGATTAAAACATATTCACATGGAATGAAACAAAAATTATCAATTGCGGCTGCGCTCATTCATCAGCCAAAGATATTAATTCTTGACGAACCGCTGACGGGCATTGATTTAATCAGCGGTAAAACGATACGGACGTTATTAAAGGAGTACGTCAAGCAGGGGCATACGGTCCTGTTATCGACCCACCTGTTGGAGCTGGCGCATTCGCTGTGTGATACGATCGGTATTATACATGAAGGCGTTTTTGCTGCGGAGTATCAGTCATCCGAGCATTCATTAGAAGAGATTGAAGAATTGGCTGAGAGTATCTATACATGATGAACCGCATGTTGCCGGCAATCAGGACGTCCGTCATTCCGTTAACCGCGTCATTGCTGTTTTTTTCAGGCGGTGTGATCGCTGCGTTTTTTTCCGATCACTTTGTTTCAACCGCGTCTTACAACGGCTCGTCAGGCGCGGTTGAACTGCTGAAAAACAATGCAATCGCTTGTCTGTTTTTAGCCGCGGGTTTTTTTACCTTTGGGTTGACCTCAATCTTTTATTTATTCACCAACGGGTTTATTTTAAGCGGCTCTATTATAGAAAATCTGCATAGCGGGGTTCCTTTTTATCAGATTTTTTTACTGCTAATTCCTCATGGTATATTTGAAGTTCCCGCGTTATTATTAAGTGGCGCCATTGGTTTTAAGGGCGTTGAATTGGTTATCAGGCTGTGTTTTTCTAAGGAAAAAAAGATAATGGCTTCAATGTTCAGGCATATTGGAATATTGGTGCTCATAATTATTTGTCTGCTGATCGCCGCTGCCATTATTGAAGCTTACATCACACCAATTTTTAAGTAAAAGGGGCAGAAATCATATGAGAAGTAAATTATCATTAATCGGTGTGCCGATTGTTATGATTATCGGTTATATCATTTCTTTATCCTTTGAGTGGCTGTTTCCTGTTCTTACTTTTGGGGTGGCAGGACTATATCTCTTTATATTTGCTCCGGTGCAAAATAAATTCATTCGTTACATCTTTTTGTTTATTTTTGTGATTAATCTGTTGGCCAGTGCGGCTCTTTATTTCGGTATTTAATGAAAAAAATGACATTCATATTGAATGTCATTTTTTTATCTTTGAGCGGCCCTGCTGCGTGTTAAAATCTGTCGCCGTTGAAAATAGAGTTTTTTACGATCACGTAGTCGACATTACGAATGGCTTCGAGTGTATTGCCGCCGGCGTAAGAGATGGAAGATTGCAGATCCTGCTCCATTTCAACCAGCGTGTCCTGTAAAGACCCTTTATGTTCGACATGCATTTTTTTGCCTTCGACGTTTTTCTTTTCGCCTTTTTGAAATTCAGAAGCGGAGCCGAAATATTCTTTGTACAGCTTTCCATCGATTTCGATCGTTTGTCCCGGTGATTCTTCGTGGCCGGCGAATAATGATCCGATCATGACCATGGATGCGCCGAATCGGATGGATTTCGCAATATCGCCGTGCGTGCGGATGCCGCCGTCAGCAATGATCGGTTTGCTCGCCGCTTTCGCGCACCAGCGAAGCGCGGCTAATTGCCATCCGCCGGTTCCGAAGCCGGTTTTAATTTTGGTGATGCAGACTTTCCCGGGGCCGATTCCCACTTTTGTCGCGTCAGCGCCCGCGCGTTCCAGCTCCCTTACGGCTTCAGGCGTCCCGACATTCCCTGCGATGACAAAGCTTTCCGGGACATGTTCTTTAATAAATTGAATCATGCTGATCACGGCATTGGAATGGCCGTGCGCGATATCAATGGTAATATAATCCGGCACAAGCTCCTGTGCTTTCAGCTCCCGGATGAATTCATAATCATTTTCCTTCACGCCGACACTGATGGAAGAAATCAGTCCGCGCACTTTCATATCCCGGACAAAAGCCAGGCGTTTTTCCGGCTCGAAGCGGTGCATGATATAAAAATACCCGTTTTCCGCGAGCCAGGCCGCGATGTTTTCATCTATAATCGTCTGCATGTTGGCCGGCACGACCGGAAGTTTAAACGTGTGTCCGCCCAATGTAACTGATGTATCACATTCAGATCGGCTGTCCACAATGCATTTTGCAGGAATCAGCTGAATATCTTCGTAATCAAATACATTTTCCATATATAACACCCCTAAAAGCGAATGATAGAATTAAATAAAATTAAAATGTTCGTCTTTTTATAATGTACTTTGTTTTGTCAGGAATGTCAAATGATTTCATGCTGCCTCATATGCGGTCAGCTTGTCATCCATTTGCAGTTTGGTTATCATAGTAGTATTGGGTGTGGTAAGACATTTGTTACGATAGATAGATTTGCAAAGAAGGGAGGGGCCGGTGTGGAACAAAAACAGCCCGGGCACAGCCCGAAAGCCCAGAAAATTCAGGACCGGATTATTTTAGGCACGATTTGGGTCGTGTCGGCGCTTGTCATTGCGCTCGTTGTCGGAACCGTCATGAATTATATTTGGATGTTTAAATAAAAAAGAGTCTGTGCCGGTATGACACAGACTCTTTTTTATATTATTTTTCAAACATGCTTGTAGAATGCAGAGGCTGGACGCGCGCTTTCGGGTCCATGTAAGCCTTCGCGTTGTTCACGGCTGTCGGAGCTTCGCCGAAACCGCTGGCGATCAGCTTGACTTTGCCTTCATATGTGCAGATATCTCCGGCGGCAAAGAAGCCTTCAATATTCGTTTCCATCGTGCTTTTGACGACGATGGAATTTTTCTCGATGTCAAGGCCCCAGTTTTTAATCGGGCCGAGAGAAGAAACAAAGCCGTAGTTTACGATCAGGTCATCAATTTCGATGATTTCTTTACGGTCGCCTTTCATTTCTTCGAGAACGAGCTGTTCGATCCGGTCTTCACCGACAAGTTCAGCGGGAACAAACGGTGTCAGCACGTTGACTTTAGAATTATGAAGGTTTTCGACACTGTGCTCATGCGCGCGGAATTTATCACGGCGGTGGATGATGCTGACTTCTTTCGCGATCGGCTCAAGCATGAGCGCCCAGTCAACCGCGGAATCGCCGCCGCCCAGAACGGCAACGCGTCTGCCTGCGAATTGATTGAGGTCGTCAATGAAGTAGTGCAGGTTTTTGCCCTCATATTGTTCCGCTGATTCCAGCTCAAGCTTTCTCGGCTTAAATGCGCCGTTTCCCGCGGTGATAATAACCGTTTTTGAATAATGCGTTTCTGAATTCGTGACAAGCTTAAACACACCGTCCGCCTGTTTTTCAACAGATTCAACGGCCTGCTCTAAGCAGATGGTCTGATCAAACTTTGCCATTTGCTCTTTTAAATTGTTCACAAGTTCTTGGGCGCGGATTTTCGGGAATCCGGCTACATCATAAATATATTTTTCAGGGTACAGCGCGCTGAGCTGGCCGCCAAGCTGAGGCAGGCTCTCGATGATTTTGACGCTCGCCTGTCTCATTCCCCCGTAAAAAGCGGTAAACAGGCCGACCGGGCCGCCGCCGATGACCGTAATATCGTAAACCTTTGAATCCTCTTGCATACCAAATTGCCTCCTAATTGAAAATTGTTATTAATTATAACATACAATTTAAAAGGATGACGAGTGCCGAAAACCGCCCGGCCGCTTCATTCTTGAAAAAAATTGCGGCCGCCGCTAATATGGGGACAAATTCCAATCTGTTTTTTCCTGAATGTTTTCTGATTTTTCCGGATAGTATGGTGATATGCAGACATGTGCGGTTTTCTAAAAAATTTTATATTTCATTTCATAAAATCCCGCCAATAAGCTGAAGCTAATACAAATGTTGATTTGATTATGCGTCTAACAGCAAAAAAAAGAAGGTGGATGTGATGGCATTGAATAAACCCAGAATCGTGGTTTTAGGTGCAGGTTATGGTGGATTAATGACAGTAACAAGGCTTCCGAAGCATATCGGGGCAAATGACGCTGACATTACTTTGGTCAATAAACACAATTATCATTATGAAACGACATGGATGCATGAAGCGAGCGCAGGAACGCTGCATCATGATCGCTGCAGATATCAAATAAAAGATGTAATCAATGAATCACGGGTCAAATTTGTGCAGGATACCGTAAAAGCGATAGATGTGCAAAATAAAAAGGTGACGCTTTCACAAGGGGACATCCCTTATGATTATCTTGTCATCGGGCTTGGCGCCGTCCCTGAAACATTTGGGATTAAAGGCTTAAAAGAATTCGCTTTTCCGATCGCGAATATTAATACGTCGCGCCAGCTGAAAGACCATATTGAGCTCCAATTTGCGACATACAATACGGAGGCCGAAAAACGCCCTGACCGCTTAACCATCGTTGTCGGCGGAGCGGGCTTTACGGGAATTGAATTTCTCGGTGAGCTTGCGAACCGCAAGCCGGAGTTATGCAGATATTATGATATAGATGAAAGTCTCGTCCGGATCGTCTGTGTCGAGGCCGCCCCGACGGTTTTGCCGGGATTTGATCCGGAGCTTGTCGATTACGCCGTTCAATACCTTGAGAGCAAAGGCGTTGAATTTAAAATCGGCACCGCGGTTCAAGAATGCCGCGCAGACGGTGTCACAGTCGGCAAGAAAGATGAAGAGCCGGAAGAAATCAAATCCCAGACCGTTGTCTGGGCGGCGGGCGTGCGCGGACATCCGATCGTGGAGGAAGCGGGTTTTGAAAATATGCGCGGCCGTGTCAAGGTCAACCCTGATCTTCGGGCGCCGGGACATGATGACGTTTTTATACTCGGCGACAGCTCGCTCTTTATCAATGAAGAGACGGAACGGCCGTACCCGCCGACTGCTCAGATCGCGATGCAGCAAGGAGAAACGGTCGCCAAAAATCTGGGCGGTTTGATTAAAGGAGGCCAGCTTGAAGAGTTCAAGCCTGACATTAAAGGAACCGTTGCCTCCCTCGGTGAGCATAACGCTGTCGGAGTCGTATACGGCAGGAAGCTCAAAGGCACGCCGGCGTCCTTTATGAAAAAGGTCATTGACAACCGCTCGCTCTTTATGATTGGCGGGCTGGGCCTGACGCTGAAAAAAGGGAAGTTTAAATTCTTCTGAAAACCCGCGGCCGCGGGTTTTCTCTTCTTTTAAAAAAGAGCGCTATCAAAAGAATGTAAAAGAAAAAAATAAATGTTTTCGCTTACATGAGTTATTTTGTTACATATTCTGACTTGGTGCTTGACAAGTAAATATGATATATTATCAGAAAATTAAGAAAAAGGGTGATCCGCATGAAAACGACAGCAAAAAGCACGGCGGCGTGTCCGTTCTGCTCAGGTAAAGGGTATTTTCAATTGCTTCTTGGCGGCTCCGAAACATGTCCCTCCTGCCAGGGAAGCGGCAAAGAGAGACGCTGATTTTTCCAGACGTTGACTTTTTTACCGCCCCCGAGGTACACTGAAAGTGCTGTAGGGGGTGGATGTTTGTGATTAGTTTGCCGGTTGTCCTGATCTCAATCGTACTATTTTTCGTACTGTTTTTTGGCATAGGCTTTCTGTTGAACATGCTGCTTAGAATGTCGTGGATTATGGCTGTTGTCTATCCGATTGTATGCCTTTTCATTATCAGCAATAAAAAGATGATCAGTTACGTGCAGGCGCCGGGGGAATCCTTTCAAAGCCTGTTTCAGCGTATCATGTCATTAGCGGTTGCGGATGTCGTGATTTTGGCGGGCGGACTGGCGGGAGCTATCACGTCAGGCATTGCCATAAAGGCGCTCAGAAAAAGAGGATATCAAATGTTTTAAGCCGCTTTCTTATTTGAGAAAGTTTTTTTGTGCCGCGGCGCTTTTTGTATAGCACCTCACCGAGTTGGGAACAATGACTCGGAGGAGAGTGATTTCAGATTGACGATAATCAGACGCGTATTCATGATCGTGCTCTTTTTGGGCGCATGCCATGCGACATACTTTTCCATAACCGGTGTTGAAGCAAAGGATCTGACAAATTGGATGACCGAGCATCGCGGCGCCGTTTTGAAAAACATGGGCACTCCGTTTCAATCCTTACAGAATCAGCCGGAAAAGAAGGCATCAGGCAGGATGAAACCGCTGGAAGAAGCTTTTGACTGGGAACGCTATCCGTCACAAAAGGTGACGGCCACCGGTTATACCGCCGGAGCGGAATCTACCGGAAAATCTCCGGGTCATCCGCAGTACGGAATTACATATTCAGGCGTGAAGGTCAAACGCGATTTATATTCAACTGTTGCGGCCGATCCGTCTGTTTTCCCGATCGGGACGATTCTGTTTATACCGAATTACGGTTACGGGGTTGTCGCCGATACCGGCTCAAAAATTAAAGGCAGCCGCCTTGACCTCTACTTTGACACCGTCAAGGACGTCTATAACAATTGGGGCAAAAAAACACTTGAGGTCTACATGATTAAAAAAGGGAACGGCACAGTGACCGAGGACGAACTTGTAAAGCTGAACGAAACAAAGTCGATGCAAGTGTTCAGAAATCAATACAAAACGGTAAAAGAATAAAAACGCTTCAGCATCCGCTGAAGCGTTTTTTACATAAAGAAATAATCTAAAATCAATGTCAGCACAATACCGGTGACGCCGCCGAAGAAGACTTCAATCGGCTGATGGCCGAGCAGTTCTTTCAGTTTCTTCTGTTTTTCCTTCTCTTCCGCTTTCTGAAAGTCCTTCGCTTCGCTGACAAACCGATTAAAGTCGATGACCAGTCTATTAATGACCGTCGCCTGTTCACCCGCATGCCGCCTGACACCTGTAGCGTCGAACATCGTAATGACGGCGAAAATCGCGGCGACTGCAAACAGGGGCGAATCCAGTCCCTGTTCCAAAGCGACTCCGGTTGACAGCGCGGTGACGGCAGCGGAATGGGAGCTCGGCATGCCGCCGGTGCTCGTCACAAGAGACCAGTCAAGTTTTTTTGATACGATAAATTGAATAGGCACTTTTACAACTTGGGCAAAAATAATGGCGGCAAAACTCGCCAGTAAAGGAAAATTCATAAGTACATCCATATGCAACATCCTTTCTGTATCTGCTGATTCCGATCGTATCGAAAAACTGCAGAAAACGCCCTTAGTTTGGTAAAATAAAATCAATGAAAAATGTTTTTTCATTATACCACTTTACATAATAAATACCCACATAAGGAGTGTGTACTCATGTTTTATGCATCTGATCAACTGCGGCATCCCGAAACACTGGTCATCGGTCTTTTTCAAAAAAGCACGCTGAACGGATTTACGAAGGAATTGGATGATAAATTGGACGGTCATCTGACCCAGCTGTTAAAGGATGGTGATGTGTCCGCCAAACGCAATCGTGTATCAAAAGTATACCCTCCGGCTGCGACCGGTATGAAACGTATTTATTTTATCGGCCTGGGAAGAGAAGCGGATTATTCGTTTGAAGATACGAAAGAATGCTTTGCACGAGTATTTCAGCAGATTCATCAAGATAAAAAACAGGAAGTATCCGTTTTGCTCGATACATTCGTCTCCGGGGAAGTGCCTGCCGCCGATGCCGCTCATGCGCTTTCAGAAAGCTGTCTGCTTGCGGTTTACGAAGTGCAGGATTATAAACATAAATCAAATGAGCCGGATCAGGAACTGAAATCAGTCTGCGCCGTGACCGAAGAAGACCTGAGGGAAGTGCAGGCCGGCCTGAACGTCGGAGCGGCATACGGCCAAGGGACGAATTCAGCCCGCACGCTTGTGAATATGCCGGGTAATATGCTGACGGCCACTGATTTGGCGTCATATGCCGCCGAGCTTGCGGCAAAATACGATTTCGAGTGTGAAATTTTAGAAAAAGATGAAATGGAAGAGCTCGGCATGGGCGGGCTGCTTGCTGTTAACAAGGGCTCATCCGAACCGCCGAAAATGATCGTTCTGAAGTATCAGGGCAAAGATCAGTGGGAAGACGTTATCGGCCTGGTCGGTAAAGGAATTACCTTTGATACGGGCGGATATTCAATTAAGCCGAAAACCGGCATCGTCGGCATGAAAAGCGATATGGGAGGGGCCGCCTCGGTATTAGGGGCAATGGAAATTATCGGCGAACTGCGGCCTGAACAAAACGTGCTCGCCGTCATACCGTCTACGGACAACATGATTTCGTCTGATGCTATGAAGCCGGATGATGTCATCGTTTCGCTCAGCGGAAAAACCATTGAGATCCTGAACACCGATGCGGAAGGGCGTCTCGTGCTTGCCGACGGCATCACATACGCCAAGCAGCACGGAGCCTCTGTCCTTGTAGACGTCGCAACGTTAACGGGCGGTGTCATTGTCGCGTTAGGGAACGAAATGACGGGCGCCATGACCAATCACGCCGCGTTTTATGAACAGGTGGCGGAATCGGCGAAAGAATCCGGCGAGCCGATCTGGCAGCTTCCGATTACAGAAAAGGATAAAAAACGGGTGAGAAACAGTCAGATGGCTGATTTGAACAATTCTCCGGGAAGAGAAGGCCACGCGATTATGGCGGGGGCATTCATTGGTGAATTCGCGGAAAACACGCCGTGGGTTCATCTCGATATTGCGGGAACCGCAACGGCGAATAAAGCGACATGCTTCGGCCCTGCCGGCGCAACAGGCGTCATGGCAAGGACGTTGGCTGTTTTGACTGAGCGCTTTACGCCCGAAAGATAACAGCATCCCGCTGCCTTGATGCAGCGGGTTTTTTGATTTCCAAAATCTTTAGTTGACTAAAGCGCAGAATATATGGTAACTTTAATTATCTACTACATTAGCAAACTAAAGGATTTTTGGAGGGACTCATCAATGAATGCTGTTGTTGTCGCAGTATTGCTTATGCTCGTCTTAAGCCTGCTGCGTGTCAATATTATTATAGCTTTAATGATCGGCGCGCTTGCCGGCGGGCTGACCGGCGGCTTAGGCCTAGGAGAGACGGTGAAGGCTTTTACGGACGGTCTCGGCGGAAATGCCACCGTCGCGGTCAGCTACGCGCTGCTCGGAGCATTTGCCGCGGCGCTGACAAAGACGGGGCTTCCCGATGCAATGGTGGAAGCGTCTGTCAAACTAATTGGAAAAAAGGAAGATTCGCGGAAAAAAGCACTGTCAAAAGTGTTAATCGTACTGATTATTTTAATCATATCCTGTTTCTCGCAAAACGTGGTGCCCGTTCACATTGCGTTTATTCCTGTATTGATTCCGCCGCTTTTAAAAATATTTAACGAACTTGAAATAGACCGCAGACTGATCGCGTGTGTGATGACATTCGGACTGACTGCGCCTTATATCGTTCTGCCTGTCGGATTCGGACAGATTTTCCAGGGGATGCTGAGAGATAATATGGCGTCAGCCGGTTTAAAGGTGCCGCTCAGTGATATCCCGTATGCTTTAATCATTCCGACGGCCGGGATGGTAGTCGGTTTAATTTTAGCCGTCATCGTCTTCCGGAAACCGAAGAAATATGAGACGAAGGAGATTGCCGGACTATCGTCTTCTCCTTATACGAAAAAAAGCATTGCCATCGCCTTGATCTCCATTGCCGTGTCGCTTGCCGTTCAGCTCTATCTGTCACAAGTGCTCGGAGTGGAAGGTATGATCATGGGTGCGCTTGCCGGCTTGTTTACGCTGTTTATCAGCGGAGTCATGAAGCGCAATGAAGCGGATAAGCTGATCACGGACGGCATGATTCTGATGGCTTTTATCGGGTTTGTCATGCTTGTTGCGGCCGGTTTTTCAAATGTATTGAATAAAACGGGTGATGTGGCTTCCTTGGTCAAAGCATCAACAGGCTTTATCGGCCACAGCCAATCATTAGGCGCGCTCCTGATGCTGGTGGTCGGTTTATTAATCACGATGGGAATCGGATCATCATTTGCAACCGTACCCGTCATTACGACCATATTTGTCCCGCTGTGCGCTCAGCTCGGATTCAGTCCGATGGCGACGATTGCCGTAATCGGAGCGGCCGCCGCGGTCGGTGATGCGGGTTCTCCTGCAAGTGACAGTACGCTCGGGCCGACGTCAGGCCTCAGCGCCGACGGACAGCACCACCACATTTGGGATACGTGCGTACCGACATTTATTTTCTATAACATTCCGCTTGTGATATTCGGCTGGATTGCCGCGCTTGTTCTGTAAAAAAAGGCTCCCGGAAAGGGGAGCCTTTTTGTATGCTGAGAACATCTTACGCCGGGTTTCTGCTGAACCCCGTCGCTTTATGAATAGACCTGTAAACGGCAGGCGCGATTGATGCCAATAACAGTGCTAAAACGATATCTTTTATGAAAAACCATATCATGTAAAACCAGGCCATTCCGTAGCTGATCGGAGCATGAAGCCATAATTTCAGCGCAATATACGTATAGGTCGTGCCAATGATATAAATGACGGCGGTACCGATCAAAGAGGCCCATGCATAATGCAGGCGGCCGGGTTTTTTTGTTTTTTCCAGCAGCCATCCGGCTGCAAATGCCGCCGGGATATAAGCGAGAATAAATCCGCCGCTCTTTCCGATAAACGGCGCAAAGCCTGCTGAGAATTGAGCGAAAACAGGCGCCCCCGCGAGTCCGGCCAATGCGTATACCGTCATTGCAATGGCTGCCCGTCTGGCGCCGAGAAGCATCGCGGCTAACAGACAAAAGAAAGGCTGCAGCGATAACGGAATTCCCGCAACTTGCAAAAAAGGAGCCATTGATGTAATGTTGGCGCCGACGGCCATCAGTGCGGCAAACATGCCGATAAGCGCCATATCGCCCGCGCGAAGGTTGCGTTGTTTCATTTGTTTTTCCCCCTTACACTTGTACCAGATTAGCGTAATCGAAGGGTGATTGATTGTCAACAAAGATTTAATACAGGTTTACTAAATGGAGGGAGCCATATGTTTTTCGGGAAAACGAAACAAACAAAACAGTCGGAACGGATTCCGCCAAACCAAAATGTCACAACGAAGTTTCCCGTGCTTCACGCCGGAAATGTTCCTTATTATGAAGATATGTCAAAATGGAATCTGCAAGTGTACGGACTTGTTGACCGTCCTATGCTGTTAAGCTTTGAAGATATCAAAGCCTTTCCTGAAGCCGAAGTGAAAAATGATATTCATTGCGTTACGGGCTGGTCCCGTCTTGATAATATCTGGCAGGGAATACGCGCCAAAGACATCGCTGAGAAAGCGGGCGTGCACAAAGAAGCAGGATTCGTCATTCTGCACGCTGAAGAGGGCTGGACGGCCAACCTGCCGCTTTCTGATTTTGCGCGGGAAACATCCCTGCTGGCATATGCGCATAACGGCGAGCCGTTAACGCCAGAGCACGGCTATCCGCTCAGAGGCGTTTTCCCCCATCTTTATTTTTGGAAAAGCGCAAAATGGCTGCGCGGCATTCAGTTCACAAAGGAAAACCACCCCGGCTTTTGGGAGAAAAACGGCTACCATATGAGGGGAGATCCATGGAAGAATGAGCGCTTTACATGGGATTAAGCCCCTATCACTATATAGTTCTTAGGTACCTTATTGAAATAAGGTGCTTTTTTTATATCAAAAATCCATTGACTTTGTTTGGCAAAAAACCTATTATTTGAGGTGTCTTTTGATATTGAAAATCATTATCAATAAGCATAGATAAAGCAATTGCCGCAAAGGGGATGAACACATAATGGACGGAAAACAAATAAAGCGGGGTTTCGCGCCGGCCGGCCGATACGCGGTTCCGGGCACAGAAGTAAGAGAAATGCGCTCAAAAGGAGGCCGTACGTATCGTATCTTTGTCTCTTTTCCTCAGGAAGAACCGCCTGCATCCGGCTTCCCCGTCATATACCTGCTCGATGCGAATTCCGTATTCGGCACAATGGCCGAAGCTTTGCGGGTGCAAAGCCGACGGCCTGAAAAAACAGGCGTTGTTCCGGCGGTGATTGTCGGAATCGGCTACCCGACAGATCAGCCGTTTTCCGCCGAACGTCACAGTGATTTTACGATGCCGCTTTCTGAATCAGAACTGCCGGTGCACCCGCGCGGCGCGGCATGGCCCGAACAGGGAGGGGCGGAAGCGTTTCTGAGTTTTATAGAAGAAGAAGTAAAGCCCGCGATGGAGCGGGATTATCCGATCGACAGAGGCAGGCAGACGATTTTCGGCCATTCGCTGGGCGGTCTTTTTGTGCTGCAAGTGCTTTTGACGAGGCCGGACATGTTCCAGACCTATGTTGCCGGGAGTCCGTCAATTCACTGGAACAAGCGTTTTATTCAGGAAAAAGCGGAGCGTTTGTCAGACCGGCTCTCTGCGGAAAATCTTCAAGTCAGCGTATTGCTGGCTGCGGGAGAAATTGAAAAAACACATAAAAGCAGAATCCCGCAGCACGCAGAGGCGCTGTACTCTTTATTATCCGGATTTGAAGATGATGGAGTCCGTGCTGAATACAGCGAGTTTGAAGGAGAGGGCCATATTTCTGTCCTGCCCGTTTTAATCAGCAGGGCCCTGCGTTTCTGCCTGAATCCGGGAGGACCGCATACCCCGTATTCTCCCGCATGAGAAAAAACAGGCCCTTCGAACTAAATGCGGCTGATTCTAATTTTCTAATTGACTGCGTGTTTTGATTTGGATATGATTGTCTTGAATCATAGTTGATAATGATAATCATTATCAATATAGAAGGGGAATGATAATATGGACGCATTGGGAATGAAAGGGAAAACGGCCGTTGTCACCGGCGCCGCTCAAGGCATCGGAGAAGCAACAGCGCTTGCCCTTGCTGAACAAGGCGTAAATGTGGCAGCTATAGATACAAATGAAGACCTGCTTCTCGGGCTTACTGACAGACTTCGGCAAAAAGGCGTGCAGGCGCAGGGGTTTGCCGCAGATGTATCTGACAGTGCGGCTGTCGATGATATCATCGCCGCCGTTGAACGCGACATGGGGCCTATTGAAATATTGGCGAACGTTGCGGGCGTGCTGCGGCCGGGTCCGGTGCAATCCCTCAGTGATGAAGATTGGGATCAAACATTTTCAGTTAATTCGACCGGCGTATTTCATGTGTCGCGGGCTGTAAGCCGGTACATGATTGAGCGGAAAAAGGGCGCCATCGTTACGGTCGGTTCGAATGCAGCCGGCGTTCCGCGTGCTTCCATGGCGGCTTATGCGGCGTCAAAAGCGGCTGCCGTCATGTTTACGAAATGCCTCGGACTGGAGCTTGCGGCCCATCATATCCGCTGCAACATCGTATCTCCGGGTTCAACGGAAACCGACATGCAGCGGGCGCTGTGGCAGGACGAGAACGGAGCCCGGGACGTCATCAGAGGTTCGCTTGATACATATAAAACGGGAATTCCGCTTCAAAAGCTGGCGAAGCCTTCTGATATTGCAAATGCCGTTTTGTTTCTGGCTTCTGAACAGGCAAACCATATTACGATGCATGATTTATGCGTTGATGGCGGCGCTACTTTAGGCGTTTGATGTAACGAGAAGGAGGGACAAACATGACAAATCAACATTTATTGGCGGAAGTGTCTGCAAAAGAGGTGCTGGACGCTTACAAGCCCGGGGCGTTCTTTTTAGCTTCCCCGAAAAGTACGATGCTTGCGGAAGGAATGTTTGCGGAAGTGCCTGATACAGACGCGGAAAATCAGCTGGATTCACTGCCTGAACGCGTGAGACAGACGCTTCTTGAGGCAAAGCAAGCCGGCATCAAACATCCGATTGCGGCCGGCGCCATTCCTTTTGACGGCAGAAAAGCTTCCCGGCTTTTTGTACCGAAGAATGTCCATACGGCAGGCCCGCTTTCGTTTGCGGAATCTTCCGCAGAAAAGCCGCAATCCAATACATATGACATCCGTCCCGTTCCGGAGCCTGAGGGCTTTATGAGCGGTGTGGAACAAGGCGTATTCAGCATTACGGACGGTCCGCTCAGCAAAATCGTGCTGTCAAGGACGCTTCATCTGACCGCTGAAAAGGATATCGACATTCCACAGGCCGTCAAGCATTTGGCGCAGCACAACCCGCGCGGCTATACATTCGCTGCGGATGTGACGGGAACGTCAGAAACAAGAAAAACGCTTTTCGGCGCAAGTCCTGAACTGCTGCTGTCCAAAAACGGGACATCGATTCTGTCCAATCCGCTGGCAGGCTCCAGACCTCGCAGCACAGATCCCGCCGAGGATCAGAGAAGAGCGGAAGAACTGCTGCAATCAGCAAAAGATCTGCATGAACATGCCGTAGTCGTGGCCGCCGTGGCTGCCGCCCTTAAACCGTTCTGCCGTGTGCTTGATGTGCCGGAAAAACCGTCACTCATTAAAACTGAGGCGATGTGGCACCTGTCCACCGAGGTAAAGGGAGAGCTGCGTGATCCGTCAACGACATCACTTGAGCTGGCCATCGCCCTGCATCCGACGCCCGCGGTATGCGGAACACCGACAAATGCGGCGAGAGAAGCGATTCAGGATATTGAGCCGTTTGACCGCAATTTCTACACGGGAATGGCGGGCTGGTGTGATGGTGAGGGTGACGGAGAATGGATTATCGCACTCCGCTGCGCCGAAGCGGAAACAAGGTCTCTCCGGCTCTTTGCGGGTGCCGGGATTGTCGCCGGATCAAAGCCGCAGGATGAACTGGACGAGACCTCGGCCAAATTCCGCACCATGCTCCGGGCGATGGGGCTTTACCAAGATGAGTTGTAAAAAAGGAGGGAACGGATCGTGCTGACTGGATTTACGCCATGGCCGGAAGAATGGGCTGACAAATACCGAAAAGGCGGCTGCTGGAAGGGTGAGACGTTCGGAGGAATGCTGAAAGAGCGCGCGGCTTTATACGGAAATCAAACTGCCGTGACGTGTAAAGATGTACATTGGACCTACAAAGAATTAGATGAAAGGGCAGATCGTTTAGCGGCGGGGCTGCATAAGCTCGGAATTCAAAAGGAAGACCGCGTTGTCGTTCAGCTGCCGAATATCGCTGAGTTTTTTGAAGTGATTTTCGCGCTGTTCCGGCTCGGAGCGCTGCCCGTTTTCGCGCTGCCTTCTCATAGAAGCAGTGAGATTACGTATTTCTGCGAGTTTGCAGAGGCGAAAGCATACATCATTCCTGATATGCATTCAGGTTTTGATTACAGGGCGCTTGCCAGACAGGTGAAAGACAAACTTCCTGATTTGGCGCATGTCATTGTGGCCGGCGAAGCTGAAGAGTTTCAGGAACTGAGCAGCCTGCATAGAGAGCCTGTTCAGCTGGAAGAGGTAAGCCCGGCGGAAGTCGCCTTTTTACAGCTTTCAGGAGGCAGTACGGGGCTGTCCAAGCTGATTCCGCGAACACACGACGATTACATATACAGTTTGCGCATCAGCGCGGAAATATGCGGCTTGGATCAACACAGCGTTTATTTGGCCGCTCTGCCGACAGCGCATAATTATCCGCTCAGCTCGCCAGGTGTGCTGGGAACTTTATATGCCGGAGGCCGGGTTGTTCTGTCACCGACGCCGAGCCCGGATGACTGCTTCCCGTTAATTGAAAAAGAACGTGTCACGATTACAGCGCTCGTCCCGCCGCTTGCGATGGTGTGGATGGACGCATCCGGTTCGCGAAGTGATGATTTATCAAGCCTTCAAGTGCTGCAGGTGGGAGGCGCCAAATTCAGCGCTGAGGCGGCCCGCCGCGTAAAGAGCGCTTTCGGATGCACCCTTCAGCAGGTTTTCGGAATGGCGGAAGGATTGGTGAATTATACGAGACTGGATGATCCTGAAGAGATCATTGTCAATACGCAAGGCAGACCGATGTCCCCTTTTGATGAGGTAAGGGTTTTAGACGATGACGGGCGGGATGTCGCCCCCGGTGAAGCGGGACATTTGTTTACACGCGGCCCTTACACGATTCGCGGATATTATAAAGCGCCTGAACATAATGAAAGATCATTCACAGCCGACGGATTTTATCAGACCGGCGATATCGTCAAACTGACGGCGGACGGCTATATCATCGTCGAAGGACGTGCGAAAGATCAAATCAACCGGGGCGGTGAAAAAATAGCCGCTGAGGAGGTGGAAAATCACCTTCTTGCGCATCCTGCCGTTCATGATGCGGCCATGGTTTCAATGCCGGACGATTTTCTCGGGGAGCGATCCTGTGTGTTCGTCATCCCGAAAGGAGAAGCGCCGAAACCGGGAGAGCTGAAAGCATTTTTGCGTGAGCGCGGACTGGCGGCATATAAAATCCCCGACCGGATTGAATTTATCGCTTCTTTCCCGAAAACCGGCGTCGGCAAGGTCAGTAAAAAGGATCTTCGCGAAACGATCGCCCAAAAAGTAAAGCCGGCTGAAATCAAACAATCTTAAAAAAGGAAGTGTTTACATTGGCTATACCGTCTATTCCCGCATATGCGCTGCCGACAGCGTCAGATATGCCTGAAAATAAAGTATCGTGGACGCTGAATCCGAAACGCGCGGTGCTTCTGATCCATGACATGCAGAATTATTTCGTCGATGCTTTTGCGAAAGGTGAAGCTCCGATCACAGAGGCGTCTCAGAATATCAAAAAAATAAAAGAGCAATGCAAAGCACTTGGCATTCCGGTGGTGTATACCGCACAGCCGGGCAGCCAAGACCCGGCGGACCGTGCACTGCTGACGGATTTTTGGGGGCCGGGGCTAAAAAGCGGGCCTTATGAAGAAAAGGTCATTCCGGAGCTTGCCCCGGATGATCAGGACATTGTCCTCACAAAGTGGAGATACAGCGCGTTTAAACGGACAAATCTCCTTGAGATCATGCGTGAAAGCGGCAGAGACCAGCTCATGATTACGGGAATTTATGCACACATCGGCTGTCTCGTCACAGCCTGTGAAGCATTTATGGATGATATCCAAAGCTTCTTTATCGGAGACGCCGTTGCTGATTTTTCTTCAGAAAAACATAAGATGGCCATCGAATATGCGTCTCAGCGCTGCGCTTACACAGCTTTGACAAACGAAGTGCTGGAGCTGCTGGGCGGCGCACCGGTTTCTGAAGGAGAAAAGAAGGCTTCCGCCGTATTGACAAAAGACCGGGTGCGGGAACAAATTGCGGCGATTCTTCAAGAATCACCGTCTGATATTCCGGATCATGAAGACCTGCTGGACAGAGGTCTTGACTCCGTCAGAATCATGAGCCTTGTCGAACAATGGCGCCGTGACGGAGCTGAAGTGACGTTTGTGGAACTGGCGGAGAACCCGACGCTGGAAGAGTGGTGGAGACTTCTTTCTTCCCGATCTCAAAAAGTCTTGCCGAACGCAGATTATTTATAAAGGGAGAGAATAGAATGCATGATACACGACAGCTGCCTCTGACAGGCGCACAGGCCGGTATCTGGTTTGCGCAGCAGCTTGATCCTGATAATCCGATTTACAATACAGGCGAGTACGTTGAGATAAACGGCGCGATCGATGTGAACATATTTAAAACCGCTCTCGAACGCGTGCTGACGGAAGCCGCGTCATTACACGCCCGCTTCGAGGAGGGAGCAGACGGGCCGAAGCAGATCATCAATCCTCCATTTGAAGCTGCGATCGATGTCATAGATGTGAGTTCAGAAGCTGATCCGAAGCAGGCCGCACTCAGACTCATGCAGACAGATTTGGCTGAGCCCGTTGATATGGCGGCCGGGCCTTTGTTCCGCGACATTTTATTTCAGGCGGGACCGGAACGCTTTTTCTGGTATCAGCGCATTCACCACATAGCGATAGACGGCTACGGTTTTTCACTGCTGGCACGGCGTACGGCGCAAATGTACACCGCAATACGGGAAGGACGTCCGGATAACGGGCGCTCCTTCGGTTCTTTGGAGGATCTGGTAAAAGAAGATCAAGAGTACCGCGCGTCTGATCAATTCCTGAAAGATCGGGAATTTTGGATGGAGAAATTTGCGGATGAACCTGATGTCGTCAGTTTGGCAGAAAGAGCGCCGAGAACGTCAACAAGCTTTCACAGGAGCACGGCTTATCTTTCTAAAACGGCTTTACAGCATGTAAAAGCGATTCCGAACTGGCATGAAGCCGTCACGGCCGCAGCGGCGGTATATGTCCATCGGATGACAAACGCAGGGGATATCGTGCTCGGTTTGCCGATGATGGGACGGATCGGCTCGATTTCACTGAATATTCCGAGTATAGTCGTGAATCTTCTACCTTTGCGGCTTTCTCTCCGCGCGGATATGAATTTTCATGAGGCCGTCAGCCAAGTGGCAAAAGAAATCCGAAACATCCGGCGCCATCAGAAATACCGCCATGAAGACATGCGCCGCGACCTTAAATTGCTCGGAGAAAATCGCAGGCTGTTCGGCCCGCAAGTCAATGTGATGCCGTTTGACTACGCGCTTGATTTCGCCGGAGCGCCAGGCACCGTCCATAACTTATCAGCAGGGCCCGTTGATGACTTGTCAATTAACGTTTACGACAGAGCGGACGGAAGCGGAATGCGTGTGGACTTTGATGCGAATCCGGAAGTGTACAGCGCCGAAGATATTGAAAACCATCAAAAACGATTCCTGCTTCTGTTGGAATCCGCTGTGAAAGACCAGACACAAAAAATCGGCACACTCAACCTTCTGCTTGAAAGTGAACGTCGCCGCGTACTGGAAAGCTGGAATGACACGCGCAAGGCCGAGAAGCAGAAAAGTCTGCCGGAGCTGTTTTACGAACAGGCCGTAAAAACACCGGACCGGCCGGCAATCATCACCGAAAACGAAGAGCTCAGCTATGCCGAATTGAACAAGCGCGCGAACCAGCTTGCCGGCATGCTAAAGGAAAAGGGGCTCGGACCGGAACAATTTGCCGCTTTCCTGCTTCCGCGGTCACAGGAGTTGGCCGTGAGCATGCTGGCCGTTTTGAAAACGGGAGCCGCATACCTGCCGCTTGATCCTGATTTTCCTTCTGAGCGGATCACATACATGCTCAAAGATGCACAGCCTGCATGCCTGATTACAACGATGGAATTATCCGGCCGCATGCCGGAAGACAGTGATGCAAAAAGGATCATTCTCGATGACCCGGATACGGTAAAAACCGTTGCCGCTCAAAATGCTGACTGTCCCGCTCAGGCGGAATGTTCGCCTTTGCACCCCGCTTATATCATTTATACATCGGGCTCAACGGGCAAACCGAAAGGCGTAGTCGTCACATTAAAAAGCGTAAGCAATTTCCTCTTATCCATGCGGGAAATGTTCCCGCTCGGCGAACAAGACCGCCTGCTTGCCGTTACGACTGCGGCGTTTGATATTTCCGGACTTGAGCTCTTCCTTCCGCTCATCAGCGGGGCGGGGTGCGTCATCGCACGTAAAGAGACGATTCAGGAACCGCGGGCGCTTGCGCACATGATTCACTCATACGGTATTTCAATCATGCAGGCAACGCCGACATTGTGGCATTCATTAGTCACCAATGAACCGGATTCTCTCCGGGCGCTGCAGGTGCTTGTCGGAGGTGAGGCGCTTCCGAACGCGCTTATGCATGCTCTGCTTGAATCAGGCTGTACGGTGACGAATCTGTACGGGCCGACTGAAACAACAATCTGGTCGGCCGCACAGCCGCTTGCAAAAGACCATACAGGGGCGCCTCCGATCGGAAAGCCGATTTGGAACACGCGGGTATATGTGCTGGACGCCGCATTGCAGCCCGTCCCGCCGGGAATCGCGGGCGAGCTTTATATAGCGGGCGAGGGGCTTGCCAGAGGTTATTATAACCGTCCTGATTTAACAGCTGAAAGATTCATTGCCGATCCGTACGGGTCCGCGGGCGCGAGGATGTACCGGACGGGAGATCTCGTGCGCTGGCGTGAGGACGGCTCGCTTGATTATATCAGCAGAGCCGATCACCAAATTAAAATCCGCGGGTTCCGGATAGAATTAGGAGAAATTGAGTCAGTGCTGTCGAAATATCCGGGTATTTCGCAGGCCGCCGTCATTGTCCGTGAAGACCAGCCCGGAGATAAGCGGCTGGCGGCTTACGCTGTCGCGGATCAGCCCCTTGATATCGGCAGACTTCGTGAATATATGGGCGAAAGCCTGCCGGATTATATGGTGCCGGGCGCGTTTGTACAGCTGGAAGAATTGCCGCTGACACCGAATAAGAAGCTCGATCGCAGCGCTCTGCCTGCACCTGATTTTTCCGCTGTCCTGTCTGACAGAGGGCCGCGGACGCCGCAGGAAGAAATATTATGCGATCTGTTTGCCGAGGTTCTCGGTCTCGCGCGGGTCGGAATTGATGACGGGTTCTTTGAATTGGGCGGACATTCGCTCTTAGCCGGACGCCTGATGAGCCGGGTCCGGGAGACGATGGGCGCAGAGCTTGGCATCGGCCGTCTGTTTGATACGCCGACCGTTGCCGGGCTCGCCGCACAGCTTGACACCGCCAAGAGTGCGCGGCCTAAGCTCAAGCCGTTTGACCGGCCGGAGCATATCCCGCTGTCATTCGCGCAGCTGCGTCTATGGTTTCTCTACTGTCTTGAAGGGCCAAGCCCGACTTACAACATTCCGGTGATTGTCCGCATGTCAGGCAAGCTTGACCAATCAGCGCTGAAACACGCCTTTTACGATGTTGTCAGCCGTCATGAAAGCCTGCGCACCGTTTTTCCGGAAAATAAGGGATCATCTCATCAGCTCATTTTATCTGCTGAAGAAGCCCGCCCTGTGTTTACAGTGACACGTGCAGACAAAAACGAGCTCCAAGACATGATTGCCGCTGCGGCACGATATCGGTTTGATCTCGCTAAAGAGCCGGCCGTCCGGGCCGAGCTGTTTGATCATGGTGACGGCGAGTATACGCTGATGGTTCTCCTGCATCACATCGCAGGTGACGGCTGGTCCTTGAATCCGCTCATGCGTGACTTATCCATAGCCTATATCGCCCGGCAAACAGGTGAAAAAGCAGAATGGGCGCCGCTGGCGATTCAATATGCGGATTATGCGCTTTGGCAGCAGCAGCTTTTAGGCAGCGCGTCTGATTCTGAGAGCTTAATTGCACGCCAGCTGGATTTCTGGAAGAAAACGCTTGAAAATGTACCGGATCAGCTGGAGCTG
The DNA here is from genome assembly GCF_040259625.1 of Bacillus sp. B1(2022). Taxonomy (NCBI): domain Bacteria; kingdom Bacillati; phylum Bacillota; class Bacilli; order Caryophanales; family Bacillaceae; genus Bacillus; species Bacillus sp. B1(2022). Next base: position 633,851 of record NZ_JANIFO010000001.1, read on the forward strand.
CCGTCTGATTTTCCGCGTCCCGCTGAATCAAGCTACAGGGGCGGCGTCATTCCGGTCAACATCGGCCAAGAGCTTCATGCCCGTCTTCTCTCACTTGCCAGAAATCAGCGCGTAAGCCTGTTTATGGTGCTTCAATCAGGGCTTTCCGCGTTACTGACCCGGCTCGGTGCAGGGACCGATATTCCGATCGGCAGTCCGATAGCCGGCCGCAGTGATGACGCATTAGGAGACCTTGTGGGTATGTTCATTAATACACTCGTACTGAGAACCGATACCTCTGGCGATCCGAGCTTTTGTGAGCTTCTTGAAAGGGTCAGGGAAATGAATCTCGCAGCATATGAACATCAGGACGTGCCGTTTGAACGTCTCGTGGAAGAATTGAATCCGGTTCGTTCCCGGTCAAGGCATCCGCTGTTCCAAGTGATGCTCGCATTCCAAAATACGCCTGACCCTGTACTCAGTCTTCCTGATATGGAAACAAGCCTGCAAATCAGCAGTGTCGGATCGTCCAAATTTGATTTGACGCTGGAATTGGCTGAACAGCGCCATGACGACGGCACGCCTGCCGGTATTGAAGGCCTGCTGGAGTTCAGTACGGACTTATTTAGAAAAGAAACGGCTGAAGCACTTGCCGGACGCCTGCTTCTTCTGCTCGAAGATGCCGCATCACATCCGGATAAACCGATCGGAAGCTTAACCATTCTTTCTGATGAAGAGCGCCGGAAGCTTTTGCCGGTTAAACGTGCACAACAGCATATTCAGCCTCGGCAGACACTGCCTGAACTGTTTGAAATACAGGCCGCCGCAAAATCGGTTGAAACGGCGGCAGTTTTTGAAGAGAGCGGACTCACTTATAAAGAGCTGAATGAAAGAGCCAATCAGCTCGCGCACATGATGATTGCCCGCGGCGTCGGCCCGGAGCAGTTTGTCGCACTGGCGCTGCCGCGTTCTTTAGATATGATTGTCGGGCTGTTAGCCGTCCTGAAGACGGGGGCAGCGTATCTGCCGCTTGATCCTGATTATCCCGCGGACCGCATTGCTTTTATGTTACATGATGCCAAGCCTGTATTTATGCTCACCAACCGTGAAGGCGCAAGTAAGCTCTCTATCGAAAGCGGCATGCCGGCCTTCATCCTGGATGATCCGCAGAATAAAGAAACACTTGAGCGATATGCCGTCAAGAACCCTGCGGACGCTGACCGGATTCGTCCGCTGTCGCCGCTTCACCCGGCCTATGTCATTTACACGTCGGGATCAACAGGTGTGCCGAAAGGTGTCATCATTCCGCACAGCAATGTTATCAGGCTGTTTGAGTCGACGCGGCATTGGTATCACTTTCATTCTGATGATGTATGGACGATGTTTCACTCCTACGCTTTCGATTTCTCTGTCTGGGAAATGTGGGGGCCGCTGCTTCACGGCGGACGTCTCGTCGTCGTGCCGCATGACATCAGCAGATCGCCGGAAGCGTTTTTACATCTCCTCGTGAAAGAGCGGGTGACCGTGCTTAACCAAACGCCGTCAGCGTTTTACCAGCTGATGCATGCGGAAAAAGAACACAAAGAGCTGGGGCGTCAGCTCGCACTCAGATATATCATCTTCGGCGGCGAGGCGCTTGAGCTGAGCCGGCTTGAGGATTGGTACAGCCGCCACGCAGACAATCAGCCGGTGCTCGTGAATATGTACGGCATTACGGAAACGACGGTGCACGTCAGTTACCTTGAATTAGACAAAAACATTGCCGAGCTGAGAGCAAACAGCCTCATCGGCTGCGGCATTCCTGATCTGAACGTATATGTGCTTGATGACCGGCTGGAGCCTGTGCCCCCGGGCATCACGGGCGAAATGTATGTGGCCGGAGGAGGCGTGGCACGCGGCTACTTAGGGCGGCAAAGCCTGACCGCCGAACGCTTTGTGGCTGATCCGTACGGCCCGCCGGGAACGAGAATGTACCGGACGGGGGATTTAGCCCGTCTGCGGACGGACGGTTCTCTTGATTATATGGGCAGGGCGGACCACCAGATTAAAATCCGCGGCTTCCGGATTGAATTGGGAGAAATCGAAGCGGTTCTCGTCAAACATCCGGATGTTGAGGATGCCGCCGTAGTCGTCCGTGAAGACCGGCCGGGAGATAAACGGCTGGCCGCCTACCTTGTCCGATCTGCCGGCAGCACCTTGGACACGGGGGACATGCGTCGGTTTGCCGAAGAAAGCCTGCCGGATTACATGATTCCGTCAGCTTTTGTCCAAATGAATGAACTGCCGCTGACACCGAATGGAAAGCTTGACCGAAAAGCGCTCCCTGCGCCTGACTTCCAAACGGAGGTCACCGGCCGGGGACCGAGAACGCCGCAGGAAGAAATGCTGTGTGAGCTGTTCGCAGAGGTGCTTCATCTGCCGCGTGTCGGTATTGATGACAGATTCTTTGATTTAGGCGGCCATTCTTTGCTTGCGGTTCATTTAATGAGCCGTATTCGGGAAGCGATGGGAGCCGAGCTCAGTATCGGAACACTATTTGAAGCTCCTACGGTGGCAAGTCTTGCTGAAAGACTTGAGTCAGGAACGGGCGCAAGCGCGCTTGATGTTCTTCTTCCGCTCAGAACGGCAGGAGAAGAAACACCGTTGTTCTGTGTCCATCCGGCCGGCGGTCTCAGCTGGTGTTATGCCGGGCTGATGTCTTCTTTAGAGGCTGATTTTCCGATATACGGCTTACAGGCGAGAGGCATCGGAAAAAAAGAATCGCTTCCGCAAAGCCTAGATGACATGGCGGCGGATTATATTGAAAAAATCCGCACCGTGCAGCCGAAAGGGCCGTACCGTCTGCTTGGCTGGTCTCTCGGAGGGAATGTCATTCAGGCCATGGCGACACAATTACAGAGCCGGGGTGAAGAGGTTTCGCTATTGGTGATGCTTGACGCGTATCCGAATCATTTTCTGCCGATAAAAAATGCGCCTGATGACGAGGAAGCCGTCATCGCGCTGCTTGCCCTGGGAGGGTACGACCCGGACAGCCTCGGGGATCAGCCGCTTGATTTTGACACCGCGCTGACCATTCTCCGCCGTGAGGGAAGCGCATTAGCCAGCCTGGACGAGTCAGTGATGATGAATCTGAAAGACACGTACATTAATTCTGTCGGGCTGTTAGGAACATACAAGCCGAAGCCGTTCCACGGAGATGTGCTGTTCTTCAGATCAACGATTATTCCGGAGTGGTTTGACCCGATTGAGCCGGATACTTGGAAACCGTATATTACGGGGAAAATTGAGCGGTATGACTTAGACTGCCGCCATAAAGATATGTGCCAGCCGGGCCCGCTTGCCGACATCGGCGCGATTCTGGCAGAGAAATTAAACGGACGGCGTACAGTCCGGTAAAGAAAGGAAAGAGATGATATGACAAATCCATTTGAACGGGAAGACGGCTCATACCATGTGCTCGTCAATGCTGAAGGCCAGTACTCACTGTGGCCGGCCTATCTGGATGTGCCGGGCGGCTGGGAAATACGCCTCACGAATGAAACCCGCCCAGTTTGTCTCGAATATATTGAAACAAACTGGCGTGATATGAGGCCGGAAAGCCTGAAACAGGCCGAAGCCGCTAAAATGTAATAAGAAAAGCCTGCCGTTATTTCGGCAGGCTTTTTATGCGGACATCAGCCGTTAAGCTGTGTATGATCACAAAATGTATAAGGGTGGCCTTCTTCATTCGTGCACCATGACTGAGACAGAAAAGCCAAAAAGACCGCGGCCCACTGGTCTGCAAACTGGATTAAAATACCTCCGTCGTGCCACGTTCCGTTATCCTTCTTCCAGCGTGTATCAATTGGGTTTCCCTGATTCATATGAATATTATGCATGCCGTTTGTCGGCTTGAACCCGAAAATCTTATCAGCGCCCGGCTCCGGCCCGAATTTAGAGCCGTAAATATAGACGGTGGCTTTTTCTGATTTCGCTTTTTGCATGTACGTCTCAATAAAGTCATTTAAGTCATTATCCGGACCGGTGACTTCATGCGGGAGGGGCACCATGTTCCGGGGATCAAACAATCCGCCGCGGACATAATCCAGCGCCAGCTCACGGCTGGTTTCATCAATTGGGGTGTATCCATACGGAATGTTGGGCAGCAGGGTGATCGCGCTTGCGTCAAAATGATCGCGTGCCGCATACAGAACCTCTGATTCTTTTGAACTTGACATGACATTGATCGCACAGCGATAGCGCGTATCAGGCTCGCCTAGCACCTCGACTTGAAAATGCGGAGAATCATCATCTGTTTCCCTTTTCATATCTGACACAGTGCCTTTTAATACACCATAGTGCTGAACAGCCATATGAATCCTCCTTTTTCTTCCGGGATATGAATTGATATTCGAGACAGGGGGCCGTTTTTCCTTTGATGAGAAAGAAAAAAAGGACAGCCCGCTGATCAGGCTGTCCTCTTCATATCTATTAAGCTTTTGCAGCCGAACCTTGCATTGCTTTTTCAGCAGGCACGTAGTCATAGCCTAAGTCTTTGGCTACCGCTTCATACGTGACATGTCCGTTAGCCGTATTTAAGCCCGCTTTAAGCGCAGGGCTGTCTGCAATGGCTTGTGCCGCGCCTTTATTGGCGATTTGAAGCGCGTAAGGAACGGTTACATTCGTTAATGCGAGCGTAGACGTACGCGGTACGGCGCCCGGCATATTGGCGACAGCGTAGTGAACGACGCCGTGTTTTTCGTAAGTCGGATTATCGTGGGTTGTAATATGATCAACGGTTTCCACAATGCCGCCCTGATCGATGGCAACATCAACAATGACGGAACCCGGTTTCATTTGTTTAACCATCTCTTCCGTAACGAGAGTCGGCGCTTTGGCTCCCGGGATGAGCACGGCGCAGATCAGAAGATCCGCTTCCGCGACGGAATCTGCAATATTTACAGGGTTTGACATCAAGGTTTTAATCTGATGCCCGAAAATATCATCAAGCTGACGCAGGCGGTCTGCGTTCAAATCGATCATTGTCACATCGGCACCGAGTCCGACAGCCATTTTCGCGGCATTTGTTCCGACGCCGCCCCCTCCGATGATCGTGACTTTTCCGCGGGATACACCCGGTACGCCGGCTAATAAAATTCCTTTTCCGCCCTTTGGTTTTTCAAGAAACTGAGCCCCGATTTGCGCGGCCATTCTGCCGGCCACTTCGGACATCGGCGTAAGCAGCGGAAGGGAACGTCCGTCCGTTACCGTTTCGTACGCGATAGCTGTCACGCCTTTTTCTGTAAGCGCTTTAGCTAATTCCGGCTCTGCAGCTAAATGAAGGTAAGTGAATAAGACCAGACCTTGACGGAAATACGCATACTCTTCAGCCAGCGGTTCTTTTACCTTCATGACCATTTCCGCATCCCATACTTGCTTTCTGTCCTCCAGAATTTCCGCCCCTGCTGATACATAATCTTCATTTGTAAAGCCGCTTCCGAGTCCCGCTCCGGATTCCACAAGAACCCGATGGCCGTTTCCGATAAGCTGTGAAACGCCTCCAGGTGTTAATGCCACTCGATTTTCATTGTTTTTGATTTCCTTTGGAACCCCGATAATCATGTCTGTTTCCCCCAATGTTTGTGTGATGCTTCAAGTGTAGCGCGATTTTTGCGAAAATTCTTTGTTTGAAACAGAAAATAAAAAAACACGGATTTGTGAAATTTCACGAACCCATGCTGCGAAGTTTGATATCAAGGTAAATCGTAAACTTTTCATTCACATTTTTTAAGTCGATTTCTGCGATCTGGCTGATTCTTTTCAGCCTGTAATTCAATGTATTGACATGGATGTTAAGCGCTTTAGCGGCGGTGTTAACGTTGCTGTCGGCATCAATAAAATGTTCGAGCGTTTTTACCATATCGGCTTGGTGCTCCCTGTCATACTGCTCAAGCTTTGAGAGGGAATAGTTCATATAGCCGCTGTGCTTGCGTTTTTCATCCAACACATCCAGGTACTGATAAATGCCGAGTTCCGAAAAGCTGAAAAGGTGTTTGGTTTCTCTCACAAACCGCTCTTTCGCTTTTAATACGGAAAGCGCTTCCTGATAGGAGCGGTAAACATAAGAAATCGATTCGTAAATACCGCCGACCGCAATCGACGCATCCTCAATTTTATATCGTTCCTTCAGCTGTTTTTGAATATGAAGGGCGAAGTGCTTTACATCTTTAAAAGGCTGATCGGTTTTCGGCGCGGCTAATAAGATTAATTCATTTGAATCAACAGTCGCCAGCATGACATGAATCTGCTGTGTCGTTTCCTGCAAATATTGCAGCTGCTGTTCCGTCTTTTCAGTCAGCTCATCATGTAAACGGATGATCATGACGCTGAACACGGACGGCAGCGCCATTCCGAGCTTATGAAACCCTTCGGCCATTTCGGCTTCCTGATAAATATGGCCGGTCAGCATTTTCCAAAAAAACTCCTGGCCCCGCTCTTCGATTTTCGTTTTGCGGATCTGCAGGTGCAAAAGCTTGTTCCGCACCGCTTTGGCTGCCAGCTGAAGTGTCTTCAGATCTTCGTCATTGAGCTTTTTTTTGATCTCAAGCGCCCAAATAAATCCGAGAACCTGACTGTTTTTCCAGATGGAAATCGCCACGCGGTTGCTCAGGCCCACCTCGTCAATTTCTTTCACTTTGATCGGCTGGTCCGTTTTTAAAAGGGCCGGAATGGTTCCGTCTTTCCAGAGTTTGTTGATGACTTTTTCCGGCACCCTCCGCCCGATAATCGTCGACGTCCGGGCCGGATCTGTACAATCGCTGTGCGTGCTGTATGCAAGCAGTTTATGATTAACGTCTTCTATTGTAATGGGGCATTGAAGAACTTCACTGATATGGTCGGCAACATCTTCAAGCCTGTCGAAACTGTACTTAAATGGATCCTTTGGATTGGTCATCTGTATCCCTACTTTTTCATAGCTTCATATCTTGATCTTACCATCTTGCTTTTCAGACTGAAAGGCATCTTTGCAGGGAAATGGACTAGGACAATAAGATCATTCGATGAAAACGAAAATAATAAGAAAATCATACTATTATATTTACAAAATGTGTAAATGTAACGAAAAATCCAATATATCATAAGACTCATTTTGTAAAATTAAAACAGATTTGTTTGACTGTGCCGAATGGTTGTTTTTATAATAATGACGTTCAAAAAATAAGTGAATTAGCCCATATTTAGGCTGATGACACAGGAGGGTATAAGGAATATGTCTGGATTAATTCGTGTCACACCCGAAGAGCTAAGAGCGATGGCTAAGCAATATGGCGTTGAAAGTCAGGAAGTCATGAATCAGGTTGACCGCCTGAACCGCATGATTTCTGATTTGAAAGGCATGTGGGAAGGTGCTTCAAGTGAAGCATTTGCAGATCAATATGAGCAGCTGAAACCTTCATTTATTAAAATGTCTGAATTGCTTCAAGATGTGAATCATCAGCTCGATCAAACGGCAAATACGCTTGAGTCTACTGACCAAGATATCGCTAACCAAATTCGCGGATAATAAGATGAATGAAGAAACGGAGCGCCTGATTCAATCAAGAAGACGGCGCTCTTTCTATGTAAGGGTGATATGAATATGTATATCGATATTACAATAGATTTAACACATTATAACGGCAGCGTCTTCGATCTCAGATTGTCAGATTACCATTCTGTGAAAAAAGTCATTGATATTGCCCGGCAGGCTCAGCATGTATCCGTTCCGCCGCGTGAAGGCTATTGGATCAGAGTGGTCAATAAAGAAACGGTTTTTTCCGGAGAACAAAAGCTATCTGACTGCGGTATTACGAACGGAGACCGCCTTGAAATTTTATGAAAGGACATGGTGGAATGACAGGTCATAACAGATCTTATTTAGAAACAGAATTAGACGCCGTCCGGGAAGAAACCGAATCAGGCTTCACGTTCACCTTCCAGCGGGAAAAAATCAAGCTTCTTGACGGGCTGGAAGCAAACGTGATTAAAGATGCTGATCCTTTTTTTCAAAAAGAGGTCTCAGTTTCAGAAGACGAAGTAACCATCACAATCAAACCTCCTTCTTCTTATCAGGCTTTCCGCTATATAAAAGGAAAAGATAAAAAAAGCAGGTGGCAATTTGCCTACCGTCTCGTCCAAGCCGTGAAACAGCATAAGCTGAAACGTCTCAATCTGATTGCCGCCCCTGAAAATATCGTGTTTGATAAAGCGCTGACGCCTTACTTTCTTCATTACGGCGTAAAGGAGAGCCTTCCGCCTTATGAGGAAGATAGAGAAAGGGTGTTAAAAGAGCTCAAAGCCTGTGCGGCGCTTGCAGCTGACGGGGCGTACACCTTCGATGAATATTTGAAGTACAAGGAGACGCTTCACTTCTCTTCTGAGGTGAAAAGCGTGCTAGAGGCGGAGACGATTGAAGAACTGGAAGAAACCATTCAAACCGCAATTGATTCCCTCGAAGAAAGGGACAAGACATACATAAAACTGCCGAAAAAGAAATGGAAAATCCAAAGATACGCCGGTCTGGCGCTTGCCGTCCTCCTTGTGCCGACACTTCTTTACTCCTTATACGTTCTGTTTTTCGCCCAGCCAAAGCAAGAGGCAATTACGGAAAGCAACCGCTATTTTTTAAATCAGCAGTACAGCAAAGTCATTGACACACTCGCCAAATACGATGCGGAAAGCCTCCCGGAATCTGTGCAGTATGAGCTTGCTTCCTCTTATGTGGCAGTTGAAAATCTGAGAGAAGAACAGCGGAAAAACATCGGGAATCTGGTCACGCTGCAATCAGACCCGAAGCATTTTCTTTATTGGATTGATATCGGCAGAGGGGAAAATGAAGAAGCCATCAAAATCGGCCGCAATCTTGAGTACAACCCGTACATCTGGCTCGGACTTACAAAATATAAACAGCAATTATTAGCGGATGACAGTATGAAAGACGACGAAAAGCAGAAAGAACTGGATGCCGTGGAAAGCGAGCTTGCGAAGGCGAAAAAAGAGGCGGAGGAGCAGCATAAAGAAGCGGAGGAAAACGGTGACACCGCCGAAGCTTCCGCCGGACAGGATGAAAGCAAACAAGACAAAGCAAAAGATAACAAAGAGAACGACAAGAAAGATGAGAAAAAAGATGAAAAAAAATAACAGCACACATCAAATGGCCGCAGGTAACGATCAGGCTGTCAGGAGGTTCGCCATATGAGTCTGTTATGGGTCTTTTACCGAGAGCACGTACAAAAGATTCAGCTGTCTGAACTCCCGCCGTCTCAGCCGATTACGATCGGTCCGGATATGAAAGATACAATCACGGTCGGCACACTTCCGTTACGGCAAAACGCCGCAACCCTTTATCGAAAAGAAACAGATCGTTATGATGTTTTCCTGGGAAATAACTGTGCCGGCGAATTGACAATAGGAAATGAAATGCCCTGCCGGATTGAAGAAGAGACGATGCGGCTTCTGCTCACCCCTGACAAAGAAGAATCCTCCGTTTATTTTATCGGCGGGAAGGATGAGATCGTTTTCTCATCAGAAACAGAGGAAGCGGATATATACAAAGAGCCGTCCTCCGCTCAAACAGGGGCTTTTTATCTGCGAAAGTCGGGAGGATGCTGGTCTGTCGTCCCTGATGGCCAAGACGTTTATGTGAACGGAAAACTTGCAGAAGCTCCCGAAAGGCTCCGCACGGGAGATGAGCTGCTGTGGAATTTTCTGCGTGTGAGGCTGACGGAGGACGACCTTTTAGAAGTCGTTCATCACGAAAAGCTTCAAACCGGTTTAACCAAAACGGTAAAACCAAGCACCGAAATGAAAAAGAAATACCCGCAATATCGAAGAACGCCGCGCATGGTCTACGATCTTCCCGAAGACCGCGTTTCATTCAGCTTTCCCTCGCAGGAAAGCGAACAGAATAACCGGGGGCTGTGGCTCGTCATTCTGCCTCCTTTGGTCATGCTGATTGTAATGGGGGTTGTCGCCATTATACAGCCGAGGGGCATATTCATCCTTGTCTCTTTGGCGATGTTTATGATGACTCTCATTACCTCCACCGTGCAGTATTTCCGTGAAAAAAACCAGCGGAAAAAACGGGAGGAAAAACGGGAGCGTGTGTACAAGCAGTATTTAGAAAGCAAGCGGAAAGAGCTTCAGACGCTGTCGGAAAAACAGCTGCAAGTGCTGACGCATCATTTTCCCCCGTTTGAAAAAATGAAATATTTAACTTCTGAAATCAGCGGCCGCATTTGGGAGAAATCGCTGGATAGCAGGGATTTTCTGATGCTTCGGCTCGGAACGGGCACGGTCCCGGCAAGCTACGAGATTTCAATGAGCGGCGGAGACCTGGCGAACCGTGATGTGGATGACTTGATGGAGCAGTCGCAGCACATGCAGCGTGTGTATAAAGATATCCGCCATGCGCCCGTGACCGTTGATTTACAAGAAGGGCCGATGGGGCTTGTCGGGAAACCCCAGATCGTCAAAAATGAAATTCATCAGCTGATCGGCCAGCTCGCGTTCTTCAACAGCTACCATGACCTGCGATTTGTCTTTATCTTTCATGAGGACGAATATAAGGAATGGGAATGGATGAAGTGGATGCCGCAATTTCAGCTGCCTCATATGTATGCGAAAGGATTTATTTACAATGAACAGACCCGCGATCAATTGTTATCGTCCATTTACGAGCTGCTGCGTGAGCGGGATTTGGAAGAAGATAAAGAAAAGAAGATCTTCCAGCCGCATTTTGTCTTTGTCATCACAAATCAGCAGCTGATCGCAGAGCACGTCATTTTAGAATACATCGAAGGCCGGCATGAGCATCTCGGCATCTCGGCAATCATCGCCGCGGAAACGAAGGAAAGCCTGGCGGAAAACATTCATACCCTCGTCCGCTACATTAATGAAGATGAGGGAGACATTCTCATTCAGCAGAAAAAAGCGGTGCAGATCCCGTTTAAGCTGGACAGGCATGAACGGACAAACAACGAGCGGTTTTCCCGGACGCTTCGGACATTGCACCATCAGGTCGGAATGACGAATTCCATTCCTGAAACGGTCTCATTTCTGGAGCTGTTCCATGCGAAGGAAGTAAAAGAAATCGGCATCAGGCAGAAGTGGGAGACAAGTGAGTCTGCAAAATCGCTGGCTGTTCCGATCGGCTATAAAGGAAAAGACGACATCGTCTATTTAAACCTGCATGAAAAAGCGCACGGGCCGCACGGATTGCTGGCGGGAACGACCGGCTCCGGGAAAAGTGAATTTCTGCAAACGTACATCCTGTCATTGGCCGTTCATTTCCACCCGCATGAAGCGGCGTTTTTGCTGATTGACTATAAGGGCGGAGGAATGGCCCAGCCGTTCCGCAAGATGCCGCACCTTCTCGGAACCATCACGAATATTGAAGGAAGCAGAAACTTCAGTATCAGGGCGCTTGCATCCATTAAGAGCGAGCTGAAAAAACGGCAGCGTCTGTTTGATCAATATCGCGTCAATCACATCAATGACTATACAAAGCTGTATAAACAGGGAGAAACGGAGATTCCGATGCCGCACCTGTTTTTGATTTCAGATGAATTCGCCGAGCTGAAAAGCGAAGAGCCTGACTTTATCAGGGAGCTTGTCAGCGCGGCCCGCATCGGACGGAGCCTTGGTGTGCATTTAATTCTCGCCACGCAAAAGCCGGGCGGCATCATTGACGACCAAATATGGAGCAACTCACGCTTTAAGGTCGCGCTGAAAGTGCAGGATGCAAGTGACAGTAAAGAAATCCTGAAAAACAGTGATGCGGCGAATATTACGGTCACCGGACGCGGCTACTTGCAAGTCGGAAATAACGAAGTGTATGAGCAGTTCCAGTCTGCCTGGAGCGGCGCCCCTTACATGGAAGATGTATACGGCACCGAGGATGACATTGCCATCGTTACCGACACAGGCTTAATTCCGCTGTCTGAGGTGGATGCGGATGATGCGGCGAAAAAAGATGCCCCGGCAGAAATAGAGGCCGTAGTCGAAGAAATCGAGCGGATTCAAAATGAAATGGGCATTGAAAAGCTGCCGAGCCCGTGGCTTCCGCCGCTTGCCGAACGTATCCCGCGCACGCTTTACCCTGCGCAGGAAAAAGACCGGTTCTTCATCGCCTGCGTTGATGAGCCTGATCAGCAAAGACAGGCGCCTCTCGCTTATACGATGATGGATGACGGCAACATTGGCATTTTCGGCTCATCCGGCTACGGCAAGTCAGTGGCTGCCATCACCTTCCTGATGAACTTCGCGGAAGGATACACGCCGGAAGAGCTTCATATGTACATCTTTGATTTCGGAAACGGCACGCTTCTGCCATTGGCAAAGCTTCCGCACACCGCAGACTATTTCTTAATGGATCAAATGAGAAAGATCGAAAAATTCATGATCCGCATCAAGGAAGAAATCGAGCGGCGGAAACGGCTGTTCAGAGAAAAAGAAGTCAGCCATATCAAAATGTACAATTCGCTCAGTGAAGAAGAGCTGCCGTTTATATTTATCACAATTGACAATTTCGACATCGTCAAAGATGAAATGCATGAATTAGAAACGGAATTTATCCAGATTTCACGCGACGGGCAAAGCTTAGGCATTTACTTCCTGCTGACCGCAACGAGGGTAAACGCCGTCCGCCAGTCGCTGTTAAACAACATAAAAACGAAAGTCGTCCATTATTTAATGGATCAGTCAGAAGGATACTCCATTTACGGGCGTCCGCCGTTCAGTCTCGAACCGATCCCGGGCCGCGTGATGATCCAAAAAGAAGAACTGTATTTCGCGCAAATGTTTCTTCCGGCTGAAGCGGAAAATGACCTCGAGATGTTTCAGGCGCTGAAAGCCGATGTCAAAGCATTAGCTGAGCGCCACGCCGGAACAGCCGGCCCAGACCCGATTCCGATGCTTCCGGATAGGCTGACGGCCGGCGAATTTTCACTCCGTCTCGGCCCGGATCAAGAACCGTTCCGCATTCCTGTCGGGCTTCATGAGGAAAAGGTCAGCCCTGTGTACTTTGATCTGGGCAAAAATAAGCATTGCCTTATCTTAGGCCAGACACAGCGTGGAAAAACAAACATCCTGAAAATGATGCTGAATCACCTGCTGCGTGAAGGTACGGAACGGGTCGGGCTGTTTGACTCGATTGACCGCGGACTGTCGCAGTATGCGCAGGAAACAAAGGTCAGCTATCTGGACACAAAAGAAGACGTCCGGCAGTGGATCGAAACGGCAGAAGCTATTTTCACGGAGCGCGAAGCTCAGTATGCGCAGGCCGTCAAAAATGGCGATGTGCACAAACTCAGTTTCTCTCCGGTCGTGTTAATGGCCGACGGCATTACAAGATTCCAGCAGACGATCGACACCGCCATTCAAGACAAACTGGCGATGTTTATGAAATCTTACGCGCATGTGGGCTTCAGTTTTATCCCGGCGGGCAATCACAGCGAATTCTCAAAAGGCTATGATTCCTTAACGACGGAAATGAAACAGATCCGCCACGCGATGCTGCTTGTGAAAAAATCCGAACAAAATGTCATTCCGCTGCCTTACCAAAGGCAGGAACCGGACATTCAGCCGGGCTTCGGCTATTTGGTTGAAAACGGGAAGGAGCAAAAAATCCAAATACCTTTATGTTCAGCGGAAAGGGAGGCCGTCAGATGACTGAACAACGAAAAAGCCTGATCAAATTAATAGCCGCGGTCGTCATCATTCTGCTGCTGCCGGTGCTGTTTTTCCGGTTTATCGGCGATGACCCGGGAAAACAAAAAATCAACGCCACCCGCCAAATCGCAGTCGTGAATGAAGACATGGGCTTACAAACAGATGAAAATGAGGAAGAGGAATCCGTCCATTTCGGCAAAGAAGTAGCGGCCGCTCTCGGCGGCCGTCCGGATTATTCATGGACGGTTGTCAACAGGAGCGCGGCTGAAAACGGTCTGGCGGCTAAGAAGTATGACGCCGTCGTTTACATTCCATCCGATTTTTCAAAAGATATCTTAAGCTATGACAAGGAGCGTCCGCAAAAAGCCACGCTGACATTCAATATTCAAAGCAACCTGAACGCCGTCAACAAAGAAAAGGTGCAGCGTGAGCTAGAAGACGCCCAAAAATCAATGAATAAAAAAATGTCGGCATTATATTGGAATTTCGTCTCGCAAAAAGTGAACAATGTCCGAGGCGATTTTGACAAGATCGTCAATAAAGAATCAGAGTTTCAAAACGTCATGTACAACTTTTACAAGCCGAGCTCCAATGACTTGGCAGGTGAAATAAAGCGGCAAAAAGACCTGATTGACGAACTGAAAAAATCAATGAATGAAGCGCAGGGCGCGGCAAAAGAAAAATTGACCTCGGCAGATGAAGCCAAAACCACGCTCAAAGACTTTGCCGATACGGTCGAGCGCTATAAACAATATCAAGAAAATCAGAAAAAACTGCTGATGGCCGCGCAGGAACAAAATCAAAAGCAAATCACAACCGGGCTGAATGCCATTAAAGCACAGCAGGCCGCCAACCAGTTCAGCACGATGATGAGCGGGCTGTCCTCCGGCATAAACCGGGCGCAGACACAGCTTGACCAGACGGGATCGGCTCTTTTTGCCGCCCAACAGGTGAGAGAAGCGCAGGTTCCTGATCAGGAACGCGGGATGGGTCTTATACAAAGCAACTTAATTAATGACTACCAAAACGAGGCTAAACTAAATAAATTAAACAGCCTTCTTATGGAATTAATACCGGCTCGTGAAAAATTAACTGTTGCAGAAAGGCCTGAGACGGAAAGTCCTGAGGATAATAATAAAGATCAAGATAATAATAAAGATCAGGATCAAGAAGATAAAGATAATCTTAAATTAGAATTACAAGACCAGCGTGATGAGTTAAAAGAAATTGCGGCGCAAGTTAAAAACATTTCGGATACCCTTAAAGAAGAGGCCGATCCGGATACTCCTAAAGAAGATGAAGAGGAAGAAACAAACTCTGGAAATCAAACTGATGGTGACGGACAAAATGGAGATGGTCAGTCAGATGATCAAACTCAGGAGCATCCCGAAGATACTGAAAAGGAGCATATAGATAGCTCGGATGCTGAAAAAACTGTATCTTCTCAATCAATTGAGTTGGCCAAACCGTCTAATGAGAGTGAAACTGAAGACAAAAATAATGAACAGCCTGCAGAGGATTCAGATATTAAAAGAGCTAAAGAGCAGCTTATTCAGGTCTCACAACGTATTCAACAAATTGAAGAGGAACTGAGAGAAAAAGAAAATACGCATAACGAAAAGTTGGAAAACAAGCTTAAAGAAATTCAAATACAGATAGATAAACTCAATAGTCAAATTGAGGAACTGATTAATCAAGTAAAAGATCTTAATAAAGATTTAAAGACGCTAAAGGCAAAAAGGAAAGAGGATTTTGATGGCATAAAGGAAGCCATTATAAGGTTGGAAAATAAAGACCAATTGCAATTTGTGAAAGACATCAATACATTGAATATCAATGATTTACTGAATTATTACAGATATTTATCTGCATATGATTCTACTCTATTTGGTACGGTTGATAGTGAAGCTAAAAGTAAAGCAATTACCGGCAAGCAAGGCGAAGTCCAAACCGTTCTCGCCATCAAACCGGTGGAAACGGCAAGCTGGGAAAATCTAAAAAACAACAAAATGCAGACAGATGAAGACATCAGCAATTTCATTAAAGGCATGACCGAATTCTCGGATAACTACAGCTCGTATATCAGAGATGAACAAGCCGGAGTGCTCGATGAGCTCGCCAGCATTTCAGACAGCGCGGCGAAAGCATCCGATCAGCTGGCTGAAGGCGCCGTGCAGGAAGCGGCCGCGTTCAGCGGAGACGGATTAACCGGAACGATGGCGCTCGGCGCTCAGGATACCGTCGGCCGCGAAGTCCTGCAAATGTCTGACACGATGGGCCATCTGTCAGAACGCCAGTCCGGCATCATCAGCTATACCGACAATATGCAGCAAAGCGTAAATGACGTCCAGCATAAAGCGGACACCCTGAACAGCAACTGGGGCAAAAACGTCGATTCCACGAAATTGATCAGAAATGACGTGTACGGCATTTTAGGGAACGCGCTCGTTGACGGACAGGAAAACGGCTACGTTTACGATTATCTCGCCAACCCGCTTAAAATCAGCGGAGAGGTGCCGGAAGACCGGGTTCAGAATGTTCCGCCGGTCGTCATTTTGGTGATCATCCTGATCAGCAGTCTTCTGATCGGCTATTTCAGCTCGTATTATCAGCAGGCGCCGCTTCTTGTCAAAGGCGCGCTCTTTGGGATTTTAAACATTATGGTCGGATTGATGATCAGTCTGTTCGGTCTGAATATCTACTCGCTTCCGGACGATCAGACGATTAAATGGTCAGTCTTTACGATTCTCTTGCTTGCGGCGAGTTCAGCTTTTATCCGGGCAGCCTTTGTCTTCGGCTCGATTACCGGATGGATCGCATCATCAGCGCTCATTCTCTTTTATGTGGCGCCTTTGATCGACCTGATTATGCCGAACTTCACCTTTGACAGTCCGGTTTCGAAAGTCTATATCGATATTCAATACGGAACGGGCCATCTGTTTGCGATGGGGGTAACGGTTCTTGCGATCATTACGCTGATTGCGGCGGCGCTTCCGCTCGTCATTCGGCTGTTTGCGGAAAAAACGGAGGAAAGTGATCAGTCTTATGAGGCGTAACACGTTCATGGAAAAAGGATTGCTGCTGTTTGCTCTCTCCTTTTTCCTCCTCCTTCCCCAAGCCGCAGCCGCGAATGAGGAAAATACTGATGTCAAGCCGAATGAATATGAAAAGAAAGACATTGAAATTCGTACGGATTACCTGCACGACGATGCCTACTCCGAGGAAAAAACGGCGCTTCCGAAAGAACAGAAGGATATTACCTTTGATCAGCCGGCCGAAAACCCGGATGACAAACTGATATCAAAGTTGTTTACATCGTCAGACACAGAGCCGAATACGATCAAAGCGCAATCGAAAAAACTGGGTATCACATTTGCCGAGCCTGCGGTGCGGCGTACCTCGGCAGATATGGAAACGGAAGAGAAAAAGACTTCTTATCTGCTGCCTGTCATTTATGCCGTCTTGATCCTCCTCGGGATTGCGGCGATGATCTATCTGATCCCGAAAGTCACGGCGCAGGAAAAGGCAAAGCGGTAAACGAATCGCTTGTGTTTGCGGGAAGACAGCCCGTAAAATAAGAAAAAAAGGAGGAGTTTCATGCAGTTTTTTCTTATAACAGGCGCGTCAAAAGGCTTGGGCCGGGCGCTTACGGAACAGGCGCTTCAAGAAGGAGCCGAAGTCGCCGCGCTTTCAAGAACGATAAGCGGGGAAAAGCGCGAGGGGCTGACAGAATACAGTGTTGATTTAACCGATCTGGCAGATACCGGGCGGCAGATGAAGGCGATTCTTGATCAAGCAGAGGAGAAGGGGTACTCTGCCGTCACATTGATCAACAATGCCGGAATGGTGGAACCGATCAAGCGGGCGAAAGAGGCTTCCGCCGAAGAATTAAACCGCCATTACACCCTTAATCTGACGGCGCCCGTTTTGCTCAGCCAAATGTTCACAAAGCGTTTCGAAGCGTTCAGCGGCAGCAAAACAATTGTCAACATCACATCGGGCGCGGCGAAAAATCCTTATAAAGGCTGGAGCGCGTATTGCAGCTCAAAAGCGGGGCTTGATATGTTTACGAGAACATTCGGGTTTGAACAGGAAGATGAAGAGCTGCCGGTCCGCATGATCTCATTCTCGCCGGGAGTGATGGATACAGACATGCAGGCTGTCATCCGTTCTTCGTCAAAAGAAGATTTCCATGACATCGAACGGTTCCGCAATCTGAAAGAAACGAAAAACCTCAGAAGTCCTGAATACATCGCCGGCGTCATTCACTCACTGATCGCGGGCGAGCCGGAAAACGGACGGATATACGATATTAAAGAATTTTTGTAGAGCAGCTTTTAAGCTGCTCTTTTTTGTTTGTACAATCACTTCGGGGTCCGGCGGCATATGATGAATGAAACAACATATAAGGGGTATAAGAAATGTATCAGATGAATTGAGTTTCTTCTCGATTTATGTTAGGATTCTAAAAATATATTAAGGAGGGGTTTCCATGAGAAATGTAACGTTAATGGATGTCTTCACCCATCCAATCGCACAAAAGTATTTACAGCGTTCCGGTGTCGCCCATGCGATCGCCTGCGCGTTTCATGCATACCGTCTTGCCGTAAAAGCAGGTGTCAGCCCGGATCTTGCGGCGAAAGCGGCTTTACTGCATGACGTCGGCCATTATGAATGGTACACAGACGGCAAATGGGATTATGAAAAGTACAGAAGAAACGATATCCATGCCATTAAAGGCGCGGAACGGGCGCATAAGCTGCTCATCCGGCTCGGTGAAGAACCGAAAGCGGCGAAGGACATTGCGCTGGCGATTCTGCTTCACACCGATTCCTATCTGCCTGAAGGCGAACTGGACAAGAATACGCTCCAGCAAATCGTGAAACAAGCGGATGAACTCGATGAAGAACCCGGCGGACATCACCATTACCGCCAAATGGATCACACGGCCGCGCTCAAACAAATCCAAAAGCTTGATCAGTTAATTGACCAAGCCCAATATCCCTTAAGAAGCTCAGTCTAGGCCACTCATGCGGCCTTTTCCGCTTACATAACTCCGCATGCTCACTAACACCTTTTCCGCTCCGATAGACGTACTGTGTCAAAGCCTTTGTCCGCTGCATATGCTGAAGGAAAACATAGTAAAGGGGATCAGCGAAAATGGCCCATCAAGGAAGCCCGCAAATCGTCTCGTTAGTGGATCCTTACGTTTATCAGACCATCCATAAGCTTATCGGCTCAAGGTTTATCATTCAAACCGTCAGACGCATTGTCAGAGGACGGCTGATTGATGCCACTCCGGATCACATCGCCATTGAAGAAACGCATGACCGTGTATTTTATATCAGAAACCGCCATGTGGTTTCCGTCATGCCTGATTATACCGAACGCGTGTAACAGCACGAATAAGGCGCAAACCGGAGGCGGCCCTATAGAACCCCGGTGCGTCTTCTTTTTTGAGATACATAGATGCACGGCGGCTTTTTTTGGTACAATCACAGTACAAGTTCACATGACAATAGGAGGAAACCGCTTGTTGAAATCAAAGGTCCATTTTTGGACGCTGCAAATTTTGCTCGTTTTGCTCATTATTTACGTATCAACGAAAGTCTCGTTTATTTTTCAGCCGTTTTTCGGTTTTATCACCACTCTGTTTTTTCCGATTTTGATCTCGGGCATTTTGTTTTTCATTTTTAATCCGATCGTGCGCCTGCTTGAGAAAAAAATCCCCCGGACATTGGCGATCCTGCTCATTTATCTCGTTTTCATCGGCCTGATTGCCTTTATGTTCACCGCCATCGGACCGATTGTGGCTTCCCAGGTCACGGGGCTGATTAACAATTTCCCTGATTACATTCATCAGATTCAAGTCTTGACGGCGCAATTATCCCATTCCAAATGGTTTACGTGGATGATGACGCAGGATTATGTGTCGATAGAAAAAATCCAGCAGTCTCTGACGGGATTTTTACAAAGCCTTCCGCAAAATATTACGGCAAGCCTGTCGGCCGTGTTCGGCGTCGTTACGAATATCACGCTTGTCGTGATCACCGTTCCGTTCATTTTGTTTTATATGCTGAAGGACGGCCGGCGGTTTCCGCTCTTGGCGGTTAAAATCCTGCCTACTTCCTACCGGGCGGAAGGTCGCAAAATATTTAATGACTTATATGTCACATTGGCCGCCTATTTCCAAGGCCAGCTGCTGATTTGTCTCTTTGTCGGAACGGCATGCTTTATCGGATATTGGATCATCGGCCTGCAGTATGCGTTAATTCTCGGGATGGTGATCGCCGTCACCAATATCATTCCGTACCTGGGGCCGTTTCTCGGGGCGGCGCCCGCGGTGATTATCGCGTTTATGGATTCGCCGGCTAAGGCGCTGTTTGCCGTTATTGTTGTCGTTGTCGTCCAGCAGCTTGACGGGAATCTGCTTTCTCCGCTTGTCATCGGGAAACGGCTCAATACCCACCCGCTCACCATTATTCTTCTGCTTATCGGAGCGGGCAGTTTCGGCGGCATTCTCGCAATGATTCTGGCCGTGCCGGTTTACGCGGTTTTAAAAGCTTTCGTCTTAAATATCGTCCGGCTTATCAAACTTCGTCAGCGGTCAAAGCTCGAAGACAGCCGCAAGCCGAAATAAAAACGGGCACAACTCCCGATGCAGCGCATAAAATGCTGTAAAGAAAAGCGGAGGTGTGGGTATGCCTGCAATTGTGGGACCGATTTATATTATGAGTTTAGCCGGAGACGCTGCGGCGAGCTTCGGTGACGTGTTTGCCATTTCTCCCAAAGCCGTTGACCACTCAGGCGCGGGGGCAGGGGCGTTTCATTCCGGAGATTTTGTCAAAGTCACTAATAAATTCAGCAAAACGCGCTTTGAAGACATCGATGTGTTTGACGAACCTGATTGGTTTAACGCGTGACAGCCTCCTTTTAGGAGGCTGTCGCTTTTTTGTAGTATAATAGAATCAGTCTTTATAAAAGGGGAATTTTTTATGAAAATCAGAAAAGCGAATATTACCGTGCAGTCCGGAATGATCGGTGATGTATATCTGCATGAAAATAAAAAAGAACAGCATACCCTTGTAGCCGTTCCGGAACTTGAGTGGAGCACGATCATTTCCTATGAGGAAGAGAAAAAGGCGCTGGCGCAGCGGCTTTTACAATCATTCAGCAAGCTGATTGAAGAAGAACCCGCCGGAGAGCTCGCCGGCAAGATCTCCCATTGGGTGGCTGAAATGTAACGAAGCGGTTTACCGCGTCCCGTCCGGGGCGATAATTGTAAAACAAGCTGAGGAGGGACAGGCCGATGAGCGACAAAACGGTTGACCTTTATTTACAGCAGGGGATGTACGGCCCTCTGCAGACGAAACCGGATGAACGCCATTTATTTTTAGGCTCGCTGCGTGAAAGAGTCATCATTGCCCTGACGAAGGGGCAGGTGCTGCAAAAGCAGCCGTATGAAGAAGTGAAACAGGCGCTGAAAAGCCGAAAAGACGCGGTGCTCTATATAAACGGAAGGCTCCCGTATCATGCTTATTCACCATATATGAAGCTTGCCGCACTTGCCGGTGTCCGAAGCTCCGTCATATCGGATCTTCAATTCGAAACGCCGCTCGGCCTGGTTTTTGCCGCCGATTATGCCGTGAACCTTGACGGCATTTACGTACAGGATGACATTTTTCAGCGCTCACTCCTGAAATCTTAAAAGGGCAAAACACCGTTTGTCATTTTACAATGCCAATTCACTTACAAGTGGAGATAGGATATAATGGTTTTCATATGAATGGCGGGGAGGCCGGCTATGAAAAAAGCATTTATATGCATTGATTATACGAATGATTTTGCAGCAGAGAACGGGGCATTAACCTGCGGAGAACCCGCGAGACAGATTGAAGATACGATTGTCAGTTTGACGCAAGCATTTATAGAAAACGGTGATTACGTTGTCTTTGCGGTTGATTCGCATGATGCAGACGATGATTTTCATCCCGAGACACGCCTGTTTCCTCCGCATAATATCAACGGCACGGAGGGCAAAGAGCTGTACGGAAGGCTATCGCCTCTTTATGAGAAACATAAACACGCAAAAAACGTAAATTATATGGAAAAAACGAGATATTCTGCTTTTGCGGGAACGGATTTAGAGCTGAAACTGCGGGAACGGCAGATCACTGAGCTGCATCTTGCGGGCCTGTGCACGGACATCTGCGTTCTTCACACGGCGGTTGACGCCTACAACAAGGGCTTTCAGATCGTCATTCATCAAAACGCTGTGGCCAGCTTTAATCCGGAAGGGCATGAATGGGCCCTGTCCCATTTTAAGAACAGCATCGGAGCGCAAGTGGCAGAGTAAGGAAGGGGAAAACAATTTTGGTGGAGCATGGTTTTAAAGACGACAGTTTGTCTTTACATACAGATCTTTATCAAATTAATATGGCCGAAACGTACTGGAGAGACGGCATTCATGAGAAAAAAGCGATTTTTGAGCTTTTTTTCAGAAAGCTTCCCTTTGAAAACGGCTATGCGGTATTTGCGGGCTTAGAAAAAGCAATCGAATACTTGGAGAACTTCAAATTTACCGACAGCGATCTGAATTATTTAAAAACGGAATTGCACTATGCTGATGATTTCATTGAGTATTTACGGGATCTTTCTTTTACCGGATCTCTTTACAGCATGAAAGAAGGCGAGCTCGTTTTTAACAACGAACCGATTATGCGGGTCGAAGCGCCCCTGATCGAAGCCCAGCTGATTGAGACGGCTCTGCTTAACATTGTGAATTACCAAACATTAATCGCCACGAAAGCGGCCCGCATTAAAGGCGTTGTCGGTGACGAAGACGCCCTCGAATTCGGAACGCGGCGCGCCCATGAAATGGATGCGGCTATGTGGGGAGCGAGAGCGGCTTTGATCGGCGGCTTCAGCGCGACGAGTAATGTAAGAGCCGGAAAGCGTTTTAATATACCGGTATCCGGCACGCACGCTCATGCGCTCGTACAAGCGTACCGCGATGAATATACGGCATTTAAGAAATATGCGGAGACCCACAAAGACTGCGTATTTCTCGTAGATACGTACGATACGATCCGTTCGGGCATGCCGAATGCGATTAAAGTCGCAAAGGAATTCGGCGACCGGATCAACTTCATCGGCATCCGCCTGGATAGCGGGGACTTGGCGTACCTGTCAAAAAAAGCGCGTGAAATGCTTGATGAAGCGGGTTTCACAGACGCAAAGGTCATTGCTTCAAGCGATCTTGATGAGCACACGATATTAAATCTGAAATCGCAAGGAGCGAAAATCGATACGTGGGGCATCGGCACGAAGCTGATTACCGCATACGATCAGCCGGCCCTCGGCGCGGTTTACAAGCTTGTCGCCATTGAAGAGGACGGCAAACTGACCGACACCATTAAAATTTCGTCAAACCCTGAAAAAGTGACAACGCCGGGAAGAAAGAGAGTATACCGGATTATCAACAAGCTGAATCACCACTCGGAAGGTGATTATATCGCGCTTTATGACGAGCGGGTAAATGATCAGAAACGCTTAAAAATGTTCCATCCCGTCCACACGTTCGTCAGCAAATTCGTCACTGATTTCTATGCGAAAGACTTGCATGAGCCGATATTTGAAAACGGCGTTTTATGCTATGATAATCCCGAAATTACCGACATCCAGCAATACGTGCAGGATAACCTCAAACTTCTGTGGGAGGAATACAAACGGATCAGCAAGCCGGAAGAATATCCGGTCGATTTAAGCGAAGACTGCTGGAGCAACAAGATGCAGCGGATTCATGAAATCAAAAGCGAGCTGAAACGGGAACTTGAATAGAAGACAAAGCGGCCTTTCCTTTCTCTGGAAAGGCCTTTTTGTTGTGATAATATTTTTCACATTTAGACAAATTTCGTCAAGTTATTTGATATACTTATGTTCGAAGGCCGCATCTAAGGGGGTAAATGAATGAAGGTGTTTGTTGCGAGACAGCCTATCTTCAACAGAAACGAACAGGTTGTTGCTTATGAACTTCTTTACCGGGAGAGCGAAGAGAACCGTTATTCGGCCGCTGACGGAGATAAAGCTACGACGGATCTCATTATTAACAGCTTTATCAACATCGGAATCGAAAAGCTGACTGAGGGGAAACGCTGCTTTGTGAATTTTACAGAAAGCCTGATGTTTTCAGATCTCCCTACCTCCTTTGATCCTGACCAGCTTATTATCGAAATTCTTGAGGACATACCGATCACTCCGGCACTCATCTCAAGATGCAGACAGCTGAAGAAATTAGGATATACATTAGCACTTGATGATTTTTACGCCATCAATCCGGAAAATGAAGAGTTAGTGGAACAGCTGATGAAATATATTGATATTTTAAAAATCGACTTTTTGCAATCCTCGCGTCTGGAGCGCAAAAAAATCATTCAGACGTACAGCTGTAAAAGTCTGATTTATTTAGCGGAGAAAGTGGAGACGAGAAAAGATTATAAACAGGCGGCCATAGACGGCTTTCACCTGTTTCAAGGATATTTTTTCAGTGAACCGCGTGTCATCAGCGGAAATGATCTGACGTTTCATTTTCATTCTTACTACCAGCTTTTAAGCGAATTAAACAATGACCAGCCCAATATACAGCGTGTGACGGAATACATAGAGCGGGACGTCAGCTTATCGTATCAGATTCTGCGTTTTTTAAACGGATCGCAAACAAGGCTGAAAAAAAAGATAGACAGCATCCAGCAGGCCATCATGATGCTTGGGCTGAATGAGATTAAGCGCTTGATTTACATTCTTTCATTTAGAGATTTAACGGCGAAAAGCCACTCAAGCCAAAAAGAAATCATTAAGATTTCCTTAATCAGGGCCAAACTGTGCGAACTGCTGGCGAAAAGAACCGGAAGGCCCCAGCCCTCTTCTTACATGCTGATCGGCATGTTTTCGCTCATCGATACGCTTCTTCACAGGGAGCTGGAGGATATCATCAAAGAACTGCCTTTAATCGATGAAGTCGGACAGGCGCTGCTCGGTTATGAAAACGATTATTATAAGATGCTCGCGTTCGTCAAAGCCATTGAATGCAACAACTGGGACTGTGACGAGTGGGGAAAAGAACTGAACAAAGAAGAAGCGTATGAATGTTACTTACAGGCGATCGAATGGTGCCGGCAGCTGATCGTGGATTGAGCCGCTTTAAGCCGACCACCTGAGGGCGATGGTAAACCGGCTTTGCTCTCTGATCAGACTGACACGGATGCCGTCGGGATTATACGTCACGTCAAAGTCATTTTTGATGCCGGTCTGCTTAATGAGCCGCTTGACCGTTGCGGTGTCAGATGATTGCGCTGCGGTGAGGATACGGCGCGCAAGCTCTTTTGACGCCGACAGCCGCGCAAGGAGCAGGCGCGCATCCTCCAGCATGCCCGCAGTCTCTTTTGCGGACGCTGTCAAAATATCTGCGTGAACCGGGGCACTGGGCGCAGGATGCCGGTATGGCGCGGCGAAAACAGGGAAGCATGGATACACATAATGCATATGGCGGCCTCCTTCCTGAGAAAACATTCGTTATACATGAGTATAGGCGGCGTGATAACGAGTTATGACATGCAAAAGACCACAATGCGGGGGTTGCGGTCTTTTCGGTGTTTGTCGGTGGTTATGCGACGCTGTTCGCCCATTCTGTTTTGAAATTGCGACGGCAGGGACTATAGTCCTTGCCGGTTTGTCGGAAAACCGTTAAAAAAACAGCAGAACCGCCAGATTGGTCTGCTTCATCCTAAACGTCTGCCTTTCTGGTAGTTATATAGTCCTGTTCGCTAAATGCTTCATTCGGGACTATGGGATTACCCTGGTTTGCGGTGTCACGCAGATACTTTTACACATACTTTTCGGTGAAAAATCCCGCAAAAACGTTTACACTATTAGTAACAGATCAAATACCTAGGACTCGTTCACCATACACAATTCATTGATCTTTCAAAAAAAGGAGTGTGGAAACGGTGGAAAACAAATTAGAAGAAGTAAAGCAATTATTATTCCGACTTGAAAATGATATCAGAGAAACAACCGACTCATTACGAAACATTAACAAAAGCATTGATCAGCTCGATAAATTCTCATATGCAATGAAAATTTCTTAAAAAGACTTGGAAACAAGTCTTTTTTTTGTGCATTTTTTATCCATTTCATGGATAAAGTATTATACGATTGTTAAAAAACGAAAAACCTGCTGTCTTTCATCACCTGCATTTAGTAAAATAGAATGGGAGGGTGAAGACAATTATTGAGCAAATGTGTTTAGATGCCGAAACGATTAAAGAGAAGATGAAGGAAATTGTTAGGGAGAAAATAAACAATCCACATTTAAAAGACACTCTTCAGACTTTTATAAATGAAAAAAATAATTTTGCTTTTGGCGTTCTTGCATTTAAGCATTATATGGCTTTCGATGGTAAACATTATTCGGATATTACGTTATTAGCTTCAGGAATTGAATTGTTAATTTTAGCTTTTGATATTTTTGACGATATAGAGGATGAAGATAACTTGGATAAGGAATGGATGAAGGTAGATCAATCTATCTCATTAAATGCAGCCACTTCTCTTTATTCAATAAGTCTTCAAGTGATTTGTGAGCTTAAAACGAACTCCGATTTTCCCCGGTTTGCTATGAAATATGCCTTAAATGCAATGCAAGGTCAGCATAATGATCTGAGAAATTTTCCTGAAACTGAAGATGAATGTCTTCAAATGATTAAGCAAAAATCAGGCTCGCTTACTGCAATGTCAGCTGTATTAGGAACAATGCTTGCAAATGGGGAGTTTAACGAAGAAATTGAGAATTATTCTTATAAAATTGGAATTGTTAAACAGATTGAAAATGATTATTATGGTCTTTTTAATAAAAATCGTAGTGATATCAAAAAGGGAAGAAAAACATTAATTCTGTTGTATCTAAAGCGAAGATTTAATGCTGCTTCAGAAAAAATCTTGGATTTAATGAATGCAGAAGCAAGTTATCATTCATTCCTCATTGATAATAAAAAAAGCTTTGAAGACCTGCTATTTGATGCAGGAGTTAGCCAGTATATTTCAATGTTAATTAAAATGTACGAGGAAGAAATTACGACAAGTATAAAAGATTTAAATATAATGTTAGAACTTTAACGGAGGAAATTACAGTGAAGCAAGATATCGTACATTATCTTATGGAAAATCCACTTGTACTTACAAAGTTAGCGTGTGGGGAAGCTAGTTTAATAGGAGTTCCGGATAAACTGTTACCTGCCATTGTTGAGATTTTTGAAAGAGATTTAAGTCAATCAAAAAGATGTAGGGGAATTTTTTGGGAACAATGATTGAGAGAGTGAGATTTATTGAAAAAATTCATTAGAAATTTTTCGATTGTATTGTTATTCGTCAGTCTCTTTTACGTTGCTCATATTATATATTTTACTCAAAACGGAATTTTGGTAGGAACCTATGTGGTTGAAAACAATAACCATGAATTACAGGTTGTAAAACTCTCCAAGTCTACGTATGGTAAATATATGGGCTTAAAAGAGGGAGACAGGATAATTGAAATAAGCGGAAAAATACCGACAGAAGAGAATATAAAAGGTCAATATCTAGCGAAAGCTGAACATATGAAAATTATAAGGGATAACCATAAAATAGACCTACATAATACGGAATTTATTTCCTTGAACAGCTCTTATAGCTTTTTTATTTATATTATCCCGTGCATATTGTTTGCTTTAAGCTTGTTGTGTATTTTTTACATTTATAAAGTTAACAGAGTAAAAGATACTTATTCAGCCTATATTTTAATTATCTTTTTATTATTTACATCTATTGCTTATTTAAGCGCAGGTGGAGTAACTAGAGGGTATGAAATAAACAGATATATTAACCTTTTTACGTTTTTGAATGTACCTGTACTATACTATCACTTTCTTTATCAATATTTTAAAGAATTAAAAATAAAGTTTTCA
This sequence comes from Bacillus sp. B1(2022), assembly GCF_040259625.1. Lineage (NCBI taxonomy): Bacteria > Bacillati > Bacillota > Bacilli > Caryophanales > Bacillaceae > Bacillus > Bacillus sp. B1(2022). The sequence continues at coordinate 661,519 of NZ_JANIFO010000001.1, forward strand.
TCTGGTTATGTTGTGTCTGCTTTATATATTTTGCCGGTTATTAATATAATAATTGAGATATTCCAAAACCATTTTGCTTTTCAACTTGTTACGAATATTAATTTAGGAACATTTTTTTTGGAAATGATGGTTGTTTACACGGTTATTATTTTTTATGGACTAGTCTATAGAAAAAAGGATCACTTTTATTTGTTGAAAGTGTTACTTATATCTAACACCATAGCTTTTTTCCCTTTTACAGTTTTTTATATTATACCTGAGGTATTGTTCGGACGGTATATTTATTCTGCTATAGTGACGTCACCGTTTATAATTATTATTCCGTTAGCGTTAGTCTACCAATTCGTGGTCAATAAAATCTATGATATAGATTTTTTGTTAGGCAGAATCAGGTACTATGGTTTCCTTTCCATTGTTCCGACTATTGGAGTTGTTTGGCTGAATATATTATTCGACAGCAAGGGGAATAACTTTAACATTATTCAAATCACTGTATATGTATTTTTGATTTTTTTAGCGGTATTTTATATTAAGGAGTTATTAGACTACAAATTCCGCCTGAAACGTTTTTCAGAAAAATATAATTATCAAGACAGCATTTATAAATATACACAGCTTCTTAAAAGCGTATCAGCTTTAAATCAAGTGTTTATGAATTTGAAAAAGACTATTTTGGACGTCTTGCCTGTTAGTAAAGCTTATATATTTGAAATCAATTCTGACGGAGACATTCTGTATTTTGATAAACAGAACAGTGAACCGAACTGGCAGCCGTATAAAAAAGAATTTGTTAAAGTCACATCAGAGATTGGAAAGATTATTGAAGTAAATCAAGGTTTTCTGATGAAGATTGGAGAAAGAGGGGCAAACTCATACGTTCTGCTTTGTTTGTCGAGCATTAATACTCCGAGACTGACAAGAGATGAGATATCTTGGTTAAAGACATTGTCTTTTTATACAAGTGTTTCGATGGAAAACATATTGCAGATCGAAGAACTCATGAACCATTTACAAGATCTAAAACAACAAGGCTCAAACCCGGTCTGGCTAAAAAAGCTGATGTTTACGATCGAGGAAAAGCAGCGTTCGGATTTGGCCCGTGATCTGCATGATTCAGTGCTGCAGGACTTGATTTCTTTGAAGCGCCAGTGTGAGCTGTTTCTGGCCGATTTTAAGAAAGAGGAGCCTTGCCAGTTAGAGGTGCAGGACAAGCTTCATCAGATGAATGAGCAGATGTCCGATGTCATTTTGATGACCCGGGAGACGTGCCATGAGCTTCGGCCTCAGCTGCTGTATGATTTGGGCCTGGTCAAGGCGGTATCCAAGCTTGCCGCACAGCAGCAGGAGCGTGCGCCGTTTCATATCCGTCTGAATACGGGCCGGTTTACGGCGGCGCTGGATTTGGATACGCAGCTGAATTTGTACCGCATTATTCAGGAATTTCTTTCGAACGCCATGAAGCATTCACAGGCGAATGAGGTGCTGATTATGCTGATCAGCATTCAAAATAAAGTGATTCTGCATTATGAAGACGACGGTGTCGGATTCAATCAGGAAGAAGGCGGCGGGCAGTCGATGAGTATGGGTCTTTCAGGTATTAAGGAGCGCGTCCGTGCGCTTGACGGACGGATGAAAATCGACACAAGTGAAGGAAACGGTTTTAAAGCGGATATTGAAATGGAATTGTAACCAATTTATCACCAAATCGACTTGGCAGAAGCCAAGTCTTTTTAATAAAATGGAAATGAGTGAGTAAAAGGGAGGAAACCATGAAAAAGATACTAGTGATTGATGATCATCCGGCTGTCATGGAGGGCACCAAGACGATTCTGGAAACGGACACGAATCTTTCTGTCGATTGCCTCAGTCCTGATGCCAGTGAACAATTCGTTCTCCGGCATGATTTTTCAGCTTACGATCTCATATTAATGGATTTAAATCTGGGTGATGACATCAGCGGCATAGAGCTTTCCAAGAAAATCTTAAAAGAGAATCCTCTCTGTAAAATCATTGTCTACACAGGCTATGAGGTTGAAGATTATTTTGAAGAATCCATCCGCGCGGGCCTGCATGGCGCCATCAGCAAAACCGAATCTAAAGAGAAAATCATGCAATACATATATCACGTGCTCAACGGACAGATTTTAGTTGATTTCTCCTATTTCAAACAGCTGATGACCCAGCAAAAAACAAAAACGTCTTCTTCCCCTCAAAGTGAGCAGGATCGGTTAACCCCGAGAGAGCGACATATTCTCCAAGAGGTCGAAAAAGGTTTGACCAATCAGGAAATCGCAGATGCGCTTCACTTAAGCAAGCGGTCAATTGAATACAGCCTGACATCCATTTTTAACAAGCTGAATGTCGGCTCCCGAACTGAAGCGGTGCTGATCGCCAAGTCAGATAACGTACTATAAATCTTGAAGGGAGAATGACCTATGAATCTGAACAATACATTGCTCGGCGCACTCGGTATTGAAATCACTGAAAACACGCCGGAGAGATGCGTGGCGGTGATGCCGGTGGATAAGAGGACGGTGCAGCCTTTCGGATATCTGCATGGAGGCGCGTCAGCAGCGCTGGCGGAGACTGTTGCAAGTGTCGGGGCCCAGCATTTTATCGACCGGTCGAACCAGGCGTGTGTCGGGCTTGAGATTAATGCTAATCATTTAAAATCCGTGAAAGAGGGCGGGACGGTCACGGCGATTGCGAAACCCGTTCACACAGGCAGGGCAACCATTGTGTACGAGATTAACATTTTCGATGAACGGGAAAGGCTGATCTGTGTTTCCCGCTGCACGCTGGCTGTTATAACAAAATAAACAAACAGCCGGAACCCTGAATCGTCCGGCTGTTTGTTTTTACAAATATGAATCTTCTTTTCGTTTGATCACAAAGTTTCTGATCCCTTTGTAATCATCCTGAACGCTTCTTTTATCAAGCGCCGCTCCCGAATTGTACGCGGCCCTGCATATGAGGTGCGCTCCGACCGGCGCCGTCAGCAGGATAAAAATGATGCCGAGCAGTATTTTTACAGAAATTTCTCCGGTCAGCATCCACAAGTAGCCTAACACCCCGAGCAATACCAAATTAACGCCGAGTGTCGAGCCTTTTGAAGAGGCGTGGGCGCGCGTATACACATCAGGAAGCCTGAGTGTGCCGAAAGACGCGACCAGGCAGATCAGCGATCCCATCAGAATACAAACGGCGACGGCCCATTTAACGATTTCGATCATTTTCGATAATCTCTCCTTTCTCCAAAAACTTAGCAAAGGCAATCGTGCCGATAAACGATAAAATGCCGAGCAGCAGAATGATGTCCAAAAAGGCCGATGTGTTTAAGAGAATGGATACAAGCGCGGTCATGGCAATCAGATTAATGCCGATCCCATCAAGCGCGACGACCCGGTCCGGTATCGTAGGCCCTTTTATGACGCGAATGACGTACAGAAGAGTCGAAACCGCCATAATGCCGAGTGATAATTGCAGAATAAACGTAAACATCAGCGGCTCACCTCCTGAATGGCTTTCTCAAAAGAGACGCGGATGTCATGGATCGCTTTCTCCGCATCTTCAATGTCCATGGCGTGTATATAGAGAATCGACCGGTCATCGGAGATATCCATCACGAGCGTACCCGGTGTTAAAGTGATTAACAGCGAGAGCAGCGTGATCTCCCAATCCTCCGTCAATTCCGTCTTAAACGCGAAAATGCCCGGGCGGATGTTCAGTTTCGGCGATATAACGGTTTTCAGCACGCTGACATTGGCCAAATATAATTCCTTTATAAAGATCAGCGCCAGTTTGATGACTGACCATATTTTCCAAATGTAAAACGGCCGCGAGAAGAAGCGCCGGAAAAAAAACAGCGCCGCCAAGCCCGCGATAAATCCGGTCATAAAACCCGCCGCGCTGAAGCTGTTTGTGAGAAACATCCAGCAAACAGCGAGAAGAACATTTAATAATAGTTGAAAAGCCATGCCATCTACTCCTTCAAAACAGCTTCAATGTATTTTTCCGGATTCAGCAGATTCTCAGCCGTCTGATTGACATACGGTGAAACCCATTCGGTTCCGAGCCCGAACAGAAGCGACAAAAGGAGAAAAGCGGCTGCCGGATAAAGAAGTCCTTTTGCGGACCGTCCGCCTGCGCCGGGGCCGGGGATTTCTTTTTCTTCCCCCCAAAAAGCCGTCGTAAAAACCTTCAGCACGGAATAGAGCACAAGCAGGCTGGATAAGAGAATCAATACGGAAAACAAAGTTTCCCCCTTATCGAACCCGCCTTCCGCGATCTTCAGCTTGCCCACAAATCCGCTGAACGGGGGGATGCCGGCCAGAGATATGGCTGAAATAAAGAACATCCATCCCAAAACGGGATAACGGGTGATCAGTCCGCCCATTTTATGCAGGCTGGCAGTGCCCGTCAATGCGATAAGCGTGCCGGCGAGCATGAACAGCGCTCCTTTAATCAGCATATCGTGAATCAAGTAATAAACCGCTCCTTGAATGGAGGCCGGCGTGTTCATGGCAATGCCGAACAAAATCACGCCGACGGCTGTAATAATATTGTAGATGACGATTTTCATGACATCCGAAAAGGCGATAGATCCGATTACGCCGAATAGCACCGTCAGCATCGCAAGCCACATCATCAATTGGTGGGTAAAGCCCGTATCGTGAATAAAGATCAGGGTGAATACTCTTAAAATGGCGTACAGGCCGACTTTCGTCAAAAGAGACCCGAATAAGGCCGAAATCGCAGCCGGCGGGGCGTAATAAGAGCCCGGCATCCAGAAATACAGCGGGAATATCCCGCCCTTTAAACCGAAAACGATGAGAAGAAGGACGCCGATGACGGTTATCAGCCCGGTCTGGCCCGATTCGCTTATTTTTACGCTTAGATCAGCCATATTCAGCGTGCCCGTCACCGCATATAAGTAACCGACGCCGATGACAAAAAACGCGGATGACACAATGTTAAACACGATATACTTCAATGATTCTCTTAATTGAATTTTCGTTCCGCCAAGCACGATCAGCATGTAGGACGCGATAAGCAGAAGCTCAAAAAAGACGTACATGTTGAACAGGTCACCCGTCAAAAACGCTCCGCTTACGCCGGCCAGAAGAAACTGCACCCCTGAATAATAGAAAGCGCGCTCCCTTTTTTCTCCGATGGAGCGGAAGGAGTACAGGGTGACGAGCAGCCCGATTATGGCGGTTGTCAAAACAAGCAGTGCGGCGAGCTGATCCGCGGCGAGCACAATGCCGTACGGCGCTTTCCAGCCGCCGAGTGTCAGCGTCTGAATCCCGTGTGTGAAAACCGTCTGAACGAGAGCGGCGCTGATGACGATGGAGACACAGGAAGCGGCAGTGCTGAATATCCGCATCAGCATCACGTGCCTGTTCATAAAAATCAGCAGCACTGCGGCAAGCAGCGGCACCAGAATAGGCAATATCACAAAGTTATTCATGTTGATCATTTCCCCTCATTCGATCCATATCGTCCGTTTTCAGTTCCTGATAGGCGCGAAACGCCATCACAAGCAGGAAGGACGTGACGCCGAACGAAATAACGATCGCCGTCAGTATGAGTGCCTGCGGCAGCGGATCGACAAACGACGTGCTTTTTCCGCCCAGTATGGGAGGGGCGCCTTTTTTCAGTCCGCCCATGGTCAGGAGCAGCAAATGGACGCCGTGGCTTAAAAGCGCGGTGCCGATAATCACGCGCAGCAGACTTTTAGAAAGCAGCAGGTAGGTTGCCGCCATAAACAAAATACCGGCAATGACAGACATTAAGATTTCCATTATTCTTCCTCTCCAATCGTTTGAATAATGGTCATCGTCACGCCGACAACAACGAGATACACACCTAAATCAAACAAAGTGGCCGTCGCAAGCTCCGTATTCCCAAGCACCGGGAGATGAAAATGGCCGAATGTATGGGTGAGAAAGGGTGCTCCGAATAAGAACGAACCTGCACCCGTTGCAATCGCGATAAGCAGACCCGCGCCCGCCACATAAATAAAATTGACGGGCAAAATCGATTTGACGGTTTTTAAATCAAAGGCCAAAAGCAACAGCACGATGGCCGAAGACGTAATCAGTCCGCCGACAAATCCTCCGCCGGGAGCGTTATGTCCCGATAAAAATAAATAGAAAGAGAAAAGCAGAATGATAAAAGATACAAGCTTCGTTGCCGTCTGAAGGATGATGTCGTTTGTGTTTTGCTGTCTCAATGCTCTTCTCCCTCCTCTTTTACTTTCGTTCTGATCATGCCGTAAATCCCGAGTGCGGCAATCGACAGCACCGTGATTTCGAACATCGTATCAAATCCCCTGAAATCAACGAGGATGACGTTGACGATATTGTTTCCTCCCCCGAGCTTATGGCTGTAAGCGGTGAAAAAGGAGGAGATGCTGTCTTTTGTTTTTTCGCTGGAAGACGCGATTCCGAGCATTGTCACGATGACGCCGACACCGAGAGAAATGATAAAATTCGTCATCCGGAATGTTCTTGTCTTCTTTTTTCGCCGCATTTTCGGCAGATGGTAAAAACAAAGAAGAAACAAGGCGACGGATATCGTCTCAATGACGAGCTGCGTGAGCGCCAGATCGGGCGCTCTGAAGATCACGAAAAACAGCGCGAGTGTATACCCGACAACACCGAGTGAGATAATGGCCGTCAGCCGCGATTTGGCGAACACAGTCGCAATCGTTGCGCTCACCATAACGAGGGACAGCACGATTTCATACAGGCCGATTTCAGCCATTCCTTTCGCTGTCATGGAAAAGCCGCCTTTCATGACGAACGCCGCTCCGATGAGAATGATAAACGCCGCAAAGATATACAGCAGATAATCCCGCAAAAATCCGGTCATATAAGATGACGTCAGCTGGTAAGATCTTTTTTCCATACTGCCCGTCACCGCATCGTAAAGCTTGTTCAGCGTCAGTTTTTTCGGAAACAGACCGTACAAACGCTCCCATTTAGACAGCGTTACGTAACCGATCGTGCCGACAATGATGATGCCGAGGGTCATCATTACCTCAGCCGTCACCCCATGCCACTGGGAAATATGGACATGGAATGTATCTCCGCCGGTTAACAGAGCCGGATAAATGGAATTCATCGCCGGTTCAATCAGGCTGTAAGACAAAACGTTCGGTGCAAAAAACAGACTGACGGCGCAAGCGGCAAGGATCACCGGCGAAATCAGCATGCCGAGCGGAGCTTCATGCGGCGTCTTTTCAAGCTGATCAGGTTTGCGCGCGCCGCTGAACGTTCTGAAAAACAGCTTCATGCTGTAGATGAAAGTGAAGACGCTCCCGATCCATGCGAGAACGGGGAACAGCACGCCCCACGTATCCAGACTGAAAATATCTGCATGAGCAATCCGCAGCATACTTGTAAAGAACATTTCTTTACTTAAAAAGCCGTTAAACGGAGGGAGGCCCGCCATGGAAAACGTTCCGATCAGTGAAACGGTGAAGGTTACCGGCATAAGCGCCATCAGTCCGCCGAGCCTGCGGATGTCCCGTGTTCCCGTTTCATGGTCGATAATGCCGACCGCCATAAATAAACTTCCTTTAAAAGTAGCATGGTTAATTAAGTGAAACACAGCCGCGGTGACAGCCGCCGTAAAATACTCTGAATGCTGGTAATGAAGCGCGGCGGCTCCTGCGCCGAGCATCGATACAATCATACCGAGCTGGCTGACTGTGGAAAATGCCAGAATCGCTTTTAAATCGGTTTGTTTCATCGCATTAAAGGAAGCCCATACCATCGTGATCAGACCGACTGAGGCAACCGTCCAAAACCAGACGGGTGAAAATGCAAAAACCGGACTGAATCTGGCAATCACATAAATGCCCGCTTTCACCATTGTAGCCGAGTGCAGATAGGCGCTGACAGGAGTCGGCGCCTCCATGGCATCAGGCAGCCAGATATAAAACGGAAACTGCGCTGATTTCGTAAAAGCCCCCAATAACAGGAGAACCATCGCCGGAATAAAGAACGGATGGCCTGCGATAATATGCACCTGGTTGACCATTTCCCTAATACTGAAAGAATCCGTCATCAGATACAGCAGGATAAAGCCGCCGAGCATGCACAGCCCGCCGCCGACGGTAATCAGCAGTGACTTTTCCGCACCGTAGCGTGATTTCTTCCGCTTATGCCAATACCCGATTAATAAGAAGGATGACAGGCTTGTCAGCTCCCAGAACATATAAAGCACGATAACGTTATCGACGAGCACAACGCCGAGCATCGCGCCCATAAACATCAGCAGGTACACATAAAAGGGGCCGAGCTTTTCTTTGTCCTTCGATAAGTAAAAAATGCTGTAAAGCGTCACTAAAGAGCCGATGCCCGTAATCAATAAAGCGAATAACAGCCCGAGTCCGTCAAGATAAACGGTATAGTTAATACCGAGGGACGGAATCCATTCGGCCGCATACCGGACGGTTTCCCCAGCCATTGTTACAGGGAGCTTGCTGATAAAGTAAACAAACAGCACAACGGGCACTATCAGCACAAACCAGCCTGTATGGACTTGTTTTACCCGTTTATAAAGAAAGGGAACGATAAATGCAAATAAAAAAGGCGCCAAAATCGCGAAATGTAACAGCTGCAACAGAAGACCTCCTTTGCTTGTTTTTTCATCAAGCAACTGCTTTATGTAAGAGTGAATCAATCAATTCACGGTCATAGGACCCAGTACAAATTATATCGCACTTTTTTTTACCCTGCTACGGCATAATGTATTCCTTTCTGTGTTTTTGTGGTCTTTTGAACCTAAAATAAATTTATCAAATATCCTGATCTTTGTATATACATTTATCTTTCAGATCAAGCTTTTAAAAAAGGAGCTGGTCAGATGAAGAGAAAGGCGGCGGCCTGTATTGGAATATTTTGTTCTATTATTGCAGGAACATTCATAGCGGACGATTTCTGCAAAACACGGCAGCAGACGGAGGCACATAATTGGGAGCGTTTTTTTCTCGGTGCGGAATACGCAGAAGACAAGCTGAGTGCGGCTGAATCAATGCAAACACCGTTTCAGCCGCGTGAGTATATCAGAATCGTATATAGATGAAAAGAGTTCCGGCACCAGGGTGCGGAACTCTTTTTTGTGGCAATCAGCGTTTTCCTTTAATGTAAGGGATGCCGTTGGCTTTAGGCGCATCCGCGCGGCCGATGAAGCCGGCAAGCGCGAGAATGGTCAGAATGTAAGGAGCCATCAGCATGTATACATTCGGAATGTCTTTGAACAGGGGCAAAAGCGAGCCGATAATGCTCAAACTCTGCGCAAATCCGAAGAACAGCGCCGCCCCGAGCGCGCCGATCGGATGCCATTTGCCGAAAACCAGCGCGGCGAGAGCGATAAAGCCTTGTCCGGAAATGGTGGAGTGCGTGAAATCAAGCGCGATCGTGGAAGCATATACACCGCCGCCGAGCCCGCCGAACAGCCCGCTGATCATGACGCCGATATAGCGCATGCCGAACACGTTGATTCCCATCGTATCGGCCGCCATCGGATGTTCCCCGACAGAACGGATGCGGAGGCCGAACGGCGTTTTGAATAAAATAAACCAGGAAGCAAAGGCCAGTACGATGGCTAAAATCGACGTATAATATACGTCGGAAAAGAAAATCTTTCCTAAAACCGGAATATCGCTTAACCCGGGAATGTTCGTTTTGTAAAAGGGCTCCGGGATTTTATCAGTCTGCGCCTTTCCGTAGATCAGCTTGACGATAAACAGTGTCGCTCCTAACGCGAGCATATTGATCGCCACACCGGTTACCGTCTGATCGGCGCGGAAAGAAACCGCGGCGGCCGCGTGGATCAGTGAGAACAGTCCGCCGGCAATCATAGCCGCAGCCAAGGCGAGCCACGGAGCGGCGGCGCCAAGCTCGCGTCCGAAAAATAAGTTGAACATGACGCTTGTAAAGGCGCCGATAATCATCAGTCCTTCAAGACCGATGTTGACAACCCCCGATCTTTCAGAAAACACGCCGCCGAGAGCGGTTAAAATAAGCGGAGCCGCATATACGAGTGTTGCCGGGACAATAATGGATAAAATCTGCAGGAAGTCCACTTACTTCGCCCCCTTTTTCTTCAATTTATCAAGGATGAGACGGATGGCGTAGCTTGATGCCACAAACAAAATAATAATGGCGATGACGATGTCAACAACTTCAGAAGGCACCCCGGATTCAATCGGCATATTTAATGCCCCGACTTTAAGGCCGCCGAGAAGACATGCCGCCAGAACAACGCCGATTGCCGTGCTGCCGCCGAGAAGCGCAACCGCAATGCCGTCGAAGCCGACGCCGGTAAAGGCGCCCTTAACCGCCGCGTATTGAAAGGTTCCGAGTCCTTCCATCGCGCCGGCAAGCCCGGCGAAGGCGCCGGAAATCATCATGGCGTACATCATATTTTTTCTGACGCTCATTCCGGCGTATTGTGCGGCGTGCTGGTTAAAGCCGACAGCCCGGAATTCAAATCCGCTTTTTGTTTTATGAATGATAAACCACATGAGGACTGCTGCAAACAGAGCGATCAGAATGCCCCAGTGAAGGCGGGAGTAATCTGTCAGCTGCTCTAAAAACGGCGAGCGGAGCGACGCGCTTTCATGAATTTTGTCTGTTTTGTCCCGGTGGTCCGTCATGACATCGGAAATGAGATAATTGGTTAAATGAAGAGCGATATAATTCATCATGATCGTGACAATCACTTCGTGGACAAAAAAACGGGCTTTTAAAAATCCGGGAATCAGGCCCCAAATGCCGCCTGCAGCCGCAGCCGCCAATAACGAAAGCGGAAGGTGGATGTAAGCGGGGGCGTCAAAGGAAGCGCCGACCCACACCGCGGCGGTCCAGCCGACAAGGAGCTGTCCTTCAACCCCGATATTAAACAGGCCAGTCCGAAATGCGAATGCCACGGCCAATCCGGACAAAATATATGGCGTAATCTGCCGGATCGATTCCCCGATGTAATACACTTCACCGAAAATGCCGCTCCAAAGAGCCGAATACCCGCTTACGACATTGTAGCCGCTGGCGAGCATGATGACCGCACCCGCAGCTAACCCAAGGATGATCGCAATCAGCGGCACAGCCAGGTGAGAAAGTCGATTAATCATGTGTTTTCCCCGCCTCCATTTGCTTACTTCCCGCCATTAAAAGCCCGAGCTCCTGCTCGTTTGTTTCAAGCGGATTGACGTTTGCGATGATGCTGCCTTCAAAGATGACGGCGATGCGATCGCTGAGATTCATTATTTCATCAAGTTCAAAAGATAACAGAAGCACCGCTTTACCGGCGTCACGCTGCTCAATGAGCTTTTTATGGACGAATTCAATCGCGCCGACATCGAGTCCCCGCGTCGGCTGGGCCGCAATTAAAAGATCCGGATTTCTGTCCACTTCCCGGCCGATAATGGCCTTTTGCTGATTCCCCCCGGAGAGAGCGCGCGCAGGCGTATATTCATCAGGTGTTCTGACATCGTATTCTTCAATCAGGCTTCGCGCTTTGTCATAAATCGTGTGTTTATTTAATATGCCGAAAGAAGAGTAGGGCTTTTGATAATAACTTTGCAGCACGATATTTTCTCCGATCGGAAAATCAAGGACGAGCCCGTGTTTATGCCGGTCCTGCGGAATATGCCCGATGCCGGCTTCAGTGACTTTCCTGGGCGGCATGTTTTGCAGCTGTTTGCCGTTTAACGTGATCGTGCCGGCATTTGTTTTTCTGAGACCTGTAATGGCTTCAATTAATTCAGACTGGCCGTTTCCGTCAACGCCCGCAATGCCGACGATTTCACCGGCTCTGACTGAGAGGGAGAGCTGCTTGACCGCCTCAACGCCGCGCGCGTCCTTCACCGTTACATCAGAAAGCGAAAGCACTTCTTGTTTCGGATCGGCCGCTTGTTTATCCGTCTTGAATGACACTTCGCGTCCGACCATAAGGCTTGCCAGTTCATCCTGATCCGTATGTGCGACATCGAGTGTTGTAATGCCTTTTCCTTTCCGGATGATGGTGACACGGTCGCAGACTTCCATAATCTCTTTTAATTTGTGGGTGATGAGGATAATTGATTTTCCTTCATTGACAAGATTTTTCATAATCTGAATCAGTTCTTGAATTTCGTGCGGAGTCAGCACCGCGGTCGGCTCGTCAAAAATGAGAATGTCGGCGCCCCGGTAGAGGGTCTTTAATATTTCCGCCCGCTGCTGCATACCGACGGAAATATCGGCAACTTTGGCTTCAGGATCAATGTGCAGGCCGTAACGGTCGGATATATCGCGCACGTCCCGGGCGGCGCGCTGTCTGTCAATTCGGCCGAAAGTTTTCGGCTCTTTTCCGAGAATGATATTTTCTGAGACGGTAAAGGTATCCACAAGCATAAAATGCTGGTGCACCATCCCGATGCCGAGATCGTTGGCTTTGTTCGGGCTGTTGATGTGAACGCGTTCGCCCCGCACCCGGATCTCGCCTTTTTCCGGCTGATACAGGCCGAATAAAACGTTCATGAGTGTCGATTTTCCGGCGCCGTTTTCACCGAGAAGGGCGTGTATTTCGCCTTTTTTCACTTGAAGCGTGACGTCATCATTGGCGACGATTCCGGGAAACTCCTTGCGTATATTAAGCATTTCAATGATATAATCCACCGATTTGACGCTCCTTTTCAGAGATACTTTGATGAGAAAGCGCTTGGCAAAAGAAAAGCTGCAAGAGATGCAGCTTTTCCTTCACCGCTCTTTTCATAAAAGAGAGGGGATAAGCACGGAAGTCTCCTTATCCCCTGATTCTTACTCAGCCTTGAAGGATTTCAATTCTTTTTCAGTTGAAGGGATCTCGAGTCCGTCCGCGATTTTCTTCTTCCAATCGTCTGTTGCTTTGATGACATCGTCAGAAAGGTTCTCCTTGTGATCCGAGATGCCGACTGCATCTTGCGCCAAACCGTATGTTAATGTTTTGCCGCCCGGGAATTTGCCGTCACTCGCTTTTTTCGTTAAGTCCTCCACGGCTGTATCCACTTTTTTGACCATTGATGTGAGAGTGACATTGTCTTTTGTGCCTTTGACTTGACCTTCCGCGTACTGGTCTTTATCAACTCCGATGACCCATACGTTCCGCTTCGGATCTTCTTTTTTCAGATTTTTCGCTTCTGTGAAGACGCCCGTTCCCGTTGCGCCGGCCGCGTGATAAATGACGTCAACGCCTGATTTGTACATGCTTTCAGCCGTCGCCTTACCGACATCGGCTTTGTCAAATCCGCCCGCATATTTCACTTCGACGGTCGCTTTCGGATTTGCGGCTTGTACACCCGCACGGAAGCCGATTTCGAATTTTTTGATCAATTCAGACTCCATTCCGCCCACGAATCCGACTTTTCCCGTTTTGCTCGATAGCGCAGCGGCCGCTCCCACGAGGAATGAACCTTCCTGCTCTTTAAATGTAAGGCTCGCCACGTTGTCTTTTTTGACAACGGCGTCAATGATCGCAAAATTTGTGTCTTTGCGCTGATCGGCGATTTCGCTGATGGAATCCTGCATCAGATACCCGACGCCGTAAATCAGGTCAAAGTGTTCCCGCGCTAATTTATTTAAGTTCGTTGTATAATCTGCATCTGATTTTGATTGAAGATAGTCAAAACCGCTTTTGCCTTTTGTAAGCCCGTTGTCTTTTCCGAATGCCTGAATACCTTCCCAGGCGGACTGGTTAAATGATTTGTCATCGACGCCGCCGATATCCGTTACCATGCCGACGGTAAAGTTTTTACTGCCGGAGCCGTTTGCTTTGTCACTTGAACCGCATGCGCTTAATATGGTTCCGGCCGCCGCGATGAGCGCCATCGCCATTCCGATTTTGCGTTTTTTCAAAGATATAACCCCCCTGTAAAATATGGCTGTGCCGTTCAATTCAGACTTGAGTCCCCGTACCGGATGCAGAATCGAAAAAACTTTCTGATAATAATGATGAGACGTCTCTCTTTTTCCCGCCTTGAGCGGCTGTCTCTTCCGGGTTCGGGACTTATGACTTATCTGAAAAGATCTGCTAACCAATCATAATTTATCATTTTACCCGCCATAAATAAATAGAAATTTGCTTATTTTTTAAAAAATATCAATTTTATGAATCGGCTTCCTCATCTGGATAAAACAGAGGAGGATCAGCCGGGTCATTATCCTTATATAGCATACAAAAAAGGAATCTCAAGCCTTTTGTCACGGGATATGACAGTAAAAAAGCACCGTTCACAGCGGAACGGCGCTTTTTGACATTATAAATATTGTTTGATGCTGCTGACATTGCCGGTGTTGATATGATATTGGAAGACGGGTCTGCCGATCGTGCCGTACGCCATCTCTACATTCAGCACTTGTATGTCTTCCAGAAATTTAAGGTATTTCCGGATGGAGACTTGCGAGATTTCAGTATGCTTGGCGAGATCTTCCGTGGTAAAAGAGCCGTCACCGAAAGACTCAATGCTCGCCCAGATGAGTTTAAGCGTGCTTTTTGTCAATCCCTTCGGAAGGTGAACCTTTTCCGCCGCTTCTTTCTTTTGAAAAAGCTCGGCATCCAATTCTTTCTGTGTCATGCTTCTGTGTGATTGATAAACTTTCTGCTTGCGTCTGTAGTCGGAAAGAGCGGTTTGAAAGCGGTCAAATTCAAATGGTTTGATTAAATAATCGACGGCGCCGTACCGAAGCGTTTTTTTGATGACGTCCAGCTCGCTTGCGGCCGAAATGACGATGACATCAACCGATTCATTTTGTTTGCGGATTTCCGTTAATAGCTCAAGCCCGTTTTTTCCCGGCATGTAAATGTCAAGAAGGATGAGATCGATATGATGCTCGCTCAGCACGTGCAGCGCGCTTTGAAAGGATGATGCGATCCCTTTCAGCTGAAATCCTTCAATCTGGCTGAGATAGCGTTTATTTAATTCACCCACCATGGGGTCGTCTTCAACTATGAGTACATTAATCATCATTTTCCTCCTTCGGTTCATACGGAATGCGAAGACTGAAAGTCGTTCCTTCATTCTTTTCACTTGTCACAATCATATGGCCTTTTAAATTTTCTGTTGCCTGCTGGGTGAAATAGAGGCCGAACCCCCGGTTTGTCCCTTTCGTGGAATAACCTTGTTCAAAAATACGGGCTTGGTCTGCCGCAGACATTCCGGCTCCCGTGTCCGTAATCTCTATATCAAGCTGGCGATCCTGAAACCGCATCGAGCACGTAATGTTTTTTTTCGGCATCTGCGCCACCGCATCGAGCGCGTTGTTTAACAGGTTTCCGATAATCGTAATGAGCTCATGGATGACGGCCGGATCTGCCGCATTCGGGATCAGGCTGCCGAGCTGAATGTCCAGATCAGCGCCCTGTTCGCGTATGTAGCTTTGTTTTCCTAGAAGAAACCCTGCGAGAACCGGACTTTTGACATCACTTATAATCTCGCTTGTTTCCGTCTTCTGCTGAATGGCAATGTCTTTAATGTAAGTGCCGAGATCATCGTATTCTTTTAACTGGACAAGCCCTAAAATGACATGAAGCTTATTCATGAATTCATGAGACTGGGCTCTTAATGCGTTTGCATACATTTTAACACCGGACAGCTGTTCTGCTAAATGTTTGACCTCCGTTTTGTCCCTGAACGTGGCGATCGCTCCGACGGTTTGTCCTTTCAGATGAATCGGAACCTCATTAAAGACCAGCTCAAGCCCGTTAATGCGGATATCCCTGTCCTGAAGCGGTTTTTTCGTTTCAATCACTTGTTTCAGCCGGCTTTTCGGGAGAATATCGTTCACATCTTGATCGACCGGATTAGTCGGAATACCCATTTTAATAAAAAGCCGTTTCGCTTCCGCATTGGCGAGCTTGATTTTTCCACGCGCGTCAACCGCCAGGATGCCTTCCTTCGTTGATTCGAGCATGGCGCTCCGCTCTTCCAGGAGGGTGGCGATTTCATAAGGCTCAAGACCGTACATAATGTTTTTGACGGTGCGGGCAACAATGACGGCTCCGATGACGCCGACAAAAATACTTACGCAGATGATGAAATAAAGCGGTCTCAAACTGTGGCTGACGACATCCTGTATTTTGTTAAGCGAAATTCCGACCGAAACGACGCCCACTTGTTTTTTATCTTTTCCATAGATCGGTACGAAGGCTCTCATGGATTTTCCGAGAGTTCCCGCTGATGTGCTCGTTTTGATATGCCCGTGCATCGCCGGCTGTTCATCTCCGCCGGTGAATTTCTTCCCGATTTTATTTGCGTCGGGGTGGGTGAGGCGGATGCTGTTCATATCCATCACCACGACAAATTCGGTTCCTGTCGTATGCTGGACGTCTAATGTATAATCCCGGAGCTCTTTCAGCCCTTTTCTTGTTTGCAATGCCCGCGCGACACTCGGTGTTTCCGCGACCAGCTTTGCGGTGCGCAGCGCGGTCGTCCGTTCTTCTTCTTTCACGCGGTCTGCTGTTTGGACGCTGATCGTGAAAAAGGTGATACAAAGTGCGATAAGGACGACAATACAGACAAATATCGTTAATCGGGTTTGCAATTTTAATGTTTTTTTCATAACAGCCTTCCTTACGTTTATCATTCCCGCGTTCTACTTTACTCCGAAAAAGCCGGTTTGTGAAGATCAGGCCCTTATTTCGTAAAAGTGAGGAAAAATGGTATTTTTTATCTTGTCAATGTGTTTTAAGTCCTCCATAATAAGTGAGGTAGATTACAGAAAGGGACTTTTTATATGAAAAATACTTATTGGACGGGTTATTTTCCGCTCGTTGCGATTCTGCTTTTTAGTTCGTCATTATCCATTTCTACCTCGCTTTATGTCATGAAGATACTTCAGACGCTCGGCATGTATCAGGGGATGCTGGATTATTTCTCTGAGAAAGGGATCAGACTGGCGCTTTTTGCAGCGTTCGCCCTTGTGTATTTTATGCTCTTTTCGGCTTTGAAGCTGATTGCAAACACAGTGACAGAGCTGTCTCTTTTGTTTTTCACAAATGACCCTGAAGGGGACAATCTGAAAAAAATCAGATTAGGCTCTTTAATTTATGTAGGCGGAGGAATTCTTTCCTTTGCGCTCGTGCAGAATGGTTTTTGGATTGCGGCGTTATTTGCCGTTGTTACGCTCGTTTATTTGATTTTCATGGTGTACAGAATCTATTCGACACTCTCGATCGTTTCGCTGATCGGTTTTATATTGCTTGAGATTCTGTTTTGGTTTACTTTTGTTATCGGTATTTTGTACATCTTTATCAAGCTTTATAATAGCATAATGGCTAGCTTACCTGTGTAAGCTAGCCATTTTTGTTAAGACAGAAATCTGTTTTTGATCTCAGGGGAGGGGAGCATGCATGCTTCCCTTTTTCCGAACCATTTGTAGCGGCGCCGGGCGATGAAAGAATAGGCTCTATCCCTGAGGGGGCGGGGCACTGCGAAAAAAACCGCTGACAGCCGCCAGGCTCCGCGGAGATGACGGGAAACCTTTAACACGGCGGCGGATTTTTTGTATATCCGCCCGTTTTCGATAAAAATCATGCTGTCAAATTGTTCTGTCGGAAGTCCTTCTGATGCCAAAAGCTCCCGGGCGGTATCTGATTGCAATGATGCAAATGAGATTTTGCCGGCCGGATCGCGTTTAATGATGAATTGAACGGCGCCGCTGCATAAGTTGCAGACGCCGTCAAACAAAAGTACGCGGTCCGGAAGCTGAGCTGGTTTCAAAGCGGATCCCCTCCGTTATCTTTAATAAGCTGCCTGCAGCGTGTTTTTCCAGATCGAAAGCTGAGGGCTTGCGTCATGAAGGTATTCGACGCTTGACGGTGTATCCTTGCCGACCCATACCCCCATCGTATAAGCGTCCGTCAGGCCGACAAACCACATATCGTGATAGTCATTTGACGTTCCTGATTTTCCGCCGACGTACGGAGCTTTAAAGTTCGCTTTCTTTCCTGTACCGCTCTTGACGACGGCTTTCATCATTTCTTTGATCTGCATGTTGGTCCGCACGCTGAATACCTGCGTCGGCTCATCTTTCCATTTTAATATCGTTTTTCCTTTTAAATCAGTCACTTTTGTAATCGCGTGACTCGGCGTATAAACGCCGTTGTTGCCGAACGTGGTGTACGCATTGGTCATTTCAAGCGGCGTCATGCCGTTTGTAAAACCGCCAAGCGCCGCAGGCAGACGGTAATCCGCGCTGACCAGCTTCGCGAAATGAAACGGTTCAAGGTAGCTGAACGCCTTATTGACGCCGACGCGGTCCATGATTCTGATGGCCGGTGTGTTGTACGAGTATTTAAACGCCGTTTCCAGCGTGACCGTACCGTACGTGCGGTTATTGTAGTTTTGCGGACAGTAATCCGCACTGCAGAATTTGCTTGCGTCAATCTTGCTGTGTGGCGTTGCGCCGGTCTTTTCAATGTAAGGTCCGTAATCAAGCAGCGGCTTAATGGATGAACCGGGCTGTCTGTATGCCTGATAGGCACGGTTGAAATCATATTTATGGTAATCTTTCCCGCCTGAAAGCGCGATAATCTGATGTGTCTGATGATTAATCACGGCCGCTCCGCCTTGGACGCCTGCATACGGCAGATTTTGATTCACTTGGGCGACGACCTGGTTTTGCATATACGGATTCAGCGCTGTATAAATCTTCACGCCGTCTTTTAACAATGTGCTGACTCTGTCTGAAAGCTCACTCTGTATTTTTTGTTTCGCCTTTCCGGAAGCTTTTTCAAGACGTTTGTCATAGCCTTCGGATGATGAAACAAGCTGTGTGAATTCATCATTTACATAGGAAACATAGTCAGGATATTTATTTGTTTTTTCGTTTATATCAAGCTTGATCTTTTCCTTTTCGGCTTTTTTCAGCTGTTTCCCGGATATAACGCCTGCTTTTTTTAATCCGTTAAGCAATCTGACTTGTCGTTTTTTCGTATAATCAAAATGCTTGAGAGGATCATATAATGTAGGGTTATTAGGGATGGCGCAGATAAAGGCCATTTCTCCCAAAGTGAGAGATTTCAGCGGCTTGCTGAAATAAAATTGTGCCGCCGAACCGACACCGTATACGCCGTTATTAAAATAAATCGTATTTAAGTAGCCTTCTAAAATCTCATCTTTGCTGTATTTTTTCTCAAGCTGATAGGAATAGGCCAGCTCCGTCAGTTTTCGGCTGAAGGTGCGTTCATGGCTTAAATACACATTCCTTGCCAGCTGCTGGGTGATGGTGCTGGCGCCCTGATCAATTTTATGATCTTTGAAATTGGAGGCGGCCGCCCTGACCATCCCCATAAAGTCAAACCCTTTATGCTCATAAAAATGACGGTCTTCAGAGGTTAAAAACAGTTGTTTTACCTCATTCGGTATTTTATTAAAGGGCACGATCACGCGGTTCTCATGATCGCTGACAATCTCAGAAACAAGGCTTCCGTCCCTGTCATACATGTAACTGTTTTGAACCAGGTTGATCGCTTTTAAATCAATATGTTTATCGAGCACCTGATCAAAAGGCTTGATTTGTTTTACCTCTTTGCCGGAAGCAATAACTGTAAATGCACACAACGGGATAATGCCGAGCAGCAAAATCCATCCGATTATTTTACGTACCATGGTCACTCTCTTTTCTCCTGATTTCTAGCCATATCGTATCATTCTTTTAAGAATACGAGAAGGTTAAATTTAGAAGAAATCGTGATCGCTGCCGGTCAGCCCGCATTTGACGCTGTATCCTTTTGCAGATGTCCCGCCATCCATAAGAGCCCCGCGCCTATTAAAAAGAGAAAGGCGGTGACGTAGAAAGCAGCCGAAATGGAAAAACCGCTTGAGACCGCACCTCCGAGCAGAGGGCCGAGCACATTTCCGAGAAAACGAAAGCTGACGTTATAGCCGAGCACCTCTCCCTGGATGCTGCCCGGCGCCCTGACGCGGATTGCGGCCGTAATGCAGGGGAGCGTGCCGCCCATGACCATGCCGAACAGAAATCTGAAGACTAACAGAATGGAGAGGGAGGAGGCGAGCGCCTGCGGAATGAAAAACACCGCTGAGGCAATCAAAAGCACGATTAAGATCCGGCTGTGGCCGAAGCGGTCGCCGAAGTCCCCCCATTTCCGGGCAAGCAGTAAGCTTCCGAGTCCGGTCGCTGAAAACGCCATTCCGGAGAAAAAGGCTAAATTAACAGGTCCGTGCAGCTCATTGACATATAAAGCGAGCAGCGGCTGGATGCTGAAATTGCCGGTCTGCACGATCATAGTAAGCACCATCATCGCCCAAAGCGCGGGCTGGTGAAAAATATAGGAGAGCACCTGTTTTCTGGAATAGGTTTTCCGCTTGTTTTGTTTCTCGCCGAGCGGCTGCTCATTGACCTGAAATAAAACGAGAAGCACGGATGCGAAAATGACAAAAGACGTAATAAAAAATGTGTACGTAAACCCGAAGCTGTCAGCGAGCAGCCCGCCCAGCATCGGTCCGAATAAAGTGCCTGACACCTGACCCATCTGCAGCGTGCCGAGCGTCTTCCCGGCAGTCTCTTTCGGCGTCTGCGCCGAAATCATGGCAAGCGATGTGGGAACAAAGCCTGTTACTAGACCCATAAGCAGCCGCAGGACAAACAGCTGATAAACGGATGTCACAAACCCCATCAATAAAATGCTGACGGCAATGCCGGTTCCTGTAATCAAGAGAATTTTTTTGTAGCCGCGCTTATCGCCGAATCTGCCCCAAAACGGGGAAATCACAAACGCCATTAAAAACGTGACGCCGAACACATACCCGCTCCATCTCTGCACATACCCGCCCGAATGGGGGCTGATCGTTTCGATATATAACGAAAGAAACGGAACAATCATGGTCATGCTGGCGGAAATAAAGAAATTTGTAATCCAAATGACGACGAAGTTCTTCTTACGGACAGAAATAACATCACCTTCTTTACTTTTCGTGTATCTAATCATTAGTATATAGGAATGAATCCGGTATTTGTATTTTCGATGCGGATATAGGAAAATTCATTATTTTTAGAAAATGAAGAAAGTTTCAGAGGGGAAACTGATATACTATCATAAAATATCATTTTTGATCGGAGGAAAGGCAGGTGTAAAAAAAGTGGATCAGCGCAGTCTGCTCATTATTGATTTTGAATTTACAATGCCTGACGGAAAATACAGCCCGCAAAATTTCTTTCCCGAGATTATTGAAGCGGGGATTGTCAAGACGGTGAATGATGAAGTGACTGAAACGTTTTCGAGTTATATCAAACCGAAAAAATTTCCGAAGCTGACAAAACGATGCAAAACCTTTCTGAATATCACCCAAAAAGACGTGGACGGCGGAATCACGTTTAATGAATTCATCCGCAAATTAAATGAGCTTGATCCTGATAAAAACTGTACGATCGTCACCTGGGGCAATATGGATATGAAAGTGTTAAAGCAAAATTGCATGTTTAACCACATCCCTTTTCCGTTCAAAGGAGAACTTCGGGATCTGTCCCTTGAATACAAAAACTTCTTCGGCGACAGAACATTGACCGGCCTTTGGAAAGCGGCAGAAGAGTATGGCGATAAAGGGACGGGCACGCATCATAAAGCGCTGGATGATGCGCTGACGACATACAAATTATTCAAGCTTGTTGAGCGGGATAAACAATATCTTGAAAAACCGAAACCTCCGACGATCGGTGATCGCATCGATCTGACTGAACTGTTTCGCCGGGCCACATAAAAAAACCCAATCATGCCGACTGGGTCAAGTTCTTTTAAAATAGTCACGCTCTAACGCGGCCAAGTTGTCGAGCGAACGTTCCGCCCATTCTGAGCCGTCCGCTGTAAGCTGATCTTTCAGCCGGGCAGACGCCGCTTGTAAGGAAGCCGTATAATCAGGCACCTCGCCATCAAACGGTTTGACCATCTGATGCGGTATGTTTGTCTGTTCCCCGAATGCAAGCGCTCTTCTTTCATGAAAAAACGGAACATCCGCCTGCTTCGGATGATGAAGATCTCCTTGAGCGGGATGCGTCAGAACGGCTTTAATTTTCACTAAATAGTGATTGGGCCTGACGTCTGTCACTTCCCCTATGTATGCTCCTGTTTTATAAAACCCTTTTACGATTGTGCCGATTTCAAACGTATTCATAGCGTTCACCTCTCTCTAGTTATTCTATAAAAGATCAACGCGGTTGGCTAGTGAACAGCTGCCGGAAGCCTGACTGAGGCCGTTGTGCCCGAGTGCTCGCCGCTGGTGAAACAGACGGAGCCTTCATGATGCTGAATAATCGAGAATGTCACGGTAAGCCCGAGCCCGGTGCCGTTCGTTTTCAGCGTATAATACGGTTTGCCGAGTTTCTGCAGTTCTTCATCGGACATGCCGATTCCGTTATCCGTAATCTGAATGAGAATCATCTCTTCCTGTTTTTGGACGGAGACCTCGATTCGACCGTTTTCAGAGGGCACGGCTTCAATACTGTTTTTAATCAGATTAATGAAGGCCTGTTTCAGTTTTTTTACATCGCCGAACACATATAAATCAGGCTCGCTTCGAACCGTAACGGTCACCGATTTAAAATTGGCATAAGACTCCATTAAGGAACCTGTTTCCTTTACGAGCAGAGAAATATCAAACTTTTCTTTTTCATAGTCATCCTGCTTCGCCATATCGAGATAATTCGTAATGATCGTCTGAGCCCGGTCGAGTTCGGACAGCACAAGTTTCTGATATCCGGAGTGGGATTTGTCCTGAAGCTGCTCGCCGCTGAACAGCAGCTGCACAAAACCTCTGACGACCGTAAGCGGATTGCGGACTTCATGGGCGACGCTTGCCGCAAGCTCGCTGACGACGGCCATTTTTTCTGAGTGAATCAGCCTTGCCCGCATGGACGCATTCTCATCAATGATCTCAATCAAATAAATGCACAGCAAAAGGGCGCTGACTTGAAAAAAAACAGATACTGCCGCCTCATAATAAACGGAAGATAGATTTTGAAAATTGAAAATATTGGTCGCGGAATAGATGAAGACAGATGCGGTTAATAAGGCGGTTTCAGTGCAGCCGATGAGAAGAGCGAAAAGCAGTTTCTTCCGCTTTGAAAAAAAAGGCCATTTCGTTTGGAGCTGGATAGGGATGATGATTAAAAAAGGAATTAAGGATAAGAAAAAAAGAGCGGAAGGTTCAAACCATATGAGCTGAAAAAAAACGGATGCCGCCCCTGCGGCAAGTCCTGCGGCGGTACCGGAATAAAGCAGGCAGACGATAATGGGAATCAGCTGCAAACCGTAACGGACGGAATGAAGCTCCTGGATGGGAAAAGCCGTACATAATAAGGAAGATGACGCTGCAAATACGGCGACCAGCAGGCGGTTCGCTCTCGGCACAAGCAAATCGGGCTTGCTGAGCCAGAAGACTTGATAAAGAAAAATAGGGAATAAAATAAAAGAGAAGTGAAGCAGGTAATCCTTTACAATCTCCATTTATGCGAAATCCTTTCCTATGTAAATATGAATCTATTATAACATCTTTACCGGAAAAAAAAGTATATATTTCTCTAAAGCGAACGCCCTTATCTCATCTGATAAAGGCGTTCTTTCCGCTGCTAAGCGAGCGCTGCTTTCATTCTCTTAAGCCCTTCTTTTACGGCGGCGGCTGAACAGCCGACATTAAGTCTCATAAATCCTTCGCCGCCCGGTCCGTATTTTGTTCCCGGCTCTAATATGATTTTCCCTTTTTTGAGCATTCTTTCTTTGAGCTCGGCATCCGAAAATCCGTATTCGCTGAAATCCATCCAGATCAAATAGGAAGCGTCAGGCTTCATCATGCGGACTTTCGGCAATTCTTTTCTTAAAAAGTCCTCAGCCAATTTCATATTCCCTTCAATGTAAGGAATCAGCGCGTCAAGCCAAGGGCCTCCCTTTGTATAGGCCGCTTCGATTGCTGCAACCGCAAATGTGTTGAGGCTGGAAATTCCGTTCTGATGCAATACGGCGGAGAATTTCGCCCGCTTATACCGATCGGGAATGATAATGGCGGATGCCTGAATGCCGGCAATATTAAACGTCTTGCTCGGCGCGACACAAGTAACGGAAATCCGCGCAAACTCCTCAGACAGAGAAGCGAAAGGCGTATGCGGCTTTCCGTACAGCATTAAGTCGGAATGTATCTCGTCAGAAACGACGGTGACGTTATGGGCGGCGCACAGCGATCCGAGCTTCATAAGCTCATCCCGGCTCCATGCTCTGCCGGACGGATTGTGGGGATTACAAAGAATCATCAGCTTGACCTCAGAATCGTTCAGCTTTTTCTCAAGATCCTCAAAATCCATACAGTAGACGCCGTTTTCTTCCCGTAACGGGTTATGTAAAACCTGCCGTTTGTTTTCCTTGATCATCTGATAAAAAGGCGTATACACCGGTGATTGAATCAACACCGGATCGCCCGGTTCGGTAAAGGCTTGTACGGCCATGCTGATTGCCGTGACAACACCGGGACTGAACGCGATGCTTGCGGGATCGGGCCGGTAGCCGTGCCGCGTCTCAAGCCATGAAGCGACGGCTTCTCTTGTGTTTTCGTCAGGAGACGTGTAACCGAATATGCCGTGGTCAAGGCGGGCTTTTAAGGCGTCAGTGACCGCTTCGGGAGCGCGGAAATCCATATCGGCAACCCACATCGGAAGCGCATCCGATACGCCGAATAACGCTTCCGCCTTGTCCCATTTCACCGATTGTGTGCCAAGACGGTTTTCTCGAAGATCAAAGTTCATGTATGTCACTCCTGTAGTATCATTATTTTGCACAGCGTATCTATGATAAAATAGAATTGCAAACTTTATTATAAGCGGTGATGAAAATGGAAGAAAGCCAAGCGGTCATGGAAATGATGAAAATCATTGCCAAGTGGGACCCGTTTAAATATGGAGAAGATTTTTATGAGACAGAAGCCGTCGACATCGTTCAGGCCGTCTACAGTGAAGACCGTGCCGACAAGCTGGCAGCAGCCATTCAGGATATCTTTGAAGCTTCATTTGAGCAAAAGCTTCCGATCGAAGGCTGCCAAAAGGCCGCCGAGCAGCTTCTGTTCATAAAAGAAAGCAGCTCCTGCACCCCTTAAAAACCGGCGGTTCCGCCGGTTTTTTTATTGAATAAATTCAAAAATCCGCTCCGAAACAAACTCCGGGCGCTCTTCGGGTACGAGGTGCCCCGTATCCTTGAGTGAATACAGAATGGAATCCGGCAGGTCGTCATGAAGCCGTTTTCCGACTGAGACCGGAACGACACGGTCTTCTTCTCCCCAGATTAAAAGAGCGGGGTTTTGCACTTTCTTCAAATCCTCGGGCTCTAAATCGCCCTCCCTATGTCTGATAAACCTTGTCATCGCTTTGAAAATCTGGCGGTCTGTAAATGGTTTTTCGTAACCGTCAATCATTTCCTGATCGATAAGCGTCCGGTCGTGAACGACATTTAACAGGTTGTTCAGCACGCCGTCTTTTGAAAGCCAATACTTAAGATACAGGTCAAAACAAGGGAGATGCGTCCCGAATATAATCGACGGGTGCGAGCGCTTTAAATACCCCGAGCTGCACAGCAGGACGATTTTAGAAAAAAGCTCGGGTCTGAGAAGAGACGCGGATAAGGAAATCTGGCCGCCCATTGAATGGCCGATGAGTGCGGCCCGGCTGATACCGAGCTTTTCCAGAAGTCCGATCAGAAGCTTGGCGAGGTTTGCGTAAGTATATACGAATGTCCGTGACTTTTCCGATTGCCCGAAAGGAGGCAGGTCAACGGCGATAATATCATAATGGTTTCTGAGCAGCGGGATCAGTTTTCTGAAGCTGAATGCCGAAGATAAAAAACCGTGTACGCAGACGAGTGTCTGTCTGCCGGGATTTTCATAATGCTCGTAATACAGCTCAACTCCGTCTATCGCGGCCCGTTTAATCGGTGAAACAGCTTCCATGAGAGCCTTCGCCGTCCTTTCTTTGTTGTAATGTAAAGGCTTTTTTGATTGTCAGATTTTAGCTCTGGTTTCTTTCGGGTTTTTCTTAGCATTTGTCGAAAATCGTGATATAATGTCATGAAGATTTTTGATAATGCAAAGGTGTGAAACGTATGAAGCTGACCGAAAAAGAAACAGAAATATTAGAAATTTTAGACGAAAACAGCCGCGTTGATGCGGAAACGATTGCGAAAATGGCAAACATTCCCGCTGAAGAAGTCAAAAGCATCATTGAAAAGCTTGAAAAGGAAAAAGTCATCATTGATTATGCGGCGATGATCGACTGGCGCAAAGTCGACGGTTTGGAAGGCGTCACGGCGATGATTGACGTAAAAGTCACTCCGAAACGAAATGTCGGCTTTGATGAAGTCGCTGAGCGGATATACAGATTCCAGGAAGTTGAATCAGTGTACCTGATGTCAGGGGTGTATGACTTATCTGTCGTTATTCGCGGCAACACGATGTCAGACGTGGCAAGCTTCGTGTCTGAAAAATTGTCCACCCTTGAGTCTGTCGTTTCCACGACAACGCACTTCATCCTGAAAAAATATAAGCATGACGGCAAAGTCTTTGAAAGCGGAGACGATGACAAAAGAATCGTGGTGTCTCCGTAAATGGAAACGAAGACTTCTTATTTATCTGACTACGTGCAGCAGATTAAACCGTCAGGCATCCGCAAGTTCTTTGATCTGGCCGCTACGATGGAAGGCGTCATTTCACTGGGAGTGGGAGAGCCTGACTTTGTGACGGCCTGGAACGTGAGGGAAGCGAGTATTCTTTCTTTAGAACAGGGTTATACGGCTTATACCGCAAATGCGGGTCTTTATGAACTGAGAGAAGAAATCAGCCGCTATTTAGATCAGCGGTTCGGCCTGAGTTATTCGCCTGACAGTGAACTGATCGTTACTGTAGGGGCAAGCCAGGCGCTTGATCTCGCTGTCCGCGCCATTATGAATCCTGGAGAGGAAATGTTAATTCCCGAACCGTGTTTTGTCGCATATGAATCACTCGTGACCTTGACGGGGGCGAAGCCGGTGCCGATTCAGACTGTCGCTGCAAAAGGTTTCAAAGCATCCCCAGCCGATTTTGAAGCGGCCCTGACGGACAAAACAAAAGCGCTGCTTCTATGCTCGCCGTCAAATCCGACAGGTTCCGTCTATTCGAAAGAAGAGCTTGAATCCATCGCTGCTTTCGCTGAAAAACACGACTTGATCGTGCTTGCCGATGAAATTTATGCCGAGCTGACGTATGATGAGCCATTCACGAGCATGGGGGCCATCCGCGGCATGAAGGAACGCACGGTTCTCATTTCCGGCTTCTCCAAAGCATTTGCCATGACGGGATGGAGACTCGGATTTACGGCGGCGCCTCCCGTGATCAGGGATGCCATGCTCAAAATTCATCAGCACGCGATGATGTGCGCGCCTTCCATGGCTCAGTACGCGGCGCTTGAAGGGCTGAAAAACGGCCAGGAAGACGTCGAAAGAATGAAGAAAAGCTATCGGAGACGCCGAAACCTGATTGTGGAGACATTGAACGAAATCGGACTCGGCTGCCACCACCCCGGCGGAGCATTTTACGCCTTTCCTTCCATTCAGTCGACCGGCATGAGTTCAGAAGAATTCGCGGAACAGCTGCTCATTGAAGAAAAAGTAGCCGTCGTTCCGGGGAATGTATTCGGCCCGAGCGGCGAAGGCTACATCAGATGTTCCTATGCGACATCCATTGAGCAGATTCAGGAAGCGCTCGTCAGAATTAAACGGTTTGTTGAAAAAAGGGCATAAAAAAAGATACGAACCCGGTTCGCATCCAAATAAAAGGGGGGAATACTAGAAAGCCTTCGTAATCATAGTATACCCCCCTTTATCTGTGCCTAAACATGATCATGTAAAAAAGTTCTCTTTGCGAAAAACAAACTTGTATGATATAATTTTAAATTGCGTATAATCTGTATTTAATTTAACTTAGGAGTTGTTATGAATGGCAGCAAAATTTGAAGTGGGCAGTGTTTACACTGGTAAAGTAACAGGATTACAAGCGTATGGTGCGTTTGTTGCATTAGATGAAGAAACTCAAGGACTTGTTCACATTTCTGAAGTCACTCACGGTTTCGTAAAAGACATTAACGAACACCTTTCTATCGGTGACGAAGTACAAGTAAAAGTACTTGCGGTTGACGAAGAAAAAGGCAAAATCAGCCTTTCTATCCGTGCGACTCAAGCTGCGCCTGAAAGAAAAGAAAGCAAACCAAGAAAACCGAAAGCGGCTCAAGCTTCTGAAGAAACATCTGCTCCGCAAGGTTTCAACACATTGAAAGATAAGCTTGAAGAGTGGATCGAACAGTCCAACCGCAAAGACCTTATCAAAAAATAATCATTAAAAAAAGCACCGGATATGTATGTTCGGTGCTTTTTTTATGTTTATCTGACTTCCGGATTTGCCGCTTCCTCGCGGGATGTTTCTTCGTTCGGCTTAAACAGCAGGCCGAGATTGATCAGACCGGCGATGCCGACAAGGCCGTAAATAATCCGCGACAGAGCTGATCCTTGGCCGCCGAAGATGGCTGCTACTAAATCAAATTGGAAAAACCCGATCAGTCCCCAGTTAATAGCGCCGATAATCGTTAATACGAGACAGATACGCTGAATAACACTCATGTAAACAACCTCCTCTATGAATTCGTGAAACAGTTATAGATTGTGACAAAGCAAAGAATCTATGCATACTACATTCTCCGCCGTGTAAATCACACACTGTCTCAGGCTGTACAAGTGCCTTTCCCGGGAAGCCGCTGTCTGTAAACCATGTGATGCGCCGTCAAAAAAGCGGATTGCTTTACATTGAACGTCATCTTTCTGCATAATATAAATCCAAAGGAGGAGATGTCATGCAAAACTTTACATATTGGAATCCGACCAAATTGATTTTCGGAAAGGGAGAGGTTGAAAAACTTCCTGAAGAAATCAAACCGTACGGAAAAAACGTGCTGCTCGTATACGGAGGAGGCAGCATTAAGCGCAGCGGTCTTTATGATCAAGTAACCGAACTGCTGAAAAAAGCGGAAGTTACCGTACATGAATTGGCAGGCGTAGAGCCGAATCCGCGTGTCTCAACGGTGAACAAAGGTGTTGCGCTCTGTAAAGAAAACAGCATCGATTTCTTATTGGCCGTTGGCGGCGGAAGTGTCATTGACTGCACGAAAGCCATCGCGGCGGGCGCTAAATATGACGGCGACGCGTGGGATATCGTCACGAAAAAACACCAGCCGAAAGAAGCGCTGCCTTTCGGAACAGTGCTGACACTTGCGGCAACCGGTTCAGAGATGAACTCCGGATCAGTCATCACAAACTGGGAGACACAAGAGAAATACGGATGGGGGAGCCCGCTCGTTTACCCTAAATTCTCTATTCTCGATCCGGTAAACACATTTACCGTTCCGAAAGACCACACCATTTACGGCATGGTCGATATGATGAGCCATGTGTTTGAACAATATTTCCACCACACGCCAAACACGCCGTA
Organism: Bacillus sp. B1(2022); assembly: GCF_040259625.1. Classification (NCBI taxonomy): domain Bacteria; kingdom Bacillati; phylum Bacillota; class Bacilli; order Caryophanales; family Bacillaceae; genus Bacillus; species Bacillus sp. B1(2022). The sequence goes on from NZ_JANIFO010000001.1 coordinate 691,049, forward strand.
TCAGGACCGGATGTGTGAATCGCTTCTGCGCACGGTGATTGAAACAGCGCCGAAACTGATCAATGATCTGGAGAACTACGAGCTTCGTGAGACGATTTTATATACAGGCACGATCGCATTAAACGGAATGCTGTCAATGGGCGCAAGAGGGGATTGGGCCACACACAACATCGAGCATGCGGTATCAGCGGTTTACGATATACCGCACGCCGGAGGTTTAGCGATTCTGTTCCCGAACTGGATGAGACATGTGCTCAAAGAAAATCCGGCCCGCTTTAAACAGCTTGCCGTCCGTGTCTTCGATATTGACGAGACAGGCAAATCAGATGAAGAGATCGCACTTGAAGGAATCAGCAGGCTGTCTGATTTCTGGACGAGCCTCGGCGCTCCGAACAGACTCGCTGATTATGATATTTCTGATGAGAAGCTGGATACGATTGCAGATAAAGCGATGGCAAACGGAGCATTCGGACAGTTCAAGTCGCTGCAGAAAGAAGACGTGCTTGCGATACTGAAAGCATCATTGTAATAACATAAAGGGGGCGGCCGGATTGGCAGCTCCTTTTTTTCTGTGTTATAGTAATTCCCTTACGATTTTTTTGGAGGTTATGATAAATGGAGAACTTTACGTACTACAATCCGACGAAACTGATTTTCGGAAAAGGTCAAATCGACCAATTGAAAAAAGAGCTGAAGCAATACGGGAAAAACGTGCTGCTTGTATACGGAGGCGGCAGCATTAAGCGAAACGGCCTGTATGACCAAGTAACAGGCATCTTAAAAGAAGAAGGCGCAACCGTTCATGAGCTTGCGGGCGTTGAACCGAACCCGCGTCTGGAAACGGTAAATAAAGGAATTGAGCTGTGCAGAAAGCATGAGATTGATTTCCTTCTCGCAGTCGGCGGCGGAAGTGTCATCGACTGTACAAAAGCGATTGCGGCCGGTGCGAAATATGACGGCGACGCATGGGACATTTACAGCAAAAAAGTAACGGCGCAGGACGCGCTCCCGTTCGGCACGGTGCTGACGCTTGCGGCGACAGGCTCTGAAATGAACCCTGATTCCGTTATCACAAATTGGGAAACAAACGAAAAATTCGTATGGGGCAGCAATGTCACTCATCCGCGTTTCTCCATTTTAGATCCTGAGAATACTTTCAGCGTTCCGGAAAACCAAACCGTATACGGCATGGTGGATATGATGAGCCACGTATTTGAACAATACTTCCACAATGTTGAAAACACGCCGCTTCAGGACAGAATGTGTTTTGCGGTCCTTCAGACGGTAATTGAAACAGCGCCGAAACTTTTGGAAGACCTTGAGAACTATAAGCACCGTGAAACGATTTTATACGCGGGTACGATCGCATTAAACGGCACGCTGCAAATGGGCTATTTCGGCGATTGGGCTTCCCATACGATGGAGCACGCCGTATCAGCGGTTTATGACATCCCTCACGCGGGAGGACTTGCAATTCTGTTCCCGAACTGGATGAGATACACGCTGGATACAAATGTAGACCGTTTTAAAAACCTGATGCTCAACATGTTTGACATTGATACTGAAGGCAAAACGGATAAAGAAATTGCGCTTGAAGGGATCGATAAATTGTCCGCGTTCTGGACAAGCCTCGGCGCACCGTCCCGCCTTGCGGATTATGACATCGGTGAAGACAAGCTTGAGCTGATCGCAGACATCGCCGCAAAAGAAATGGAATACGGCGGATTCGGCAATTTCCAAAAACTGAACAAAGATGACGTACTTGCCATCTTAAAGGCGTCACTGTAAGATACATTCCCGGCCGGGGTGAAGATGAAATAGATTTTCAAGCAGCAGATGTAACCGTTTTGGGAGTCCCTTCATTAGTGCATCAAGAGCAAGTGAAACACCCCTTGCCATGAGACAACTATGGAAATCTCACATGATGCGGATTTGACTCCCTGTTTCTGTAAATTTAGCAGAAAAGGATCAATTAACTTTGCGATTGCCGATCATCTATTTACACAAAATCTAAATCATAAAGAGCCGCGAATTTAAAAAAGGGGCGCTGATTCAATCAGCGCTCCTTTTATGCATTTTGTGTACTAAGGTCCCGCTGCGCCCCCAAATAGCTTCCCATTAAGTTTTGATAACCGGGAAGATGACTGGAGATTAATGCGCCAAAACCTTCAACGTCGTTGCGCCAATCACGCTGTAACTCGCATGCTACGCTGAACCAGTTCATAAGCTGCGCGCCGCCATGAGCCATACGCGTTAATGATGCATCTGCTACTTGCTTATTAAACGTCCCCGAAGCATCTGTCACAACAAACACTTCGTAGCCTGCTTTAATGGCAGAAAGCGCAGGAAAAGCAACGCAGACGTCTGTTACCACCCCCGCGATAATCAGCTGTTTTTTGCCAGTCGCTTCAATGGCTTTAACAAAATCTTCATTGTCCCATGCATTAATTTGTCCGGGACGGGCTATTTTCGGCGCATCAGGAAAGAGATCAACGAGTTCTTGCATGAGCGGTCCGTTGGGTCCGTTTTCAAAGCTGGTTGTTAAAATAACCGGTAAATCAAAGAATTTAGCCGTATCACCGAGAGCCAATACATTGTTCTTAAATTCATCAACGCCATAGTCACGCACGAGACCGGAAATAAGGCCGGTTTGATGGTCAACTAAAAGCACGGCAGCATCATCTTTTGAAAGACGGGAATAAAGATCAGACATTTTATCATCCTCCTTGAATTAAGGCAAGTAAGTTTGTGAATTGAAAACGGTAAATCTATTCATATGCTGTATAGATAGAAAGTTATTTCTGAGGTGACTTTTCGTGAGGGGGATGATCCTTCAATTAATTTGGAACGGGAACTGGAGCATGATCAATCCAATGGATGAACTGTTGTAAATAGCGTTGAAGATAACGTTTTGTTTGTTCATCCGTAAGTATGTTTTGAGCGGAATCAATTTTCTCATGGACTTGCGAAATCAGCATTTTTTGAAAGGGCAAAACATTGACTTGCATAGCTTCGAGTACTTCTCTCATTTGCGTTTGACCAAAGGCGGTACCGAACCCTCCGGGGGTTGCTCCGATTAAGCCAACCGGTTTTCTGTTTAAAACAGAAGAGGTCCGCGGTCTCGATGCCCAGTCCAATGCATTTTTTAATACCCCCGGAATTCCGGAATTGTACTCTGGACTTACAATGATGACGCCGTCAACGTCTTGTATATCAGCTCTAAAGGATGTTACGGAGTCTGGTGCTCCGGCAATTTCTAAATCTTCGTTAAAAAAAGGAAGACTGTCTATTTCAACCCAGCGAAATTGAGCCGCATTATCGAAGTCAATCAATGATTGAGCAATTGCTCGATTATACGAGTTTTTTCGTAAACTTCCACAAATAAGACCAATGGTTTTAGTCATAAAATCACCTCCCGGTTTAAAATTATTTTCATCTTAACATGATAATCCAAATATAGACACTATTTTTAAAATTGGACATTTATGCCTTGATATTCCTTCGTGCAGCCCCTCAAGAGGAGTACTATATAAAAAGAACCGGCCCATCGGGATTGGCGATGGATGTCATCCTGCTCCAAAGTAAAGGTGATACGTTCCTGGATCACCAACATTCAATTCGTTATCCCTCTCACGATTATTACAAATATAACCATATCGAATCCGGGATATCGTATAAAAAATAAATGCATTTTTAGCGCAAATCCCGTATTCATCATGCCTTCTTCATGACTTGATTTAGCGGGTGAGTTCATATAAAGTGAAAGAGAAAACAATTCACCGTGATGGAGGGACAAGCAAATGACGCATGTACGCTTTGATTACTCAAGAGCGTTACCTTTTTTCAATGAACATGAACTTACATACGCACGTGATTTCGTAAAAACGGCACACCATAATATCCATGAAAAAACAGGCGCCGGAAGCGACTTTTTAGGATGGGTGGACCTCCCTGAAAACTACGATAAAGAAGAATTCGCGCGCATTAAAAAAAGCGCTGAAAAAATCAAATCAGATTCAGACGTGCTTCTCGTCGTGGGTATCGGCGGTTCATACTTAGGCGCCCGCGCGGCGATTGAAGCGCTCAATCATTCTTTCTATAACGTTCTGCCGAAAGACAAGCGCAAAAACCCTCAAGTTATCTTTATCGGCAACAATATCAGCTCAACTTATATGAAAGATGTTATGGATCTTTTGGAAGACGCTGATTTCTCTATCAATGTCATTTCTAAATCAGGCACGACGACGGAACCTGCAATCGCTTTCCGGATTTTCCGCAAACTTCTTGAAGAAAAATACGGAAAAGAAGAAGCGAAAGCGCGGATTTACGCGACGACAGATAAAGAGCGCGGCGCTTTAAAAACGCTTTCTAATGAAGAAGGCTTCGAATCATTCGTTATTCCTGATGATGTCGGCGGACGTTTCTCCGTTCTGACTGCGGTAGGCCTTCTGCCGATTGCGGTAAGCGGGGCTGATATCGATGAAATGATGAAAGGCGCTCTTGATGCAAGCAAAGACTTTTCCAGCTCGGAATTAGAAGAGAACGCGGCTTACCAATACGCCGTCGTCCGCAACGTTCTGTATAATAAAGGCAGAACCATTGAAATGCTTATCAACTATGAGCCTGCGCTGCAATACTTTGCGGAATGGTGGAAGCAGCTCTTCGGCGAAAGTGAAGGAAAAGATGAAAAAGGCATCTATCCTTCTTCCGCTAACTTCTCAACAGACCTTCACTCTCTCGGTCAATACGTGCAGGAAGGCAGACGCGATCTGTTTGAAACTGTATTAAACGTTGAAAAACCGAAACATGAGCTGACAATTGAAGAAGCGGAAAATGATCTCGACGGCTTAAATTACTTAGCCGGCAAAACGGTCGATTTCGTCAACAAAAAAGCGTTCGAAGGCACGATGCTTGCCCATACAGACGGAAAAGTGCCGAACTTAATTGTCAATATTCCAGAGCTTAATGCATATACATTTGGATATCTCGTCTATTTCTTTGAAAAAGCGGTGGCGATGAGCGGTTATCTGCTCGGAGTCAACCCGTTTGATCAGCCGGGTGTTGAAGCCTATAAGGTGAATATGTTCGCGCTTCTCGGCAAACCGGGCTTTGAAGAGAAAAAAGCAGAGCTTGAAAAACGCCTTGAAAAATAAAAAGAAGGGCTGGCCCTCAGCATGACGGGTCAGCCTTTTTTAAACCGTGAAAGGTGTGATGATGAATGATACGACTCTTATGTAAGCATGCCGTCATTTCCGTCTGTTCCGCCGCTATTGTCTATTCGGCACTAAAACTGTCTCCTGAATCCCTCTTACAAACCATCCTGTTTTTCGCTTTCCCTCTCGGCTTGTTTACGGACATGGTCCGGCTGAAACTGAAGATTGGCCGGATGCAGTCGCTGATCACGAAGTGCTGTCTCTATGCCGCCGTTTTCTATATTTCAACGGAATCCGTTCTCTCCGCAATTGTGACGTATGTTCTGATTGAATGCGCCGTTACCTCTTTCCGGCGTCTGTCTGTCGCTCCCGATTCTTCCCGGGCGCCGTATGAAGATGCCGCAGAGCGGGGACGCTAAAGACAAAAAGGAGCATATGCACATGATCAGCATTCCATCTTCACTTGAAGGGCAATCGTTTTTACTCCGCGAACTGGAACAGGTGCTGAAACCGATCGGTTATACCATCGGAGGCGGCTGGGAGTATGACCGCGGGTTCTTTGATTACAAAATTTCCGATCAGGACGGCTATTTATTTCTCCGCATCCCTGTTGAAGCAAATAAGGGACACCTGGATGAACGGGGGGCCTCCGTTACAATCGGCACACCCTTTTTGCTGAGGCACGTCTATCAGGAGGAAACGGATGATCACGCAGGCGGCGGTGTTTTTGAGTCATTATTCAACCAATTCTCCGAGCCGAAACGGCGGGATGCGGCAATTGACCGCTCATATACAGATATCGGCATCTCGCTTGTGAAAGAGCTGGAAGACGTCCTGCTGCATTAAAGAGCCAAAAACAGATCAGTATCGAGCACCTGGTATGACAGGGGAGGGGTCAGCATCGGCCCCTCTTCTTTTTGTATGCCGATGATCGTGGTATTCCGTTTGAGATAATAGAGCGCACAGTCATGATAAGATGAGCCCTTTAATTCCTCGGGGACGGGAATGATGCGCACCTTTTTCTCCAGCGTCAGATCTGACAGCGTTTGCGGTTTGGCAAGCTGCAGCTTGACCCGGTAATGCTCAAACATCACCCGGCTCGACAGGCGTGATGTGCACAGAATCTTATTGGCTCCTGCGCGCTCGGCGTTTTTGACATACCGTTCCGTTAAAATTTCCACGATACAATAAACGGACGGATGCAGCCCTTTGATGGCGAGAAGCGTTAATACCGACAGCATATCAGCTTCGGATTCATTTTTCTGCTGGTCTGCTGTCAAAATGACGGTATCGGCTTCCGTAATATTCGCCTTATTGAGCGTACTGTCATCAGCGGCATGTCCGCGGATGAAATGGACGTTTTCAATAAGCGGCCCTTCCCTTAATGAATCATCAATCAGGACGACAGTTTTTGACGGCGCGATGTGCTGCAGTTCTTTCAGCAGCATATGCGACTTCTCATTCCATCCGATAAGAATGACGTGCCCCTTGCCTTTAAAGGCGACCTTCCCTTCGACATAGCGGTGCTGTTTGCTGAACACGGCTGAAGAAAGCGTGGCGAAATAGGCGGTCACAAAACTCGCTCCGCTTAATACAAGCACCATGCCGGCAATCTGCCCGAGCGGTGTCTGGGGAACGTAATCGCCGTAGCCGACTGTGGCCACCGTAATAACCGCCCACCAAACCCCTTCAAACACAGACGTGAATTGCTTCGGCTCAAGCATGTAAATGAGTTGGCCGAACAATAAAATCAAAGCGATAATGATCAGTCCGATCCGAACATATAACGGCCATCTCAGCCAGGAAATAAAAATACGGTTTGATTTCATTCGTCCGCCTCTTCTTTCGTCAGAGAGATGGATAAAATCTGCTTAATAATGGTGTTTAGTTTTTCGTCCAGCTGTTCCTGGCCGTATGAGTTACGCGCATGTCTGATTAAATCGGCCGTCTCATCTTCAAACTGTATGAGAGGTTCGTCGTTTTCCGCCTCATTATAGAGCTGGATAAAGGCGTCAAGCCCCTCGTTCATTCTGTCTATCGCATTGCTCAGCTGTTCTTTCTCGCCATTTGTCACTTTCATGTCGATCACACCTGTATCTTTTTTTATACAGTATGTCCCAGTTCGTTTGATGTCTTTCAAAAATCGCCGAAAACATATTCACCCTCATTTTTTCATATGATAAAGAAAGCGGACCGAAAAAGGGTGAGTCAAATGACAGTCTTTCAAAAACTGCTGGCGGCGCTGGCCGGAGCGCAGCTGCTCGCTTCGGCGGCCGTATTGCTTATTTTCGATTTGAATGGATACAATCATATGTCCGGCGGATTTTCATGGCTTGTTTTTGCAAAAGAGACCGCAGGCACGTTTCCGTTTTACATCGGATTGGCCGGGTGTATCCTCATCATGCTCGGAGGTTTGATTCCTGTCAGAAAAAAGAAGCGGATTTCTGTACAGGAAAGCGGACAATCATTAAAATAATATATAAGCAAATCGTACGATATAAGAGAAAAAGGAAGAGGATAATATGCTGTTTATCTTTTTAACAATTGCTGCATTGGGATTGTCGTTTTGGGCACAATTTAAAGTGAAAAGCAATTTTCAGAAATACTCAGACGTAGAAGCTTCCAGTCAGCGGACGGGGGCGGAAACGGCAAGACGGATTCTTGATATTAACGGTTTATATGATGTGCCGGTAGAACCGGTAAGAGGCACTTTAACAGACCATTACGACCCGACGGAGCGGGTGGTGCGTTTATCTGAGCCGGTATATTACGGCCGCTCCATTTCCGCCATTTCCGTCGCTTCCCATGAAGTCGGACATGCTTTGCAGCATCAGGAATCATACGGCGCGCTTGTGCTGAGGCACAAAATTTTTCCGGTCGTCAATTTTGCCTCCGGGGTTGCCCCTCTGCTTTTCTTGGGCGGGATGCTCCTGGGCAGCTTGAACTTAATCGGACTCGGCATTATTTTGTTTTCGGCCGCTGTTTTTTTCCAGCTTGTCACACTGCCTGTCGAGTTTAATGCCAGCGCGAGGGCGAAGCGGATTATCGTGTCGGAAGGATTCATTCGCAACAGTGAAGAACACGGCGTGAATAAAGTGCTGAACGCCGCCGCGCTGACGTATGTGGCTGCGGCGCTCGTTTCATTATTCGAGCTGCTTCGTTTTGTGATGATTTTCTTAAATGGTCGTGATGAGAATTAACACGAAGGAGGTGGCCCCTTACCGTTTGCGGTAGGGGTTTTTTTGCTTATATTAAAACTGATTCTCATTATGCTGTTAATCGGATTAACGGCCATCTTTGTCGCTGCGGAATTTGCGATTGTCAAAATCCGCGGTTCAAAAATCGCGGAGCTGGTTGAAACCGGAGACAGCCGGGCGCTCGCGGCGCACAGGGTGATTTCAAATCTCGATGAATATTTATCAGCGTGCCAGCTCGGCATTACGATTACGGCGCTCGGACTCGGCTGGCTCGGTGAACCGACGATTCAGCGGCTTCTTCATCCTGTTTTCAGCCTGATCGGAATGCCGTCATCCATTACGCACGTCTTCACGTTTATTGCGGCGTTTATCGCCGTCACGTATCTGCACGTTGTTATCGGAGAGCTTGCGCCGAAAACGATATCCATTCAAAAAGCCGAAGCCGTCAGTCTGTGGACGGCGAAACCGCTCATTCTGTTTTATAAAGTGATGTATCCGTTTATTAAGCTGTTAAACGGTTCAGCCGGATTTTTGGTCAAGCTGTTCGGATTTCATTCGGTGAAAGAACATGAGGTCGTGGTCAGTGAAGAAGAATTGCGGCTGATTTTGTCTGAAAGCTATAAAAAAGGTCAAATCAATCAATCTGAATTCCGTTACGTCAATAAAATATTTGAATTCGATAACCGGGTCGCCAGAGAAATCATGGTGCCGCGCACCGAAATCGCCGCCATCTCGCTTGAACAGCCAGTTGATGAAGCCATACATTTGATCATCAACGAACGGTATACGCGATATCCGGTTATTAAGGAAGACAAAGATCACATTCTCGGCATTATTAACAATAAGGATTTATTTAAGGCGTATTTTCTCGGCCGCTCCATTGAATTAAAAGAAATTATGCGTCCGGTCATCAGAGTCATTGAAAGCATCCCCGTTCAGGAGCTTTTGATCCGCATGCAGAAGGAGCGGATTCATATGGCGATTCTCGTTGACGAATACGGCGGCACGGCGGGACTTGTGACCGTCGAAGACATATTGGAGGAAATCGTCGGGGAAATCCGTGATGAATATGACCAGGATGAAATGCCCCACATCGTCAAAAAAGGCGAACACCATTATGTGATGGACGGCAAGGCGCTCATAGAAGAGGTGAATGATCTCCTTGATATCGCCATCGAAAATGAAGACATTGACACGATTGCCGGCTGGCTCTTAACACAAAAAATGGAGCTGAAAAATGGTGATGTGTTTCATGCCGAAGGGTGTGAATTTAAGGTGCTGGAAGCGGAAGACCATCATATCCGCTTCGTTGAAATTAAAAAAACTGATTTCTGAGCCTCCTGCTTTTGCAATGAGGCTTTTTTTATGGAAAAAATGCTTCTTCGTCCCGCTCCTTCATATGATGTAAAGAAAGGAGTGTCGGTATGAAAACGGATTGGTGGAAAACGGCGGCCGTCTATCAAATTTATCCCCGAAGCTTTATGGATTCAAACGGGGACGGAATCGGCGACATGAACGGCATCAGAGCAAAGCTTCATTACATAAAAGAGTTGGGGGCGGATGTGATCTGGCTTTGTCCCGTTTTTGACTCGCCGGGCGCGGACAACGGCTACGATATTCGGAATTATAAACAAATTGCCGGCGAATTCGGGACGATGGAGGATTTTGACCGGCTCCTTGCGGATGTCCATGCGCTCGGCATGAAGCTGATTATAGACCTCGTCATCAACCATACAAGCGATGAGCACCCTTGGTTTATCGAATCACGCTCAGCGAAAGATTCCGAAAAACGGGACTGGTACATCTGGAGAGACGGAAAAAACGGCAAAGAGCCGAACAATTGGGAAAGCATTTTCGGCGGATCAGCGTGGGAATATGATCAAGAGACCGGCCAGTATTACCTGCACCTGTTTGACAAAAAACAGCCTGATTTAAATTGGGAAAACGAAGCGATGAGGCAGTCCGTTTATGAGATGGTCCGCTGGTGGCTTGATAAAGGCATAGACGGCTTCAGGGTGGATGCCATTTCTCACATTAAGAAAAAAGAAGGGCTCCCTGACATGCCGAATCCGGACGGTCTCCCATACGTTCCGTCTTTCCCGTATCATATGAATGGGGAAGGCATAATGGATCTCTTAAGAGAGCTGAAACGGGAAACATTTTCGCGCTATCCGATCATGACGGTCGGCGAGGCGAACGGAGTGGCGGCTTGGGAGGCGGCTGATTGGGCCGGTGAAGAACACGGCGTCTTTCAAATGATTTTTCAATTTGAACATCTCGGCCTCTGGGATACGGAAGATGATCAAAGCATCTCCATTCCGGCGCTTAAACGCGTCTTGTCCGGCTGGCAGAACAGTCTTGAAGGAAAGGGCTGGAACGCGTTATTTATGGAGAACCACGATCAGCCCCGTTCCGTCTCGGTATGGGGTGACGAACGGTTTTTGACAGAAAGCGCCAAGGCACTCGCCGCGATGTATATGCTGATGAAAGGCACGCCGTTTATTTACCAGGGGCAGGAGCTCGGAATGACCAATGTTTCGTTCCCATCCATTGAAGATTATGATGATGCCGCAATGAAATATTTGTATGAGAAAGAGAGGTCCCGCGGCGTTCCGCATGAAAAAGTGATGAAGATCATCTGGAAGAAGGGCCGGGATAATTCACGGACACCGATGCAATGGAGCGGTGAGGCGAACGGCGGGTTTTCTGATGCTTCTCCGTGGCTCGGAGTGAATCCGAACCACACATGGCTGAATGCTGCATCACAAATGCAGGATGAAACATCCGTATACCATTTCTACAGACGGCTGCTCGCCCTCAGAAAAGAACACAGCGTATTGATCAGCGGCACATATGAATTGCTGCTTCCGAATGACCGGCAGATTTATGCCTATCTAAGAAAAAACGGAACAAAAACCGTCCTGATCATCACAAATCTGTCTAAAACCCCCGCTTTATACAAGCATCCCGGTTATCCGCTTGACTCCGATACGCTCGTGCTCGCAGGCATGGAAACACCACCGCATCGGCATGTGACATCCTTTCTTTTAAAGCCTTATGAGGCCCGCGTATATATATGGTGAAAAACTTCAATCCCGAGGCTGAAGTTTTTTGTGATCTGCGTTTATCATCGCGATCCGACAGGAAAAGACAAATACAGAAACGAATATGGGAAAGGAAGAGAAAAAGAAAGGAGGCATCTATATGCTGAAAAAATTGCAGATTCAAACAAACAGACGGGATGAAATGATCGACATCACACATGAAGCTGAAGCGTTTCTCCGCAAAACAGGCGTGAAAAACGGTTTGGCGCTCATATACTGTCCCCATACAACCGCCGGCATTACCATAAATGAAAATGCCGATCCGGATGTGAAGAGGGATATGCTCAGAAGGTTTGATGAAATGTATCCGTGGGAGCACGAACTGGACCGGCATATGGAGGGAAATACGGCGGCACATATGAAAGCGAGTACAACAGGCGCCTCCCAGCATGTCATCATAGAAGACGGCCGCCTGATACTCGGAACATGGCAGGGCGTTTATTTTTGCGAATTTGACGGTCCGCGAAACAGAACATGTTATATCAAAATACAGGCTGAATCGGAGGAAAACACAAATGAGTGAGTGGATGAGTGCATTATCATTAACAAAGCCCGTCATTCAGGCGCCGATGGCCGGCGGGCTGGTCACGCCGCGTCTGGCTTCGGCGGTATCGAATGAAGGGGCGCTCGGAAGCCTCGCTTCAGGATACGTCAGCCCGCAAGCGCTTGAAAAACAGCTTATCGAGATGAAAGAGCTGACGGACCGCTCCTTTCAAGTAAATCTTTTCGTCCCGGAAGAAAGGCAGATGCCTGAGGCGGAACTTGTTGAAAAATGGAAAGCCCGCATTCCGAGGGCAAAAGACGCCAAGCCGTTCTCTGATCTGAAAGAAGAATGGAATGATTTCGAGGAAAAAGCGGAGCTTCTGATCCGTTACGGAGTCAAAGCGTGTTCATTCACCTTCGGCCTGCCCCCGGAAGAAACGGAGGAAAAGCTGAAGAAAAGCGGTTGTTTCCTTTTCGGCACGGCGACAACGCCGGAGGAAGCGAAGGCTTTTGAAGAACGGGGGATGGACGCCGTTATCCTTCAGGGAATAGAAGCCGGCGGACATCGCGGGTCGTTTCTGCCGGTTAAAGGAGAACCGGCTCTCGGCCTTATGGCGCTGATTCCGCAGGCTAAAGACGCGCTGAATATCCCGGTGATTGCGGCAGGCGGCATTTTTGACCGCCGCGGGGTGCAGGCGGCCCGGTGTTTGGGTGCGGACGGCGTTCAAGTAGGAACACCGTTTCTCCTTTGTGAAGAAAGCAGCGCCTCACCGGCATATCAAAAAGCCATTGCCGAATCAAAAGGAGCCGACACGCGGCTGACCACCCTGTTTTCGGGAAAACAGGCGCGGGGAATCGTGAATCAGTTCATGAAAACATATGAAGCTGACGAGGGAAAAACGCTGCCTTATCCGCTGCATAATACGCTGACAAAGCCGATGCGCGGGCACGCGGCTCAATCAGGAGACGCGGAGTATATGTCTTTATGGGCCGGCCAGTCCGCCGCGAAACTTGAAGGGCCGACAGACGTGAAAACCGTTTTGGACAGATTGTGCGAATCATAATTCAGAAATCGTGAGGTGATGGATGATGAAGATTCTTCAAATGTCCTACAAAAAAAGAGGGACTATTGAGTTTGTCTTTGAAGATTTTCCGCATTCCAAAGTCACCATGGCGCCGATTAAAGGGTATTACTTTGTCCGCGCCATTAAATGGAGCCGACGGGACAGAGCCGTCACCCGCCATGATTTAGAGAAGTTTGAATGGGCTGCAAATCAAGCGCTCGGCACGACGGCTTTTTACCGGAAAAGAAAAGCATTCCGCATCCCATCGTCACAATGACAGACGATGGGATTGTTTTAATGCATGATCTGGTAAAGCGCGGGTGCATCAAGCCTTGTTGCCTGGTTAAGCAGATAAGCCGGCTGCACGGCATTTTTTTTTCTTAAAGAATTCAATCTCTGGATGATTTGTTCAGCGGTCAGAATCCCGAGACCGTGGGCGAAATATTGATCATTCCCCATCACAATGACATTCTCTCCCCGCCACTGAGCCTTTGCAGGATTAAAATCAGGGTTTTTAAAATATAAACAATCTCCCCGTAAAAAGTGGCTGCCGGTTTCCGTGTAGATCGGCAGATGCTCATAGTGCCAGTCATACAAAGTGATATCCCGGAAACGCCGGTTAAACCGTTCTTCACCGATTGTCTTTAAGACGGCCAGATAATAAATCACAACAATGGCGGTAGCGCATTCAAATGCGTAAAACGCTCCGTTTTCAATAATGTCCCGAATCGCTTTTGAAGCGGGGATTCTGTACTTCAGCTCCAAGGCTCCTTCCGGCGTCACTCTCCAATAAGCCGTATTTCCGTATGTTTTGGCGAAAGTTGCAAATTTCACCCCTGATCCGTGCAGTTCTCTTGCGGCTTCCACAATATGGCGGCGCAGCCGCACCTCGAACATCAGTTCAGCAATCGACCCGTAATCGAATTGTACGGGAGAATTGAGCAGTTCATTTATATACGGAACAAGGCTTTCTTCCGTCTGCCAGTTCGCGATGTCCTGAGGCCGAAGCACTTGGCCGGATATGATAATCATCTGCGCGCCCCCTATCTTTTTTTATAAGATATGCAGGAAGCTTGGGCAATGAAAATCAAGACATAAAAAAGGAGGAAATGTTAACAAAATGTGAAGACTGAGCCGATATATAAGGTATCACACTTGAGGGAGCAGCTTAATATGAAAAAATTCATCAATTGGTGCACAAAGGCATCGATTTCACGTAAATTAATCATTTCATTTATCGTGATCTTAATCATACCGATTCTCGTGTTAGAATTCAGTTCATACCATACGGCGAGCAATTCGCTGGATGATCAGATTTCAGGCAACGCGAAAAATAACATCGAATCTTTTAACACAACCATTACAAATGATATCGGCGCAAAAGCAAAGGCGATTGAATTTTTCAGTGAAACGTTAAAAGGGTCATCCTTCTCAAAGAAAAACATGTCTGCTCTTGAAGAAAAGTTCGGGCAATACACGTCTATTCATAAGGACGTAGCCCGCGTTTACGGAGGAACCGAAGACGGCAGCTACGCACAGGCGCCTAAGGAGAATACTCCGGCCGATTACGATCCGAGAACACGCACTTGGTATAAAGACGCTGTGAAGGCCGGCGGCACGCTCGTTGTCACCGACCCTTACACCGCGGCAAGCGACGGCAGCATGGTCGTTACCGTGGCAAAGCAGATGCAGGACGGAACAGGCGTAGTGGCCATGGATATTACAATTGACCAGCTGCTGAAGCAGATGCAGGGAATCAAAATCGGGCAAAAAGGATTCGTGTTTATCACATCCAAAAATAAAACCTATGTCGCGCATAAAGACCACAAACCGGGCGACAAAGTTTCAACCCCGTGGCTGAATGAGGTATACAGCAAAGACAGCGGCATTATTTCATACAAGCTCGATGATCAAAATAAAAAAATGGCGTTTACGACAAATAAACTGACCGGATGGAAAATAGAGGGGAGCATGGAGCTCAACGAAATTAAAGACGCCTCACAACCGGTGCTGACGATGGGAATGATCGTCCTTGCAGCATCCATTATCATCGGGGGAATTTTAATTCTGTTGATTGTCAGATCCATTACGTCACCGCTGAAACGGCTTGTCCGCTCTTCTAAACAAATCAGCGGCGGAGACTTGACCGAGACCATTGATATCCGCTCGAAAGATGAATTGGGCGAACTCGGCGCGAGCTTTAATGAAATGGGAGAATCTCTGCGCGGACTGATCAGCGCGATCCAAAACTCTGTCGACAACGTGGCCGCGTCATCGGAAGAGCTGACCGCTTCAGCTTCGCAGACAAGCAAAGCGACGGAACATATTACAATGGCCATTGAGCAGTTTTCAAACGGAAACGAAGAGCAAAGCGAAAAAGTCGATTCAAGCTCAGCCAAGCTGAATCATATAAATGACGGACTCACCGCCGTTTCCCGCACATCATCATCCATTACGGAAGCATCTAAACAATCGAAGGAAGCTGCCGGCACCGGGGAAGAATATGTGCAGCAAACCGTCGGGCAGATGAATCTCATCAATCAATCGGTCCAGCAGGCGGAAGCGGTTGTAAAAGGCCTTGAGGCCAAATCAAAAGACATCACTCATATTTTAAGAGTCATCAACGGTATTGCCGATCAGACAAACCTGCTTGCTTTAAATGCAGCCATTGAAGCGGCAAGAGCCGGTGAATACGGGCGGGGCTTCTCAGTAGTAGCCGAAGAAGTGCGCAAGCTTGCCGTCCAATCCGCCGGTTCTGCCAAAGAGATTGAAAAACTCATTCAGGAAATCACGGCTGAGATTAATACATCACTTCACATGTTCACATCCGTTAATGAAGAAGTTCAATCAGGACTTGCCGTGACGGACCGCACGAAAGAAAGCTTCCAGAATATCTTCGGCATGACAAACGATATCGCCGAGAAGCTTCAATCGATGAACGGCACGGTTGAACAGCTGTCAGACAGCTCCCAGCACGTTTCAGCCGCAGTGACCGATATTGCGGACGTATCTAGGGAAAGCGCAGCAAGCATTCAGGATATTGCCGCATCCGCAGAAGAACAGCTTGCATCAATGGAAGAAATCAGCACATCCGCCGATACTTTGGCGCAAATGGCCGAAGAACTGCGGGAATTAACGAAACAATTTAAAATCAACTAGTAAAAAAGGACGCTTTCCGGATGGAAGGCGTCCTTTTTTATAGTGACAGTCGGATAATTGAATAAAAAGTCTTGCATACAAAGGGAGTACATAG
Source organism: Bacillus sp. B1(2022) (assembly GCF_040259625.1). NCBI lineage: Bacteria > Bacillati > Bacillota > Bacilli > Caryophanales > Bacillaceae > Bacillus > Bacillus sp. B1(2022). Next base: position 707,303 of record NZ_JANIFO010000001.1, read on the forward strand.
AACTATTTTTCATTTATGACTTAATTTTCAATGTAATAAAAAGGGAGTCGGCCGATATAAACAGTAAATGATTGAAAGAGGTTTACAAAATTGAAAAAAACAGCAAAAAAAATCGCCAGAAAATCAATAGCCAAAAAACTGATCATTTCATTTTTACTGATCTTAATCATTCCGGTAGCAGTATTGGCTGCCGGCGCCTACCGTTCGGCGGCTTCATCCGTTGAAAAGCAAATGATGGAAAGCGCCGAAGGAAATGTGCAAATCTTAAACAATATGATTGATGACCGGATCGGAATGTTTACAAAAAGCTCAGCATATTTCAGCGAATGGGCGACAAGCGCTAAATTTAAAGAAAAAAACCTAACGGAAATGCAAGAAAGGTTCAAACAGTTTATTGAAAGCAATGATAAAGCATCCGCCGTATTTTCAAGCAGCAAGGAAGGAACGTTTACCCGTTATCCGCATGCCGATATGCCGGCCGATTTCAATCCGCTTGAAAGAAGCTGGTATCAGGAAGCTATGGAGAATAAAGGCCAAACCATCATCACAGACCCTTATGAGTCCATCTCAAACAAAAAGATGGTCGTCACCATGGCCCGCGCGGCGCAAGACGGATCAGGCGTCGTCGCCATTGATATAAAAATCGACGATCTCATCACGATGACAAAAGAAGTGAACATCGGAAAAGAAGGATACGCCTTTATCCTCAGCAAAAATAAAAAAGCCGTTGCCTACAGTGATGAAAAAGCCGGCGCGGCGGTATCGGGAAAATGGGTTGATACATTATTCAGCGGGCAAAAAGGCGACTTTGAATATACGCTGAACGGGAAAGCGAAAAAAATGGCGTACGTGACCAATGAAGCGACGGGCTGGAAGATCAGCGGAACCATGTCCGTGGAAGAAATCAAGGATGCGGCAAGACCGGTTCTGACTCTGGCCGTTATCATATTGGCGATAGCCATTGCCGCAGGGATGATTTTCATTTATTTTGTCATCCGCTCAATTACCAAACCGTTAAAACGTCTCGTAGCATCAGCGGAAAAAATAAGCAGCGGAGATCTGACGGAAACCATTGATGTCAGCTCTAAAGATGAGCTGGGCGTGCTCGGTAAAAGTTTTAATCATATGACAGATTCACTCCGTTCGCTTATTCAGGGAATTCAGGACTCTGTTGAACATGTCGCTTCTTCCTCAGAGGAGCTGACGGCTTCGGCTGAGCAGACGAGCAAAGCAACGGAACATATCACCCTTGCGATTGAACAGTTTTCTAATGGAACGGAAGACCAAAGTGAGAGTATTGATAAAGCGACAGCCCAAGTGAATGAGATGAAAGACGGGCTCAGTGATCTGGCGGAAGCGGCAGCCGTGGTGACGGAAACGTCAATTGAATCGGCGGAGATATCCGGCGCCGGTGAGCGGCTTGTCAAGAAAACAGCCGGCCAGATGGGCGCCATTGACCAATCCGTAAGTAAAGCGGAGCAAGTCGTACAAGGGCTTGAACTCAAATCGCAGGACATCACCAGCATTTTGCGCGTCATTAACGGCATTGCCGATCAAACGAATCTCCTTGCTTTAAATGCAGCCATTGAAGCGGCAAGAGCGGGAGAATACGGACGCGGTTTTTCAGTCGTTGCCGAAGAAGTGAGAAAGCTTGCCGTCCAATCCGCCGATTCAGCGAAAGAAATCGAATCCTTAATTCATGAAATCGTCAAAGAAATTCATACTTCGCTCGGAATGCTGGAATCCGTCAATCACGAGGTGAAAAGCGGACTTCAGTTAACGGACGAAACGGAAAAAAGCTTCCGGGACATTTCCGTTAAAACAAATCAGATTGCCGGTGAACTGCAAAATATGAATGCAACCGTGGAACAGCTTTCTGCCGGGTCTCAGGAAGTATCAAACGCTTCAGAGGATATCGCGGCCGTCTCCAGACAAAGCGCGGCCGGCATTCAGGACATCGCGGCTTCAGCTGAAGAGCAGCTTGCGTCCATGGAGGAAATCAGTTCCTCCGCCGTCACGCTGGAAAAAATGGCGGAAGAATTACGCGAACTGACAAAGCGTTTTAAGATAAACTCTTAATTAAGTCTAAAAGACTAATTTTACGATAGGTAAAAAGTATGTTTCGTTATATTTCTTCTTTTTGGATGTGTATATTTACCCATAATTGCCGATATGAAGGGTAAACACGCAAGAGGAGATATAGCAGATGAAAAAAATTGTGCAAATCATCAAGCAGAGATCGCTTACAAGAAAACTGCTCATTTCTTTTTTGGCCATTCTCATTCTTCCTATTTCAACGCTGGCTTTTATCGCCTATCAATCGGCGGTAAGCACGCTTGACAGGCAGATGATGGGAAGCGCACTAGATAATGTGCAGCAGATTAACGATATGATCAACACAAGCATCAGCCAAAAGGAAGACGGAACGGCATATTTCAGCGATTGGCTCACAAAGGATCGGTACAAGCCGAAAAACCAATCGCAAATTACCGATAAATTCACAGAGTACATGAAGATCAATAAAGACGTGGAATCCATTTATACGAGTGACACGGAAGGACATTTCACACGGTATCCGGATCTGCAGATGCCTAAAGGATATAATCCGCTTGAAAGAGACTGGTATAAAAAGGCCGTGGAAAATAAGGGGAAGGTTGTTGTAACAGATCCTTACCGCACGGCTTCCACCAATACGATGGTCGTGACGGTCGTTCAGCAGACGAAAGACGGCTCAGGAGTCGTCGCCATCAATATGAAAATCGATGAGCTTCTGAAAACGACAAAGAAAGTGAACATCGGGAAATCCGGCTACGCTTTTATCCTGACGAAAGACAAAAAAGTGGTCGCCCACCCGAACCGCACGTCAGGCACAGTATTAAACGGGGAGTGGGCTGAACAGCTGTTCACCAGCAAAAAAGGTGATTTTCAATACAAATACGACGGCCAGGAAAAGAAAATGGCTTATGATACAAACGGGCTGACAGGCTGGAAGATTACCGGAACAATGTATCTGGACGAAATTCATGAAGCGGCCCTGCCGATCCTTCATCTGTCCCTGCTCGTTCTCGTATTAGCGATTGTGATCGGAACCATCGTCATGGTGCTGATTATCCGTTCAATCACAAAACCGCTCAAGCAGCTTGTGACATCATCGAAACAGATCAGTGAAGGCGACTTAACAGAAACGATCGAGATTCAGTCAAAAGATGAATTAGGCGAGCTTGGCAAAAGCTTTAACAATATGGCCGCTTCGCTCAGGTCTCTCATCCATGCCATCCAGGATTCCGTGAATAATGTCGCATCTTCCTCAGAGGAGCTGACGGCTTCAGCGGAGCAGACAAGCAAGGCAACCGAACATATCACACTGGCGATCGAACAATTTTCTAACGGAAATGAAAGCCAAAGTGAAAACATTGAAAGCGCGGCGGAACATATTTACCAAATGAACAGCGGGCTTAAAGATATGGCGAAAGCATCTGCCGTCATTACCGAATCCTCCGCCACATCAGCGGAAGTCGCCAATTCAGGCGGAAAGCTCGTCCACCAGACGGTCGGCCAAATGAACGTCATTGACCGGTCAGTGAAAGAAGCTGAACAAGTGGTGCGCGGACTTGAAACAAAATCAAAAGACATTACAAACATTCTCCGTGTCATTAACGGAATCGCTGACCAGACAAACCTTCTTGCGCTGAACGCGGCAATTGAAGCCGCACGTGCGGGTGAATACGGCCGGGGCTTCTCAGTCGTCGCCGAAGAGGTCAGAAAACTTGCGGTCCAGTCTGCCGATTCAGCGAAAGAAATCGAAAGCTTAATCATAGAAATCGTCAACGAAATCAATACATCTCTCGGCATGTTCCAATCCGTCAACAAAGAGGTGGAAAGCGGACTGGATATTACGAATCAAACCGAAACGAGCTTCAAACGGATTTCTGAAATGACGAACCAGATCGCCGGAGAAATTCAAAATATGAATGCGACGGTAGAACAGCTGACAGCAGGATCTCAGCAGATTTCAGGAGCTTCTGAGCAAATCGCGTCCATCGCAAAAGAAAGCTCCGCCAGCATTCAGGATATTGCGGCCTCCGCCGAAGAACAACTGGCTTCAATGGAAGAAATCAGTTCGTCTTCGGAAACGTTATCCCAAATGGCGGAAGAATTACGTGATATGACGAAACGATTTAAAATAGATTAATAGGTCATAGAACACCCAAATGTGCTGTTTGGGTGTTTTTTTTAGTTTTTTTAATAAATCTTTTGTCCTATCTGACGATATTAGATTTAGCTTTTCAAAGAAGGAGACTGAAAAAATGAAACAACTGATACATTGGATCAAACAGCCATCCATCAGCAAGCCGCTGATCGCGGCATTTTTAGCCGTATTGGTGCTTCCGGTCGGCATACTCGCCTACTTCAGCTACCAAACGGCGGGGAATTCACTAGAAAGCGAACTGACCCACAGCGCCCAGGGAAATGTCAGCGAACTGAACAGCGTGCTGGAAAACATGCTTGAGGGTAAGCTGAAAGCGATTGACTACTACAGCGAATCAATCACAAAGGAAAAACTGGAGACGAAAAATAAATCGGTACTGCTTGACAAAATGAAGCAGTATGTCACCGTAAATGACGATGTCGCGTCAATTTACGCCGCGTCTCGCGACAAAGCGTTCGTGAAATATCCGTCCGTTGACATGCCGTCCGATTATAATCCGCTCACGCGCGAGTGGTATACAAAAGCGGTTGAAAAAAGCGGACAGCCAGTGTTTACCGAGCCTTATAAAGACGCTGCAACCGGACAGACGGTCGTTACGATTGCCCAGCAGACAAAAGACGGATCAGGCGTTGTGGCGCTTGATATTAATCTGGGCGACCTTCTGAACGCTTCCGAACGCGTCCAGATCGGTCATAAAGGTTTTGCCTTCATTACAACGGGAGATAAAAAATACATCGCGCATCCGACTATAAAAGCGGGAACGGAAGGCTCCGGAGAGTGGACGGAAGAAGTATTTTCCAAATCAAGCGGATCGTTTGAATACATGTTTGAAGGACAGCAGAAGAAAATGGCCTTCACGACAAACAAATTGACGGGCTGGAAAATCGCCGGCACATTTTTTGTCAGTGAGATCCATGACGCAGCCTCGCCTGTCATGAAAATGGCGCTGATCATCCTGGCGGTTTCTCTTATCGTCGGCGGTATTTTAATCGTTTTTATCATTCGCTCGATTGCAAAACCGCTCAAAAAACTTGTTTCGACATCAGCTAAAATCAGTGACGGCGATTTAACGGAAGTCATTGACATCAAGTCAAAAAATGAATTCGGGCAGCTCAGCCAAAGCTTCAATGAGATGTCGGCGTCACTCCGGTCTGTCATCGGCGTCATCCAGTCATCCGTCGAACATGTCGCTTCTTCATCCGAAGAGCTGACGGCATCCGCCGGACAGACAAGCAAGGCGACAGAGCATATTACACTGGCGATTGAACAATTCTCAAACGGAAACGAATCACAAAGCGAGAAATTGGAAGAAAGTGCTGATCACCTTTCCCAAATGAATGCGGGCATTGCCGAGACGGCGAATGTATCGGCGGAAATCACTGAATCCGCCATCCAAACCTCTGAAACCGCCGGAAGCGGAGAAGAATTAGTGGCGAAAACGGTCGGCCAGATGAAAACAATTGATCGTTCCGTACAGCAGGCGGAAGCGGTCGTAAAAGGGCTGGAAACGAAGTCGCACGACATTAAGAGCATCCTCAACGTCATTAACGGCATTGCCGATCAAACAAATCTGCTTGCCTTAAACGCTGCCATTGAAGCGGCCAGAGCAGGCGAATACGGGCGGGGCTTCTCCGTCGTTGCGGAAGAAGTGAGAAAGCTTGCCGTACAATCAGCCGGCTCCGCGAAGGAAATCGAAACGCTGATTCAGGAAATCGTCAAAGAAATCGCCACATCGCTTTCCGTATTCCAAGCGGTGAATCAAGATGTGAAGGAAGGCCTCGATATTACGGATCAAACGGCCGAAAGCTTCAAAAAAATCTCAGAAATGACGACTCAGATTTCAGGCGCCTTGCAGCATATGAACGGAACGCTTGAGAAGCTTGCAGCCGGGTCGCAAAATGTGACAAACGCGGTGGAGGACATTACCTCAGTCGCCAAAGAAGGGTCCGCCGGCATTCAAGACATCGCCGCCTCAGCTGAAGAGCAGCTGGCCTCCATGGAAGAAATCAGTTCATCCGCCGAAACGCTTGCGCATATGGCTGAAGAACTGCAGCAGGTCACACGGAAATTTACGATTCAGTCTGAAGACGAAGAACAGCTGTAGCGAGCTGTTTCTTTTCCTCATTTTAAAAAAGCGATACACTAGTATAAAAGAAGGGAGTGGCAGTGATGAGATTAGAAGGCAAAAAAGTCATAGCGCTTGTCAGTGACGATTTTGAAGACTTAGAGCTTTGGTATCCCGTCTACCGGCTGAGAGAGGAAGGCGCGATCGTTCATTTAATAGGAGAAGAAGCGGGCCGTTCATACAAAGGAAAATACGGCGTGCCCGCGACGGCGGATTACGATTTTAAGAGCCTGATTATTCAGGAGTATGATGCCGTGCTCGTGCCCGGCGGCTGGGCTCCTGACAAACTGCGAAGATATCCCGAAGTTTTGGACATCATCCGTACGATGAACGAGCAGAAAAAGCCGATCGGCCAGATCTGCCATGCGGGCTGGGTGCTCATATCTGCGGGAATTCTCGCAGGAAAAAAAGTAACGAGCACGCCCGGCATCAAAGACGACATGACAAATGCAGGGGCACAGTGGCTGGATGAAGCTGTCGTAACTGACGGCCACATTGTATCAAGCCGCCGCCCGCCCGACCTTCCGCAGTATGCAAAAGCGTTTGCTGACCTGTTAGCGTCCAAATGAAAAACATCCGCCCGAATCCGGGCGGATGTTTTTAGTTTTGATCGGCGGGAAAGACAATTCCGATTTGTTTTCTCGCTTCTTCCATAATGCTTGCCGTAATGAAAGAACGTTCAAATGTATTTTCGGAAGACTCCCGCTGTCCGTTTCGAAGAAGATTGATGAATTCAGCCGTTTCGTAGTACATCGACGGTTTCAGATCAGGGACTGAAATGTCTTCCGTCCGGCCGTCACGATAGCGGATTTCCGCCCGTTCCGGTCCGTGAATGCTGTCCAGAACGATCGTGCCGTCTTCACCCTGAATTTCCGCCGGGGCAAACGAATTTGAGATTTTCGAATGCATCAGCACCGCTTCAAATCCGTCGTATGACAGAATGACCGTGCCTTCGCCGTCAACGCCGGATGCTAGTTTATGACCGGTCGCAATGACGTTTTTCGGTTTGCCGAACAGGACGACGGCCGGATAAATGCAGTACACGCCGATGTCCATTAACGAACCGTTCGATAATTCAGGCTTAAACGCGTTTAGCACCGTACCGTTTTTATATGCATCATATCGTGATGAATATTGGCAGTAGCTTGCCGTGAATCTCCTGACGGGTCCGATTTTATGTAAGTGGTTTTGAAGCATGCTGAAGTTCGGCAGGAACGTTGTTTTCATGGCTTCCATCAAGAGAACGCCGTTCGTTTTGGCTGCGTGAATCATTTCATCCGTTTCCCTTGCGTTAGACGCAAACGGTTTTTCGCACAGTACATGCTTGCCGTGTTCCATAAAAAGGACCGCCTGCTCTTTGTGAAATGCATTCGGACTGGCGAGATACACCGCGTCATAGGCTTTGCTTTCCGCCATTTCTTTCAGGCTGGTGAAATAATGAGCAGCGCCGTGTTTGCCGGCGAATTCCGCCGCGCGTTCCTCAGTTCTGGAATAAACCGCCGTTAATTGAAAATCATCAATAGCAGAAGCCGCCTCCAGAAATCGTTCTGTAATCCAATTCGTTCCGACTGTTGCAAATCGAATCATTGCTATCGCTCCTTCTATGTATTGGCTTACATTATAGCTTTTTTTCTGAGAAACATAAATGGAAAAAAGGCTGCCAGCTAAAGGGATAGGAAAAATTCCCATAGAGACCGGTTATTATTTTTCATTACAGGAACGATAGTGTACAATTTAAGTAAAATACATATGATGGAGGAACAATAGTGGAAACATTGCAAACATGGGGCGGCAGATTTAAACAGTTTTTCTTAGACAATAAATTTGTCTTGTTTTTGCTTGTATTGCTGCTCATCGGTCTCAATATCCTTGTCTTTATGAAGACATCATTTATTTTCACACCTATTATCGTCCTGCTCAAAACGATTGCGCTCCCCGTCATTTTGACAGGAATTGTTTATTATCTGCTTAATCCGATCGTAGATATATTGGAAAAAATAAGAGTGAAAAGAGTCTATTCCATCCTGCTCCTTTACCTCGTTATTATAGGGCTGATTACGATTACGGTCGTTTCAATTATTCCGTTTTTAAAGGAACAGATCATGAGCCTGATCGACAATCTGCCGAAATATGTGGATATCGTTGAAGATCAGACGAAAAGCCTGATCGGAAGCGATTTTGTAAATCAGGCGCAAAAGACGATGAATATCAACATTTCCGATCTTGCTAATAAAGTATCGGCGCAGGCGGCGACAATTGCAAACAGCACATTTACCGGAGTCGGGAATTTTATCGGCGCGCTGACGGAAGTGATTATTTCAATTGTGACCGTGCCGTTTATTCTGTTCTATTTGCTGAAAGACGGCAAAAAACTGCCGATTTATATCTTAAAGTTTGTGCCCACCCGTCTGAAAGAACAAACGTATACGATGCTTAGTGAAATGAACCACAGATTAAGCTCCTATATCAGAGGACAGGTCATCGTCAGCTTCTGCATCGGGTTTTTATTATTTATCGGCTATCTGATTATCGGACTTGATTATGCGTCACTGCTTGCGGTCATTGCCGCTTGTACGAGCGTTGTTCCGTATTTAGGGCCGACCATTGCCATCACGCCGGCGATTATTATCGCGTTGGTCACTTCGCCCCTTATGCTGCTGAAGCTTGCGATTGTATGGACCGTTGTCCAGCTCGTGGAAGGGAAATTAATTTCGCCGCAGATCATGGGGAAAAATCTTCACATTCACCCGATTACCATCATCTTTGTTCTGTTAACCGCCGGAAAGCTGTTCGGGGTTGTCGGCATTATTTTAGCCATCCCGGGGTATGCGGTCATCAAAGTGGTCACGACCCATCTGTTTGATTGGTTCAAAATGCGTTCGCATCTATATGAAGAAGAAAAAAATGATGCTGGATCGAAGTCATAAAATCGGAACGGATATGATATTTATTATAAGACAGGCTTTCCTTCAGAGGAGAGCTTCTCTTTTGTAAATGATGAATGAAGGGAAGAATGGGATGACACTATGGGAGATGTTCACAGCAGCCGTTTTGGGAATCGTGGAAGGGCTGACGGAGTATGCGCCGGTTTCTTCCACGGGACATATGATCATAGCGGATGACATCTGGCTGAAATCCGGAAGCCTGATGAATCCGGAAGCCGCCAATTCCTTCAAAGTGGTGATTCAGCTCGGTTCGATTCTGGCGGTGGCCATTGTGTTTAAGGATCGGATATTACATTTACTCGGCCTCAAAAAAAACGTCACGCGCGATCAGCAGAAGGGATACAGGCTGACCATCGCGCAAATCGCCGTCGGTCTTGTTCCGGCGGCGGTGCTCGGCTTTTTATTTGAGGATTTCATTGACCGCTATTTATTCTCCGTCAGAACGGTCGCTTACGGATTAATTGCCGGAGCCGTGCTTATGCTTATAGCGGACTGGATCAATAAAAGGAAAGAAACGATCGATACGGTAGACAGAATCACCTACAAACAGGCTTTCTGTGTCGGATTATTCCAGTGTCTCGCCTTATGGCCCGGATTTTCCCGCTCAGGCTCAACGATTGCCGGAGGTGTCATTGTCGGCTTGAATCACCGGGCAGCCGCAGACTTCACATTTATTATGGCTATTCCGATTATGGCGGGTGCAAGCCTTTTGAAGCTGGTGAAATACTGGAGCAGTCTTTCTTATGACATGATTCCGTTTTTTCTTGTCGGCTTTATCTGCGCCTTTGTCGTCGCCCTCTTAGTCGTCAAGTTTTTTCTTCGGCTTATTAACCGGATTAAGCTTGTCCCGTTCGCCATTTACCGTGTCATCCTCGGCATCATTTTAATCATGCTCGTGCGATAAACGAAGAGGCCCCCCGGAGGGTCTTCTTTTTATGTTCGAAAAATGTCTCAGGAAAATATGAGCAAACTGAATTTTCTGCTTGAAATTCATAGAAGAGTCGTCTATAATAAAACATGACGTTACAGAACGGGGCCATAGCTCAGCTGGGAGAGCGCTACGCTGGCAGCGTAGAGGTCAGGGGTTCGAGCCCCCTTGGCTCCATACCTTTAAACCCTTATTCTATAAATAAGGGTTTTTTTGTTTTTTCATCTTCTGCGGCAGCCTCTATGTTCTGCTTCATTTCTAACAACTCAAAATAAAGGAAAGAGAGAAAATGAAAAAGAAAATCTATCTTCTACTAACTCTTTCAGCGGCACTGGCACTTCTTTTAACAGCGCTCCCGGCTCTTTCTCCCGTCGTCTTCACGTCTGCTTCAGAAAAAGGAGCCATCAGGCATGACATTTATAAAAAAGGATATCCGTATCAAAGCTACTTTGCGATTCTTCAAAAAGAAGAAGGCGGCGGAGAGGCCGGGAACCTTTATTATGTAAATTGGTTCAATTGGAAAGATGATACCGGACAGACGCCGCACGTATGTTATTCAAAAAAATCGTCCGAAGGCGAGTACAAAGTAAGCTGCGGAACCGGACCGTAATGATCAAGAGCCCCTCTCCAATGAGGGGCTCTTTCTGTCGATGCCGCTCTGGCTCTCCGTTTAATATCCCCAATATAACGGCGTATCATAATGCCGATACGGATCATTCGGATAATGCGTATTTGGCTGATAAGGCGTATTCATATCATGAATCCCCGTGTTTTCAGTCTGTCCGCAGTATTTATCGGGACCTATCACAGTTGATTGCCGGATCGGTGAAACGGCTTTTTCCCACTCATGCTCATTCAGACAGTACGTATGCGCCATGATCTCAGGCGGCGTCAGACGGAGAATATCCGAGCCGTATATCACTTCAGGCGAAGGGGCGTCAAATATGGCCAAAAGGTGGGTTTTGTCTGAAGTGGCGACTTCATAATGCCACCACCCCTGCGGAACATTCGCCACTTGTCCTGAAGAGATCGGATAATTCCGTATTTTCTGGGTGAACGGATTCAGCATCGACACCACCGCGGAACCCGAAATACAGTACACCAATTCAGCGGCGTTTTGATGGGTATGCGGTTCAATCACATTTGTTTTGCTCAGAAAGATATCTAATAATGAAATATTTTCAAGCGTGTTTAACTGTTTAATCCCCAATACATTGATAAAGTTCCGAGCATCTTTCGTAAAAAAACGGCTCTCATTCACATTATAAGTGAACTGTGTATTCGGAGACGTGTAATCGATATCGGAAACCATGCACTCCCCCGCTTTCATCTTTAAACGTATATTCCCAAATATATGTGTCCCTGTTTCACCGGGTGATAAAAAAGGAGGTAAAATCCATAAATTCCAAATCAAACACAATATTGTGACGACTTTTTTAAAGATTCATTTTAAATATATCTTTTATTCAAAATATCTCTTACTATAAAGATATATTGAAAATACATCTTTAGAAGGGTTGAGGATTAACATGCTGGATGAGAGAACAATAGACATCATCAAAAGCACAGTACCCGTATTGCAAACACATGGAGAAAACATCACCGGACGCTTTTATAACCTGATGTTTCAAGATCATCCCGAACTGTTAAATATGTTTAACCAAACGAACCAAAAGAAACAGACTCAGCGCGCAGCATTGGCAAATGCAGTCATTGCGGCTGCGGCGAATATTGATCAATTAGAACAAATCATTCCGGCGGTCAGACAGATCGGCCATAAACACACAAGCATCGGTGTAAAACCGGAACATTATCCGATTGTCGGAAAGTATCTGCTTCTGGCAATTAAGGATGTGCTGCAGGATGCCGCAGCTCCTGAGATTATGAAGGCATGGGAAAAAGCTTACGGTGTTATTGCGGAGGCTTTCATCGGCATTGAAAAAGACATGTACAATGAAGCCGGATGGCAGGGGTATAAAGAATTTACGGTTATACAGAAAACGAAAGAAAGCAAAGATATCACATCATTTTATATCAAACCGAGCGACGGCTCTTCGCTTCCTGGATTTGAAGCGGGACAATATATCAGCATTAAAGTGCGGATTGCGGATTCTCCTTATACGCACATTCGCCAGTACAGCCTGTCTGATGCTTCTCAAAAAGGGGCATATCGGATTTCTGTGAAAAAGGACGGAGCGGTTTCTTCTCATCTCCACAATGAAGTTCAAGAGGGAGATAAACTTGAAGTCAGCGCACCCGCCGGGGATTTCAAGCTGTCTTCTGCCGAAAAACCGGTTGTTCTTATCAGTGCCGGTTCCGGAATCACGCCGATGATGAGCATGCTGAAAACAGCCGCCGAAAAACAGCCGGAGCGTGCCGTTACTTTTATTCATGCCGCGAAAAACGGAGAGTACGCCGCGTTCCGCAAAGAGGCTGAACAAGCTGCGGAGAATCATCCGAATATTAACGTCATTTATGTATACAGTGAACCGGCAGAACAAGACCGCTCAGGAGACAAGCCTTTTTACAGCGGCAGGATTGATCAAACCTTCTTGGAGCAGCTTCATCTGAGTCAAGATGCTGAATTTTACTTGTGCGGATCAGCGCAGTTTATGACGCAAATGAAAGATATGATTCTTGCACTCGGGTTTGACTCTGATTCCGTTCAATATGAATTGTTCGGCCCTCAGCTGAGCATGGCATAACAAAAAAGACTCCTCAAAGAGGAGTCTTTTTTATTTGCACAATGTGTTCTTTCTCCGTCTTTTTCCCTATTTTATTGAAATTTTCATCAATGACCAGTAAAATTATAAATCTAGTGATTCCGGAATTAAAGGAAGGTTGATATGAAAAAGAAAGCAAAGACCAAAAGGGGGCTTGGGTGCCTTTTTGCTGTATCTCTTATATTCGGATTATTTCTGGTATCAATGGTGTTTTCGAAATTCATAGTGACGGAAGAAAAACCGCCTGAAGAGGTGGACGAGCAGCAGGTCTTTATTGACAGCCTTTCCGGGCATGCTCAGATTTTATATGAGAAATATCATGTCCTTCCGAGCATCACCCTCGCACAGGCCATTCTCGAATCGGACTGGGGGAACAGTGAGCTTGCGGGGAAAGCGCGCAACCTGTTCGGTGTAAAAGGTGATTATAAAGGAAAACACGTCACGATGAAAACGGATGAATTTGAAAAAGGAAAACGAAAAACGATTCGGGCAAAATTCCGTAAATACAGCACGTTTTTTGAATCAATGGATGACCATGCCAAATTATTTGTCAACGGAACGTCTTGGAATAAAAAGAAGTATAAGCCTGTCATTGAAGCGGACAATTATAAAACAGCGGCGGCTGCCCTTCAAAAATCCGGCTACGCCACAGACCCCGGCTATGCTGAAAAAATTAAAGATGTCATAGAAACCTATAATCTGAATGAATATGACAAAATCAATGCCTCTCTTAAAGCAGTTGATATGAAAGGCGCCATCAAAGACCACGCCATTGAAGACGTGTGGTCCAAGCCGTCGAAAGAGCGGCATTCTATTAAACTGGCATCGGCGCAAAAGTTTACCGGCCAGCATATTAAAGTCGTATCTGAAAAACAAAACGGAGAATCCGTCTGGTACCAAATTCAAGTGAAAGATGAGCTGATCGGCTGGGTTGACCAAACCGCCGTCCAGTTAAGTGAAGAAACATAAGCATCAAAAAAAGCCGGCAGCCCGCCGGCTTTTTTACATTCCTTCAGTTTCAAACCTTTTAATATCACGTTTATGCCCCATCAGCACAAGGCAGTCACATTCATGAATGACAGTCTCCGGAGAAGGGGACAGCTGAATGTCTCCGTTATGTTTCAAGGCGAGAATGGTGCAGCCGAATCTGGCCCGGACGCCGAGCTCAAGAATGGATTTTAAATGCAGCTTTTTCGTGGCTGAAAGCTCCACGATGCTGTATTCATCTGACAAATCAATATAATTTAAGACGTTTTCATCCGAAAGGCTTTGCGCAATCCGCACGCCCATATCCTTTTCGGGATGGATAATACGATCAGCACCGATCTTTTCAAGCACTTTGTGATGATAATAGTTTTGCGCTTTCACCCAAATATTAGGGATGTTCAGCTCCTTCAATAACAGCGTCGTCAGCGTGCTTGCCTGAATGTTGGCGCCGATTGCTACGATGACATATTCAAAATTTCTGATGCCGAGCGACTGAAGCTCGCTTTCTTCCGTTGAATTTGCCCGCACAGCATGCGTGGCATAAGAGGAGTATGCGTTGACCCGCTCTTCGCTGATATCGACCGCAAGCACCTCATGCCCCATTTTAAAAAGCTCTTTACAGATGCTTCCGCCGAAACGGCCGAGTCCGATGACGGCAAATTGTTTATTTTTGATTTTTCCCAATCCTCATAACTCCTTAAGAAACTGTTTTCGTCACTCCAAATACAACAAACAAGAATGTACTCCTGTTTCAAGGGTTTGTCAATGCGAGAGCCGGAAGAAAGAAAACAGCACAAAAAAAGACCGGCTGACAAGCGATGGGCTTGTGCCGGTCTTTTTTTCGCAATTATTTGCAGTTGCAAGGCTGTGTCGGCGGTGTGCTGCGTTTTTGAACAACAATTGTGTCCTCAGCATAGAATTTAGAGCCGATGCTTAATGATTTATTTTCTGCACGGAACTTATATGTACCTGCAGCAGGCAATGTTTTATTATTAAGAGAAAGCTTGAATTCCGCTGCGCCGAGCAAATCAATGTTTAACGGAAGTCTGACTGTTTTGCCGTTATTCAGAATCTGTCTTTCACGCAAAGCGTGTCCGTTGACTGTATCTTTTGTTGTAGCCGCAAATCCGCTAGGAAGGGTAAATTCCATAACGCCTAAGCTCAGGATCGTGTTCGGACGGTACGTCAATTCGATATCAGAAAATGACCATTCCTGCTGGCTGGCACCTGTATATTTTGCAAATAAGGTAGCAGTCGCTTTCGTGGACATTTCCGGCTCGTGAACGGTTGAGCCTGACTCAGCGGCGAATGACGCTGTCGGCAGAGAAAGAAGCAAAACCAGGCCGAATAAACTTGCCATGACAGTTGAGAAAAATTTCTGTTTCATTTTCATAAATCCCCCTAAAAAAAAATTTGTTGATTGTTCTTAAAAAAGAACGACCATACCTATAAGAATTTACCATCAATTTTAATGGAAGTAAATGGGGTTATGTTCCTATATTTTCTCAAAAATAATCAAATCACGACAAAAAACGCCTGATTTTGATTCAGGCGTTTTTTTCGTCCGTTTCTATCGGGATAAATTTAAAAATCTCCCCGCTCTGAACCGAGTCGGCGAGCCGCTTCAGCCAATGATAATAAGCTTTCGAACTCTCAAGCTGATCATATAACTGCCGCGCTTCTTCCTGTAATTCCGCGTTGCCTTCCTCGGCCAGCAAAACGGACTGCAAATCCGCCTGGGCCTGTTCGATGGCGGACAAATTCACCTGAACTTCACGATCCCATTTCGGCGGGAAGAAATTCGTGAAAAACGTAAAGAAATCTTTTTCCGCTACAAACGTATGCTTCCGTGTGCCGCGGTGAAAGGTTTTTTTGACCACATTTAAATCCTGCAGCTTTTTGACGCCTGTGCTCATACTCGGTTTGCTCATCTGCAGTTCCTCACGCATTTCGTCAAGCGTCATTTCATCCCTCATATACATTGTTCCGTATAAAATCCCGACACTCCGTGTGATTCCGTAAAGATCCATCGTCTCTGCAATGGAATCAATGACAAGATCCCTGGCTTGTTCTATAGCTGCGAATTCTGGATTCTCATCCATACTGTCCCTCTTTTCCTCTTGAAGTTTAAATTTGTTAAGTCATTTCTTTATGTTCTTAATCTTAACGAATCATGACAAAATGTCAAAATCTAAACGGACTGACCGGGTTTTGACAGGCAAAAAAACATGTGTTAAATTAATATTGTTAAAAACATTAAATTTTTATTTAACAAACTTACTTTTCGGTAAGGAGGACTCTTATGAGCAAAACGCTTTATATCGGCGGCGAATGGATCAGTGCAGAAAAAAAACAGACGCGCCGTATCATTAATCCATTTAATCAAGAAGAAATTGCAACGGTATGCGAAGGAGACCGGGATGATGCGGTGAAAGCCATCGCCGCAGCCAGAAAAGCATTTGATGAAGGGGAGTGGCCGGTGCTTTCCGGGCTCGAGCGCGGACAATTTGTTCTGAAAATTGCGGAATTAATCAGACGCGATCTGAACGAATTAGCTGAGCTGGAATCGCTCGATACAGGAAAAACGATTGAAGAAAGTAAAGCCGATATGGATGATATCGCAAATGTATTTCAATATTATGCCGGTTTGGCGGATAAAGACGGAGGCGAGGTCATTTCATCTCCGATTCCCGATTCCGTAAGTAAAATCGTCAGAGAGCCCATTGGCGTATGCGGACAAATTACGCCGTGGAACTATCCGCTCCTTCAGGCGAGCTGGAAAATCGCTCCCGCTCTTGCGGCCGGAAACACGATCGTTTTAAAGCCGAGCGAGATTACTCCGCTGACAACCATTAAAGTCTTTCAATTAATAGAAGAAGCCGGTATTCCGAAAGGGGTCGCCAATCTTGTGCTGGGGCCGGGCGCCTCTGTCGGCGACGAGCTGGCGAGAAACCTCGACGTCGATTTGGTCTCTTTTACGGGCGGAATTGAAACAGGCAAAAAAATCATGCAGGCGGCAAGCGGCAATGTGAAAAAGATTGCTCTGGAGCTTGGCGGCAAAAATCCGAATATCGTATTCCAAGATGCAGATCTCGAAACAGCTGCAGATCAAGCGCTGAACGCCGTGTTTTTCCATGCCGGCCAAGTATGTTCGGCAGGGTCCCGTCTTTTGGTGGACGAAGCCATTCATGATGAATTTTTAGCCGAGCTGATCAAGCGCACGAAACGCATAAAATTAGGAAACGGTTTTCATGAAGATACGGAAAGCGGTCCGCTGATTTCCGCCGAGCATCGGGCTAAAGTCGAAAAATACGTAGAAATCGGCATCGAAGAAGGGGCAAAACTGGAAACAGGCGGCAAACGTCCTGATGATCCCGCCCTTCAAAACGGTTTCTTCTATGAACCTACTATTTTCTCAAACTGCAAGTCTGATATGCGGATAGTCCAAGAGGAGATCTTCGGCCCCGTTTTAACAGTTGAGTCATTTTCTTCTGAAGAAGAAGTGATCAGACTTGCCAACGATACCATTTACGGGCTGGCCGGAGCGGTATGGTCAAAGGATATTGAAAAATGCGAACGCGTAGCCGCCAAACTGCGGATGGGAACGGTATGGATCAATGATTTCCACCCGTATTTCGCGCAAGCGCCATGGGGCGGGTACAAACAATCGGGCTTCGGCCGCGAACTCGGCAAAATCGGTCTGGAAGAATACACGGAAATCAAACATATTTACCGCAACACGAAACCTGCGGCTGTGAACTGGTTTCAAGCATAACGAGGAGGAGATACAATATGACATTAAATATGAAAGTAGAAAGCATGCATAAATTCCATACATTCGAAATCCCGACAGTCATTAAACACGGAATCGGCGCGATTCAGCACGCGGGAAGTGAAGTCAGAGCGCTTGGCGTCACAAAAGCGCTGCTCGTAACAGACCCGGGAATTTATAACGCGGGAGTGGCAAACCCGGTCATTGAATCTTTACAGGAAGCGGGCATCGAAGTCGTCCTGTTTAACAAAGTGGAGCCGAACCCGCCTGTACGTCTTGTAAACGAAGGATCAGAACTGTATAAAAAAGAAAACTGCAACGGTCTTGTGGCTGTCGGCGGCGGAAGCTCCATGGATACAGCGAAAGCCATCGGGGTAGAAGCGACACACGAAGGAAGCGTGCTTGATTATGAAGCCGCGGAAGGCAAAAAGCCGCTGGAAAACCGTATTCCTCCGCTGACAACGATCCCGACGACTGCGGGAACAGGTTCAGAGGTCACACAATGGGCGGTCATTACAGATGAGGAAAGAGAATTTAAATTCAATACGGGCGGACCGCTTATCGCCGCGCATTTAACGGTCATTGACCCTGAGCTGCACACGTCCATGCCTCCGCATGTGACGGCCATGACAGGTATTGACGCACTTGCGCACGCCATCGAGTGCTATACGATGAAATTCGCGCAGCCGATCACTGATGCCGTCGCTTTAATGGCCATTGAATATGCGGCGCATTATATTAAGCGCGCGTTTGCGGACGGAGAGGATTTGGAAGCAAGATACGGCATGGCGCAGGCGGCGATGCTTGCCGGCCTTTCATACGGCAGTGAATCAGCAGGCGCGGCGCATGCGATGAGCCAGACGCTCGGCGGCATCATCCCTGTCGCTCACGGACAATGCGTCGCAGCTATGATGGGGCCGGTAATGGAATACAACTGGAAAGGCTATCCGGAAAAATTCGCCCGCATTGCCAAAGCATTCGGAATCGATACAAGCAACATGACAACCGAAGAAGCGGCAAAAGCGTCCGTCAACTGGATGTATGATCTTGTAAAAGATTTAGAGGTGCCGAGTTTAGAAGAACAAGGTGTGTCTCCGGACATGATTGAACGTTTATCAAAAGAAGCCATGAAAGATCCGCAAACTTTCGGAAATCCAAGAGATTTGAATGAGAAAGCATACAACTGGATTTACAAACGCTGCTTTGACTTAACGCCGAAAACGGTATAATAAATGAACCCCGCTCCTTTACAGAGCGGGGTTTTTTAAGGATAATGTCAAGAAAAAGGCGGTGGTGGCTGATGTGGAAACGCATAACAGCAAAGACGGAAGGCGTATATATAGCGGATACCGAACAATTTGTTACCAAAAAGATGGACAAGCTTCGTGCGGAATACGGCGGGTTTCCGGGTGACTTGCATTTTGGACTGACAAAAAAGGCCGGCGCGCGTGAGCCGATGTATGAAAGAGGAACAGAAATTTTTAACCGGAGACAGATTTCAATCGTGTCCATGGAGGAATGTGATGACATTGCGGAGAAGATGGGGATTTCTCATATCTTTCCCGAATGGCTCGGCGCTAACATCGCAATCAGCGGTTTTTCTGCACTGACGCCGCTTAAAGAAGGAAGCAGAATGATATTTCCAAGCGGTGCGTCTCTGTTGTGCGAGGGAGAAAATGATCCGTGCATTCAGCCGGGAGAAGTCATTCAATCCTTTTATCCGGATCAGCCAAAACTCGCCGCGGCGTTTGTGAGGCACGCGATGGGCAGAAGAGGAATTGTCTGTATTGTTGAACGCCCGGGCGACATATGCACGGGCGATGCGGTCACCATCCATTCTTATGAACCGAAACGCGCCAAGAAAAAAATCGAGAAGGTCTGACTAGACCTTCTTGATTTTTTGTTTGATTTCTTTTATTTGATTAATGTGACGCTTTTCATGATGGCCGATAAAATCAATCCACTGGCGGATCGTCAGTTCTTGAAAAACAGGATGCGGAAGCACACGTTCAAAGTCTTCCTCGTTTAATGATGAAATAACTGCGGTCAGCTGCTGTCTTGCCGTATCTAATTCTTGTTTTGCTTCAATGACTGATAATCGGTTTTGCTCAGGTTCGAGGTGTGACGGCGCCGGCCGTTTATCTGTTCTGTCCTCTATAAACTCCATCGGTTTTTCTTCTATTTCTTTTAACGGTGCGTCTTTTGCCTGCTTTGATAAAAGGGTCTGCGCTGTTTCGTCAATTTTCTTTAAATGGTCAAGGACTTCCCGCACGCTCCACTCATCAGCCGCGGGCTTTCGGTTGAATTCCTCATCAGAGAGTCCTTTCAGTTCTTCCCAGATCTGCTGTCTGGCTTCATTAAAAATGCTCATCCTATCTCCTCCTTTAGAGTAAACATATCATATCCGGATTGGATAATCATGTAATCAGCCTTCCTTATCAGAAAATTGAAACCATTTACCTTTACATCCGTATATAAAGTAACACTCCGACACCTCGGCCGAAAGGAGGATAGAAGATGGACATATTTCATCTGCCGCTTGAAACGGTCTATCTTTACACATTGATTATTTCGGGAAGTCTCACGCTTTTGATTCTGTTTTTTCAAGATGTGTTTCACGGCCTCTTGGAAGCCATTCCTGTTTCATTTTTAAACCCTGCATTGATTCTGTCTTTTTTAACAATCTTTTCAGCCTCAGGTTATATCGGCGAAATCGCCGCTCCGCTATCAAGTTCTGTCATTGCGTTGCTTTCATTTGTTCTTTCGGTTCTTTTGGTCAGCCTGCTTCACTTCTTCGTCCTTGTCCCGCTTTCATCAGCGGAAGAATCGCTCGCTTATCGGGAGACGGATTTAAAGGGCAGAGTCGGCAGGGTCATTACTTCCGTCCCGAAAGACGGCTATGGAGAAGTGATCATAGAGGGAATAGGGGGCGCCATTTCTAAATCAGCCGTCAGCTTTGATCAAGAACAGATCAAGTACGGAACTGCCGTATTAGTGATTGACGTGAAAGACGGAGTGCTTTTTGTGACGCCGCATGAACCAATCTGATATCTAAGGGGGAACTGTTATGACTATGCCGATTATCATCGTTATCGGAATCGTATTCTTTTTACTCATCGCACTTATTGCTGTATTTATTACGAAGTACCGGACAGCGGGGCCGGACGAAGCCCTTATCGTGACCGGAAGTTATTTGGGAAATAAGAACGTCCACATTGATGAAGGCGGAAATCGTCTGAAAATCGTCCGGGGCGGGGGAACGTTCGTGCTCCCGGTATTCCAGCAGGCAGAACCTCTCAGTTTACTGTCAAGCAAACTTGATGTCTCTACACCTGAAGTCTATACAGAGCAAGGCGTGCCGGTAATGGCCGACGGAACCGCCATTATTAAAATCGGAGGCTCCATCAGTGAAATCGCCACAGCAGCTGAACAATTTTTGGGGAAATCTAAGGAAGACCGTGAGCAGGAGGCGCGGGAGGTGCTGGAAGGCCATCTGCGCTCCATCCTCGGCTCCATGACCGTTGAAGAGATTTATAAAAACAGGGAAAAGTTTTCTCAGGAAGTCCAGCGGGTCGCGTCTCAGGATCTTGCTAAAATGGGGCTCGTGATCGTTTCTTTTACGATTAAAGACGTCCGCGATAAAAACGGCTATCTTGAATCATTAGGTAAGCCGAGAATCGCCCAAGTCAAGCGGGATGCGGACATTGCCACGGCAGAAGCGGATAAAGAGACGAGGATTAAACGTGCGGCCGCTGATAAAGACGCAAAAAAATCAGAGCTGGAGCGGGCGACGGAAATAGCTGAAGCGGAAAAAATCAATCAGCTGAAAATGGCGGAATACAGAAGAGAGCAGGATACAGCAAAAGCCAATGCCGACCAGGCATATGATCTTGAAACAGCAAAAGCCCGCCAGCAGGTGACAGAGCAGGAAATGCAAATTAAAATTATTGAGCGGCAAAAGCAGATTGAATTGGAGGAAAAAGAAATTCTGCGCCGTGAGCGCCAATATGACTCTGAAGTGAAGAAAAAAGCCGATGCCGACCGTTACTCGGTGGAACAAGCGGCCGAAGCCGCAAAAGCGAAGCAGCTCGCGGAAGCGGATGCCGAGCAGTACAGTATCGAAGCGATGGCCAAGGCGGAAGCGGAACGCGTGAGAATTGACGGTCTTGCTAAAGCGGAGGCTGAAAAGGCGAGAGGAGAAACCGAAGCGGAAGTCATCCGCCTGAAAGGTCTCGCAGAAGCGGAAGCTAAAGAAAAAATCGCCGAAGCATTCGAAAAATACGGGCAGGCTGCAATCCTTGATATGATTGTGAATATGCGAAGCAAGTCTCAGCGCCTCTTTCCAACATTGATAAAATAACCGTCGTTGATACGGGAGGAAGCGGTGAAAACAGCGGGGCCAATAAAGTCACAGGCTACGCAACCAATTTAATGGCCGGTCTTCAGGAAAGCTTAAAAGCATCTTCCGGAATCAATGTAAAAGAGCTTATTGAGAATTTTTCAGGTAAAGGAAACATAAAACAAAGTATAAATGAACTTACAAAAGAACTGAGTGATTCAAACGAACGGCACAGCCCGGAATAAAAAAACAGCAGGCGTAAACCGCCTGCTGTTTCAGTTCGTCCGCTTAGCTTCAAGAAGCCGCGGCGCAGTCATGAATAATAAGATAAGGACAATGGCCGAAAGGATAAAAGAAGGAATCATATAAGTCGCGTTATAGACGGACGAATAAATCCAGACCGGCGTGCCCTTCGGAGCATAGCTTCCGAAAAAGACAGCTCCGGAGACCACATGTGCCGCATAGCGCAGCACACTGCCGATGAAAACACCGCCTATAACATACATCGTTAAAGCGCCTCTTTTTTTATTCAATGCCGATTCCCGTACACCGGAAGCAAACAAGCCGCTGAAACCGAGGACTGCAAAGGCCGCGATGTAATCAAGAAATAGCTGCACCGGGTGCTGCAAAAACAAATTGCCGATGGCGATCTGGACAATCCCTGTCAAAAAGCCTGTCGTAAGCCCGGCTTTCACTCCCCAGCGGAATGAAATCAAAAAAATCGGAATCATCATAATAGAGACCGAGCCGCCTTGGGGCATCCGGAGAAACATACCTGAGACAATGTCCAGAATGACAGCCGCCCCGGTCATAATCGCTATTTCAATTAAGCGCACAAGCCGTGTTGAATGATTCATAGTTTTCCCCCTGGTCAGACAACCGTAACAAGGATAAACAAAAAAGCAGCGCGGGGAAGGATGGGAAAAGGTCCGCGCGCTGCTTGCATAAACTGCAAATCATTTGGCTTTGCCACATCCCTACGCCAGCGTTAACTAACAGGTTCAAAGGGTCAGAACAAAATGTTCACTCTCAGCTTTAATGCTCCCCTAGTGGTCATCAAGTATTTAGTTCAATCTTACTATACAAGAAAATATGCCAAACCACAAGACAGCTTATCTTTCTATAGAAGAGAAACTGAAATAAGTATGAAAGAAAATAATTAATGATTTTTTTAAAAAAACTATTGTCATATTTTCAAAAGGGTGTTATATTATTAAACGTCGCTGATGAACAGCAGACAACAACGAAAAGCTTCGGAAACAGCTCAAAAAAAGTTGTTGACATAAAATAAGCTGAGTGGTAAGATAATAAAGCTGCTTCAACAAGCGGT